>CAYUAI010000071.1:0-20297 GCA_964442745.1 uncultured Chromatiales bacterium
CCTTTCTTTCAGTTTGCTGAAACCTGCTGACCAGCGAAGAGGTGCGCATTATACATGCCTGAAACAAAAGCTCAACTGTTTTTTTTACTACTTCGGTGATCGTGATAAAATCAGCGATATCGTCAACAATTCAATTAATAGCACGCCCATCAGTTAATCGCGACTACATTGCTTATAGTAAAAACATGATATAGTCGAATTTAAAAAACGAACACTCACCTCAACCTCTATGTAAGCACATACCTACGGGTGGCTTATCAGCCTGATCAATCAATCATCACTCGCGCAATACGCCGCTTTCCTACTTGAAGCAGATGCGTTGTGCTTGCTGCTATTTTAAGGTGCTTATCTTCTATCTTGTTGCCGTCTATTTTCACAGCCCCTTGTTGTATCATCCGTAATGCCTCTGAGGTGCTTTTTGTTAACCCGGCCTCTTTTAACAAGTGGCTAATGGCTATCTGCGCATCGACGATGCGTACTTGGATTTCCGGCACATTTTCTGGGATAACACCTTTTTGGAAACGGGCAATAAAACGTTCTTTTGCCCCTATCGCCGCAGTACGACTATGAAACCTTTCGATAATTTCTTCAGCTAGCATAAATTTAATATCACGCGGATTCAAGCCGGCGTCAACTTGCTTTTTGAGCTCGATAATTTCGCCAGTAGGTTTAAAACTCAGCAGCTCAAAATATCTCCACATTAAATTATCAGAAATTGACATTATTTTGCCAAACATGTCATCAGGCGGTTCGTTGATACCAATATAGTTATTTAGCGATTTAGACATTTTTTGAACGCCATCCAAACCTTCTAAAATAGGCATAGTAATAACCACCTGTGGCGCTTGGCCGTGGTGCTTTTGCAATTCGCGACCCACGAGCAAGTTAAACTTTTGATCGGTCCCTCCAAGCTCAACATCGGCCTTGAGCACCACGGAATCATATCCCTGGATGAGCGGATATAAAAACTCATGAATGGCAATCGACTGACCAGAAGTATATCTTTTGTTGAAATCATCACGCTCTAACATTCGTGCAACAGTATACTTCGCCGCCAACTGGACTAAATCTGCCGCATTTAATTCATTCATCCAGTGTGAATTAAACTGTATTGTTGTTTTTTCTCGATCAAGTATTTTGAAAATTTGCTCTTGGTAGGTTTGCGAATTTGCCAACACCTGCGCTTTGGTTAGTGGTTTGCGCGTCACATTTTTGCCAGTAGGGTCACCGATCATGCCGGTAAAGTCACCAATTAAAAATATCACTTCATGCCCTAACTGTTGAAACTGGCGCAGCTTATTCAATAATACAGTATGCCCTAAATGCAAATCCGGGGCTGTTGGATCAAAACCTGCTTTAATTCGTAGTGGCCGCTGCTTTTTCAGCTTATCGATTAACTCTTGTTCAACCAGCACCTCTTGGGTAGATTCCATTAATAGCGTTTCATCTTTGTGTGAATTCATTTTCGTTAACCTTGCTGCTCTAGTAAACTTACGGTAGCCACGCCTTTGCGAGCAACGCACGCTGGCTTTCATACGTATTCGTGATAGTGAAGCATTGTAAAGAAAATTTCAAACAACGCGACACCTTCCGAAATTAAAGCAATTTTGATCCAGGTCGAATAGTCATGAACCTGCTTGCAAAAACCAATGTATTCTTGACAATATATAACCGTACTCAACAATAACATTTAACAAAGTATGTAATAACGAAAAAGGTAGGTTAGCTTTTCTATAATAACCAAAATAATAAAGGGTATATAGATCATTGCTTTTTATTTTTATGGAGAGTAACTCGAATATGGAGCACACCTAAATAATGACAACCAATGTACTCGTCGTTGATGATTCAACCGTTTCACGAAAAATGTTGATTCGTGCAATGCCAAGCAATTGGGACATTAATTTGTCGCAAGCAGCCAATGGTATTGAAGCATTGACCCAATATCACGAAGGAAAAGCAGAGGTCATGTTTCTCGATTTGACAATGCCTGAAATGGATGGCTATCAAGTATTAGAAATATTGCAAAAAGAAGGATTAGACACTTTCGTTATCGTTGTTACCGCAGATATACAGCCTGAAGCCGAACAGCGAGTCCGCAAACTCGGTGCCATGGGGTTTGTTAAAAAACCGGTAAGCACAGCAAAAATTACTGAAATTCTCGAGGAATACGGGATTATCGAACCATGAGCGATCAACTGGGAGCTAATTTAACCCTCGATCAACATGAAGCGCTCCAAGAAATTGTCAACATTGGCATGGGGCTCGCTGGCAATTCACTGGCTCGGATACTCAATACCTTTGTAGAGCTCTCCATTCCTCGCATCCGTTTGGTTAAAGCTGAAGATTTACCAAGCGTAATCGTCAACTTGGTCAGTGAGCGAACGGAGGTCTCTGCCATTCGGCAAGCTTTTTTTAACCACTGGCGGGGTGAAGCTGTCGCGATATATGATCAGCATGGCTGCAAAGATCTCGCAGACTTAATGGGGTATACAAACGAAATGGATCATAGCACAGAAACAGAGCTGCTATTAGACGTCGGCAACGTACTCGTTGGCGCTTGCTTGAATGGCGTCTCTGAACAATTGAACGCAGAAATCAGCTTTGGCGCACCCTCAATTCTAGCACAACACGTTCACATCGAAGAGCTTTTTGCAAAACAGGATTTTAATTGGAGCCATACATTACTATTAGAAGTCAATTTCGCTTTGGAAAATCGCCAATTCAAAAGCCACTTATTGACCATGATGTCAGAAGAAAGTATCAGCACGCTACAACTTGATATCGACAACTTCCTGGAGACGTTATAAAAAAGTGGACATGGCAAATCACAAGCAGATGGCTTCAGCAGTGGATAGATCAACCATGTTAGAAGTTATCGTTGAACGGGCTAATGTTGGGATTTTTGTTGTCAACGAAGCCTGTGAACTGGTGTTATGGAATCATTTTCTTGAAAGTTACAGTCAACGCAAGGCCTCAGATCTCATTGGTAAAAATTTATTCGATGCCTTCCCAGAACTGCCACGCCCATGGCTCGAACGAAAGATAAAAAACGTTTTTATTCTAAAAAACTTGTCTTTCACCTCTTGGGAGCAACGCCCTTATCTCTTCAAATTTCGCCACAATCGACCCATCACCGGCGGAGTCGACCATATGCGGCAAAATTGTACTTTCCTGCCGATCAAAAACCCGGCGGGCGAAGTTACCCACGTTTGTGTTACCCTCTTTGATGTCACAGATACCAGTATCTACCAAAGCATGCTTAAGGATGCAATGCATTCGCTAACGGAAGCGAGCAATCGAGATGGCTTGACAGGAATCCACAATCGCCGTTTTCTAGAAGAAATTCTTTCTCGGGAATACAGCCGAGTCACCCGTTACGGCGGCACATTATCCTTCATCCTGATTGACCTTGATTTTTTTAAAAACGTCAACGACACTCATGGACATTTAGCCGGTGATGAAGTACTCAAAGTCGCTGCCGCCCGTATCCAACGTGACTTAAGAGCCTCCGATGTTGTTGCTCGCTATGGCGGTGAAGAGTTTGCCGTTATTTTACCCGAAACCCCATTAGAAGGCGCCGCAATACTTGCCGACCGATTGAGAACCACTATTAGTTCATTACCCGTCCAGTTTAACAACATCGAAATTAACATCAAGACCAGCGTCGGGGTTGCCCAACTATCAAATAAAACACAAAATTACGAAGAACTTATTGGCCAAGCGGACCTAGCACTGTATCACTCCAAAGAAAATGGACGCAATCAGGTCACGCTATTCACCTATAATGATGAAAACGAAATTAAACTAAGATCCTTCCAAGAAAACAAAACCACCCAGCCACCGCTGACAGCAGAAAAAAATCTGCCAGCACAGCAGCATATCACCCCCGTACTCACAAACAATATACTCACGGAGGAAACCCCGACCAATATCATTACAGAGGCACCCAGCCCAATCGTTGCTCACGATGAAACGACCAACGAAATTAGCCGAAACAACCATCAAGCTGTCATCAATATTGATGATTTGAACGAATCAACACCCAATCATTTACCAACAGAGTCAAATACAGAGGTCACGGTAAACACAGACACCCTACTCGCCATTGACGAGCTTTCCAGTTTACTGTCTTCCAGCAACACACCGCTTGAAGCTAGCGTCACAACGATAAACAAAGCAGATAAAATCGCTGAAAAACAAATGACTCTTGAGACAGCCTTAGCGATAAACACTCAGCCCATCCTAGAAACCCCAACGGAAATAGAGCCTTTACCATTACCAAAAGCAACACAAGGTGAGCACATCGAAATACCCATGATCATTGAGAACACGCCATCTGCCTTCCTCCAAGCTGACGCCGAATTCGCCACAGAATCTCAGTTAAACGTTGAAGAAGTAACCCTCGCACCAGAAAAAGTCATAATTTCCGAACAAATCATGTCAAACTCAAGCGTTAACTTGCCTTTAACACATCCAAAAAACATAATAGCTTTAAGCCCTGACTCAGGATTAACGAAACAAGCCGAGGATTCCAATGATATCGAAGAAGACTACGAAATAAGAATAAAAATCGGTCATAGCTAAGCTGATGAGGCTTTATCGCGAAATCATCGTGCTTATTGCCTTGAACATTACTAAAATTTATTTTACTAAGTGACGATATAAAACTGACGATCTATCAGCAGAGCCTTAGTATTAAAGACAGAGAAATAGCGAGTTTAGCATGGTTATTTTTGAAATATAACCACGCATCAATTGATAAAACAGGAACCCGAATGCGTCAAATATCCTCCATAGGGATCGACTTCAAATTGCCCTACACCCCACGCCAATCCACCAAATCCAGCAAAAAAATCCATATTGCGCTCCTATTAGTCAGTCTATTTCTCGGATTAATCGTATTTATCTTTATTACTGATAATGCTGAAGCTAAAAAATCCAGCTATTCACCAATCAATCGAACCACCGTAGATTTACCATTGACTCCTAAAGAGCACGTCACGGTTCCGCTCAATATACCACCGGCTCCAGACATCATTGAGGCCGAAATACCAAGCCCCGCCCCGAAACCATCACCGACCCTCCAATACCATCATGTTAAAGTGAAAAAAGGGGACTCTCTGGCAAAAATTTTTTCAAAACTCAGCATCCCGTTACAAGAACTGAGACAAATACTTGCCATTAATACGGAGACAAAATCACTGCCCAAACTCATTCCCGATCAGAAGTTTGACTTTATTCTCTCTGAAAATAACACGCTGCAAGAACTCATTTTTTATAAAAACACACATACAACGATTAAAGTGCATCGGAATACAGATAACAGCTTCAGCGCCACCCTCGAAGTCAAAGAATACGAAAGGCGTACCACCTATGCCAGTGGCAATATCACTTCCTCTTTATTTGAGACCGCACAAAAAGCAGGATTATCAGAAACCTTAACCATGGAAATGGCAAATATTTTTGCATGGGATATCGATTTCGCACTCGACATCCGAAAAAATGATCGCTTTGCTATCCTTTACGAAGAACGATTTTTAGACGGAAAATACATTGGCGATGGTGAGATTATCGCCGCCGAGTTTATTAATCAAAATAAAACGTATCAAGCCATCCGCTATACCGATAGCGAATCTAACACTTCGTACTATACACCGGATGGACGAAGTATGCGCAAAGCTTTTTTAAGAACGCCGGTAGACTTTGCCCGCATTAGCTCACATTTTGGAAAACGTTATCATCCAATTTTAAATCGTATGAAAGCTCACAAAGGGGTTGATTACGCAGCACCGAGAGGAACACCGATTAAGGCCGCCGGTGATGGTAAAATTATTTTTCGAGGCCGCAAAGGCGGCTACGGTAAAACCATCGTCATTCAGCATGGTAAAAAATACAGCACACTCTACGCTCACATGTCGAAATATGCCAAAAATTTAGCCACAGGGAAAAAAGTAAAACAAGGGCAAACCATTGGTTATGTTGGCAGCACAGGACGATCTACCGGACCGCATTTACATTATGAATTTCGTGTCAATAATTCGCATCGTAATCCGTTAACCATACGTTTGGCGGCATCACCAAAAATTGACCCGAGGTATAAAGATGATTTTGCCAGTCAAGCTCAAGGTCTGCTTGCGCAACTGGATTTATTTCGCCGCTCAGAAACTTCACTTTCTTCCTTATCAGGCATGCTGAACAAGCATATGATACCCAGCCCCAGATAAAACCAAGCGGCTTTCTATTTATACTAAGTACGCGATAAAAAATGGATCGCCGCCTCACATTTTCCCAGGACCTAACCCCATCCATCGAAGAGAAAATACATGAGCGAACTCTATATCGGGCTGATGTCGGGAACCAGTATCGACGCAATTGATGCTGTGTTAGTTGAATTTAGTGGCTCTTGTCCTCATCTTATTCAATCCCACAGCCTACCAATTTCGAACAATCTAAAAGAAAAAATAAAAAATATATGCCAACCTGGTGAAAACGAAATTGAACGACTGGGACGACTTGATCATGAACTTGGTATACTTTTCAGCCAAGCCGTCATTCAACTGCTGAATCTGACAAAAATTTCAGCCTCACAAATTATCGCCATTGGCAGCCATGGCCAAACCATACGACACCAACCCAATATAGAACACCCTTTTACGCTACAAATCGGTGATGCCAACATTATCGCTGAACAAACGGGCATTACCACCATTACTGATTTTCGCCGAAGAGACATGGCTGCCGGCGGTCAGGGGGCACCATTAGTCCCCGCTTTTCATGACAAAGTTTTCCGTTCAAGCCTAAAAAATCGCCTCATCCTAAATATCGGCGGGATGGCAAACATCACTATTCTACCTAAAACCCCCGCACAACCCGTCTTAGGGTTTGATACCGGCCCAGGTAATGTGCTCCTTGATACATGGATATACGCACAGCAACAAAAACCATTTGATGAAAGTGGTCAATGGGCAAACTCAGGCACCATTAATTCCGCCCTGCTGGCACAACTACTCACCGCCCCCTATTTCACTTGCCCTCCCCCTAAAAGCACCGGTCGCGAATACTTCAATGGGCACTGGATCAGCGCTCAATTAGAGAAAGCTCAACTCACACATATTGCCCCTGAAGATGTACAAAGTACCCTGATGGAACTCACCGCTTACTCAATCGTCCAGGATGTTACCCGCTACGCCGCCGATACCGAGGAAATTTATCTCTGCGGTGGCGGAACCCATAACAGCAAGCTAATTGCCCGAATAAAACATAACCTCGCGGAGGTTGGTCAAAAAATACCTGTTTATTCAACCACAAAAATTGGTGTCTCACCCGACTGGGTAGAAGCAATTGCTTTTTCTTGGCTTGCAAAACAAACACTTAACAAACAAGCAGGAAGCCTAATGGAAGTCACAGGCGCACAACGGCCAACGATACTCGGCGGGGTTTATTTTGCGTAAATAGCTTTCAGAAAGGAGGGGCTCCCCTCCTTATGAGATGTTAGCCTTAAGCAGAGAACGAGGAGCCGCAACCACAAGTAGTGGTGGCATTTGGGTTTCTGATAACAAATTGAGCACCTTCTAAGCCCTCTGTGTAATCAATTTCAGCCCCGACTAAATATTGAAAACTCAACGGATCAATTAACAATTTGACGCCATTTTTTTCAACTTGGGTATCCTCATCGTTCAATACTTCATCGAAAGTAAAGCCATATTGAAATCCCGAACACCCTCCGCCCGTCACAAAAACCCTTAGCATGAGGGCGTTATTACCTTCTTCGTCAATCAATTCTTTCACTTTTTTGGCGGCAGCATCGGAAAAATCTAACGGACTTTCCATTTCGTTCATCGCAGTTTCAGTCATCATTGGTACTCCCAATAGAAAGTGGTATTCCTCCCATTATCTAATTCCCTGCCAACTCAGTCAACTATTACTCACTTTTGCCGACTTATTCAACACTTCATGCGGTACTGGCTTGAGCTTTGGCTTTTTTTCCAACTCAGATTGATGCACCAGTTGTCCGTTAACTTCAGCCCCCATGACCATTTCTATCAGATTATAATACACATTGCCGCTCACCCGTGCGTGCAAAGCTAATTCAATTCGCTCGCTCGTATAAACATCCCCTTTCACATAACCACTCAAAACCACATTGGGTACACGCACCTCCCCCTCAATCGAGCCATGGTCGCTCAATGTTAATAATGACCCAGCTTCAGTGGCAAGAACATTGCCTATTATTTTCCCATCAATGTGCAATCCACCCACAAAACGCACATCCCCTTGCAACTCAGTATTTTTTCCAATCAGCGACTCAATTTTTGCAGATCGACGTTTTTTACCTATCATTTTCGCTTGTACCTCCTACGAGTACGACTCAATATCCCTTCTTGTTGCCAACCAATTGCAATGTTTATTGGCAGCCTTTATCTAGATATCGACAAACTAAACTAACAACTTAATGATGGGAAAACCGACATTCCGCACCAAGATGTCGCCCCCTCGTCAATCGCTTGTTACTGTCATAACATCGCTCGCCCAATCAAACAGCCTTTTTATATTTTTACGCTTATACGGTTTCACGACAACCTCAATAGCTCTGGGTGAAAAATTGAGAGGGACTAAAATATATCCTTCGAACTTTTGGAAGTACCTAAATTTAAACTTGAGTTGCTTTTTCTTCTTGCCAGTCGCTATTGATGTCAAAGCGAGACTCTCCGACTTGCCGGCTCGCAAACCTTCAATCATGACCACCGTCACACCTCGCACATACTTGTCATTTTTTAAGGCTTGAACCAAAACCAGTTCATAGTGAAACAAACCCGCTTCGTGAGTTGGACTCACAGTAAAATTATCAATTTGCAAACCTGAGGCACGCTCACCGGGTGACACAATTCCACGGTAAAAAGTCACTTCTTCACGCAACGCTAGGATCTCTTGCTGCTGCTGTTTTAGATTATTTTTAACCTCACTATTGGCCTTCCTATCGACTTGGAGTGAGCGTTTCAGAATGGCGACTTGCGCACTCAATGTCTGATTTTCGATTTTTAATGCATTCATTGTCTGCCGCTGTAACTCATCACCTGCCTGTACTGCGCTCAAAGACAGAGCACTTTGTTGGCCAAACCTAAACGATAGATATACGGCTAATATAACAGCGAAAAAATAATAAAAAACCCGCCAAGGTAAATATGGCTTTACGACGAAACGACCAACCTTCATAATCCCCCTAACCGAACCATAAACACCCGCATGAAACAATGCCCATCACACAATTTTGCATTGATAGGCCTGGCCTTTAATTTTTCGATAAAATCATCATCACTCTGCAAGCACTCATTCGCTCAATCTTGACTAAGGAAGCATGGCAACGGCTTGCAAGCCACTACTTTCTTCTAAATTAAACATAATATTCATATTTTGTACCGCCTGGCCGGCCGCCCCTTTCACTAAATTATCGATGACGGATAAAACAACAACCGTTTGCTCATTCTGAGGCCGGAACACCGCCAATTGACAACGATTAGCGCCTTTGACACTGCGCGTTTCGGGATGCACACCGGGCGGCAAAACATCCACAAAAAATTCTTTGGCATAGCGATTAGTAAACAAAGCTTGTAAATCAACATCAGCCTGTAAAAGTCGTGCATATAAAGTCGCATGGATACCGCGTATCATCGGCGTAAGATGGGGAACAAAGGTAAGCGATAGATTATCTCTGCCATGGCTCATCCCGTGTAGTCCTTGCCGAATTTCTGGCAAATGGCGATGACCTGACACACCATAGGCTTTGAAGTTTTCACTGGTTTCACATAGCAACACGCCGAGATCCGCCTTACGACCTGCCCCGCTCACACCAGACTTGACATCGGCGATCAGACCTTGGGTATCAATGTGATTGGCTTCAAGCAAAGGCAAAAAACCTAATTGTACGGCCGTTGGATAACATCCTGGATTGGCAACTAATTGAGCATTACGAATAGCATCACGATTGATTTCGGACAATCCATAAACGGCCTCACCAAGTAATTCAGGACAGGCATGTGCTTCCCCATACCACTGCTGCCACTGCTGCGCATCTTTTAATCGAAAATCTGCTGCCAAATCAATAACTTTAACGCCTCTAGCCAATAAATTAGGCACCATTTTCATGGCAACCCCATTGGGCGTCGCAAAAAATACTAAATCACTTTCGGCTAACTGATCGATCGAGGGCGTTGAAAATTTTATATCAAGCACACCTCGTAAATTAGGGTACAACTCAGGCACCGAAATACCGACTTCCGATCGCGAGGTAATGGACAAAATATCGACATAAGGATGGGCGACTAAGAGGCGTAACAATTCAACGCCGGTATAGCCAGTACCGCCGACGATGGAAACCTTTATTTTTTGAATCATAGCGTTATATTGCCCTTAGCATCGACATTGGCCAGCCTATCATTATGATCTCGCTTGATCGTCAATTGCACAGAAGTTTTCTTCAGTCGGCCATACAATAAGCATGATCTCCTTCATAAAAACCCCAGTAAAATCAATCTTCTTTATGATTTTCAGCGGCTAGACTGCCCAATGTCGGTTAGAAAAACCCAAATAAAACATCAGGGTCTTTAGAGTATTTCATCGCTTATCATGATTAGAAAATATGCAATAATTGAAGAGAAATACGATTATCAATGCCCTCGACAATTTGTTCAGGGGGGGAGCCCGTTGATACATCAGGCGCCTCTGCCGAACGAATCTCATAATTTAGCACCGCACGGGTTTTTTTATTAAAAAACCACTGCGCACCTAGCGTCGTTGTAGTAAAGGATCGATTAGAATTTTTCGCCGTCGTTAAATCACTATCCGTACTCCTATCCACCGTATCATAACGTAAATCCAACTCAAGTTTAGGTGCCATTTGATACCCTAAATGCAAATACCAGCCGCGACCTTTATCTTTCGGCAACATAGACAATGGGCAAGTCGAACAGGCGCCTGACCTTCCATTAAAAATCATACCATCGGCCGTGATATATTCAAAGGCGACTCGATATTGTTGCCTCCTAAAAGTCACGCCTAGACCGGCACGATCCCGGTCATATTGAACATTACCAAAAGTACGCTTTCCTTGAGTTGCCCATAAAAAACCTTTTATCCCCTGACGACGCGCCCCTTTGCCACCCAAAACATGTTCATAAGCTACATATTGATAAAGATCTTTCGCGCCATTATTGTCGGTTCCCGCAATACCATTACCATTGCCAACCATAAAGGCATAAGATAATTCCCCTTTTGGACTAAGCTTAAAGGTATCGAAAACTTGGACCCCAATATCTCGAAAAGCACCAACCGGCCCAGCACTCTTACCCGTACCCTTGCCCGTGCCATCGGCCTTAACAAAACGCTCCAATAAAAGGAAATTGGTCACATTGCTAAAATTTATATAGTCAAAAACATGAATCGCTTGCAAACCCTCTTCCGCACCGGGTGTTTTAAAAAGCCCGATACGCACTCGCGCTCCTTTAACATAACTTAGCGTAACACTCGCATCAGTCATCCGAGCAACTATCCCCTCATAATTAGTCACACCATTATTACCAAACTCGGCTAAAATAAAATAGTTAGTTTTTGGATCTAACGGAAAACCTGTACCACGCACACCAAGACGAGCCCGACGAATATTAAACGAAGCGCGGCTTTTCAAGTCAGGGCCTGCCATATTAAACGCGGCCGGTTCTCCCATTTTCCCTCCCGCTTTCACCTCCGTGCCTTTGGTCAGTTGAACCATTGGCTGTATAAACCCCCACACCTTAGCCCGATCTGTCGCTGCACCTGGCTCCGTCCCCTGCAGCATTAACCAGTTCGCCGCATAAACAGGTAAACTTATAACCATAACGATAATGAAACAAACAATCGCCGCACTCACTTTCCCCAACAGACATCTCACTTAAGTATCCCTCCCTTCTAAAATTGGCACTCGATGATCACCCTCTATTGACGAGTACGCTGAAAATCTACCCACCAATCCTTCGCTAATTCACACTCACCTCGAACACCTCGACGCTCCGCCCAAGCTCCTGACCTAAATCAATATCCAGCGCTCTGCATCGAAAACAACGGCTGTTTTTTAGGTTAATGCATCGTTCAATTTTTTTACAAATGATTTGATTAAATTAATTTATTGATCTCGATTCATTATTTACCCAAATAGAAAAGAACGTCCGCTAATCACACAAAAATGGGAAACGCTTGATATGACGACAGCTACAAGCAACTCAGGAGACGGCTAAAAAACGATGGAAGGATAGTAAGAAACTTGCTGGTGAAAATATACCATTTTAAAATAAAATATTTGCTCACAGGTCACGTATTTCAATCAACTGCCTAAGCCCAATTCAGACAATAATAGCAACAGCAGCACCGGTGATCAAAAAAGCATCGCTAATTTACAGCTATTTTTTAAGACTTTATCAAGGTAAATCCCTGGCTAATGAGATCAATGATTCGTACAACCCCGGCGGTCACCGGCTTCGCGTTAACATGTAACGTCGGCTCATAACCTAATTGAATTGCTTAGTTACATTTTTCAACGTATTACGGCAAGCGCTAAAACGAACACCATTTTCACTTAACCCAGCAACACGACCTGCATTGGTATTATCTTCAAATAACAACCGTAACCCCGGCCCAAATGCAACAATTTCTACATCAACCTGATCGGGTCCATAATGCTGCATTAAATTATTAGCGACATTGAGCACTAACGTTTGTTTGAAAGGATTGGGATCGCTGATTTGCAAAACAACTCTTCTTTCAGCAAAAGGCTTGTCATCAATACTAGCGAAAACACTGGCTTGTACCAGCATCGCATAAAAGCAAAACGTCACTAGCAATCGCGTGCGTATTTTCATATTTTGTCACCCCCCATGCCCCCATAAAACAGCTAATGGCGTCTTTTTTGATTGGTATTACACCACCCATTGAATAATACCATAACCTAACTCAGAATAAAGCCGCAGGAGAACATGCAAACAACCTCATTCACAGAACACCACGAATAGTATCAGTGATGATGGGAGGTGGATTGCGGTGAAGCATTAAACGTTTGAAATATATATTGAGCGACCGCATGAATCTCTGGTTCTTTGAGGACTGTTTTCCAGGCCGGCATGGCAGACCCCTCAACTCCATCTGCAATCAATTTTTTTAATACGGGTATTGACTTATCCTTCAGCCAATGAATTGCCGTAAAATCGGCAGGAGGTGGCAAAATAAAACTACCAATCCAATGCCGACCCGTTCCATCATCCGCGTGGCAAAATGCACAATTTTCACGGAAAATATGCGCACCCAACGACATTATTTCATCGACCGAATTTTCTATTTTAGGGCGATCATGGATCTTAAATGGGGTGGCTGAACTCATCGAATCCAGTGATGGAGATTGATGTGAATAGCCATTGCGCGGATAAGACAGGCTTTCAGAACGCCAAATGGCGCCATCGTTTTCCTCGTTTGATTTGCCACGATCATGGCAAGAAATGCATGAAGTGACATACAATTGTTTGCCCATTTGTTGCTGCTCATTTAATTGTTCCCAGGGCAGGGTTAAAGATAACTCACCGGTGGCAAACGGATAGGCAAATACATATCGTTCATGATTATCCCAACCATTTGCCACGCTATGATAGCGTGTTTTTTTTTGAGAGACACCATCGCGTATAAAAGCGCTATATATATAATCCACCACCGCTTCAATTTCTTGCGCCGATAAAATACGAACAAACGGCTGCATGGCGGTATTTTTCCGTCCTTGCTGCACCGCAGTGATCATTTGCTGTTTCCTCCAACGCGATGAGTCAGCGCCAGTAAATGCACGGGCAGGCGGATCAATAAATGAACTGGCCAGTGTTTTGGCATCACCCGCATAACCATGGCAAAAATAACAGCGATACTCATAGATGCGCTTCCCTTGCGCCAACACCGTCTCATCGTCATTAAAGTGACGAGTCACTCCTTTTTTTTTATTGGAATGAGACGCCGACGATTGATCTAAAATAAACGCCTGAAAAACAAACTCAGCCACATTAGCAATGGTCTGTGAATCTAATACGGTAGCCCAAGCTGGCATCACCGTACCCACCTTTCCATGCGAGATTGCCTCAAATAACCGAGGCCGATTAAAAAATTGACGGGCGGCGGCGCTAGTAAAGTTTCTTGGCTGAGGATCATTAAAGTGCGCACGAGGTCCATTGCCTTGCCCCAACTTACCATGACAAACGGCGCAATTATTCATAAAAAAATCTTTCCCTAAAGCTTGATCACCCGCTAACCCTAGAGGAAAAGGCTGGCTCATATCCACAACCCCATGCTGCCCTAAAGGCTCGACAACACCAGGGTCACTCAGTCGATGAAAATCATCACTCGATACATCGCCCTCTAACTGAGCTTCCAATGGCGACATCGTCTTCGCTTGCCGGTCCTCCAACCCCATAAAAACTTGCCGAATGTAGCTCACAACATGCTCGATATCACTCGTAGTCAATCGCTTTTTGAACGACATCATCGCCGTCCCAGCCCGTCCATCGGTCACTGATGCAATCATTCGCTCAAAGCTAAGCTCGGCTCTAGCTTGCTGTGAAGTGAAATCACGCGGCGCTGGTTTTAGACCATTTTTTGCCCAAACTGCGGTATTCCCTCGATCACCATGACAGGCGGCACAGTTTTTTACATAAAGTTGCTGGCCACGCTGTAAATCAAATCTTGACGGTGCTTGAGCCAACCGATTATTCGCCGGTAGATCGACACCGGCCATAAAAGTTTCACGAATATAATCCACCAACAGCGCAATCTGCTCGCTGGACAAACGCCGCGCATAACCAACCATGGTCGTGCCTGGCCGTCCCATCACCACGCTTTCAATCATGCTTTCTCGACTGGGCGCATTCTGCTCGGTAAAAGATCGAAAAGAAGTCGGCGGGGGTTGAAGGTTGGCACCGCCACTTGCCATCCCGTCACCACGATCGCCATGACACACCTTACAATATTTTCGATATAGCGGCTCAGGCGCGACAGCATACACCATGGATGAGGCACTAATAATGCCTATTAAGGTTAGCAAAGTGACCACAAAATAAATTTTCAAAATTGACCCGAATAGTTACGCGGTAAACAAATAAACTTTCATCTAAAAAGAGGCTGTATAATTTTAAGTATGAGCGTGCTTTACATCGAGCCTAACTAGCCACTCACCACCAAGAAAAAGCAACATTTTACTAATTGTGGCGTAAAAAACACTTTTGCGCTACTCTAGACCCCTTGAGTCAATAAGCCCGTTAGCCAAACTCGAAGCCGAGGGTATTGAGCCATCAACGGGTAACCAGAAAACGTTGAAAATTTTTCATGGATTTTTTTGTGTTTACTACATTTAAAACGATATTGCGATGGTATCTTGTTATCAATTTGGGAATTTTTTGCGGATTATCGCACAAAATCAGTTATGCCGAAGCCATCATTGGTGACCCTGCTCAAGGCACCAACGATACGATTTTAGGCTCCAAGCACGATTTTACTGGCTTAAACAAGCGCGCTGGTGTTGTCGCCATGCCCTCTGTTGCCTTTTCCGACTTTGGTAATCCATGCGTTTACTGCCATATCCCGCCGGAGCAATCAGAAACCGATTATGGCCCCACAGGCAGTGTCCAAGGTTGGAATCGTTATCAGCCGGCCACGGACGCCTTCCAACTTTATCAAAGCCAGTATTTAGATTCCAAGACACGGACACCGAGCCCCATTAGCCTGCTTTGCCTATCGTGTCACGATGGCACCATGGCGGTCGATATGATAGTATTTAAACCGGATACTTTCAATTACGAAGAAGACAAAGCACTGCACATGAGACTCAATGGCGCCGACAACACGATTAGTTGTGGCAAATGTCACAATGGCCGAGTCGCTCACAGCATCGCCATCAAGCACCTCGGCACCGATTTGCGCAACGACCATCCGATCTCCATGCGTTATGCTGGTTTACTGCGCGTTGATCCCGACTTTCGCTTGCCTCACACGCCTGAGGGGTTCAGTAATGGCGTAAAACTATACGAAGGTCGCGTCGAATGTGCCAGCTGCCATAACGTACACGACCCGGAGAAAGATCTTTTCCTGCGTGTCAATTCAGATCTGCTCTGCCAAACATGCCATACTAAATAAAGCACCACTTACATTGATTCCACTGTCATTATCAATTTATGCGTCTCTCCTTTAAATTCAAGCCCTATGGCTTAGCTATCTTGGCGATCGCCTCCATAGGCTGTGCCCAACAACCAATCACTCACCGCATTAATCCCGCTTTCCCACCGCCTCCGGAAAAGCCTAAACTCATTTATGAAGGCACCCTCAGAAGCAGTAAAGATGTGCAAGAAACCACATTCGCCGATAAAATTAAAAAAATCGCCACCGGCGTCATTGACGACCCCTTAGGATTGGCCAAACCCTACGGCGTGGCAGTCAAAAATGGCCGCGTCTATGTCACCGATACCCAACAACGGGCCATTTTAATGTTTGATATAACGAACCAAGCCTTTAATATTTTTGGGATCGAAGGCGATGGCAGCGTACTCAAGCCCTTGGGAATTGATATTTCTTCGTTAGATGAAATCTTTGTCGCCGACATTACCGCTAAACGCATTGTCGTGTTTGATCTTGACGGCAATTACTTGCGCCGCTTAGGCAATGAAGCGATGTTTATTCGTCCGAGTGGCGTTACCGTCAGTCGCAACGGACAAACTATTTTTGTGGTGGATACCGGCGGACTGGATTCCGAACAACATCGCATCCTAGTACTCGATGCCAAAACAGGCCAGGTTAAACATATCATTGGCGAACGTGGCACCGCCCCAGGCCAATTAAATTTACCCCTCCAAGCGGCGATGGCCCCTAACGGCAAATTATATGTCGTGGATAGTGGCAATTTTCGGGTACAAGCTTTCAACACCGATGACTATCGTTTCTCCCACAGCTTTGGCAGCGTGGGACGAAAGAGCGGGAATTTTTCCCGGCCCAAAGGCATTGCTACTGATAGCGATAGCAATATTTATGTCGTTGACACAGCCTTTGGGAACTTCCAGGTCTTTAATGCACAAGGCACACTGTTATTGTTTGCCGGTGCCCGATCCACCTCCGGTGGACCGGCAAAATACATGCTACCCGCCGGGATTGATGTCGATGAACAAGGCAGAGTTTATGTGGTTGACCAATATTTTAGAAAAATAGATGTCTACCGGCCCGCACAACTTTCACCCTTGGGCAGCCTGCCTAAATTTTAACCCATCATTATTGACCGGTTTCGCCCTCGATTGATAATTCACGGCAGGATCTATACTCCCGTCTCTTGTACCACGTGCCCAAGTGGTTGGGCCTTCTTATTTTCTAACCAGTGCTTCACTTGCTTAATCGGCATCGGCCGACACACATAAAAACCTTGCGCCGTGTCACAACCGAGTGTGGCTAAAAGATCCAAGACTTCAGCGGATTCAACACCTTCAGCCACCACACCTAAACCGAGTTTGTGCGCTAAATCAATGGTTGAACGGACAATCACGACACTATTTTTATCCGAAATTAAAGATAAACAAAAGGCTTTATCAATTTTCAACTCGTGCACCGGCAATCGTTTTAAATACGCGAGTGAAGAATAACCCGTCCCAAAATCATCAATCGACAAGCGAAATCCCATGGTATTAAATTGATCAAGCGCATCAATCGCCTTCATTGGATCTTCCATCAATGCGGTTTCAGTAATTTCAAATTTAAGCGCACTGGAAGGAATTAACTGTGATTTAATAATTTTAGCCACCTCATCAGCAAAATCTTGATCCGCTAAATTACGGACCGATAAATTAATAGCCACTCTGATGTTGCTTCGATCAAAATGATATTGCTCATAATCATCTAATACGTTTTTCAACACCCAGGTCGTTAATAGCCGAATCAATCCCGTTTGTTCAGCCAGCGGAATAAACTCATCAGGGGGCAAAAGCCCATGGGTCGGATGTTGCCACCGCACCAGTGCTTCCAGTCCATTAAGTTGTCGTGTTTTTAAATCAATTTTCGGTTGATAATGTAAAATCAGTTCATTATTTTCGATGGCTTGCCGAAGTTCACTCGCAATCGATAGTTGCCGCACGCTGTGCTGATCTTGGTCTGGATCATAAATCGCATATCCGCACCCACTGCGTTTAGCAATATACATCGCCACATCCGCTCGCTGTAACAACACCACCGAATTTCCTCCATGTTGAGGAAACAGCGCAATACCAAGACTCACACCAACACTCAGATTTTGCCCTTCAACTAATAAGGGACGTTCCACGGTATTGATAATTTTTCTGGCAGTAAAGATCGCTTGATTCATATCGGCTTCCGGTAAAACAACCGCGAATTCATCACCGCCTAAACGAGCCACCGTATCCGACTCACGTAACACCAATCGCAGTTTTTGAGCCACTTGCTGTAGCAACTTATCCCCGACATGGTGGCCCAAGGTATCATTGACCTCTTTAAAACGATCCAAATCCATTAAAATTAAAGACATGGAATGGTCACTGCGCTGCGCAGAACGTAACGCTTGCTGTATTCGATCAAACAATAATAAGCGATTGGGTAAGTCCGTCAAACTATCATGCAAAGCCTGGTATCGCAACGCTGCCGTTTGCGCTTTACGGCTAGTAATATCTCGGATAATGGCGATAAAATATTGTTGA
Source organism: uncultured Chromatiales bacterium (assembly GCA_964442745.1). Lineage (GTDB taxonomy): Bacteria > Pseudomonadota > Gammaproteobacteria > S012-40 > S012-40 > CAYUAI01. The sequence continues at coordinate 18,741 of CAYUAI010000071.1, forward strand.
TTAGCCAGCTTCATTTCACTAATCGCCACATCCATTGGAAATCTGGAACCACTATTACGGCGCCCTAAGATCTCCCGTGCCACGCCCAACACTCGAGCGCGAAACCCACTATCCTGATCGCCTAATATTGATTCAGCACGACCCTCCTTTGAACGGGGTGCTAGCTTTGTTACGTTTTCACCAATTAATTCACTGGAAGGATAACCAAATATTTTTTGTACCGCCGGATTTACATGCTCAATAATGCCTTCATCTGTCATAATGATGATCGCATCAAGCACATTATCCATGACCGCTCGAATGCGAATCTCACCCGCCAGCAATTCAGATTGCATCTGGTTAAATGCTTCGGTCAACTCACCCAACTCATCTTTGCGCACCACCGGCAATTGGGTAACACGGTCGCCTTTTCCTACCCGCTTAATCGCATCCCTTAATGCGGCAATCGGCCTCAGCACATCTTGCCGAATCGAACCCCACAACGCCAAACCTAACGTTAGCACAAGCAATGCAGAACCACTCACGAGCCAAGAACGCATGGCTTCAATCCGAAGTTGTGTTGATTCGTTCAACAGTGATAATTGCAATACGCCACGTAAATTCGATGGATCATAACCGTGACAAGTTAAGCATTCGACATCGGCCTGAATAGGCATTGCCACCGTAATATGCGTTGGGTCAGTTAAATCAAACGCAATTTTACCCGTTAGCACCGTATTCAACAATTCGGGAGAAATGGGTTTAAAAGAAGGGGGAGTCACTTGTGTGGTGCGAGTGAACCGATTATGCCCTAAAAAATCATTCACCGCATTGACTGTACTTAAATCAGTAAAGGCGGGCTGGCCATTGCGCCTCACCACTTCAACATTATCAATACCCGCAACATCGTCAAGCCGATCAAGCCATTCACGTGCTAATGGACCGTTACCATTAAGCATTAAGGTTTTTAAACTGCCTAAAATGGTTTTCGCATGCACCTCAGCCTGCTCTACGCCTTGCTGATGAATCACTGAGGTTAACTGGCGTTCTAGCCAAAATCCGACAACAAGAACTAAACAGGTTAAAATACTTGAAATAACAACGGCAAGACGTACGCCTAGACTCTTCATCGTAACCACATCCCCCAAGGGATAAAATATATACTGGAGCTCTCTTTCATGATGGCTTTTCAAACCACTAAATATCTATTTGCTATTCAAGCAAATCGCTTATGAAACACGCATCATGTGCGATAACTTGCTAAAACTACATTGCCTGTTAATATTTGGTTATCAATTTTGGGGGGGTTAAAATTAAGTGGCGCAAGCATGAAATTATTATTATTTTAAACTCACCCAAACAACAGAGATTAGCCACCCAAACTTTGTTACATTGTTCATATCTTAACATATTGTTTGAGCGTTGTATGCTAAACACTCAACGCATAAAGAGCGATATATCTTACACCGTTTCCTAGAAAAAACCAACATATACAGAAAAAACAACCGCCTCATCAACGCATTAACAAACCATATCATCAACGTAAAAACGCCGCCGCTCATCAGTCATTCAATCCCA
>CAYUAI010000072.1:0-20238 GCA_964442745.1 uncultured Chromatiales bacterium
AATAGAGGGTGCCATTCGTGATTTTGTGTTTAATGTACTATATACCCGTGGCGTTTGAGATTTAGGCTTTATTACGGCCCTATTTTCACCCTGACTGTGTTGGAACTCCTCGCAATAATCTCGATATTACTCGTCGTTTCGCCTAGTCAGGACAAAAATATGTCTCGCACTCAATACCTAAATCTCAAACGCTGCGGGTATATCCACAAGAGTATTTGATTTGATGTCAATGTTGGAAGAAACCACATCATGTGATTTAGAGCAGCATTTGGCGAGTTTTCTTATTCGGAGAGCAGACACAGAGAGTACCGTCAGGATCAGTCATCAGGATATCGCCTCACATTTGGGCACTGCCCGAGAGGTGATTTCGCGACGGCTTAAGCAATTTGAAAAGCTGGGTTTGATAAAAACCACGCGTGGTTGTATCACCATCACATCTGTGCGCGAACTGACATCTCTTAACATTCAATAGAAAGGGGTTGCTCAAATATCTCAAACAAAGCTTCTCGACAATCATACGCCGCCTTTAATTCATCAGACAAATCGAATAACACCCTTAATGATGAAAAGTCAGGCATGCAAGCGTTAGAGCGGGAGAGTACTCAACTTTATCGACTATTTTAACCACACCATGACTAAACCATTCAGCTCACCTAACACCCTGTCTGCATCACTCAACAAACGCAGAATATCCCCATCAGAAATGATCCAAGCATAATTAATAGAGGTTGGCGTAAAACTCTTATATTCGCACTGTTGCTGGTGATGACCCGCTTGATAATCATCAATATTCATTTCTTATGTCAAAATTCCGCTTAGTTTTCGATATTACGAATCTCTTATATCGAAAACTAGCACTCATATGCCCACTATGTCAATTTTTCATGCACTTTCCGACATAAAGATTGTATTATATCGGGAACTCAGGCTTCATTTAACCCAAAGGCTTATCAAGCAAACACAAAATTACCGGGTAGCTCACTGAAGCATAGTATCAATATCTATTTAACACCGATTTTCACAGACCCTTTAGCCGCAACAATAATGCATGAGCAAATATTAATCATCTTGAAATGTCTCGATATTTATCTTGCGGTTAAATATTTCAATTTTCAAAGTTAATTTTTCTAGGGTGATTCCAATATTGAGTAATTAACGTATCTCACTACTATCAAGTTATGTGCTTTTTCCTTTCATCCAATATCTCATGACGAAGCTTACAGTAAACGCTAAAGTCTCAATTTATGTTAACCCTAGCGTTTCAAAATTCAGCGAAAGAAAATTAACTACGCCGTCGCCTCCAGTCGAGTTAAAAATATGCTGATCAGATATTTTACGGTTTGATTACCACCCATGGTTAGAGTGATAACGCCACCGGGTTTTTTGATTCGACCAACGCGTTGAATCATTTTCTTGCGAAGCGTACCCATTTTTCCAAATGCCCAGAGAGCCGCACGCTTAGGTGTGGTGGTTCGTTCTTTGGGTTGTGTTCTCATTTGCAATTCGCGTGTTAAGTTGTGCGCGAAAATCGTGCCCAGCCAATAAAATTGATTCCCATTCTTCGTCTGGGTCGGCACATAATCCATCTGGGCTTGTGTTCTTTTATTGGTTAAAATCACGGTGTATAGATCCGGTAGATATGATTCCGACACGCCTAAACCGTAACCTCGTTCATTTCGATGATTTCTTTTTCTTGTTTGCCCGCCACAATCCACTGCTGCATATTCGGGTGTTGGATAACGCATTCCACATAAGCCTTTTCCATGGCATTCAGCGGCACATCGTAACCATCGAAACGAAGAACAACAGGGGCAAACATGGCATCGGCAATGCTATATTCACCGAATAACCAATCGCCACCAGAACCATATTCCGTTTTACATTTTTGCCAAATGTCCTTGATACGTTGAATATCGTTTTGCACGCTTGCGGATAATTTAAAATTACAGAATTTCTGGCGGCAATTCATGGGTAATTCATTTCTTAGATCGGTGAAACTGGAGTGCATTTCGGCACTCACCGATCGAGCGAAGGCTCTGGCATTTTTCTCAGCGGGCCAACCTTGACCCGTTAAATAGTTTTCAGAAAGGTATTCTAAAATAGCTAACGTATCCCACACTTGTAAGCTATCATCCATTAAGATGGGAACCTTGTCGTTGGAGAAATAAGACGCTAATTGCGCATCGGTGGTCTCGGTAAACAAGGCCATCCATTTTTCTGTAAATTCCAGTTGGAAATGTTTCATGAAGATCCAGGGTCTTAGCGACCAAGATGAATAATTTTTATTTCCAATAATCAGTATTAACTCAGACATGTCATGATTCCTTAACTAACAGCCGATGCATCCCGTTGACATGGAGTTTGGTAAAGGGTTTATTATACTAACATCAAGTACCGATCGCCCTCTTCCGTTATCATTCAAGCGCTGTGCGTTTTTTTCGGAAAAAACACAAAGGGAATAGCCAAAGGGCCGAACAACGCGCCCAAAACACCGGATTTTTATCTCGTTTCTTTGCCACAACATGACAAATGATAACACTCAACACTAACATCACTATGGCGATAGCCAGGTACATATTGCAACCTCAAATTAGATTTAAACATTGCTCGTCCATGGGGCTGCCGTCTCATCGCGAATCATATCTTCCAGTGCATATTTTGGACAAACATACTCTTGCAAAAAATGGATTAATGATCGGGCAACACCGCGTAAGGCTTTTTCGCTGGCAGCATCGGTACATTGGTCATTGTCATCAAATATTTGTTGTACACCCGCAATGGACACCGCCCCTGGAATCACAATCGCCCCCGTATGTGAGCAAACCCCTTTCAATTGCTCAAGGGTTTTAATCGCGCCAATACGCCCAGCGGCAACCCCGACTAAGGCAACCGGCTTGCCGGATAACGCTGAAGGAAAACCCATATTTTCAATAATCAATTTTGTCATGGCCGCAAACGTCCCATGATATTCCGGGCTGGCAATCACCACCCCGGATGCATCTTTAACAGCATGGATTAATCGCTCACTATCATCACTTACCGCGCCACCAGGAAATGGCAAACTCAATTCTCTAGCATCAAACACAGTCGGTTCAATATCCTGTTGGCGTAACTCATCATTGACGACGCTCAACGCCTTAAAAGTAAAATTATTTGGCCGGCTGGTACCGGAAATGGTAACAATGTTTTTCATCGTGATACTCTGAGGCAATGAATAAGGAAGAGGAGCCATCCTATGAGCCTAGGAGACTTGTAGAATTGGAATTGGGCCGAATACGACCCAATTCACGATAGCATACCGCTTAGGAATGGGCTATCTTATTCCCAAAGATTGATTTAATTTGCTCTTTGCCAAACAACTTCGTAGCTGATCATCCATGATCCAACCACATTCCCCATCACCCTGCACTGAGCAAGTCGCGGTTTTATAACACGCATATTCTGGACGCCATTCGCAGGTGCTCACCATACCCTCATCCCCACAAATTTGCCCTGAGCAACCCGTGGCTCGGCAATAACTCAGCTTTTCTCCTGCCACTTTCAGATAAAACTGATCAGCCACAATCCCTTGCGCAGAACCCGACGGCCCGGTGATCTCAAAAAAATGGCCAGCAATGGGCAAACCTTCATCACTGAAAACCGCCTCTTCAGCAAGCATACGCTGCTCACTGGTGGCTGCTACCTCGTCGAGGTCATAGCCAGCCAAGCTTTTAACCTTATTTTTATTGAGTATCTCGCCATCAAAACTTGGACAAGGCGCGGTAATACAATTAATTCCGTTGTGACCGAGATTAACAAACACACCATGAGGGACTTCATCGGTGGCGCTAACCCAGGCACTGCTCACTACCAACGTACCATATTGATCATTATTCAACAAACGGCCTTGCAACAAGGCATTAGATTCACTCATTGCTTGACGTAGCTGGTATTTTTGCTCATTGGATAACTTGGGAATCATCAACCGCTCGGTGGCAACATAACACCATGGTTGGCGACTTCCGTCTAGACATTGGGTCAAGTTTCGATTAACTTGCTTAACAAACCAACCACCACAAATCGGAAAAACACATTTTCGCAAATCCGGTTTAACCACATAGTAGGACTCTTTTGTTGATGATGGTATTGGATACGGCAGCGGACCGGGGGTTGGATAAATATCTTTTCCCAAGCGAAAATCTTGGGCATTGACAACGAAGCAGTTCATGCTAAACACCGCGATTGAAGCTAAAAATATTGCTTTAGCATTCCACACATTTCTCTCCTTAAAAATATGATTAATAAATACCTTGGACAAAATTTCAGTTCGCTGACAGTCAAGCATCAATCCATCGAACGAAAATGATTTACCAGCCTCAGAGTAACAGATTTCAGCGGGCTATAGCTAATCATTTTTGAGCGTTGAACAAGCTTGAGCGCCGATCTATCCGTGCGTTAAAAAATCCGTTAACCGCCCACTATAGAAGTTTTTTTTAGCCCACATGAGGAAAAAAATGAGTGTTAACAATGCCTAAAAATAGTTCAGCACGGGTGTATTTCATTCAGCTTAGCATGGTCGTAAAATAAGAGGTGCCAATCATTATTCAAGACCATGTAAGCCAATCCGTTAGCGCAACCTTGTCACATAAAAAATGTGACAACGCATGCTAGCTTTCAAATGATATTTCTATCCCAGGTCGCACCTCTTTCTCGGTATATGTCACATGACTCTGTAACTCACCTTCACTATTAAACAAAAATAACTCATCACCCGTGTTATTAAGGATCAGCTGATGAGCAAGCAACACAATCTTACGCTGGCTGTTAGCACGGATACGACCGGACAGTATAACAATATGACCGGCAAGATCCTGAAGTTGCCAACCTTCAATGGAGACATCATTGGCGCCCAGATTTTTAATGCTAACGGTTTCCTTGTTCACATCGCGTTTTTTAGGGTCTGGCAACAACACACTGATCTGTAGTTTATTTTTTGTGTCACTCCCCCGCGAAGCAAGATCATCGCTAATTTGTAAGGCAGAAGTCAACACCATTTGTGGCCGAGAACCAAACAAGCTGAGTTCGCCAGTCACATACGCATAACTACGACGAGCATAGTTCTCTCCATCACTGATGTAGCGATTCATGAGTAGCTGAATAATCTCCTGGCCGGCATTAGCATTCATCATCGGAATAAAAAGACTAAAAGGACGATCATCACTCCCACAACTAATTAAGCCATGTTCACCCGTGATACGACGAATACCCCTTAACTCAGTAAAAATGGTCACTGTCTGATTGTTTTGCGCTTTCTGCACAATCGCCTGATAATCGAGACGAGTATTCAACAACGTGGGAACAACCACCTTAAGTGCACGATATTCATCAATGATCCGGGCTCGCAATTTCCACCACGTGGTTAATGCCGCATAATTACGCCGCTCTGTTTGATTTACCGAAAGCTGATCCCATACACCAATATTTTTCTGTTGTGCCTGCTGCTCCGCCTGCGTATAACGACGATGGTGATCATTAAACACCGCATTGCCATATTTCATAAAATAAGGGCTAAAACCGTTGCGTATGGTATATTCCTGGTAATCGATTCCATTGTGATGCACAAATACCAGTAATCGACCATAATTGCCTCGGTATTTTTCGATACACACCTCAATGGGCTCATTGCCGAGAAACTCGATAATAACTTCACTCGCATCGGCAAAAAATGCCAGAGCAAATTCTTTCGCTTTTTTGCCCCACGGAGTAACGGGCTTGCTACCACCGGCATAAGACTCTTCCGCATCAAGTGCCAGGATGCGCAGAGATTCATCCGTCTCGCTGCCCGGTAAGAAAACCCTGATCGTATCACCGTCAACAACCCGACTAAACCTGACAGTAAGGTGGGTTCCTTTTAACTGAGTCATCACTTTCTCCTTGTTGTTTAAGTATAGAAATTTAAGGTATGGATATGTGTAAATTTAGCATTCCTGGACCAATTGGCTAGCCACTCATGCTCGGAGGGTTATCATGGATTTCGAAAACGCAGAATGTTAAACCATTTTGGGCAATAATCAACCAAAAAATGCTTTTTTACGCTACTCATTGTTGAGTTCTGTTAAAATTTAGAAGGCCAACGCATGGTTAATTTGACTGCAAACGGTGGATACGATACTTTCCATTGTGAATCTTTCAAAGACGGCCGGTTTTCCTTCCTAAAATTTTAACCGGCAACCACTACAAAAATCAGGAGTATCATATGTTTAATGCAAAAGATCTATTAGGGACATTGATGAACAGCGGCATGAGCCAATCGAGCGGACGTCGACTCGAACATTCTTTAGGCGATAAAGGCGTCGGAGGCCAAAACGGAATCCTTGGCCAAATGCTGAGTAGTGTCACAGGCAGCAGTGGCGGAGGCGGTGGTTTGTTGGGCTCCTTGGGTAATATCGCAGGTTCCATGTTCGGCAATAAACAGAGCAATACTGGCGGCATGGGTACCGCTGGCGCCGGGGCGCTGGGCGCGCTGGCAGGCTCTTTATTCGGCGGCGGCAGCAGTTCCGTCAAAGGCGCTCTCGGCGGCGGCGCACTCGCCATGCTGGGCTCATTAGCACTGCAAGCCTATAAAAATTACAGTGCTAAGGGATCAAACACCCAACCTGACGCTAGCTCACAGTTAATGGCCGGGCTTAGACAACCCGAAAATGACCAGGAGCAGCAAGAAGTACAAGATGTGGCCATGTTAACCCTCAAAGCCATGATCAATGCCGCTAAAGCCGATGGCAATATTGATGAACAAGAAACGCAGCGCATCCTGGGCAAATTGCAAGAAGGCGACATCACCTCCGAAGAACAACAATTTGTTATCGATGAAATGAAAAAACCCATCGACACCGACAGTATCATCAACGCAGTGCCTAATCCACAAGTGGGCGCGCAAATCTATGCCGCCTCATTGCTTGCCATCGAAGTAGATACTGACGCCGAACGGGATTATATGCAACAGCTCGCCAGCCGCTTAGGATTAGATAACAACGTAGTTACTTATTTGCACAGCGCAGTCGGCACCTCTTAAGCTTTAGCATGCCTAATTTCTACAAAAAATTCATCGGCTGGTTGATCCTGGTCGCCGTTGTGGGTGGTATTTGTTGGCAAAGCTTCGTACATGCCCGCGTCATTTAGCGGATATTTACATCATCATTGATGATAAAAGGCTTGCGTCGAATCAACCTAAAACCTCAGTTGGCCCATCACGTTAACTGAGGTTTTTAACAAAATAGAAACTTTTGCATAAAAAAATGCCAGCCTGAAAAATGACCGCAAAACGTTATAAACCCGAGCAACAGCAACGACAAAAAACCAAACCTAAAGGCTTGCTCCTGTTGATCCTGCCCTTACCGCTGGTATTTGCAGTGCTGGTATCATTAGGTAAGGGCGCGCTGGGCGCGGTACTTGCTAACAGTTTCGGTTTTGCTCTCTTTATCGTAGGCGCCATGTTTGCCCGTAAAGGCTTCAGGATTGAGCAGGAATACCATCGCCGCAAAATTGCCCGTGCTCCCAGCATACCCTATAAGCTCATTGCCGGTATTACCGTTGCTTTTGCCACCGGTGTGACTGCCTTCAACGGGGTAGGTTATAGCCTGCTAAATAGTCTAGCATTCAGTATCGCTACATTTCTCGGCTATTATCTGTTGTATGGTATCGATCCCCGTCAAGATAAAATGGGATCAACCATCGCCGGCGTCACCGCTAAAGAGGTACTCGACGCGCTAGAAGAAGCCGAAAAGACCATCGAAAGCATTGATACCGCAGCGGCCAAAATTGGTCATAGGGAATTACGTCTACGACTAAACCGAATCACCACTCAAGCACAGGCTGTACTACGCGCTATCGAGGAAGATCCAAAAGATTTACGCCGAGCCCGAAAATTTCTTGTGGTCTATTTACAAAGTACCCAGCAAGTGACCGAAGGCTATGCGCGTACCCACAAAAAAGCCGGTTCCCAACAACTTGAAGACAACTTCCGACGTGTGTTGGACTCCATTGAGCATACGTTTAAAGAACAACAAGAAAAACTATTAAAAAATGACGTGTTCGATCTAGATGTGCAGATCGAAGTATTGCAGGCACAACTGAAACGAGAAGGTATCATATGACAAACAAACCCACCTCAACACCAACGGAATCGTTGACTACCTCCCAAACGCTGTCAGATGCAAGTACCATCGCCTTACCAGAACTCGAAGATAAACTGATCACCTACGATAGTGCAGATAAAAGCGATAAAAAAAAAATCACCCAGCACATAGGCGAAATAAACCTATCTGACAGTAACTCAATTATCTTTTTTGGTACCAAAGCACAACAACAACTGACCACCATTTCCGACAACATGTTAGAAGGGGTACGTAACAAAGACATGGGGGCCGCCGGCAAATCTCTCAGCAGTATGGTCGCCGCCATACGGGGCTTTGATGTAGACAAACTCGACCCCAATCGCAAACCAGGTTTCTTCGCCCGTTTATTTAACAAAACCAAACCGGTGGTTGAATTTTTGCAGGGCTACGAAGAAGTCCGCCAACAAATCGATGGTATCTCCATTAAGATGGAACGCCACAAAACTCAACTGCTCACCGACATCACCTCACTAGACCGCCTGTACCAAGCTAATCTGCAGTATTATCACGACCTAGAATTATATATTGCTGCCGGGGACGAAAAAATAAAACAACTGGACCAACAAATTCTGCCCGCCCTGGAACAAACCGCCACACAAAGCGAAGATCTACTCAAAGCGCAAGAATTACGAGACCTGCGCAGTGTCCGTGACGACCTGGAACGACGTGTACACGACTTACGTCTAACCCGTCAGGTCGCCATGCAAAGCCTGCCAAGTATTCGTCTAGTACAAGAAAATGACAAAGGACTCGTCAATAAAATCAACTCCACTTTAGTAAATACTGTCCCTTTGTGGCGCCAGCAACTCGCCCAAGCGGTTACCATCTATCGCTCAGGCCAAGCGGCCCAAACCGTCAAAGATGCCACCAACTTAACCAATGAATTATTGCAATCCAACGCGGAAAACCTAAGAACCGCCAATACCGAAGTCCGCAAACAATTGGAGCGCGGGGTATTCGATATTGAAGTCATCAAAAAAGCCAACCAGACGCTCATCGAAACCATCCAAGACAGCCTAAAAATCGCCGATGAAGGAAAGCGTGCCCGCGCCAATGCCGAACAACAACTGGAAACCTTAGAGACCGAATTGCGTGGCGCCTTGTCAGCCGCTAGCTCACAAGCAAACCAACCCGAGCAAACCAACACAGCGAGTCAGAACTAAGTCATGGGCTTATGGGGAAAAATTTTCAGTCAATTTATTGATGTCATTGAATGGCTTGATGACAGCAATAATACCCTTGTCTATCGTTTTGAACGTTATGGCAATGAGATTAAATACGGCGCGAAGCTGACCGTACGCGAAGGTCAGATTGCCGTTTTCGTCAACGAAGGCCAAGTGGCTGACACCTTGACGCCGGGTCTATACGAACTAGAAACCAAAAACCTGCCGGTGCTGACCACCTTGCGACACTGGGATCATGGTTTCAATAGTCCATTCAAAGCAGAAGTTTACTTTTGCAATACCCGGCGCTTTACCGATCTGAAATGGGGGACCAAAAATTCGCTGATGATGCGTGATACAGAATTCGGCGCTGTCAGAATCCGGGCCTTTGGTAGTTATGTGATTCGCATTCAAGATGCCAACCGTTTCATTCGGGAAATCGTCGGTACCGATGGTCATTTTACCCTAGAGGAAATCAGTGATCAGTTACGCAACCTGATTGTTTCTCGGTTCGCTACCGTAGTGGCCGAAGCACGCATTCCGGTGCTGGACATGGCGGCCAATTATGACCAATTTGGAGATTTTCTAACGAGCCGAATTGCACCTGAATTTACCGCTTACGGGCTAGAATTAACTAAAATATTAATCGAAAACATATCATTGCCACCCGAGGTAGAAAAGGCATTGGATAAACGCACCAGTATCGGCATTGTCGGTAATTTGGATAATTTTATGAAATATCAGGCAGCAGACGCGCTAGGCGCCAGTGCAAAAAATCCATCGGGAGGGAGTGGAGCCGATGCCATGAGCATGGGAATAGGCTTAGCCATGGCCCAAAATTTCAGCCAATCACTCAACCGACCCTCCTCGCCACCCGCGCCACCGCCACTGCCTAACAGTAAAAAATATCATGTGGCAATCAATAATCAATCGCAAGGACCCTATGGGCTGGATGAATTGAAAAAAAACCTCCTCGCTGGCAATCTGCAATCAACAACCTTAGTCTGGACAAGCGGCATGCCACAATGGATGCCCGCCAGCGAAGTTAGCGATTTATCGGTGCTCTTTCCCCAAACTCAACAACCACCACCGCTACCAAGCAATGACTGACCACATCCCTCCGGCCACGGCCGCTGAGCAACCGTTACCTGAGACCCGCTACCGCTACCCCTGTGAGAATTGTGGTGCGGTACTTAAATTTTCACCGATGACCGGCACACTCGCGTGTAAGCACTGTGGGTATCAGCAAAATATTACCGCTTCAGTAAAACCGATTAAGGAACATAATTTTCGCAAAGCACTGGCTAAGCTTGCCAACGCAAATACAGTCAGCAACGACGTAGTAACCATCAAGTGCCCCACCTGCGCCTCCCAATCACAACTGAAACCCGGCACCCATGCGGGTCAATGCGCGTATTGTGGCACACCACTGATCGTCGATGCCGCGCTGATAAAATCGTTTCAGGCAGAATCGCTGTTGCCATTCAAAGTCACCGAACAACAAGCCTTGCAATTTTTTCGCAAGTGGCTTGGCTCACGATGGTTTGCTCCCTCGGCGCTGAAAAAATATGCCGCAGGCGACTCCCGCCTGCAAGGGCTCTATGTCCCCTATTGGACTTACGACAGCGACACCCAAACAAGCTATTCGGGCCGGCGCGGTGATACTTATTACGTCAGGGAAAATTATTCCACAAATATCAATGGTCGCCAGGTGGTACGCTCCCGCTCTGTTCCCCGAATCCGCTGGACACCCACCAGCGGTCATGTCGCCCGACACTTTGACGACGTATTGATTGGGGCAAGCCAGACCCTGCCACGCCAAATCACCAATCGACTAGCTCCATGGGACCTGGTCAATCTAGCTACCTTCGATGCCGCCTATCTCAGCGGTTTCGACAGTGAGCTCCATCAAGTAGAGCTAGACAGTGGATTTGAACAAGCGCGACTTGTCATGGATCAAGCCATCCGCGCCGACGTACGCCGCCACATCGGCGGGGATCAACAACAAATCCATCAACTTCAAACGCATCATAACCGCACCACCTTCAAAAGCTTGGTATTACCCGTGTGGATGGCTACCTTTCGCTTCCGCGACAAAACCTATCGTTTTGCAGTCAACGGCCGTACCGGAAAAACCTGTGGTGAACGTCCCTACAGTTACTTAAAAATCATATTAGCGGTGATCAGCGGTTTAATAATTACCGCCACCATTGCTTATCTGTTATCACAACCTGAAATGTTTGAACAAATCCAATCCACTTATTATTAGCAGGATGCCATCTCATGACCAAAGCGAAAATTGCTGATACCAAACCCATCGCCGTTCAACTCAAAGCCGAACAAGAATATTACTGGTGCAAATGTGGACTCGCCCAGAACCAACCCTTTTGTGATGGCAGCCATCGCAATACCAGCTTCACCCCACAAGCTTTCACGGTCGGTGAATCCCAAGAAGCTTATTTATGTATGTGCAAACGCAGTAATAATCCGCCATTTTGCGATGGCAGTCACGCCCGCTTGGAAGAAGACGAAAAAATCAATGATATCGCCACCAACGAACCTTTGGCCGCCAGAAATACCCCAGAAGAACCCACTCTGGAAACTATCCATCAACTGGCAAGCAATGGACTCACTAAAACCGGACACCATGGTGAGATGGATGCCATGGGTGTTCCACGCCAACATTTACCACACTGGGATGACATTCAAATACTCACGGCCCAATTTGCCAATAAACCCTTGCTTGACGATGTCCCAGTTAATACCGAACTGGTGATTGGTCCCCGTGCCAAACAGCCATTACATTTAAAAATCCCAATTTTTGTTTCAGACATGAGTTTTGGTGCCCTTTCGGAAGAAGCGAAAATTGCGCTTGCTACCGGTGCCGAACAAGCCGGTACCGGCATTTGCTCCGGTGAAGGCGGTATGTTACCTGAAGAACAAATGGCTAATAGCCGCTATTTTTATGAATTAGCCTCCGCCCAATTCGGCTACCATGAAACACAGCTCAACAAAATACAAGCCTTTCACTTTAAAGGCGGGCAAGCGGCAAAAACAGGCACCGGTGGCCATCTACCTGGCAGCAAAGTCACCAAAAAAATCGCTCAAGTTCGCAACATCCCGGTGGGCACCGCCGCCATCTCTCCAGCGACCTTTCCCGAGTTAACCACAGCCGATGATTTTAAACAGTTTGCCGATCATGTGCGTGAAATCAGTGGTGGGATTCCGGTTGGCATGAAATTATCCGCCAACCATATTGAGCAAGACATTGAATTTGCCATCCAAGCTGACATGGATTACATCATCCTTGATGGCCGAGGTGGCGGTACTGGAGCAGCGCCGTTACTGTTCCGCAACCATATTTCCGTTCCCACCATTGCCGCGCTAGCTCGGGCGCGACATTATCTGAACAAGCGTGGCCAATCGGACATCACTTTGATCATTACCGGAGGCCTGCGCACGCCGGCGGATTTTATCAAAGCCCTCTGCCTCGGTGCCGATGGCATCGCCATTGCCAATTCTGCCATGCAATCCATCGGCTGTGTCGCCGCACGCATGTGCCACACCAATAATTGCCCAGCCGGTATTGCTACTCAAAAACCAGAATTAAGAGCCAAACTTAACATTGAAAAATCCGCCAATCAACTGGCACAATTTTTAACATCATCGACACAATTAATCGAGGTGATGGCTCGCGCCTGTGGTCACCGTCATATTAATCAATTCAACCGCGATGATCTAACGACCTGGAAAAAAGAAATGGCAGAACTCAGCGGTATCAGCTACGGCGGTTTTGACGAATCGAGATAATAACCATGGGGAGGCATTAAAACATCATGACCAAATATTCAAAAAATCAGCAACCTGTTTCCAAGGAAAGCCAAGAAGAGGCGATCAAAATTGCCCGCAGCACCCAACGCCCCGGACAAACTAAAGAACAAACCAAACTCATTGCACAAGGCATCCAAAAAGGCATTGATCAATACAAAAAACAACAAAAAGCCAAAGCCAGGGAATTCGATAAAAAACACAAAAAACCATCTCAACAAAAAAATCACTCGTCACCCACCATCGAAATCAAAGAAAAAATTATTTTCAAACATCATTGGTTGCCTTGGGGCTCACTGGCGCTAAGCTGGCTAGGCATCGCTATTTACTTTTTGATTTAGGAATAAAATTCAATACGTGATACAAGCTGCACCCAGATTTAGTTTGTATTCCCGTAAGTTTGAACTGCTTTCAGAGGAAAAATTATTAAAAAATACCGCTTCCTTTTTTTTATCCATGTAGCGTGAATTAAGCCTTAAGATCATGCCCTATCATAAATAAACAGGGGATAATAAACAGCACGTAAAGGGTAGAACTCAGCATACCACCAAGAATAGGGCCGGCGATGGGTTGAGTTATTTCCATGCCTGAACCGCTGACCATCATAATGGGCAACAAACCCAATACCGTGGTGGCTACGGTCATGAGCTTGGGGCGAAAGCGAGCTAGTGAACCTTCGATGACTGCCTGAGTATAAGCGGCTTCGGTATGTCTCAGATTTTTTCCGACTATTCTGTTCCGAACCAAGGCTTCACGAATAAATTCCACCATCAGAATACCAGTCTGGATTGCGATGGCGAGCACAGCGAGGTAAGCAATAATCACAGCCGTCGTAACGGCGTACCCCAACCACCATTGCAGCAGCACACCGCCCACCAGAGCAAACGGAGCCGCAAGCAGAATCACCAGACTGTGAGCCACCGAGCGAAAGGCCATCATCAACAAGGCAAACATGAGCAGCAAGGTGATGGGAATAATCCAGCGAAGCTGCGCCTGAGCCTGTTCAGCATAGCGGTAAGTGCCTGTCCACTCCAGCGAATAACCCGGCGGTAAATCAAGGTGGCGTGCCAGGTGGTCTTTGGCTTGTGCGACGTAGTCGCTCGCGGTGATGCCATGCAAGTTAATGTAAAGATAACTGGCCCGCTCACCGTTGTCGTTGCGTACCATCTCCGCACGATGACGCACGGAAACATCAGCAATTTCTTCCAGAGTGACTGTGTTCCTCATCGCAGAGATCACCGTGGCACTAGCTACTTTTTCCAGTGTGTCGATGTACTCCGGTGAGTAGCGCAAGCTTAGGGGAACAACAGTGCCATCAGACTGGTGAATGTCGAGAATACGTTCACCGCCAATGGCGTGACGTACCATTAACATGGCCTCTTTAACATTAATACCGTGCTTAGCCAAACGAGTAAGATCAAGCTGAACATCAACATAATCCCCTCCGGCAATACGTTCGGCCAGCACCGAGGCGGTACCCGGCAACGTACTCAACAAACCCTCAGCTTTTTTGGCCAAAGTATCAATTAATTTCAGCTCTTGCCCCTTGACTTTAAGACCCACGGGGCTTTGAATGCCGGTGTCCTGCATCATAACCCGGCCAGCGATGGGCTGAGTCCAATTATTAACATAGCCGGTGATTTTCATTTGAGCATCCATCGCTGCCACCAGCTTTGTTCGCGTCATACCCGGTCGCCACTGATGCTGTGGCTTAAGCAGAATGGTTGTTTCTATCATTGTCACAGGGGCGGGATCGGTTGCACTGTCTGCGCGTCCTAGCTTGCCAAAAACGCGTTCCACTTCAGGAAAAGATTTGAGTTTTCGATCCATTGCTTGTAGTATCCAACCTGCCTCGCGCATCGGCAAACCCGGCAATGTCGTCGGCATATAGAGAATCGTTCCTTCTTCCAGTTCTGGCATATACGCCGTATCAAATCGGCTCATCAGTAATACCGATAGCCCCATCACGACAATACTGATAGCAACAAACAAATAGCGATGAGCCAGAGTAAATGTCAGTGCCCGACGATAGTGCCAAACCCATGCTTCATTGCGATAACGCTTGTGCACCATTTCAGGTTGAAACGCCCAAACAACAAGAATGGGTAACAAGCAGAGCGTCAACAGCATTGAAAACCCCATCGCAAAGGTCTTACTGAAGGCCAGCGGATCAAACAAGCGTGCTTCCCGCTCACCGAGAAAAAATACCGGCAAAAAAGAAACCAAAATAATCAGCAGTGAAAACAACAGCGGTCGCATCATGCGGACAATAGCTTCGATCACCACTTGGCTTCGTTTGTCATTTTTGATACCAGGTTGTTGTGCCAGTGCGGTAGAACAGTTTTCAACAATGACAATCGTGGCATCTGCCATCACGCCAATCGCAATCGCCAGGCCTGCCAGAGAAAGCAGGTTGATTGTCTCGCCAATAGCGGCCAATCCTGATAAAGCGTAAAGCGATCCCGAAATAATAATCACAATTGGAGCGATAGCGGCACGACGATTACGCAGCACCCACACAATCACCACAATAATAACGGCCAATTCCCAGAGCAGGGCGGTAATAAAATTTTCAAGTGTTTTCCAAATCAGCTCGGAGCGATCATAGGTGGTAACAATTTCAACACCGATAGGTAACGTCGTTCGCAGAACATCCAGAGCTTCATCCAGTGCGGCAGTCACCGCCAGTACATTACGACGCCGTTCCATGACCACAATCGCACCCACCACCTCTCCTTCGCCATCGAGATCAGCAATACCACGGCGTAGATCGTAATCGACTTGAAGATAGCCAATGTCTTTTAACAGCACCACCCGGCCGTCAGGCCGGTGTCCCAGTACCAACAGTTCCAACTGGTCGAGATCAGTGTGATTGAGCGTAGCGCGCAGTTGATAGTCACGATTGGTCAGTTCGATGGTTCGTCCACCCACCTGCGCAAAAGCCTGTTGCAAGGTGTTAATTAATTGGCTCAGCGTGATACCTGTCTGCGCCAGTAAAGGCGGAAAAATTTTCAACTCAAGCTGTTTCTCCAGTCCCCCAACCGTCGCTACTTCGGCAATCCCCGAGATACGTTCCAATACCGGTTTAAGCTGCCCCTCATTAAGTAATCGCAGTTCGCGCAAATCACGCGTACCGCGGTGATCCATCAAGGCGTACTGATAGATCCAGCCCATGCTGCCCGCATCGGGTCCCAGCTCAAGACGAACAGTGGTTGGCAATAGGGCACGTAGTGTATTGATCTTTGACTGTACTTGCAGATGTACCGCCTGGTGCTGATCTGCCCGCTTCAGAATGACGTAGATAAAAGAGTAACCAAGATGCGACGTGGCGCGTATTGCCTGAATGCCGGACAGGCCCAACAAGCTGCGAATCAAAGGGGCTGTGATCGTTTGATCAATCATCTCAGGGCTGCGCGCCCACTGAACCTGAACGATAATTTGTGGATCAGAAATATCGGGAATGGCATCCAGCGGGGCACTGCGAAGCACATGGAGACTGTAGAGTGTTGCAAACAAAAACAGCAACACTACTATCAGGCGATAGCGTAAAACCGTCTTAATGAACGTGGTGAGTATCGCCGGATTCATTCGCTTGGCGTTCATCTAACTGGTGTTGAGCATGGATAAAGAAGCTGCCCAAAGTCACCACGTATTCCGCAGCCTTCAGGCCATGAAGAATTTGGGTATAACGTTCGCCCTTGAGGCCGGCGTGAATCGCACGCGGCAGATAGCGACCGGTATGAGTTTGAACATAAACCAGCGAGCGTCCTTCTTCCTCGATAATCGCCTCTTTAGGAATGGCAAGAAAACGACCGCGTGGCACAATAATTTCCATCACATAAAAACGTCCCGACTCATGATTTCCTGCCACCAATACCGCTTCAATACGAATACAGGCTTGACTCGCACTCACCTGGCTAACCCGCCCCTGACTAATGGATGATTTCATTTCGGGAGGGAAGGCAATCACCCGTTGTCCCGCTTTCACAAAGCTTGCATCTGCCAAGCAGGACGTCGCGATTAACATTTTTCTCGTATCATCAACCTGCCCTGCTGTGCGCACCCAGCTTTGCAATTGTTGTGTTGTTACTTCTGCCTGTGCTAGCGATAAAATCTGTGCCTGAGCCTCACTCACCGATGTGTCCCGTAGCAATACAGGACGGGTATGATCACGAATACCCCCAGCCTGGGCGGCAATGCCGCTGGCCAGGAACAAACAAAAAAAGTGACGACTCAAACCGCAACTCAATGACAATAGTTATCTTTACTGTCCAAAATATGCGTTCCCCAGGGATAAAGTCCAACATTAGCCACACGTGTTATCGCTTCAGTCGCCGCCTCAATGACGTAGACCGAGTGATCGGTCGAGCTGGCCAGATAAATTTTCTGACCTGAGGTGTCAGTCGTTGCCGTTTCAATTTGCAAATTGATGCCAATTTTGATGCGTCCGGCAGGCTTCAGGGTTTGCATATCATAAACATACAAAAAACCACTACTGGAACTGATCACAAACGCTTTATCAGCGGCAAAGTTAATACCCATCATATCCGGCCCCGATTCCAGTGTCGCCACGACTTTATTCTTTTGGGTATCGATAAACGAAACCGTCTCATCCCCATTATTAGCCACGACAGCATAGTGACCATCGTGACTCATGTAGGCACGCCATGGGTCCACACCGACACGAATCACTTTAACAATCTTATCTTCACGCGAATCGATCACACTGACGATACCCAGGTCGCCATCCGCCGCGTAGAGATAACGACCATCATTGCTAATGCTAACATTCGAAATTCCTTTGATTTCACCCAGATAGCGCTCGGGGTCGAGAGCGGCAATGCCGGGAGCACGACCAACGTGAATTTTCTTCAATAGTTCGTGACGTTTTACATCAATGACACCCACCCAATGTGCACCATAGTTACCCACATAAGCTTTGCTGCCATCGGGCGTGAAAGTGATATTCAGCGGTTCAGCAAAGCCATGAATCCGTTTGATCTCGACCAGCGTAGCCATGTCGATCACGGAGACTGAATCACCATCGGGATTGCCCTGATAGTAGTAACGCCCATCGGGTGAGAAAGCCAGATGCTCCGGTGAAAAATCTACCGGAATCTCCTTGAGCAGGGTTAAGGTGGCTACCTCAATGATATAAGCCTTGTTGGCACGGGTGCCACCGGTCACCACCCACCGCCCATCACGCGACATCATCGCCATGTGTGGGTTAACATTTTTACCCAAAAATACGCTGCCAATGAGCTTATTGGTTTCAATATCCATAAAGGCAATATCATTAGAATCACGGTTAACGATTACCACCACTTTGGTAGGATCGGTAATTTTGATTTCTTTTACAGCAAAATCAGCGAATACCAAACTACCGAAAGATAACGCCAGACAGTAGCAGAAGAAGAGAGTTTTTACGATTTTCATTCTGATTGAGTCCTTTGGTTAAAAGCTGGCCTGAAAACGAGTACCCGGCACGAAATAAGCCATCGTTTCAACTCCGGCAGTTTTTTCTATCAGATAGGCGAGATGAAAAGAAAGCTGCAACTTTTCGGTAAGATGCAAGTTGTAATAAGCTTCCAACAAGTGTTCTTTATCCTTGTTCGCCAGCTCAGAACCGGCATAACCGAGACCCCAAGCATCCTCGGGATTAAAACCTCGGCCATTGTTAAACTGCACTCCAGCGCTATAATGAATGTCGTCCTTTGCCTCCCCTTCCGCTTCATTCGCACCATAACGAATAAAAGCCAGGCTACTGGCAGTAATTTTTTGATCAAAACTAATACCGTAAGCGCTCAGACCATTGCCCGTGTTATCCTGCCGATACCACGCTCGGTAGTTTCCTTCACCCAAGCGGAAAAGATTAGCGCGGTAGTCGACTTCCAGCAGCTTATAAAGCGCATCAGAAAGGTTGGTGGCTGCATCCGTGCTTTGTTGATAACCCAACTTGATAGTCAATGTTCTTTTCGGGTCGAAAACCAGCGCCATACCTGCTCCATTTTCTGATAAACCCAAGGCCGGGTTGTTGACCAATGCATCGCTGAGAAACTGAGTGGTTTCATCATTGGCAGCGGCGTTAGCATCAAAGTAATTAGTCAGATCCACCCGACCCACCGTTAGCGAAAGTTGTTGATTCCACAACTCAGTCATCAACCAGGCTTCTCGCAAACTCAGATCATTTTGCTTAATCAACCGTGCACCGTAACCGTTAGTTTGGGCCAGCTCGTTAATATCGGCATCTTGGGGGGTACCGCTGAGACCCACAATATCGGCAAAAAACAGTGTGTTCTGGGCCAGACCGGCGGTGAAATAGATATCGGTGGAGGCAAGCTGATAGAGGCTACCGCCGGCGGGCGCTGTTGCTCCTTTGCTTTGCTGTACGTGCTGCAACACGATAGTCGCCTCCACACCTAACTGTACATGGCGGCTTTCTGCATCAGTCAATGCTTCTTCAATTTTTTCATTGATAGTTTGACGGCGATAGAATCGTTCACGCTGGTAGGTCACAATTTTTTGACTACCCGACACTTGAGTCTCATGCTCCATGCCATGTTCATCAACAAAAACTTCAATACGTTTGACGCGGGTCTCCGGATCCGAGAGTACTGTATTTGTTTCCAGCTCAAGAAGTCGCTGCTCCAGCTCATTAATCCGTTGGTGCAGCACCTCATCCTCTTGTGCCTGGGCAGATAAAGGCGCGAGCATCGATATCGTCAGCGATACCAACAGCAGCATACCGTTTATTCTAGGTTGGTTTGCATGAATCATTTATTCTCTTCCCCGAAATATGAATCCATCGTGAGAATAGAAGAAGGGGTGGCAAAGGAGGAATGGTAAAGACAACGGTCCTGATATTAGTAACAGGCTGCGAGCACAACAACAGAGTCTCGCCATCAACTCACCGACTTTACAATAGCCCCACGCTATCTCACAGTACATATTTTCAGGCCGGTATACGGACTAATGATGCGAACAAAATCGTTCTGCTGTATCGCCTTCCCATGCTAAGAAATGAGCACAGTGGCTGGAGTCACCCAAACACAGCTTGACATCAATCACCGTTGCGGGGGCAGTATTGGAATTGC
>CAYUAI010000073.1:0-20064 GCA_964442745.1 uncultured Chromatiales bacterium
AGCATAGTGCTCCGTCAAATAGTTGTCTAACCATTCAAACCTGTCCAAAGTCCAATAAAGAAACTGTCGTAATTGAAGCTATTACATGGGAATATGAAGCCCCTCTTGGTGTTCCCTATGGCTCTTCATTTGGCTCGGATGATGAACGTTTCCCTGGTTATGTCAGGGACATTGGCGTTGGTATAACTTATCATCGTTTTCTCTATAAAAAACTATTTTCAAGCATCAATATCACCCTATTTTATCAAGAATATTTCACGCCAAAAAACGAAAAGTTACAAACTGGTTTTCAATTATTTCTTACACTTAGATTCGGCTATCGTATACCATTATTTAATAATCGCGCTTTTCTCGAACCATCTATTGCATTCACCCATTGGCCTATCAACACCAATTTACCTGAGTCTTTTCAAAAACAGGAAAACAAATGGCCAAATTATTTTTTGTTAGAGCCTGGCCTAAATTTTGGAATTATGTTTTAGGGTATTTCCCTTTCAGACACATAACGTTGGGTATGACGGAACGCTGACAACGAAGACAATATGCTAGATAAGCCATCAAACCCTCCTGAAATTGATGATCTAAAACCACCACTGAAAAGGCGTTCCGCGTCGATGGCCGTTGTTATGTGATTTTATATGTCATTGAAATAAAAAATTACACAGCCCTTTCCATTGGAAGCTATAATTTTTAAATCGCTGGCACTCATCGATTGAGGGTTTTTAGTTATTAGCTTTGCCTGCTTTTTACTTGCATTAGAAGCAATTATTTTTAAATCTGACGATGAATATTTCTTTGCATTAAGAACTAAACCACCACCATTGTTCTCGGTTTTCACTGGATGTGAGGCATAACTACAACGTAGTATTCATCATAACGAAGTAATCACTTTAATTTCCTTGCAATTTCCTGGCTTGCCAGTAATTTTGACCTGAAGGGGTCATACCTGGCGGCTAAAGCGACAGATCGACCTAGGCGGAACAGACGATCTGCCGGCCATTAAATTCCCCCCTGTTAAGTATCATGCGGCCAAAACGCGCAGCATCCCTCAGTGTGGTATTGAATCCGCCAGTGGCAATCGCCATATAGGCACGATCGACTGTAATATAGGCGTCATGCTCTGCACCCAGTTTTGACCAGATATTTTCTCGCACAAAGCGATCATAAGCCATACTCGAGATTCTGGCGATTAACCAGCCAAGAACATATGAGTTGGCGGAGTTGCAGTCGAAGACAAGTGGATTGTTAGCTCTTTGGATATAAGGTTGATTTATGCCCACTCCATCGTATTCTTCTCCCTTTTTAAATCGGGTGAGCGAAGCGATTCGTGTCAGACCGTATAGTATACGGACAGAACAAGCTGGCATTGATTGGACCAAACGATTCATTTTATTTCACGATAAAAAATACACTAAGGAATGGGCACGCAATAACTTTCCATTTTGGCATCTTATCTTGGCCCGTTCTCCAAAGCTCACGCCCCTTGCCTACTTCCCTGTAGGGAATCAAAAAATACTCACTTTAACCCGGCTAGAGTGGCATTTTTTTTTCTCAATCAGAATGAACAAATACAAACCAAATCTAAGCGAAAAACAGGGAAGTTATTCCATGCCCATTCCTAAACACATGGCAGAGCCAAAAATCGCCGGTTTTTTAACGGATCAGGCGGTGAACAGAGACATTAGAGGGACAAATCCTTCTGCTGCTGAAGCCACATACTGGATACTCCTTTTCGTGGGTTAATTGATATGTTTTTATGTCAAACTCACAGATAACCGGACGCCGGTATCAAAACCCATGTGAATGCCGAGCCCCTGAAACCCATCACCCATAAACAATCAAGGAAAGGCGCTCGGCGTTGACGACACCGTTATACGATTGAGCCTTCCAGGGTATCCATCACACGAAATCTCAATCCAACGCCAACCTGAGCCGCCTTGAATAGACCCAAGCCGGATCGAAGTCGAATCATTTATTGATAGCATGTCGTTTCCTTCTCAAATCTCGCCAATCATTTCGATCACTGACTCTTGCCAAAAACCAAATTTCTTAATCAGTCAATGTCGTAAAGCGTTTACGTAGCTCAACCCATTCCTCTCTCGATATAGCACTCACATCCAGATTTCTTAATAAGCCATCAGATAAGCCATAAATCCAGCCATGTATTGATATATCCTGCCCACGTTTCCAGGCATCTTGCAAAATCGTGGTACTCCCCACATTAATCACTTGTTCCGCTATATTTAACTCCGTTAAGCGGTCTGCTTTTTTCTCAATATCGCTGATGGTATTCAGTTGCTTTCTGTGCCGCACAGCAATGTCGCTGATATTACGTAGCCAATTATCAATCAGCCCGTTTGAAGTTTCTTCCAGCGCCGCACGGACACCACCGCAACCGTAATGACCACAAACAATGACATGTTTAACTTTTAAAACCTCAACCGCATACTGAAGTACAGACAAACAATTCATGTCCGTATGCACCACAATATTCGCTACATTACGATGAACAAAAAGCTCACCCGGTAATAATCCAACGATTTCATTCGCCGTAACCCGGCTATCGGAGCAACCGATCCATAAATACTGGGGAGACTGTTGCTTAGCCAGTTTTTGGAAAAAACCGGGTTTTTGTTGCTCGATTTCAGTTGCCCAATTTCGATTATTGGTGAACAATTTATCCAATGGTTCCACTAATTTTCTCTCTCTCAATAAATTGACTTGACGAAAAGTTAATACTACCGATTAATTGCCAAAAATCAACACCACCATGTGCAGCAAAATATATCCATCGCGAATTATTTTTAGTCATTCATGTGCACTCGCCCCAAGCTTCAATTAGCCATTTGATATGAACTAAACACAGTCATCAGAAATCAGGATCTTCAGGGTGAGGTTTTCCTTTCCCTGCTTCAAGATACCTTCGCCTTTGTCCAGGCTTCAAATACGCCTTCTATCGGTGCGCTGAAAACACACGACAGACAGTTAAAACAGCCTGATCGTTTGATGATGCTAGCTTATCCATTTTTTTTCGATTTCTTATCCGCCGTCTCATTGAGATACGTATCTAACGTATCCAACTGGGTATTCCAAAATTTTTCATAAAAAGTAATCCATTCTGCCACTTCATTCATGGATTGTGGTACCAGACGACAACGGTGGACTCGGCCAATGATTTGTCTTCGCAACAATCCAGCTTTTTCTAACACCTTGAGATGCTTAGTAATGGCGGGTTTTGAAATATCAAAGGGTTTTGCCAGCTCCATCACGGACATTTCCCCTTCACAAAGCCGCAACAGTATCGCCCTTCGGGTTGAATCAGAAAGAGCTGAAAAGATGATGTCCAGTTGCTGCGCACTATAGTTAACCATATGGTGTACTGTAAGAAATCATTGCCACGCTGTCAAATGCCATTTCAATAACCCGTCTTTTTGTCCAGCAACAAAATATCAAACACAGTTAACGCTTAAAAATAAATCACTACGGGTATATTCAATATTTTCGAACGTTTTGACCAAAATAATTCACTATACGGCGCTATCTCGTCGCGTATACTGACCATGAGTGAATCAATCTATTTAGGATATTCAGACGTGATTTAAGCAAAGTTATCAATTCTGATACATAACTCAATATTGTTAAACAGAGGAAAAAAACATGACCCTATATCAAAAAGGTGAACCTTATGCAGTCGATGTAAAATCCAGCAATACGGTCTATATTTGTCAATGTGGCAAGACTAATAACGCCCCCTTTTGTGACGGAAGTCATCAGGGCTCTGCAAAAGAACCGCTGGCTCATACTGCAACCAGCGATGAAACACTCTATATCTGTGGTTGCGGTAAGTCAGGCAATATCCCTTTTTGTGACGGCAGCCACAACAGCTAAAATCCATCGGCAAATTTTAATCGACATTGAGCAGCCTGGCGTTTAAAAACCCCCCCGAAAATTTTTGTGGGATCTAGCTCCCAAGCAAAATCAAATGATAGACTGCTCAATGTCAGTTTTAACCAGGATCATCAAAAATGCCAAAAACCATTGTTACCATGACAGACCCTTTATATGAATACATGCTTGATACCTGGTTACGTGAGCCAGACGTATTAAAAGAATTGCGAGCAGAAACCGCACAACTAGACATGTCCGCGATGCAAATTTCTCCAGACCAAGGGCAATTCATGGCCTTCTTAGTCACGTTACTTGGTGCAAAACGTATTATCGAAGTCGGTACGTTTACTGGGTATAGCGCACTAGCCATGGCCTTGGCGACGGCGGAAGATGCAAAAATTATTTGCTGCGACGTAAGTGATGAATGGACAAGTATGGGTCAAAAATATTGGAAAAAAGCCGCCGTTGAAAATAAAATCGATTTACGCTTGGCACCCGCACTCGATACCTTGAATGATTTATTAGCAAAAGGGGAAAATAGCTTTGACTTTGCTTTTATCGATGCCGATAAAATAAACTACGATGCCTATTATGAAGCCTGCTATTCGCTAGTGAAACCCAATGGAATTGTCGCCATTGATAATGTCTTTTGGGGTGGCTCGGTGGCGGATACTTCACAACAAGATGACGATACCAACGCCATTCGTGCCTTAAATGAAAAACTACAACAGGATAAGCGGATCGATCTTTCGATTATACCCATTGGCGATGGTTTAACATTGGCGCGTAAGCGGAGCTGAGAAGACTTATTGGTTTCCCCCGATGCATGAACCCAGTGAACATAACGCGCACCTAGTCGCACATGTTAATCTATTGCTCGACAGCTTTCGACGGTTAACCGGACGTCACTTGCTGGATGCAAACTCAGCGGGGGCGACCGCCGCGAAAACCATTTTTTATGCGCCCTTTGTGATTGTCTCCCATGACATGGCTGACGATCCTGTATTTAATTATGCCAATCAAACGGCGCTTGAACTGTTTGAAATGAGATGGATAGATTTTACGGCACTTCCCTCTCGACAATCAGCCGAAGCGCCCAACCAAGACGAGCGGGCGCGTTTACTGACTGAAGTCAGTGTCAATGGATTTATCTCTAATTATTCCGGCATTCGTATTTCCGCCAGCGGCCGAAAATTTTTTATTCAACAAGCCACCGTATGGAATCTGATCGATATTCATGGCAACAAGCACGGTCAAGCGGCCACCTTTAGTCATTGGCGGTATGTATAACTCTATAATGCATGCCCCAGCAAACCTTCCCGCCTAATAAACTGCTCAATCTCATCCACCCCCTGACCATTTTTCATGTTGGTAAAAACAAAAGGCCGCTCGCCGCGCATTTTTTTTGCGTCCCGCTCCATGACAACTAATGATGCTCCCACATATGGGGCAAGATCGGTTTTGTTAATGATTAATAAATCTGAACGGGTAATGCCAGGTCCGCCTTTGCGTGGAATTTTATCACCCGCCGACACATCGATCACATACAGTGTCAAATCAGAAAGTTCCGGGCTAAAAGTGGCACTCAAGTTATCGCCACCGCTTTCCACAAAGATTACATCTAACTGATCAAAGCGTTGGCATAATTCATCAATGGCCCCCAGATTCATCGAGGCATCTTCTCGAATCGCGGTATGTGGACAGCCACCCGTTTCAACACCGATAATACGATCTTCGGATAAGGCTTGCTGATGCACTAAGAATTGCGCATCTTCCTGGGTATAAATATCATTGGTCACCACCGCCAATTGATAACTGTTGCGCATTTTTTTACACAATGCCGCCACCAATGCGGTTTTACCCGAGCCTACCGGCCCTCCCACGCCAACGCGTAAGGCAGATTGTTTTATCATTCGCTTTCATCTCTTACATTTAAGACCGGAATAGTCGGCTATATTGAGTTTCATGCTGCATGCTTGCCATCACTTGCCCTGGCAAAATCGTGCCGATGTCGTCATCTTCCAGATGTAACGCGACCGTTACCCAATCTGGGATAGACGCTGTCAAACTTTGTAAAATTCGTTGCCCTGAAGTTTGACCTAACGGCACTAGCTTGATGGCGGCCATCATCTGATTTTCACACCATGCCCAAAGATACCCCTGAAGACACAGCGACTGACTGACCTGCCGTTGACAACAGGCTAAGGCAAACAGGGTGGCATAACTTGTCGGTTTGGATCTCCATGGGCGCGCTTGTTCCATGCCAAGATCACTGAGTAAACGCGCCATGGCTTTCCCTACCTGCTGATCTTCTGTTAAAAGTTCTGCCGTCTCACGAGCCGCCAGTAAAAATTGATTCCACTGGTCAATCATTAACATGTGGTTATCCTGCCAAGCCTGGTATAACCGTGCCAATACCGGCAAATCCAGGCGGCTGACACCATGCTCGGCCACGCCGGAAATCCATTGCCCCGCCGACATTTCATCGGTCACCCAATGATTCTCTACCGCACTTTCCAGGCCTTGTGAATACATAAAACTACCCACGGGCAAACTTGGACTAATCCATTGCCAAAGGGATAACATGGCGTGGGCATTATCATTCATCGCTGAAACGCCTTAATGCGAATGGCCTTGATCATAATAAGCCCCTGGCTCTGCTTCAAACAACGTGAACTCATGAATGACCTGCAACCCGAGATGCTCCAGCATTTCATCCAACACATGATCGCGTCGATAACGCAACCAATGGGCTTCGATTTGCACAGGCACATGGCGATTCCCGAGATGGTAAGCCGCACAACACAATCGCTGGGCCTCCGTTGAGGTAGCAGTAGACACCAGTTCTTTAGCGGCCTGAATAATAATAATGATCCCTTCTTCAGTGGCTAGCCGGTCACCATCACGCAACGCCGTTCCACGAGGTAATCTCACCACCACGGACTCACCGGTATCCAGTGTGACTCTGAAACGACTTTTCTGGCGTTTTTCAAAAGTTAGCGTTAATATTTTATCCGACGGCTCATCGCTGATAATAACTTGCGTTGCTGTATACATCGATTAAAACAAAAAATAACGTTGCGCCAAAGGCAGTTCCGTGGCCGGCTCACACGTTAACAACTCGCCATCGGCACGCACCTGATAGGTCTGTGCATCCACTTCGATTCTCGGTAAATAATCGTTGAGTTTCATATCCGATTTCCGAATATGGCGTGTTCCACTAACCGTCACCAATTTTTTTTGTAGCCCTAATGCCGAGCCGATTTGTTTTTCCATCGCGCTCTGCGAAATAAAACTCACACTGGTCGCATAACGTGCCCGGCCGAAAGCGGCAAACATCGGTCGATAGTGTACCGGTTGCGGAGTGGGAATCGAGGCATTAGGATCACCCATGGGCGCCGCTGCAATCATCCCTCCTTTGATCACTAAGTGCGGTTTCGCTGCAAATAAGGCGGGTTTCCACAAGACAATATCCGCTAACTTACCCGCCTCAATGGAACCAACTTCCTCAGCGATGCCATGAGTAATGGCCGGATTAATGGTATATTTTGCGACATACCGTTTGGCGCGTGTATTGTCATTTTGAGCGCTATCTTGTGGCAGCGGCCCACGTTGCACTTTCATTTTATGAGCCGTTTGCCAGGTACGAATAATCACTTCCCCAACCCGCCCCATCGCTTGTGAATCGGAAGCAATCATACTGAACGCCCCGAGATCATGCAAAATATCTTCGGCCGCAATGGTTTCTCGACGAATCCGAGACTCGGCAAAGGCCACATCTTCTGCAATCGACGCATCCAAGTGATGACATACCATTAGCATATCCAGGTGCTCATCAATGGTGTTGATGGTGTAAGGACGCGTCGGATTAGTGCTCGAAGGCAAGACATTGGCTTCACCACACGCTTTGATAATATCAGGCGCATGCCCTCCCCCCGCCCCTTCGGTATGATAAGTATGAATGGCTCGCCCTTTGAATGCTTGAATGGTATTTTCTACAAAACCCGATTCATTCAAGGTATCCGTATGGATCGCCACTTGTACATCATAGTCATCCGCCACAGACAGGCAGTTATCAATCGACGCCGGGGTGGTACCCCAATCTTCATGTAACTTTAACCCCATGGCACCGGCATCTAATTGCTCGATGAGCGGGCTTGGTAAGCTTGCATTACCTTTTCCTAAAAAGCCAAAGTTCATCGGAAAAGCTTCCGCAGCCTCAAGCATGCGATGAATATTCCAGGGACCCGGTGTACACGTGGTCGCATTGGTCCCAGTAGCGGGTCCAGTACCACCACCAATCATGGTGGTCACCCCCGACATCAAGGCTTCCTCCACTTGTTGTGGACAAATAAAATGAATATGCGCATCAATCCCCCCCGCGGTAGCAATCAGTCCTTCACCGGCAATGACTTCGGTGGCCGGCCCAATGATGATATCCACATGGGATTGAATATCGGGATTACCAGCTTTGCCAATGGCTTGAATGCGTCCATTTTTGATACCGATATCAGCTTTGATGATACCCCAGTAATCCAAAATCAGCGCATTGGTAATGACCACGTCAACCACGTCTTTCGCATCACGCTGACTTTGCCCCATGCCATCACGAATCACCTTACCGCCACCAAACTTGACTTCATCACCGTAACGGGTTTTGTCTTGCTCCACTTCGATCAATAATTCAGTATCCGCTAAGCGCACCCGATCGCCAACGGTCGGACCATACATTTCAGCATACGCCTGACGCGTTATTTTAACCATGCGAATTCTCTCCTGAACAATAAACGATCCATATATACCCAAAACACTTGCTCATTAGATATTGAACGCGAAGCCTATTTTTATCCTGGCCAGGCGAAACGATAAATCACAGCTGAGTATATGACGCTGAATTTCACCAACATAGTCGGCGCATTGGGCGACGCAGCCAGGAAAAAATAGGGTAGCAACAAAGCCTAAATTTCAAGTATTTTCGGGGATATCACCCATCACTAAGCCATTAAACCCATAAATCTGGCGCTGACCTTGGTAGGCAACTAATTCTACTTGCCGTTGCTGACCCGGTTCGAACCGAACGGCGGTGCCCGCAGCAATGTTGAGACGAAACCCTTGGGTTTCATTTCGATCAAACTGCAACGCATTATTGGTTTCATAGAAATGATAATGAGAACCGACCTGAATGGGCCGATCGCCGGTATTTGCAACCGTGATGGTGAGGGTATCGACACCTTCATTTAATACCACATCCCCCGCTTGAACAATCACTTCACCGGGTATCACGCTTAACTCCTAATATTTTATTGTATCGGGTCATGCACCGTAACGAGTTTTGTGCCATCGGGAAAGGTCGCTTCCACTTGCACATCATCAATCAGCTCAACCACTCCGTCCATGACATCATGGCGAGTTAATATAGTGCGACCATAGTCCATCAATTCCACCACCGTCTGGCCATCCCGCGCTCCTTCAAGAATGGCAGCGGATAAATAAGCAACCGCCTCTGGATAATTTAATTTTAGACCTCGCCCCTTGCGCCGCTCCGCCAATAACCCGGCGGTAAAAATTAACATTTTATCTTTTTCTCGCGGTGTTAACTCCATCAATAACCTCGTTCATTGAAATAAATTAATCTGTCAAGTCATCCATATTCTGGGAGCACAAGCCGGTTTGTTTAGCACACAATACCGCAGCTCACCCCAAATTTTTAAAAAAATCGCTTTCGCTTGCATCACGCTTGCGCCCAAATACCGACAAACTAACACATCTTGTAATAGACTCACCGAGACCTGTGGCTTATCTAACTCGGATAATAGATGGCGTATCCTATCGCGTATACTAAGC
The DNA here is from genome assembly GCA_964442745.1 of uncultured Chromatiales bacterium. Classification (GTDB taxonomy): domain Bacteria; phylum Pseudomonadota; class Gammaproteobacteria; order S012-40; family S012-40; genus CAYUAI01. The sequence continues at coordinate 9,733 of CAYUAI010000073.1, forward strand.
TCACAATTGACGGCCACTAAGCTTGCCATTACCGGATAGGATTGCATCCCCCACAGCGCACTCCGCATGGCATGCTGACCCTCGATCAAAACACGGTCAATATAGAGCAGATTCCCTTCACGCCAAATCGTTAAACGTTGCCGACAATATCCTTTATCGAACACTTCATCGCTTGCAGGCCGCCCATAACTATAAATATCCCAGCCGATAAAATCAGCATTGACAGCCAAGTGTACTTCAGTATCAATCTGGGCATGACACCCTCGGTAAGCGATGGTTTCTTGTGGCAACCATTCAAGACAGGCGCCGGATTGTAAAGAAAAACACTGGCGAAGCATTGCTTTATTAGCTTCACTGCGATAAAACTTTCCAGCTCCTGGAGTTGTTAATAAAGCAGCGCTATTGGCCTGTAACCGCACATCAAGCACCAGCCGATCACCACCAACAATCCCACCTGGCGGATGAATAATATACGTGTGGCATGTTCCATTTGGCTCAGGATAAAAGGGTTTTTGCACGACCAGTGGGCCACAATGGCGCCGCCGCACCAATTGCGTTTTGGTTTCTCGCCGCTGATAGTCAAGCGTTAAAGAGGCTTGCCAATGCGATTCATCGCTGCTTGTCATGCTTAAATAATTGTCGGCCGGCTGTATCTCATCTCAAAAAAATAACAAACACACGATAAGGGATGGGTTGATTATTTTCCATGCACATAAACATTATTTCTACCAGCGGTTTTAGCATGATAAAGTGCAATGTCTGCGGCTTCTAACAATGAATTCACCTCTGTAAAAGTTGGGTAATCAGCAATCCCACAGCTAAACGTCACTCGAAACTTTTCGACCCCAGCATCATGCTCAATTTCGCTAAAAATTTTACGAATTTCATCGAGAATATCTTTGGCATACTCGATATCTGTATCCAACAATATCACACCAAATTCTTCTCCGCCATACCGACCTACAACGTCGGTACGTCGTAAGCGCTGTTGTAATGTGCGCGATATACTCTTGATAACACGATCCCCAGCGGGGTGACCATAGTTATCATTAATCGATTTAAAACAATCAATATCTAGCATGGCAAACACCAGGTGCGAACCTAGTCGCTGGGCACGTGAAATTTCTGTGGTTAAGCGTTCAATGGTAGCGGTGTGATTGAGTAAACCCGTTAAACCATCCTTAAACATCATGGATCGTATGCTACGCGACTTGCGCGCTGAACTGGCCACCGCGACCGCTAAATGCACCGGATCAATCGGCTTAGCAATAAAATCATCACCGCCCGCTCGCTTGGCCGTCAACTGCGCATCCAGGCTTAACTTCTCTGACAAAAAAATAATCGGCACCCCCACGTAACGCTCTTGCTGACGAATCACTTTAGCTAATTCTGCACCGGAACAGTCGGACATCACCACATCCATCAAGATTAAATCGGGATTAAATTCCTCCAATACCGACAAAACCATCAAAGGCTTGTTGACTATTTCAACAACCATACCCATCCCATTTAAAATTTCAGCATGATATTGCGCGCTCACGGTTGATTGATCAATAATCAAAACCCGATAAGGGTCAAGCGTTTTTAAGTGGCATAACTCATCCAGTTTATCTACCAACAAGCCAAGATTCACCGGTTTGACTAAATACATATCACCGCCCGCTTTAGCCACACTCAATCGATTGATAATATCCGTACGGCTAGAAATAAAAATGACCGGTGCCAAGGTCCTCGCCGCCTGCTTAAGCTTGAGGATAAACTGCGGCCCATTGCCATCGGGTAATTCCACATCCATTAATACAGCCGCAGGTTGCCGGTCATCCAATGCTTCGTCAAAGCTCGCCAGATCATGGAATATCCTGACCTGATAACCGAAATATCGCAACTGATATTCAATGATTTTGCACAACACGGGGTCATCATCAACAAGATAAACTAAAGGGGTAGGCTTGGTTATTGCTGTGGTTTTGGCCTGTGACATAGCATTTTCTGCAGCGTTGTTTATTTGATTTATTGTGAGTTTTGATACGACTTTTATTGTCTCGACTAACTGACTAAATTTCACCTTTTCATTAAGGCCAATGATGGACAGAGAGGTAGCAAGCAATTTTGCTAAAAACGCTTCCAATTGTTGGCAAGGCGACACTAAACCCGGGCAGTTGGCGGTATCACATGCACTAAGCAATGCCTGGATAAGCTGATATAAACGCACTAATGCTGAGCGATCCTGAGGTCCGCGAATTAATGCCTGCCATTGCGCTTCGATATCGTCAATTTTGCTCGCTAACTGCTCAAAAAAAGCATTCGGTACCGAGATATCCATATCGACCTGGTGAGAGCCGGCGAGTTTTTGCTTAGATTTTCTCACGAGTAACCTGCAATGTGTAGCACCTCTCCACACTCGTCGTGCGGGATCAGCATTCAAGCTCAAAAAAGCACGGCTTTAATGCTCAGAAGTATAATGCGCTTTCACCTCTTTTCCAAGTGATATGCAACAGCACTTTTTTTAACCAGCCCTCATCAAGCTGCATTCCATCGAAAAATATACCAGCCGTATCAAGCAATAGACAATTAGCGTACCCTTATGTAAGCGCATGTAGAGAGCCTCTCGGTAAAATGAACTTTCAGTTATACTCACCTTTTATCGCTATCCTAGGAGCAAGCAATGACCCAAAATCTCGACGCCATATTAACGGAAAATCGCTTATTTGAACCACCGGCCTCTTTTTCTCAACAAGCCAACATCAAAACACAAGATCAATTAGCCGAGTTACGCCGCTTTGCAGAAGAAGACTATGAAGGTTTTTGGGCAAAGCTAGCGCAGCAAGAAATCACTTGGCAAGTTCCCTTTCAAAACGTTTTAGATACATCCAATGCACCACACTATCAGTGGTTTAATGATGGTACTCTCAATGTCTCATATAATTGTCTGGACCGCCAACTTAGCCAAAACGGCGATAAACCAGCCATTATTTTTGAAAGCGAAAATGGCGATGTCAGCCGCCTCAATTACCAGCAGTTATATACTGAAGTGTGCCGCTTTGCCAATGGACTCAAGCAGCAAGGCTGCGAAAAAGGCGACCGAGTGGTCATTTATATGCCGATGATTCCGGAAGCGGTGATCGCCATGCAGGCCTGCGCCAGAATCGGCGCCATTCATTCGGTGGTCTTTGGCGGCTTCTCCGCAGAATCCTTGCGTGACCGTATCGAAGATGCTGGCGCAAAAATACTCATTACCGCCGATGGTGGCCATCGAGGCGGAAAAATCATCGCACTCAAGACCACTGCGGATAAAGCCTTAGCAAACGGCTGTAAAACCATCGAAAGAGTGATTGTTTTTCAACACACTCAACATGACATTACCATGCAAACCGGCCGCGATATTTACTGGACCGAGGCGATCGCTCAAATGCCCACAGAATGTGAACCCGAATGGGTCTCCAGTGAGCATCCGCTTTTTTTATTATATACCTCAGGCTCCACCGGCAAACCGAAAGGCATTCAACACGCCAGTGCTGGCTATTTGCTGGGGACCATCACCACCATGCGATGGGTATTTGACATTCAAGCCAATGATATTTTCTGGTGCACCGCCGATGTCGGCTGGATCACCGGACATAGCTATGTCGCTTACGGACCATTAGCGGTTGGCAGTACCATCCTCATGTATGAGGGCGCACCCACCGTACCCGATGCTGGCCGCTTATGGAAACTGTGTCAAGACCATCAAGTCACCATTTTTTATACCGCGCCCACGGCCATCCGTACACTCATGAAAATGGGCGATGACATCCCAGCACAATATGATCTTTCCAAACTCCGTTTACTCGGCAGCGTAGGCGAACCCATCAATCCCGAGGCTTGGATGTGGTACTACAATGTGATAGGTAAGCAACGTTGCCCCATTGTCGACACTTGGTGGCAAACCGAAACCGGCGCTCACATGCTGGCACCAATCCCTGGGGTCACCGTCACCAAACCCGGTTCCTGCACCCAGCCATTACCTGGCATCACCGCCGAAGTGGTTGACCAAGATGGCCATCCCATCAACAATCCAGATCAAGGAGGGTTTTTAGTCATTAAAAAACCCTGGCCCTCCATGCTACGCACCATTTGGGGGGATGAAGCTCGTTACCAAAAAACCTATTGGGGGAAATTCAATGGCAAGTATTATCTCGCAGGTGATAGCGCCAGAAAAGATAAAGACGGTTATTTCTGGATCATGGGCCGCATTGATGATGTACTCAATGTCTCTGGACATCGCCTGGGGACCATGGAGATAGAATCGGCTCTAGTCGCCCATGAGCGAGTGGCCGAGGCGGCCGTCGTTGGCAAACCCGATGACATTAAGGGGGAATCGATTTTTGCTTATGTCGTGTTAAAAGGTCCACGCCCAAAAGACGGCATTGATGAAACGTTAACAAAACAATTATGCGCCTGGGTAACCGAGCAAATTGGTGCCATTGCCAGACCCGATAATATACGCTACGCAGACAACCTACCGAAAACGCGCTCAGGAAAAATCATGCGCCGCTTGTTACGCACCATTGCCAAAGACGAAGCCATTACTCAGGATACCTCCACCCTAGAAAACGAAAGTATCCTCGACCAATTACAAGGCAAAGCCTAAATCTTGCTGCTCATCCCCTAGCGTTGTCATGGCAACGCTAGGACAACCTCCCCCATAACATCATTGAAAATTCACTCCAATGGATTTTCACTCAATATACCCATAGCACAAGGGTATAAAAATCATAGCTTATGTGCCAGCAAAACAAATCCCCTAAGATAAATCCGATAAAATCTAATGATTGCCGTTACCTTGAAATTGTTTTAATATCTTACTAACTTTTAATTATGGGGTGGACAAAAATCGCCGAGAGCACCAGATAAACTTACCTCTGCCTCAACATAAAAATAATAATTACTCTATTAATAATAAGAATACGGACATCCTGTCACTGAGTTCTGTAAGCAACTAGCCATTTCAAAAGCGCTCTCAGCACTCGAACAAAAGAATTAAGTGTTTTGTGGGAAACACTTGTCTATTCAAACTGAAGCACTATACATCGATATCTCGACGTATAGCGGCGTTTGCTGGCGTCTCTTTCTCATTAACTCAGCACCTGTCTTGCCAGGCTTCACTAGACACACCTCACTTAACACTTTTTTACCTATTTTTACATCGAGCCTTGCATCGTATAAATGGACCTAGCCATGCCATAATGTTTGATCAATCGTCATGTCACCCGGCGTTTCCGTGTCATACCGCCGTATCGTCCATGGGATTTGAAAATAAAAATAGCTGGCCAAAGTAAAAATAGGTAGCCTGCCAAATCTTGGCAAACACCAGCAATACCGTGGGGGGAAATCTTTTGCTGAAATTTCACCGTCGTGAGGTTACGTTAGCATAAAAATACAATATCGCTTCGTTTAGGCATCGCTTTGCTTGCATGGTGCCAGGCTTAACGATCCGGCAACAATTATTCAAGCATTCGGCTTGTCATTGATGAGTTTGGTTATTAGTCACTCATCCGGCATGCATTTGAGTATACGTATCCAGATCAATAACCCAACATGCAAATTACATATAGACGCCCACCCTCTAGCCGGTGAAATTTCAGATCATTTAGATTTCTTGGATCAAAAAACGCAACTTAGAGGGAGAAAGTTATGCGTTACAACAAAAAAATCTCAAGAAATTTCTTTTTTATTCGACCGATATTTTTACTACCATTATTTTTTTTACTGTCGTGTTCCAATGCGCCGGAGAATAATATCAACGAGGGAGAAGCATTCAACATTGAATTTGTCAATGCCGCTGTCATTGATATCAATCTTATCCTTTCTGCAAAATGGAAAAGCACTGACAAATCGCTAAAAATAAAAATCGCTGCCTATCTCTCAGATCAAATCATATGGGTACGTAATGCTGACACTCAGTTAGCTATTGCCGCCAAAAGAATTACCGCCAATGACATTTGGGAAAGCAATACTAAAATTCTCAACGCACAAAGCATACCTTGCCAAATCATTGCCATTACCAAAGCAAGGCAACATACCATCAACGTGGAAAATTCTCCCAATTGTGCGGACAGCGAACCCAATGTTCCAGCTAATCCACCCGCCGACTTGGCAACACCAAACATCACCGTATCAGCCCCATCGAACACGATCGATCTCGATACAAGCATTACCTTTACTGGCAGTGTCAATGATGCAACTTATGAGGATAAGCTGAGATACCTCTGGAATTTTTCCGGCATCACCCCGAGCATTGTCATTAACTCGGAACAACCCTCAGTACAAACCCGGGCCATACGCTTTAACAAAACAGGCACATTTACTATCTCCTTGCGGGTATTTGACCTGGCTAATCCCATCAATAACAGCCGCACAACCATCGACATCATTGTAAAAAATCCTAGCGCTCCCGTTTCGACACCGCCGCCATCTAATACACAACCCTTGATACCAACGATTATCGTACCTGCGACAAAATCTGTCACCATCGCCAAACAAGCGTCACTCACCTTCACCGGTCAAATCACGGATACTGCCGATAATGGACCTTATGTATTTTACTGGAATTTTGCGGGTGTCTCACTCAATGGCGTCACAAAAAGCAACGACAAAACGTCGACCACACGATCCATTCGCTTTAACAAAGTGGGCAATTACACCATTTTTTTACGCGTCGCTGATAGCTCAGGCCGTATCAGCCTCAATATGGCACAAATTGCCGTCATGGTGACGGCGAATACCACGCCAACACCTCCGCCTCTCCCCGATCCAGACCCGCCGCTTCCAACGGTCGATGGCACCATCGCAGATCTGGGTAGATTGTTATTCTTTGATAGCAATTTATCTGAACCACCCGGACAATCTTGTGCCACTTGCCATGACCCCTCAACAGCCTGGATAGATCCCAATCAAAATTTACCCGTTTCAGCAGGTGTCTTAGCCAACGCCTTCGGAGAACGTAACACCTCTTCGATCGCCTATGCCTTTTTGTCTCCCGATTTTGTCGGCGGATTTATTCCAAGAGGGGGACAATTCTGGGATGGTCGCGCCATCAACCTGATCGAACAAGCTAAAGCGCCGTTCCTCAATCCTGTTGAAATGGCGAATACCAGCAAAACTCAAGTAATTTTAAAAATAAAAACAGCCAGCTATGCAGCGTTATTTGAAAAAATATTTGGCTACGGCGCATTAGATAATATCGATACGGCTTTTAATCAAGTCGCAGAGGCTATCGCTATTTTCGAACAAACACCGGAGGTGAATCCATTTGATTCAAAGTACGATGCGGTACTCGCTGGAAAAATTCAATTTACCGAGGCCGAGCAACGAGGATTTGATTTATTCAACGGTATCGCTCGCTGCTCAAGCTGCCATACCACATTATCAATCAATGGGGCACCTCCCACATTGAGTAGTTTTCGTTACTTCAATGTGGGCTTACCCAAAAACCTAGAATTCCCTTTCGACGGCACCACAACAGACCTCGGATTAGGCGCCATCACGAATGATCCACGACACATGGGTAAATTTAAAGTACCATCATTGCGTAACATCGATAAAACAGCCCCATATGGTCACAATGGTGTTTTAAAAACACTCAGCCAGACCGTCCATTTCTATAATTCACGTGACATCGCGGGCGAATTTCCACCCTCGGCAGTCATGGATAATCGGGAAAAATCCATTGGTAATATCGGCTTGAGTCAGGCTCATGAAGACGATATTGTGATCTTTTTAAAAACCTTAACAGATGGCTTTGTCGTACCAGTGGCATCACCGCCACCTCAATACTAATAAGAAATGGGCGTCGAATCACTTCCCTGTTTGACGCCCAGATAGGGTTTGTAAAAGCACAAAAATATGAACGAAACTATCGACTGTTACATACAAAATATCCCACCCAATCAACCCGAGATAAAAATGATACCAGGTGAATAATCATCGTAGTAAAAAATCCGCCCCCTCCCCTATATATATTCACAGCATTATGGATATAACTAGGCTATGTTATATCTACATATAATAATTCCTGCCCATGTCATCAAACCATCGCCTTTAGAATCAGAAAACTTTACACAATATTTATTTACTTATTAAACGATATTCATCATCACTGATTAGTCCGATGCAACGTATTCAAAAAGTTAGTTTTGGAATCTCTGATTAATCAATCAAAACAAGTTGTCGTAATACTTTACGATGCATGAAGCCTCTCGATTAAAAATTCAACTAATACTCTCTTCAAAGGTAACCGTTCACCTACCTCCCTTTAAATTTAGGCGGCTACTTTTGCAGATTATGTTAGCTCTTTAGCAGGAAGCAAGGATGGGACAGGTTCATTTTTCAGATGAGCAACGACTGCCGCTGTAATGTAATCGTAACGGTTACGTTTTTGTAACTTACACGTTGCCGTTGTGGTCATCATTCGTTCAACAAACAAATTGCCACGCTCGGATTGGGTGCCGAAGCTGTTTTTTCTCCACAACACGTAAAAGCGAATTTGTTGCTCGGCCAAATTGTTCGTTGGCTCCACACCTTCAGTGTCAATAAAAACCCACAGAGAGTCTTTATGTTTAAGGATCTGCTTGCAGGTATTTTCTGTTTTGACATGCCCGCAAGTGGTGCCTTCTTTGAGCAAGCGTTTAATATTTTTTCGAATCGGTATCATTGCTTTTTTGAAAGTTTTTCGGCTAATTTTCCCGTCTTTATGTCGATGCCATAAACGAAACAGTCGCCGGATATAATCAAGTATTTCATCACCGACCTTTCCTGCCACACCGCTGCGTTCTGAAATTTTTTGCATGTCACGTTTTAAATGCGCCCAGCAAAATTGTCTGAATATTGTTTTAATCCAGTGGTAAGAACCCAATCGATCTGAAATCAAAATACCCGAAAATTTCTCGCCTAATAATTCTTTTGCCGCTTTCATGTTGCGCTTAGCACGAATGATAAAGACCGCAACCAACATCGTGGTGGCCAGCCACATCCACATTTTATCGCCCTGCTGTTTATGGCTGGTTTCATCTGCGTTGACAACGCCTGTTTGTTGTCGAATGTAGATTTTCGCGGCTTCAACGGGCGATTCTAACGCCGCACTCACTATTTTTTCAGCGTTAGAAATGGTGCCAACACTGACGGGTAAATTAAAGAAATCCTCGAAAACACGTTGAGTTGGTCGTTTCCCTAATCGGTAATCACCGGTAAAAATAGCGACAGAGGCGATGGCTCGTGGACCTAATAAAGTGTTAGAAACACCCAACGGCAAAGCACCACAATGCGTGCTATCACAGTCACGACAAGCACCATAGATTTGTTGATATTCAGTGACAATCGGTTTGATCTTGGGTAATTCAAATGGCTGATGGCGCTTGACTTTAGCAAGATTGGCTTTGATCGATCCGCCACACTCGCAAGTCGACTTCGGTAAGCAAACCACCGTAGCATTGACTTCCTCAACAGGTAACAGCTTGCGACCTTTCCCCGGATGCCCTGGCTTTAACTTTTTGTTTTTACCGGGGCCATGATATTTATTTTTCGGCTTTTTTTTCTTGAAGACATCAGAGGAAGGTGCTTTTGATGAATTGCTGGAATTGGTTTTTAGCTTTTCCTCTACACCAGCGATTGTTGCGGTCAAAGTTAGCTTGTCTGTTTGAAATTTGATGGCAGTATCCCATAACGCATTAATGATCTGCTGCGCCTCTTTAAGCGTTTTGGCTTGTGGAGCGAATTGACTAAAGTCGAATTTCATGTCGCCTATTCTCTTTCAATTTGCGCTTTGTTGCAATTATTTTATGGGAGAGATAGGTGAACGGTTACCTTCAAAGCTTATCACAACCGTAAAAGTGTGTCTGATATTTAATTAAATGAAACTGAAAAACACTGAAAAAAATTCAGTTAAATACCAACAGCCTACATAAGTAATCAAGCACACTGGCATAATTAAGTATACGATAAAAACATGGGTCGCTAATACCCTGTTGATATTAGCTGGCGCAGCGCTTGCTGATAGTTATTTGAAATTTATAAGTAATGAGTTGATGAAGTGCTAACTGAATTTTTTAATAATATAAAATTTAATTGTTTGTTTAGGGAGAATAGAATGAAAATGTTTTTTAGTCGTTTGTCTGTGTTGTTTTACACTTTAATATTAACTGTAGTCTGTGCTGGCTCCGCTACTGCAGCGCCGATTGCTGTAGCTGGCTCTGATTATTTTAAAATAGCAGCTGGCACCATTTTCGATTTTGATATGCTTGACCAGCCCTTTAAAGGTGACTAATATCCTGTATAATAGGCCTTTTCTATAAAAAC
>CAYUAI010000074.1:0-19919 GCA_964442745.1 uncultured Chromatiales bacterium
ATTGGGTTTTAAGGTCTATTATAGTATCTATTTAATCCGGCCACGCCATAGGAGGTACGCAATCAACAATAAAACGGTGAATAAATACTCTTTTCTATCACCTAGGTCATACCTCTTTTAAATTTTATCGTTTATATTTTTGACGATTGATATATTTTATTTGAGGAATACATGATGTTTCGTAGTTTTTTTGTTTTCATTTTAATCATTGCGACCACCTTGTTTTATCATACATTGTTTGCATAATAAACAAACAGCCCGTATTACGGTCAACATGATAAATCGCACCCATCCGCCAGGGGCTATTAAATTGAGCTAGGAAAAGCCAATAGAGCCAGGTATATTACCCTCCCTCTATTATTTAATAACGTCCCCGATGACAATGGCCGCCATTCTGCTCAGTACACTTAATGCACGTTATATACATTCTTCCTTAGGTTTACGCTATTTAAAAGCCAATATGGGTGATCTGGAACAAGACACCCATATTGTCGAATTCATTATTAATACGCGCCCTATTGATATCGTTGAAACCTTATTAAACCAACAGGCTAGTATCATTGGTTTTGGAGTGTATATCTGGAACATTGAGCAAACAACACAAGTTATCACGTTATTAAAACAAATCAAATCTGAGCTAGTGATTGTGATTGGCGGCCCTGAAGTAAGTTATGAACACCATGAACAGAGAATTGCCCAACTCGCAGATTATGTGGTGTGTGGATATGCGGATTTTAGTTTTTCTGAATTATGCCACCAATTATTAAATCAGTGCCCACCCGCCCACCGAATCATCACTTCACTACCCTTTTCTCTGACACAGTTAAATTTCCCTTACCAATATTATACAGAAGAAGATATTGCTCATCGCATTTTGTATGTGGAAGCCTCGCGGGGATGTCCTTTTAAATGTCAATTTTGCCTGTCTGCGCTGGATAAAACGGCCTGGCCATTTGACACGGAAAAATTTTTAAAAGAGATGAAAAATCTATTTGATCGCGGTGCTCGCCATTTTAAATTTGTTGATCGAACGTTCAATTTAAATGTTAAAGTCAGCCTCAAAATTTTGAAATTTTTTCTTGAGTTATTGGAAAATCATCCGTTGTTTCTTCATTTTGAACTGATCCCTGACCAATTACCCGAGCCACTAAAATCGATGATTCAATGCTTTCCTGAAGGTGCATTACAATTCGAAATAGGTATTCAAAGTTTTAATCCAAGCGTTCAGAAAATTATTAGCCGTCAACAAAACAATGACGCAACAAAAAACAACTTACAATGGATTCGATCTGCAACGGTGGCTCACATTCACACGGATCTGATTGTTGGTTTACCGGGAGAAGATGTAACAAGCTTTGCCAAAGGATTTAACGACTTGGTGGAATTAGACCCTCATGAAATTCAAATAGGTATTTTGAAACGTTTACGAGGCACCCCGATTATCCAACACACAACCGACTATGGAATGATTTACAATCCGCTCCCTCCCTATAATATCCTGTGCTCTGATCTTATCGATTTCCCAACCATGCAACGCTTGGTTCGTTTTGCTCGTTATTGGGATATGATTGCCAATTCAGGACGATTCTATGCAAGCAAGCCAATATTATTGGCTGACAATCCATATGAACGTTTTATGCGACTCAGTGATTGGCTTTTCCAAACCACCCAGCAAACGCACAAAATTTCCTTACCCAGATTATTCGAGTTGTTGTATCAAGGCCTCATTGACGTATTAGATATCTCCCATCATCTCGCCGGTGATTTATTATGGCGAGATTTTCAGAGCTCCGGTTTAAAAGGACGACCTTCATTTATCGATAAAGACAAAATTAAAAAAACGACACAATCGAAAAAAATACCCAATGCCATAACCTTAGCTCGCCAAACACAACATAGGCATGGACAAAATAGTTAATAAGACAGCGACATTGCTTTAGTAATGAATGCCACCAGTGGATTGCCCACTTTAAAAGCCCGCTCCACTTCGGTAATAAATTTAGGGGTCAACGCTAATGATTGGTCCACAGATTGAGTAAGAAAATAGGTTTTTCGCTTGAGATCTTCGATGTAAATATGGTGAGGATCATAACCACGTGGCGGTTTTTTTAAACCATCCCCTTTAACCACCTCAAAACGAGATTTAATCGTTTTGTTGGTGATGATTTTTTTCCATTGTTCGGGTTGCTCGACAATGGCGGTACGAATTAAATCTAATACAGAATTAGGTGGCTGCCAAATACCTACCCCAAAAAAGACATTATTCGGCTCGATGTGTAGGTAGAATCCTGGTGCGTGAGCATCTTTGCCCGCCGCATGCCGAAAATGGCAGCCGACATTTTCTTTATAGGGGCGTTTGTCTTTACTAAAACGGGCATCTCGATAAATACGAAACATCGATCCGCCATGGGGACGAGGGTCGGCGACATAATGCGCCGAAATTTTATTTAAGCGTGGTGCCATGGCACAGATAAAATCACTGATCGGCACCATCACGCTGGTTCTATATCGTTCTTTATTGGCAGTAAACCATTCACGATTATTGTTTTTTGACAAGTCTGATAAGAATGTAAACAAGTCGCTGGGTAAACCAGAAAATTTACTCGTCACAACAAATTCCTTTATACCATTCAATTATGTTGATCATGTATTTTGAGTGAATTTAAATCACTTTCTGATATTCGTGTTGGGTTCGTCTTGCAATGATGACCTTCAATGGCTTTTCAACGGCATCATATGAACTCATCGGGGTATGTCGCACATTGCCTAAAGGTGAATCAATACAACCCCATACCTTTGTCATAATAATTTCACCCCACAAGTCATGGTGAATGTGAACTTCGTAATATCGCGAGTCCTTTTCCCAGCGATGTTTTTGTTGGGCTTTACGCCTTGGTTTGGGTTTTTCCATCAAAAATATTCGGTCTATTTAAGAAATGAAAAGTTATCGATTGTGCCACCGACATCACGATTTTATGCATACTCGATGAGATATACCCGTAGCGTTTGAGATTTAGGCTTTATTAAGGCCCTATTTTTACCCTGACTGTGTTAAAACTCCTCGCAATAATCCCGATATTACTCGTCGTTTCGCCTAGTCAGGACAAAAATATGTCTCGCACTCAATACCTAAATCTCAAATGCTACGGGTATAACGTATTCAACACCCTAATTGGCTAAGTGTAAAACAGGATAACGATCTTTGATAGGTGAAACCATTAATACATTGAAAAAAAAGGGTAGGATGCTTGGAGAGAGTCAGCGTATGACTTAAAAACAGCCAGTTTGACGTATAAAGAAGGTATTGCCTCGATTATTTTTTAATTCCTTTTAACTTATTAATCATATCCGCCACTTGATCTCGATTATTTCTTGCAAGAATATTTTCAGGGTCTAGTACCAGCACTTTATCTAATAAATCCATCGCTTCATTGAGTCGCTGGCGTCGTCGGAGTTTAACGGCTTCACCATAATACTCGATGGCCAGTTGTTTATTCGCCTGAGTTAATTGTTGTTGGGAATCGAGATAATTTGGTTGAAGTTGTATGCCTTGAGAGAAAGCCGTTATTGCCGCTTGAAACTTTCTTGCTAGCAAGGCTTTTTTCCCTTGTTGGTAGTATTGATCCACTTTGAGTGTTGAATGATACGCTTGTTTTCTGATTTTTGCTTGTTCATTATTTATGTCTAATTGTAGTATTTCTGACATTTGCTCGACAGCTTCAGCATACAATTGTTGGCGAGCTAAGTGTTCGCCATAGGATAAACGGGTATCAGTTAATAGATTGATGATCGATGTGTTATCGATATTAGCCATCGCACTCTCTGCGATTTTTGGCTTGAGTAGATCAATAAAAGATTGATATTGTTGTTTTTTTATTAATTCCTGCGCTTTTTTTTCAAGTTGCGAATATGGCTCAGTTTGTACTTGTTTGGCTAAATCGGTCGTGACGGGTGCCTCTAATCGCAAAGCAAGTGGCTCACTGTTTATTGCCATCGGTTCAACCATCGCTACCGTGACCTCTGCCTGTTTTCCATTGGTGTTAGCATGGTCTCCATCAACATCACTTACTTGAGAATCTTGCTGGTCAGATTTTAGCACGAGCGTCTTCGGTATCTTAATAAGCTGGCCTGCACGTACGTGTTTTGGTTTTTGAATATTATTGTATCTTGCCAAAATATGGAATAACAAGGAGTCGCCCAAAAACCGTTGTGCTAAGCCAGAAATGGTTTCACCTTCCTGTAATCTATACTCAGAATGAGATTCGCCTAAAGAAGCGACAGGATCAGAATTTATCTGTTGGAGTAATTTATTTGCCATCAGACTTTTCGGATTTAAGCGCAGGGCTTGACTTAACGCATCATGTGCTTTGATTTCGTCGCCTTCTTGCAAATAGAAGATACCATTCGCAATAAAACGACTGGTATTTTTTAACGACCCTGGCGACAAACCGCTGCGATCAGTGAACGGACGCTGAAGAGATTGGTTTTTTTTCGACCGAGAAGTTTTTTTATCTGTTGGCTGTTCCGGTAAAGATAATTCGACTTCGATCGGGGACGTTGTTGCATTCAATGGGTCTTTGTTCGTCGAGGAGCACGAAACATTACCCAGCATCAGCAAAGCAATAAAAACTAATGTTAATTGATCTCGCATTACGACAGTAATTTTTTAATTTTAGTGGCCAATATGAGTTTTTATTAGTATATAACCTAATGAGTTAGCATTGGTTTTATGGCTTAAGTTCAAAAAATCCATTTTTCGCAGACAGGATGAAAGAAACACTTAACTATAGCCAACCAATCTAAGCTGGATATTAAGTGATCAAGATCTCATATCGCGAGCAATTTGACCAATCATTTTGATGGCTTGATGAGCCACTTCCCCCTCAACAGCACCACAACTCATGCGGATATGATGCTGATATCTTGCTTGTGCGGTAAATATGGTGCCTGGGCTTATGGCAATTCCTTTGTCCAATGATTTCTTATAAAGTTGCAAACAATTCACCTTTTCCGGCAACTCAACCCAAATGACAAAGCCACCTTGCGGATTGCTGATGCGAGTTCCTTCCGGAAAATAGCGATGCACCCAATAACGCATGTCAGACATGCGCTGTTGATAACGATTTACTGATTGATTAATGATTTTACCATAGTGATTTTTACTTAAAAACTCTGCAAATACTAATTGAGGCAACGTGGCTGTACTCACATTATCCAGAAATTTTAAATAGTTTGTTTTCTCACGATATCGTCCTGCGATTAACCAACCCACCCGATAGCCAGGCGCAATGGTCTTCGAGAATGACGAACAATATAACACGTTGTGCTGCTGATCATAGGCTTTCGCCGCTTTCGGACGGGGCTGTTGGAAACCCAGTGGGCCATAAATATCATCTTCAATGAGTGGTACATTGGCCTCCGATAATAAGTTCACCACCGCTTGCTTATGCGATTCTGGCATGCATGAACCCAATGGATTGTTAAAGCAAGGCATCAGCAGACAGGCACTTATCTTACGTCGCTCAAGTGCCGCTTTCAATGCATTAATATCAATACCTGTGCGTGGGTGCGTCGCAATTTCATAGGCTCTCATCCCCAGCGATTCTATCAGCTGGAGGATGCCAAAGTAAGTCGGTGATTCAATCGCAATGGTATCACCTCGATGAGAAACCGCTCGCAAAGCGAGTGTTAATGCCTCTAGACAACCATTGGTAATCAGTATCTCTTCGGCAGTAACACGGCAACCCGCCAGTCGCATTAAGCGGACAATTTGACGACGTAGCGATAAATTGCCGGTGGCATCTTCATAATAAATCGCTTCTTGAGCATAACGACGAACCACGCCGGCAGCGGTGCGTGCTAATAATGTCCGTGGCAATAACTCAGGCCCAGGCACGGCAGCGCCTAACTTAATTAATTGTGAAGAACGCGCTTCTTCTATCAGCGACATCGCCAATTGCCCGACACTCACTTCAGTGGCTTTTTTTAACGGTGTGGTGACATGCGGTTCTTGTAAGGTGAGATCATTTCTGGTCGAAACAAAATATCCCGACTTTGGACGAGCCTCAATGAAGGCTCGCTCTTCCAGACATTGGAAGGCTTTTATGGCCGTCGTCACACTGACCCGGTATTGATGACTGATTTTTCGCAAAGAAGGAAGGCGATCATTGCTCATATAGCTGCCTTGCTGAATTAACTCGGCAATATCATTGGCGATTTTTTCATAAAGAAAGTCGTTAGTCGGTATTCTCATCGATCAAGATACTATCTGTTATGGTTGATTTTGTCGTTATCTGTATCTGTTATGGTAACAGATTTTGCGATACTTTAACGATTCAATTAACCTGTTGATAGTGAACCCCGTTATGAGTGTATGTTGGATAAATGGTAAATTCGTCGCACGAGAAAACGCATCAATTTCTATATTTGATCATGGTGTATTATATGGCGATGGTATATTTGAAGGTATTCGGTTTTATCAAAGAAAAGCATTTTTGTTAGACGCGCACCTAACACGCCTAGTACAATCCGCCGCTGTTTTGCAATTGACACTCCCTTATTGCCGTCAAGACATGCAGCAAGCCATTGAAGAAAGTATAAAACGAAATCCAAGCAAGCATGGTTATTTGCGTATTGTTGTTACCCGAGGTGAAGGTTCGTTAGGTATCGATCCCGCCAGTTGTTCAAAAGCCAATATGTTTATTATTGCTGATAAATTATCCGACACCGATTCCTCAGTCAATAAATCAGGTATTCGATTGATAATATCATCTTGGCGCCGCATCCCCAATGATAGCTTAGATTCGCGAATTAAATCGCTAAATTATCTCAATCAAATTTTGGCACGTCTCGATGCAAAAAATGCCAATGCAGATGAAGCTATTTTATTAAATCATGCGGGTTTTGTGACAGAAGCCTGTGCTGAAAACATTTTTATCATTAAAAACAAAAGGCTTATGACGCCGCCTGCGAGCGATGGCGCGCTTGATGGCGTGACCAGAAAACTAATACTCGACCTTGCCCAACAACTGGGTATCCATGCCTCAGAAAAATCGATCACCCCTTATGATTTATATACCAGTGATGAGTGTTTTCTAACAGGTACCGGTTCAGAGTTAATTCCTGTCAAAAGCATTGATGGACGATCAATAGCACATTGCCCAGGTCCTATTTTTACGCAACTTAAAAATGAATTTCATCAAATCACTTATGGAGAAATAAATAATGATTAACGTGGGTATTGTTGGCGTATCCGGTTACATGGGCGGTGAAGTTTTACGTTTACTATTGGATCATCCACACGCCCATATTGCTTGGGTTACTAGTCGCCAAGCCGGTAATCTTGCTGATTTTCATCCTACTTTTTATGGGCTAGATATTGAGTTAATTCAACCTGAGGATATGACACCTTGCGATGTTGTTTTTTTAGCACTCCCCACCCAAGCCTCATTAGTACTTGCTCCGAAGTTGATCGACTGGGGATGCAAAGTTATTGATCTTGGCTCCGCTTTTCGACTGACAAACCGAACGGAATGGGAGCGAGTTTATCAACAACCCCATACCGCCTGGGCGCTCGCCGAACAAGCCGTGTATGGTCTTAACGAATTGCACTATCAATCGATTAAACAAGCCCAATTGATCGCTAATCCTGGCTGTTATTCATCCGCTGCGATATTAGCCATGTCCCCTTTAATTAAAGAAAAATGTATTGATCCTGATAAAATTGTTATCACCGGCCTCTCCGGCACAGCGGGGGCTGGCATGACGCAGAATCAAGTCACCCATCATCCTGAAATGGCGAATAATTTAGTCCCTTACAACGTTGTCGATCACCGCCATAGTTATGAAATAGAGCAGCAGTTATCTGGTATTAATGGTCAATCAGTGAGCGTCCATTTCACCCCCGTTTATGTACCGATTGTGCGCGGTATTTTAAATATATGCCATGGTTTTCTTAACAAGAAATACTCACGTGAAGCATTGCTTGAATGCTATCGCGATTTTTATCAGGCCTCCGCGTTTGTAAAAATTTACGATAAACCTAAAGAAACGCTGAGTACCTGGCAGTACAAACCCTATCCATGGGTCAATGCGATTATTGGTACTAATTATTGTTTCATCGGTTTAGAGGTTGACGAAAAAAGAAATCGAGTGGTGGTGTTCAGTGTGTTAGACAGTTTAGGCAAGGGTGGAGCACAAGTAGGTATTGAAAATATGAACTTAATGTTTGGATTCGACAGAACATCTGGACTGACTCGAAGAGGCATACATCCTATTTAAGCGTGAAAAAAACCAATGATGAAAATAAAAATGTACCAAATTGACGCATTTACTGACACCTTATTCAAAGGTAATCCAGCCGCCGTATGTCAACTTGATCAATGGTTGGAGGATGGTTTACTACAAAATATTGCCCAGGAAAATAATCTATCTGAAACGGCTTTTTATGTGGCTAACAACGATGCCTATCAACTACGCTGGTTTACTCCAACCCATGAAGTCGACTTATGTGGACATGCCACCCTGGCCACCGCTCACGTGTTATTTTTTGAACATAACGTTGCCGGCGATACGATTACTTTCGAAACCAAAAGCGGTCCATTATATGTCTCGAAATCACAAAATCAATTGACAATGGAACTTCCTGCCTATGACTTACAGCGCTGCCCAACAATGCCTGAACGATTAGTTGAAGGATTAGCTAAACAACCGCAAGAACTGTGGGCGGGAGGAGTTTATGTGGCCATCTTTGACAGCGAAGATGAAATCCGACAAATTCAGCCAAACTATCATCTGCTTAACCAACTGGATCGTCTTGGCGTTGCGATTACCGCGAAAGCGAAACACAGTGATATTGTTAGCCGATTTTTTGCACCAAAAATTGGCATCAATGAAGATCCGGTGACGGGTGCTTTACATTGTGCCTTATTGCCGTTGTGGGCAAAAAAATTAGGCCAATCCCAATTCACAGCCATACAAGCTTCTCAGCGGGGAGGTAAATTATGGGGGGAAATCAAAAATAATCGGGTCTTTTTGACAGGGTATACCAAAAAATATATGGAAGCCGAGCTTCATTTGTGAAGCCAGCAGATCCGAGTAAAACTTGCCAACTTCAAGTTTTACTCGGATGAAAGATCCATTAATCTCGGTCTATTGCAATACCCCACCGAGTAAATTTGAAACCGTATCACCGCCCATTGATTTTGCATAATCTAGCACGACAGGTACAAACTGGCCGACCATATCGGGGCTAAGACCCAATTGAGAAAAATTGCCAGCGAGTGAGGCGATCCCCCCGGCTTCATCACGATTGCCACCTAACATGGCTGCCATTCCATTGCTTTTTGGTGCAGAGTTAGCCAACGAATCCGCTTCAGGCAGTGACTTGCTTACCGTCGAATAATCAGCAGGACTGAGCTTCTGCTTCGCATAATCAAAAATAGCACCCGCACCACCGGTCGCTTGTTGGTTAGTCACCCCGAGTTGACTAACCAGATTGCCAATTAACCCTGAGTCACTGGTTGACGTTTTTTCACCCATGGGCAACATTGAGCAACCCATAAAGATAATTGATAAAACCCAGACAAAATGAATTCTCAATGCACGTGCGTTCACTTTTTCACCTTTCCCGTATCGGTACCTAAAACGGCTTATATTAACCCTAGTTACAGAATATTGCTAGCTAACCTATCCCTTCAAATCGGTCTTGAGTTTAGCTATCCTTCGTCAGAACTCCAAACTGTCTTTTTGAATTTTTCTAATACCTTATCAAGCGTATTGACCTGAACTCCACTTCGAGAGTCTGGCCCCACTGACAAAGGCGTCCAGGTTAGGTTAATACGTCAGGCTTAACATGTCATCTGCGAGTGATATTGTGAATGCTGAACTTTCATGCGTTGAATATAAAACAACCATGCGCACTGATAGAAACCTTGTACGCATGGTGATTGGTTTATTTTTTTAGTTTGCCAAAGGGCTTGTTTTAATACAATGAGTTAGTCAAAATTAGCCGCAGATACCACAAAACCATCTGATAACGTCTTTAAAAACGCCACTAAGTCGTCTTCCTCTCCGCTGGTTAATTGTAAATCACCGATACTACCGCGGGATAAGTTTTCTAGCACCTCAGGGGCAGGCCACAGACCGGTAATATCTCGGGTATTCTTAAAGCGAATGATGTCTTTTAAGGTAATGAAAAAACCATTATGCGCATAGGGTGCTGTTTTAGCCACATTACGCAAACTTGGTATTTTAAATTTCCCCAAAAAGCTTCGGTCACCTGTTACGCCACCCAAACCGGTATCGACAAAATCGGCAGGAAAACTGGAAAATGGAAATTCTCTATTTTTAGGCACACCAATATTAATATAACGATAGGTGCTAAACAAAACAGGTTGGCTCTGATCTGTTGATTGAGTCGTATGACAACCCACACAACGCGCTTTACCTCTAAATAAATCAAAACCGCGTTGTTCTTCAGCGGTAAAGCTCGCTTTACCCGATTGAACGACATCATATTTCGAAGAAAATGGATTCATTTCTTCAGACATTTGAAAAGCCATTAGTGCCTCAGCGAGCTGATCATAAGCTTGAGTAATATTGTCTAATGCGCCCGCCCCAAATACTTGATTGAAAACTGAAGCATATTCAGCCCCTTTGATTTTTACAATCACTGCCGTTGGGTTTAGATTATCCATAATATTTTGATCTAATATATGAATCTTGGCGAGCGCGACCAAATCTTCACTCCGACCATCCCAGAATTGTCCACCTTGCGGCGAAGCATCTCCTAAAAACGCAGGGGATAAATAACTATAAGCCGTCATTGGTGTATTTCGTTGGGTAAAGGCACCGCTGGTTGGTCCCTCCGATATCGGTAAGTTTTTATCCAGATCGGACCAGCCTGCATTGGGATGATGGCATGTCGCACAAGAGCGACCCGCCGGTTCGGAAAGATTGCTATCAAAAAATAACAAACGACCTAAATTTTCTTTGTCAGCATTAGCGATCGGTGGTGTTAGCGGCGGAGTCGGCTGAACGGGTGTGGTTGGTTGACGCGGTGGTGCGGGTATCGGTTCTTCGGGTTGAGGTAAAATAGGTACCGGACCCTCTAATACCAAAATAGCACGTTGCGCCATGGTGGTAGAAAGCTGCTCTGTCGCATCAGTGACGTGCAAAAAAATGGTGTAATTACCTGGGGTATCGAACAGAATAGGATCCGTTGTCACTGTGGTTTGGGAGCTTGTGATATTTTTGTTGAGTTCAACTCCAGCAAAGTTCCAAGCAAAAGTATACGGACCATTGTTATCTGGGTCAGTCAAACGACCTGTAAACTCGATGGCCGTTCCTCGACGGATACGGAGGGTTGTCGCCGGTGAGTCAATGAAAGGGATTGGAAGTTGATTGTCTGTCACGGCAGGCGATGCACCAGGAAAAGAACAGTTGGGTGCATTCACCACATTGACTTTTTGCTGCCGCGTGACGGATGTGGCTTCAATTACACACGGAATGTCCATCAGTTCATCCCGACGTTTAGTGATTTTCCAAACATTGCTATCGATATTAGTCCGACCACCAATGGCCAGTCCCGTATCAGCATTAACAACTCGTATTATTTGATCGTTAGTTTGCGTTGCAATTTCAATGGTGAGTGTGTCTGTGCTGGTATCCCAACGCGCGAATCGAATGAAAGTCGCATCTAATACGATGCCTGCCACTAAGGATTTTCCTTCTGTCATGTTCGTTTTTTCATCTAACGAACCCTCCGAACACCCAGCCAATAATAAATAATAAATGGAAATGGTTGCAAATGAAAAAGATTGATAAGGTAATATTTTGCTAAACATAATGATTCCCTTGTCACTATGTCTCAAAGGATCATTCTTAATTTACCAGGGTAAAAATCTCAACTCAACGCACCTAATACTCGCCTTAGCCGCACAGTAAAACAACTATCCATCCATCAGATGGTAGCTGTATGCTTTGCAATTAAATCGATGCCTGCCACTGATAATGTGCTGTGCTAATTTTTAGGTAATATCATTGAATATTTTGCCCCGATAATAAGAATTTATCTTGAGAGTTTCCCACGTCAAATTGGCAAGAATAGAATGTGTCAGCTAGCACCATAAAAAATCATAATGCAAACACAAATTTTTGCCGCCCACGGGCAATTGAAATGAAGAAAAAATACTTTGCCATTAATTATTTGTAGACAAATATATCTAGGTAAGCCAATTTGATATACAGCAGAAATGGTTGTATTTCCCCCACTCAACACCGAGTGTGAACTCGCTATTATTTTTATTGAAGCTGATTGTTATTATGAGCGATACTAAAGCCTATAAGATTTAAGTTCTACACACTATCCAATATTAGCCGTAGCTGATTAAAAAGGAAAGTGATGGAACGGCTTTTCTTAATTAAAAATTAAGGCTGAGTGGCACTGCTCACGTATTTTTTTAGAAAAATAGCCATTTAAAACCAGAATTTTATCTCTGCCAATTACCCTTGACTTCATCACTCACCGACATTATATTAGAAAAATAGAATATAAGAAATTACTAATATAGGAGCAAAATGATGGCAGAAGTAATTATTGACGTACGAGAAAAAGATGAATACACCGCCGAGTATATAAAAGACTCAATTAATGTACCGCTATCCGGATTTGCTACTACAGCGCCGGGTATTTTAAATCAACTGAAAGATCGACAAATCTTGCTTATGTGTCGTAGTGGAATACGGGCGACGCAAGCATTAGAGCAAGCTAAAACCCTCGGTTTTAACGATATCCATAGTTATCGAGTATTTGATGGCGGCATTGTCGAATGGAAAAAACAAGGGAATCTCGTCGCTAAGGCGGTAAATGCATCACTCCCCCTCATGCGTCAAATGCAAATTATTGTTGGCACATTATTAGTCATTTTTGCAAGCTTGGCTACCTTAGTAAACCCATGGTTTTCAGTCGCGACAATTCTATTAGGCGGTGGCTTACTCATGGCTGGCATCACCGGGAATTGTGCAGTGGCTGCATTATTAGTTGAAGCCCCCTGGAATAAAGGAAACGCCAACTTGCAAAAAATATTGCCAAACATCAAGAAACTGTAAATAAATTATCATCATGAATAAACTGCAAGCTTGCTTGCAGTTTATTCATTTAAATTCGAGGCATGTACTCCGCCAACTTAAGTATTGATGGAGTACGATGAAAAAGGGGCATTCGCTTGCAAGGACACTGGCATTGGGCCTTGTACAAATCAAGAGACCAACCTAATGTCGAGTACACCATCAAAATTGTATACATTAGCCTATTTAATAATTTTATCGATTTCAAATCATCAAGTTAGGAGATAACTATGCAAGTTCGTCAATTATTTGATCAAGATACCTGGACGTATACCTACATCTTGTTTGATGAAAAAACCAAAGAAGCGGCGATTATTGATTCCGTGAAAGAACAATTTGCGAGGGATAAAAAATATATCACTGAATTGAATTTAACACTCAAATACGCATTGGAAACCCATGTCCATGCGGATCATGTGACAGCATCGGGTTCACATCGAGAATATTTCAACTGCCAAATTGCCGTGCATGCTGATAGCGGCAACCAATGCGCTGATTTGAAAATCAATGACGGCGATATTTTAAAACTTGGCAACCAAGAAATACTCATTTTGCATACCCCTGGACACACCAATGGCGACGTCAGTTATTTAATCGAAGGCGCTGTCTTCACTGGTGATGCGTTATTGATCCGAGCTTGCGGTCGCACAGACTTTCAGCAAGGCAGTTCTGCTGTATTGTACGAATCCATCACCAACAAACTATTCACACTAGCCGATGAAACCGTGATGTATCCTGGTCATGATTATGAGGGCTTTACCTGTTCAACCATCGGCGAAGAAAAAGCATTGAATCCACGTTTAGCCAATCAAAAACCAAAACAAGAATTTATGGAAATTATGGATAATATGAATTTACCAAAACCTAAACGTATCGATATTGCAGTACCTGGCAATCTCGCTTGCGGTAAAAATTAAGGCTCAATATAGATTCCAGGGGCGTGGAGAAATCCTAGGCTGAAACAATTAACACAGATAAAGTACACGCAATCAATGATTATGATGTGTACTATGTCTGCGACTTATTGTACAAATTAACTCGTTTACTCAAGTGATAAAATTAAGACCCCAGAATCCATATTGAGCCAAAATTACTGTAAAAATATTCTCGATCAGTGGATATGGTTACAACATTATTTCTTAATGATATTCATTTCGTTGAGAAATTTAGGATGAAACTCTAACGTGAAAACAAGGTGGATATAGTACTTTTTTAAATATGCCAATAAAAATATAAAACATGTAACTCATTGTTTTATATTAAAATAAAAAATAAGCTATCTTTGTTTTTGATATTGAAAATTTGAAAACTCTATTTAGAATCAATCCTTTTTTATAACTTTATTTTAATAAGTTTTTAATTTTTCCACGATCTATTGACAAGAAATATCTGTGTACTGAATAAAAATAGGTGATAAAATATTATCCAAATAAAGATAATCGGACTCCGACTACCCCCCAGTGGCTACGGATTTCCCTAACTTCATACCTGATTTTTTGACACCCTTTTTCCTTCCCCTTTTATGCCCTTTTTTAATTTCACCAACATGGATATTTACGCCAACTTACGAAGGGTGGTCGGACTCCGACCACCCCCAGTGGCTACGGATTTCCCTAGCTTCATACCTGGGTTTTTGACACCCTTTTTCCTTCCCCTTTTATGCCCTTTTTTAATTTCACCAACATGGATATTTACGCCAACTTACGAAGGGTGGTTAGACTCCGACTACTTCATTTTAGAAGAATAAATAGTAATTAAACCCTTCCGAAAAAGATTGCACTATAACTTACAAATAAAAATGTGGATTTATTTATATTTGTAAATCAAATATATACATTATATCCCACAATAAAATAATGTATATAACGAGAAGAATGATGTCCTAACCTAAAAGGGATGACGTTCTAACCTAAAAGGATGATGTTCTAACCTAAAAGGGATGACGTTCTAACCTAAAAGGGATGACGTTCTAACTCAAGGGGATGACGTTCTAACTCATAGGGGATGATGTCCTAACTGAGTCCGATGTAGGCTATTGATTTAAATGAAATAAAACGGGGTCTCCTGTAGTACCTGTAGTTTATTCCTATAAATCCTGTAATGCCTGTATATAAGCCAACAAAAAAACATTAAAATTTTAATTATAAAAAATCTAAACCTGTCACGTGGCAGACCTAACAATTTAAGCGCCTATCTTTTCGATCCTTTGAGAGAGATAACCGTTGCTATGGGTCGAAAAGGATCGGGAAATAGGCGCAAAATGAGATTTCCGTAGTAGGCTTTCCATTCTCGGATAACCTACTAGCTACAGCGAGAATTTATTTTCACTATGAAAAGCTACATAGACAAATTTTTAATGCTTGGAATCGAACAACTCTACCCAGGCCAATATCAACCAAGAACATCAAAGTCTGAATTTTCAGAAAATTCTCTAAAAAACCTAATACAATCGATTAAAACTTCAGGTGTTGTGCAACCAATCATTGTTAAAAAAAATTCATTACACCCATCCGATTTTGAAATTATTTCAGGAGAACGACGCTGGCGTGCAGCGCAACTTGCCGGATTAAAGGAAGTACCAGTTGTAATTCGACGCACGCAAAACCAAGAAATGAATAAACTTGATTCTCTTATTTGCGGTTTAGCAGAGAATATCCATCGTAAGGACTTAAATCCTGTGGAAGAGGGGAGGGCGATTCAGCGTCTTCGAGAAGAATTCAAAATACCGATTAAAGATATTTCTACGGTACTTGGTCGAGCACCAGACACAATAAGTCACTTATTAAGAGTTTTGTCACTAGATCTTGAAGTACTTGAATCATTGGAAAAACAAAATACCTTTACCCTAGGACATGCAAAGGTATTAGTTGGTCTACCTATTGACCAACAACGGCACTTAACGCGCCACGTATTAAAAGATAATTTGTCGGTTAGGCAAATAGAGCGGCTTGTTAAAAATACAAAAAAGCAATCTAAAACAATCACTATTGATCCTCATATCAAGCAACTCGAGCAACGATTAAATGAACAACTTGCAATTCCGACACAATTACAGTGGAGTAATGGAAAAGGAAAATTAACTTTCCAATTTAATTCAGTTGATGAACTAGAGCACTTATTAATCAGGTTTAATCTGACAGATTTTTAGCAGATCACTAGAGAGCCTTCTCAATTAACAAGACCTTACTGCCAGCATCTATTCTTTGCTTCGCTAGGTAGAGCGAGTACGGTATTAGGCATTCTCCATCAGCAAGCAATAACATCGCTGATTGAAAAATAGGCTCAGTTCGCCGGGTTGCACCTAAAAAGCGCCATACTGTGTTGTTTGTCACTTATTTGGAACGACCAAACTTTTCTTTTTACACCTTATTTGGTTATTTTTCAAACACGTCGGTTCGATCTTGCTAATGGATAATGCCTAAATAAAATTAACTTATCGGCTAAATTTAATAGATTTTATTAAAAATTCGCCCCTCCATAAAAACAGACCAAAACGATAAAAATATATGAATATCGAACTACTTTCTCCTGCCGGCACCCTCAAAAACATGCGTTATGCATTTGCCTATGGTGCAGATGCGGTATACGCTGGGCAGCCACGTTATAGCTTACGTGTACGAAATAATGATTTCTCAAACGAAAACCTTCGTACTGGCATCCAAGAAGCCCATTCCCTCAATAAAAAATTTTATTTAGCAAGTAACTTATTACCCCATAATTCAAAAGTTAGAACTTATTTGGCCGACATGCAGCCAATCATGGAGAGGCCCCCTGACGCGTTGATCATGTCAGATCCAGGTCTCATCATGTTAGTTCGTGAACGTTGGCCAGAGGCCGTCATACATCTCTCGGTGCAAGCAAATACCATGAACTATGCCTCGGTGAAATTTTGGTATCGCCAAGGTATATCACGGGTAATATTGTCACGAGAATTATCACTTGATGAAATTGAGGAAATTCGCCAACAATGTCCTGAGATCGAACTAGAAGTATTTGTGCATGGAGCCTTGTGTATTGCTTATTCAGGTCGGTGTCTATTATCCGGTTATATGAATCATCGAGATCCGAATCAAGGCACTTGTACAAACGCTTGTCGTTGGAGCTATCGCATACACCAAGCCGTGGAAGATGAAATTGGCGATATAAAAAAAATAACGGATGGTATTTGCCAAACCGAACAAACAACATTGGATACCGCTTATCTGCTTGAAGAGGAAAATCGGCCTAGTGAATTTATGCCTATTTTTGAAGATGAACATGGCACTTACATTATGAACTCGAAGGATTTACGAGCTGTTCAGCATGTTGAGCGCTTAATAGATATTGGTGTAAATTCACTCAAAATTGAAGGTCGCACCAAGTCGCATTTCTATGTGGCTCGTACTGCGCAAGTGTATCGTCAAGCAATTGATAATGTAGCAAAAAATAAATTTTTCGATAAAAATTTGATGGTGGCTCTAGACAGTTTAGCAAATCGTGGTTACACCGAAGGATTCTATCGACGTCATGTTCCACAAGAATATCAGAACTATCATCAGGGAAGTTCAATCAGCACTCACCAACAATTTGTTGGTGAAATTATTGGCGTTGATGCTAGTCAAGAGAGATGCCATATTGAAGTAAAAAATAAATTCTCAGTGGGTGATACGTTAGAATGGATGACTCCTGATAGATCAGAAAAGCTCCGGTTAAAATACATGGAAGATCTCAAAGGGAATTCCATCGAGGTTGCACCAGGCAGTGGATATACCGTGCAAATACCCATGCCGGATTTTGATGTGAACATGGGATTAATCATGAAATATTTATAATGGCTCAATATTGACCTATAGGTAACAATAAACAAAAACTCGCTTTCGTGAATTAAAATTAACACGTAAACCGGATTGTGGCGTACAACCAGGGAACTACCCTGGTTATTGACGACGACATACAAGTCTGTGCGAGTGCGCTACCTTAAATGTAAACATCGGTGGTAAACAGGGTAAAGTTGATGGATGTATTACCAATTTTTTTTAAAGTAAAAGACCAAAATTGTTTAGTCGTGGGCGGTGGTGAAATCGCTTCGAGAAAAATACGATTGTTGATAAATGCTGGGGCCCGTGTGCATGTTGTTGCACCAACATTAGCTCCCAGTATCAAAAAATTAGTCACCAGGGGTGAGGTTCAGCATCGCTGTAGAATATTTGAAGCGGCAGATTTAGACGCAGTAATTTTAGTCATAGCCGCCACCAATCAAAAGCTGATTAATGAACAGATTTCAACGCTAGCTAAACAGCAAGGATTGCCTGTGAATGTGGTTGATTCCCCTGAGTTATGCAGTTTTTTTGTGCCTTCTATTATTGATCGTTCACCGATTATCGTTGCGGTATCGTCAGGCGGTGCTTCACCGGTACTTGCTCGCTTACTTCGGGCACGATTAGAAACAGTTATCCCCGCCTCATATGGACGCCTTGCGCATTTAGTCAAAGGATTTAGAGAAGAAGCAAAAAAGCGCTTTCAAGATATTAGTATTCGCCGTCGGTTTTGGGAGCAAGTGTTACAAGGACCCATTGCAGAAATGATGTTTTCGGGGCAAGAGCAATTAGCTCATCAGGCCTTGCAACAGGCATTAAATGAAAATTCTAACAATATTGATAAACGAGGTGAAGTCTATTTAGTGGGGGCTGGTCCCGGTGATCCTGATTTGTTAACGTTTCGTGCGTTGCGATTATTGCAGCAAGCCGATGTGATTGTGTATGATCGTTTAGTTTCCGCGCCGGTGCTTGAATTAGCCAGACGTGATGCCGAACGCATTTATGTGGGTAAAAAGCGCAATGAGCATACTGTACCGCAAGAGAAAATTAATCAATTACTCGCCCGCTTAGCGAAAGAAGGCAAACGCGTTGTTCGACTCAAAGGCGGCGATCCTTTTATTTTTGGACGGGGCGGCGAAGAAATTAGTACACTTATGGAGGAGGGTGTTACTTTTCAAGTGGTGCCTGGTATTACTGCCGCGTCGGGTTGTTCAGCGTATGCAGGTATTCCCTTAACACATCGAGATTATTCACAATCGGTAGTGTTTGCCACCGGCCATCTTAAAGACGATTCGGTTAATTTAAATTGGTCGTCCTTGGCACAGCCTCAACAAACCATTGTTTTTTACATGGGGCTTATCGGATTAAAAGTCATTTGCCAGCAACTTATTAATCACGGACTCGCACCGATTACCCCTATTGCAGTCATCCAACAAGGCACGACTCCAAACCAAAAAATATTGATTGCCACCCTAGAGACTATGTCCTGGGTTTGTGATGAATCTAAGCTTCAACCCCCGACCTTAATCATCGTTGGAGACGTGGTGAAACTTCACAATAAGTTGGCTTGGTTTGAGGGGTCGGTTAAACTCTGAATTTATTTTTTCAACTTTATTTTTAAACTACCATATATCGATATTAATATGTTTAATACCAGTCAGTGTTTTTTGTGGGTAGTGAAATTTTTTAAGGCCAATCATCATAAGAAAAACAACCGCGTGATTTACATCATTTGATTAACATGGAGCCAAGTATCATATTTATTGATATTAGTATACCTGATGATCTATAGAGTCCTATAGTTAAGAATTCAATATGATACTTGACCCATATTTTCATGCATATTGTTTGCAAGGTGATGCGTATTACAAGACGCCTGATAAAATAACAGGGAGTATAAAGTGAGTGTAATCGTATATGCGTGGAAAAATTCATCATCTGATATACCCTAGCTCGTCCTTAGTTTTATACACTACAGTGTAACAAATCTTATTC
>CAYUAI010000075.1:0-19550 GCA_964442745.1 uncultured Chromatiales bacterium
AGAATAGCTAGATCTTACCACTGAAACGTATAATTATTCACCTTGAAAGGGATGCACCAAAAACCTAGTGTAAACCGTGAAGTGATTGCGTCACCCATTTTTTATCCATTGGATAATGGTTCACTGGGCTGGGTTTCGTCAATCGCGGTGACTCCGGTTAACACCTCTGGGTTTTGGCCACCGAAATACTGATAGGTGGCGGCGGCAATGGCAAACGGTTCGCATTGGTAACTATTATTGCTGGGGCTGGTATATTGTCGATTGTCTTTGCTTGGACCGGTTTTGATAGTGCTGCCGATAATTTTTCCTAAGGCGCTGGCACCACGAATGTTCTCACCGCCGAAGGTGTATAAGTTTTGATTGTTGCCGTGGTCCCAGCCATTGGCACTGTTGATGTTGACGTTGCGGCCAAAATCACCATAAATATTGATAATAATATTGTCGGCGTGAGCAATACCGGCTTGTTTGGCTGAATTAATATGTCGCATGGCGGATTGCACGGCTTGCATCAATTTATTGAGGCGATCAGGAAAAGCGTTGAGTGCATTGGAGTGGTCATCCCAGCCGCCAAGTCCGCCACTGCCGACACTGATGTAAATGGTTTCTGGATTGGCGAGTGCCAGACTGGTGGCAATTTTGAGACGATGACCAAAATTATCTTCGTTATATTGAATTTGCTGGTCATTCGCTAGCGATTGGTTGTATTGGGCGATGGTGTTATCAATGGTATTGATATTTAAAAAACGATCGACATTTTCTGCCAAGGTGGCACGTCGCTCAAAGGCCTCATTAATGGCGAGAAAGCGGCGATTACGTGCTAGTTTTTCCAGTGCTAAGGTATTGAGCTTTTTTTGTTCTTCGGGGTGTCCCACTAAGGCGGGATTGTCCGCGTGTGCATAAGGATTTTGAATTTTCTTTCGAAAGGGGACGGGGTTGATGGCGACAGGTCTGAGGGCCGTCGGAATATTGAGATCGGCGAGATCAAAGACCGGTGATTCTCCTTCGAGAGAGATGATCGGGAAGTTCAATAGCTCAATGGGTTTATCAAACGGGTTGTTGATCGTCAAGATATGAGCGAGGGTGGTGGCAATGCCGGGATACGATGGGTCCACATGCCCTTTCAGGTTTTGCAATACACTGCGGCCATGGGCTTTATTATCATCGCCGAGTCGGTTGATGGTCCGATAGAGGCTCATTTGTTTGGCGGCTAATAGCTCCTCCATGATTTGACCGCCCGCCTCCCGCCAAAAGTCGTTAGGGGTCACCGTGCTATTGAATGCATTCTTGACGAAACTTGCTGGATACGGGCCTTTCGAGTCAGCGCGAATTTGTTCAATGTTGGTCAGATTACCGGCTAATTCAGAAGGGCCGCCATAAAGAAAAATATTAATGATTTGCGGGATTTTTTGTGGAGCGAGTGGTTGGGTGTCAATGGTTAAGCCATCGAGTTTATTTTTTGCGAAACGATTGGTTTGGCTCGAAGGTATGATACCAAAGGCCTGAAAATTGGCGGCGGTAAGGGTTGAGAGTCCAATAGCTTGTAAAAAAATTCGTCTTTTCATGGGGCAATATCGTCAATGCTATCCATGTAATAAAGTTCTGGTAACCGCGATAAATAGTCAAGTACCAAGCGACTTTGTGCGAGTTTAGAATCATTATCTTGAATGGATTGGATGATGTCGAGCAACGTTTCGCGTTCGGTGGTATCCGGTTTGCGAGCGATGACGGTGATAAAAACATAGTCGATAAATTGGGTGGTGCTGAGTTGAGCGATTTCTGCATCCTGATAAAAGCTATTTTGCCAACCAGAGTCAAGTTCGTTGAGCGGTTGTTTGATCATTAAACTATTACGAATAAGACCGTGGAAATAGGCAAAACTCAAGGTGTCGACAGGGACCGAAAGAGGGCGGCCAAGTTTATAGCTCATGGGTTCTTGATGGAGTTGCCGCAGGGTGATGCGGGATAACGGAGCGGCCGATGTTTGTTCGGTCAAAAAACGGAAAAACATCGGGTTGGGACGCCAGTCAATGCGATCGGCGGTATTGAAAAATGTTTCTTCAATGCGTCTGATGCGTGGGTTGTTGATTAAATATTCTTTGGAAAAAAGCATTGTCGCAAAAACTTCACGAAAGGTGCGTGGTTTTTGGCTGATAATTGCTGAGGTAATTTCTGCTTTTTTCTCCGCGTCGGCGTAAGCAAATAAATAGTTTACCAACTGAAATACAATGGACGGTATCAGTCGTGGGTGCTCTGACAAAGTGCGATAGAAGTCTTTACATGTGGTAATGTGATTGCTGTCTAATAAATTCTGTGCTTGGTCATTGACGTTGATGCCAATGATTAATTGATAATTTTCATCTTCATCAGAGAGTTTCCAGTTTTGACAGGCTTTGGCGGCTTTCGGTACTTCTTCATCCATATAGCGACTTAAATAAATTTCCAGCATTTCCCGTGTATTGTCTTCTGGGGATCGGAAGCGTCGCCAGTTTTCAGCGGAGATCATGTGGTTGTAAACAATTTGTGGAATGGAGGTATCGCTTTTGATGGCTTCGTTTAAATGACTTAGTACATTTTTGACATCGTTATCATTGGTGCTTTCCAGTTCTAATGCTGGGGAAAACAAAATGGTATTGGTTAGTTGATAGGCCATCCATAAGTCAAACGAATCCTTACTTAAGGGCAGCTCATAGAGATAAACAAAGGGTAATTCAAGCGGTGCGTTTCTTTCTTTTTTGTCGGCCCGCGTAAAATAGTAGGTTTTTGCCTGGCTGATAATCTCGATAAAATCAGGGATGGCTGTATTCAATTGATCACGTAACTTGGTGAGTGTGATGGCCTTGTCTTGAATTTCGAGATTGTCGGTACCACGGGAGAAGTCGAAGTAGTCCTTTGCTGCAATGCCTTTGTATAAACTACCGGTTAATCGATTAATGGTTTGGTATTTTTGTAGTGGCGAGAGCAGATTAAATTCCGCTTCGCTTAAGGGAGCCATGAGGCCTGATTGTGGCGGAGTAAAGGTAGAGTTTTGTTCATTGAGTGAGGGCGGGAGGAAACTCACTGGGTCAGATTGCTTAGAGTTAATTTCGCAACCCGCTAATACGCCTAATATCAATATCCAAATGCCAAGTTTCATCCCACACTCCTAGCCATTGCAAGCATCAATGTTATCGCCCATGTGGCCGTGGACTCTAAGGTGTGTGCGTTGTATGAGATGAGGTTGTTTTTTATTCTAATACAAATAACACGTTATCACCTAGAATACCGGTTACGATGGAGATCGTTGGTATTTTTATGTTGAAAACCTCATCATTATAGACGCACGATGAGTAAAAAACAGCCTAGCAATGGGTATCGCATTGCGCTCCCCATCCTATCAGTTAACATGTTGTTAGTGTTTGCCGCAGATTATTTGTTCAATGGGATGTTGTCGCTTATATTTTTTCGTTGTTTACAGCCCCAGGTCTTGCCATATTTTGTCAATTTTTTGCTTTACTTGAGATGTCATCTCGATCGGTTTGCCCCATTCCCGGTGGGTTTCTCCTGGCCATTTATTGGTTGCGTCAAACCCCATTTTTGAGCCTAAGCCAGAAACGGGCGAGGCAAAGTCTAAATAGTCGATGGGTGTGTTTTCAATAATGGTGGTATCTCGACTGGGATCCATGCGAGTGGTCATTGCCCAAATGACATCTTTCCATTCTCTGATATTAATATCATCATCGGTAACAATGACAAATTTTGTATACATAAACTGTCGCAGAAACGACCAAACACCTAGCATAACCCGTTTGGCATGTCCTGGGTATTGTTTTTTTAGGCTCACCACTGCGAGCCGATACGAGCAGCCTTCTGGGGGTAAATAAAAATCGATAATTTCAGGAAATTGTTTTTGCAATATAGGAACAAACACTTCGTTGAGTGCGACCCCTAACACGGCGGGCTCATCGGGGGGCCGGCCGGTATACGTTGAATGATAAATGGGGTGTTCGCGATGGGTGATTCGTTCAATGGTAAATACTGGAAAATCCGCGACTTCGTTATAATAACCGGTATGATCACCAAAGGGGCCTTCGGCCGCCGTTTCATTAGGATAAATCGCGCCTTCGAGTACAATTTCTGCACTGGCTGGTACTTGTAAATCATTACTTTGACATTTCACCAGTTCTGTTTTTGAGCCTCGCAATAGGCCGGCAAAAGCATACTCAGACAAGCTGTCAGGTACCGGGGTGACGGCCGCGAGGATCGTCGCAGGATCGGCGCCTAATACGACCGAAACAGGGAACGGTTGATCGGGATATTTTCTTTGCCAGTCGCGGTAATCTAAGGCGCCACCGCGGTGAGCCAGCCAACGCATAATGACCTTGTTAGGGGCGATGACTTGTTGCCGATAAATGCCCATGTTTTGGCGGTCTTTGTGCGGGCCTTTCGTGACCACTAAGGCCCAGGTGATTAATGGACCGGCATCGTCTGGCCAACACGTTTGAATGGGCAGCCTGCTTAAATCTACTCGGTTGGTTTCGATAATCTGTTCTTGGCAAGGCGCTTGTTTGACAATTTTAGGTGCCATATGCAGCACTTGTTTGAAAATAGGCAGTTTTTTCCAGGCATCTTTGAGCCCTTTTGGGGGCTCGGGTTCTTTTAAAAACGCCAATAATTTACCAATCTCTCGTAAGCTTTCTACGCGATCCGCCCCCATGCCCATGGCCACTCGCTGTGGCGTGCCAAATAAATTAGCTAATACAGGTATGTGGCTATTTTTTGGGTTTTCAAACAAAATGGCCGGACCCGCCTGACGCAAGGTGCGGTCACAAATTTCCGTCATTTCCAAGTTGGGATCGATTTCCCGTTTGACGCGCTTGAGCTCACCGAGGGTTTCCAGTTGGCTAATAAAGTCTCTTAAATCACGATATTTCATAGGGCTAAATTTTGGCTAGTAACGAGTATTTAAGAGCATATACCACAGTGGACTAGGCGATGGCTATGGTTGCCCATTTATTAGCCAGCTTTTTGGTGTATTTGTTTGGCTTCATTGGGCTGATTCTTTCGCATCCAACTGACGAATTCGGGGAAGGGGATTGGACGACTGATATAATAGCCTTGGGCGATGTCACAGCCAAGTTGTTGCAGGTGATCGAGGGAAGCTTGGTCTTCGACGCCCTCAGCAACCACGTTCATGCCTAATGAGTGGCCTAAGTCAATGGTGGCTTTGACGATGGAGGCATCTTCTTCATTAGTATTCATATTGAGCACAAAGGAGCGGTCAATTTTTATTTCTTGGACGGGGAGTCTTTTTAGATTGACCAGCGAGGAAAAACCCGTGCCGAAGTCGTCAATAGATATTTTAAAGCCAATACTGTCCAGTCGAAATAATAATTTTTGGGCGTGTGCTGGATTTGCCATCATGGCACTTTCGGTGAGTTCCAGAGTGAGCTTGGTCGGATGCATTTTCCATTGGTGCAATGAGTCAATGAGTAAGTTTTCCAAATCCGCGTCCTGCAGATTGCACGCAGATAGGTTAACCGCGATATTGGTATCAATGCCTTGCTCTGTGAGTGCCGCTAAATCTCTTAATGCCATGCGTAATACGACTTCGGTGAGTGGGCGTATCAAACCGGATTGTTCGGCGATAGAGATGAATCGGTCGGGCGGGATGTTACCGAGGGTTGGGTGATTCCAGCGCAATAGGGCTTCTGCGGCGATGGTTTCTAGGGTATTAATATTGACTTTGGGTTGATAGTGAAGGCTTAATTGATCGGTATCAAACGCTTGTCCAAGGTCTTTGATGAGGGTTAAGCGCTCCTGGCTGAACTTATTGAGTTCTTGATCGTAAATGGTGGTATGGATACCGGCTCTTTTGGCTTCATACATGGCAATATCTGCGTGTTTCAATAGAATATTGATTTCTTTACCATGATCTGGGTACATGGCAATGCCAATACAGCCTGATATGAATAATTTATTGCCTTCCACTTCCACGACTTCTTCGATTTGCTTGAGTATGTTTTCAATAATCGGATGAGTGCTGGCCAAGGATACGTTTCTTAGAATGAAGGCAAATTCATCACCACCAAGTCGGGCGATGGTATCGCATTTGCGGAGTGTCTTGTGCAGGCGCTGCGAAATTTGCACGAGTAATTGATCACCAAAATGATGCCCCAATGTGTCATTCACATCTTTGAAGTGATTTAAATTAATTAAGCATAGTGCGACTTTGCTTTGTTCTTGATGCGCCGTATCAATGGCGTGCTGCAACCGCTCCTTGAGTAAGGAGCGGTTAGGTAATGCGGTTAATGCATCATGCATGGCTTGGTGTCGCAAGGCTTCTTTTTGTCGTTGAAGTTTGTCAATGAGTGAGGCGACAAACAGGGAAGCCCACAAGGTGACAATGAGCAAGATGGCTACTCCAATTGATATTGGAGTCATAAATGTTTGACTTATTTCGGCGAAATTTTTATTAAGGGTGTTGTGCGAGAGCGCTAAATAATAAGGACTGTTAGGAATCGGATGAGAAAACCACGTATATGTATTTTGTTGGTCGCTCATGCTGCCATAGGGTGAACTTAGGTTTATGATGCGTTGGATAACTGGTGGTGGTAGTTTGTTGGCGGTTTCCGCAATGATGGTTTTATTTTCTAAGCCATAAACCACTAAAGAGATTTGTGGATCTGTATATCTTTCAAACCAATCAGATATCACGGTACGATTGATATTGATGCCCACATCGACATACAAATCATTGATAAGTTGCTGGGAAAAATCTCTCAATAATACAATTTCCCTGTCTGTTTTGCTAAAAATTGCTGTTTGATAGGCAATAAAGCCAAAAAGAGACGAGGCGATCAGTAAAAAGGAAAAAATGCCAGCAAATAATTTAATGCGCAAATTCATTGTTTTTAAGGTTCACTTTCGTTTGTGATGGCGGTTGAACTCCAATGTTTCAGTAGGCTACTACGTGAAGCCTAGTATCCATGCGAATAAATATTGAGCATTTCTAGCAGGAAAGCAATGTCCGGTGGCAATGTCATTGTTTTTCCTAGACCTAGACCTAGAAATAAAATTTTAGATCGATATGTTTCTCAACTTTTCCATAGGTTTTACTATATCTTCGGTGTTATGTAAGACAACGTATTGATTGCAAGGATGAAAACACAATGAAAGCCGTTAGCCTAACTTTCTTTGTATCGGTAATATAAGAAAGAAGCTTTATTGAAAAGTATCGATTGAGTGTTTTTCATCCGAATCATCTTTTAAGCGGGTCTGAAAAGCCATGCAATGGGGTTGAATTGGTGGAAAATTTGTACTCGTGTTAAGCGCTAAGATACTATGCGAGTAATATTAATTAATTTCTATCAACCGGAGGGCAGATTTTTTATGGATAGACGTGGTTTTATCAAAACTGCAGGCAATAGCGCGCTGATCGCGGGTAGTATGGCGGTTGGATCAACGGTGGCGCAGGCTGCAAAAACCATTAAATGGAAAATGGTAACGACTTGGCCAAAAAACTTTCCGGGACTGGGTACGGGAGCTAATTATCTCGCTAAACTGATTACCGAAATGGCCGGTGGCCGATTAAAAGTTAAAGTTTATGGGGCGAATGAATTAGTTCCGCCCTTTGAAATATTTGATGCGGTATCACGTGGTACCGCACAGATGGGGCATGGGGCCGCCTATTATTGGAAAGGCAAAAGTGAAGCGGCGCAGTTTTTTGCGGCGGTGCCTTTTGGGTTAAATGCACAGGAGATGAATGCCTGGTTATATCATGGCGGTGGTATGGCATTATGGGAAGAGGTATACGAGCCTTTTGGTTTAATACCGACAGCGGCGGGTAATACTGGGGTGCAAATGGCGGGTTGGTTTAATCGTGAGATTAACGCCGTGGCAGATTTGAAAGGTCTTAAAATGCGAATTCCGGGGTTAGGCGGGGAAGTATTGAAACGCGCCGGCGGAACGCCAGTCAGTTTACCCGGTGGAGAGATTTTCACCTCGTTGAAATCCGGCGCCATTGATGCCAGCGAATGGGTTGGACCCTATAATGATTTAGCGTTTGGATTATATAAGGCGGCCAAATATTACTACTACCCAGGTTGGCACGAACCGGGTACCACCTTAGAATGTTTCATCAATGCAGAAGCGTTTGCAGCACTACCGAAAGATTTGCAATCGATTGTCAAACAAGCCTGTCGAGTGGCCAATCAAGATATGTTAACCGAGTATACCGCACGTAATCATGCTGCATTACATACCCTGGTTAACAAACATAAAGTCAATCTCAAAAAACTACCTGATCAAGTTTTGCAAAAATTACGTCGTTTATCTGACGAAGTCGTCGCGGATGTTGGCAATAAAGATAAGACATCGAAAAAAGTTTACCAATCGTTTATAAAATTTCGTGAGCAGGTGACCGAGTGGCATAATATTTCTGAAAAAGCATATTACGATGCACGTGCATTGTAGCCAGTACATTGCGTGAATTGAGCGAAGCCTATTCCAAACCTGCATCTCGCATGCCCGGTGCGAGATGTCGGTTTAAAGGATGAATAAAATTTTTCTAATTTTGCTTGCCTGTCAGAGGTGAAAGTAAAATGATTTGATTCTTGTTTGGCCGTCTATTTTTGCCCTGACTGTGTCTATACCTCGCACTCAATGCCTAAATCTCAAACGCTACGGGTATAGATACAAGCCAGGGATGAGTGTCTGATATGATTCTATCACGGGTAAAAAGCCTATTACATCAGTTTTGGGTCAGCTGGGTTTTTCTTTCTTCGATATGAGAGACGTGCGCTACCACTTCGATAAGTTCGGCACTTGCCCTTGTTAACAAATCAGCATTTTTGGTTTTTTTGTATTGGGTTAAGAATATATAGGCTGTAGCTGGGTGAAGGATGGCATCCATTAAACTGAATAATTCGCTGAAGTGTTCCATTTTGTGAATGTCAAAGCCGTGCTCTTTTAAATACCTGCCTTCGTGCCATTGAGCTTCAATTTCATTAGGCGTCATGCGCTTCATGTTGTCCGCATTAGCGATGACAAGGCTCAAGAATTTTTTATGTTCAGGGTGTTCCTTAACATAGGCCAGGCTGCCTTCAATTCCCAGTTTGATCATTTCATTTTGGGCTTTGATGGCTTGATTGATGTTAGTTATAAAACCGCGATTAGCTTCATGGATCGTGCCATTAGCAAGTTCGATAAATCTTTTTGTATCAATAGCATAAGTGGGCGTAGAACATAAACCTAACAGTGTTAATCCCAATGTGCCGCCTAATATTTGTTTTTTTGTTATCATGTTTGTACCCTCTCGAAAGTTTTATAATTATTCAGCCTGTACTTGTGGGTTTCGTTTTGTGCTACCCATTCTTATCTCTACATTTCAGCTGTTACGAAACTGAC
Organism: uncultured Chromatiales bacterium; assembly: GCA_964442745.1. Lineage (GTDB taxonomy): Bacteria > Pseudomonadota > Gammaproteobacteria > S012-40 > S012-40 > CAYUAI01. Next base: position 9,385 of record CAYUAI010000075.1, read on the forward strand.
ACTTTTTTCGACTGGAGATGGTGTCATCTATTATTTGATTTCGCTTGAGCGCTGGATCCCACAAGCATTTTTCTTCAGTTGGCAACACAATCAAGTATGAGCTTTTTCAGAAAAATTCTTGTGAAATCAATTCTCTTTGCAATTTCCTTATCCTAGGTAACCTAATCAATAAGGTTGTGTTATATTAATTGTAGATGAAAAAATGCTTAATTCATGCTGAATAAATAGTCGAGGGGCTAAGGGATTAAGGTGTATGATAGCCGGTACTTAATTCATGGACGGCCTCAATGAATGCGCCGGCATGCTCGGGTTTGACATGTTGGTGAATGCCGTGTCCCAAATTAAAAATATGACCTGGGCCTTTGCCGTAACTTCCCAGGATGGTGGTGACTTCCTGGCGAATGCGTTCGGGCGAAGCATAAAGAATGGAGGGGTCCATATTGCCTTGCAGAGCAACGCGATCACCGACTCGGCGTCGTGCTTCACTCATGTCGATGGTCCAATCTAAGCCAAGCGCATCACAACCAGTATCGGCCATGGCTTCTAACCAAGCGGAACCGCCTTTGGTAAACAGTGTGACAGGTACTTTTTGTCCTTCGTATTCGCGGGTGAGGCCATCAATAATTTGTGCCATATAGTGTAACGAGAAGGTTTGGTAATCACGTGGTGTTAATACACCGCCCCAGGTATCAAAGATCATTACGGCTTGTGCGCCAGCGGCAATTTGTGCGTTTAAATAGCTGGTGACGGATTTGGCCGTGGTATCTAATAAATGGTGTAACAGATCCGGACGATCAAACATCATGCCTTTAATGTGAGAATATTCTTTGCTAGAACTGCCTTCGATCATATACGTGGCCAGTGTCCAAGGACTGCCCGAAAAACCAATCAGTGGTACCCGACCATTAAGGGCCTTGCGTATGGTACGAACTGCGTCGATCACGTATTTTAATTCATCTTCGGGGTCAGGGACGGGGAGTTTTTTGACGTCGGCTTCAGTGCGTACCGGACGGGCAAATTGAGGGCCTTCGCCTTTGGCAAAAGATAAACCTAGTCCCATCGCATCCGGGATGGTCAATATGTCTGAAAATAAAATGGCCGCATCCAATGGATATCGCTCAAGCGGTTGCAAGGTGACTTCGCAGGCTAAGTCAGCATTTTTGCAAAGGCTCATGAAGTCACCGGCACGGGCACGCGTTTCCCGGTACTCAGGTAAATATCTGCCCGCTTGGCGCATCATCCATACTGGCGTGACATCGACGGGTTGGCGAAGCAGGGCTCGTAAAAAACGATCATTTTTTAATTCAGTCATTTGATACTCGTTTTAATCATTAAGCGTATCAACCGCTTGGTTAAATTTCTAAATAATCCAGAATGCCCTCGGCCGCTTGACGTCCTTCATACACGGCCGTGACCACTAGGTCCGATCCCCGTACCATATCACCTCCCGCAAAAACTTTGGGATGGCTCGTTTGAAATGCATAGTCGGTTTGTGCTGAGGCGCGAATGCGGCCAATACGATCTACCTTGATGTCAAACGATTTAAACCATGGTGCTGGGCTGGGTTTAAAACCAAAAGCGATGATCACCTGATCAGCGGCAATGATCTCTTCCGACCCGGCAATGGGTTCTGGGTGGCGGCGTCCTTGCTGATCGGCTTTGCCGAGTTGGGTGGTGACGAATTTGACGCCTTCCACTTTATCCTCGCCGATAATTTCGACGGGTTGTCGATTCCATAAAAATTGAACGCCTTCTTCTTTAGCGTTGGCGACTTCTCGTTTCGAGCCGGGCATGTTTTCCTCATTGCGTCGATAAGCGCAGGTGACGGTTTTAGCTTGTTGACGCACCGCCGTTCGGTTGCAATCCATGGCGGTATCTCCACCCCCTAATATCACCACGCGTTGAGCTTTCATATCGATGAATTCAGCGGCGCTTTTTTCAAAGCCTAACTGGCGATTGATATTGGCGATGAGATAAGGCAAGGCTTGGTGGACGCCCGCTAGTTGTTCACCAGGAAACCCACCGGGCATGGAACCGTAGGTACCCATGCCTAAAAACACGGCGTCGTATTGATCCAATAGGGTCTGGAAGGGGATGTCTTTACCGATTTCAGTATTCAATATAAATTCGACACCCATACCTTCGAGTATGGAACGACGATTTCTGACGACCTCCTTTTCCAGTTTGAATTCGGGAATACCAAAAGTGAGCAAGCCGCCAATTTCTTGATAACGATCATAGACGATAGCTTTGACGCCATTACGTGCCAGGATGTCAGCGCAGCCGAGGCCAGCCGGTCCCGCGCCGATGATGGCAACACGCTTGCCGGTATCTTTGACGCTTGACAAGTCGGGTCGCCAGCCTTGCGCAAAGGCAGTATCGCTGATGTATTTTTCAACCGAGCCAATGGTGACCGCGCCAAAACCATCGTTTAAGGTGCAGGCACCTTCACAAAGCCGGTCTTGTGGGCAGACGCGGCCACAAACCTCTGGCAATGAATTAGTGCGATGAGACAGTTCGGCGGCTTCTTTAATGTTGCCTTCAGCGATAAGTTTTAACCAATTGGGAATATAGTTATGTACCGGACATTTCCATTCACAATAGGGATTGCCACAGGCGAGGCAGCGGGCCGATTGTTCGCTGGCTCCAGCTGGATCAAATGGGCCATAGATTTCTCTAAAATCATGCAGCCGAACGCCGGCTGGTTTTTTTGCGGGGTCACGCCGTGGAACTTGAATAAATTGAAAGTTATTAGCCATAATTCACTTTAATTTTTGGTTGATTAAATAGGTGAGCCTAATTATTGTAACAAAATTTGCGAAGCCTATTTTTTGCCCTTCAAGGTACTGCGAAGCCGTCACGCCGAAGGGCGGGAAATAGGTGAGTCAATGTTAAAATAATTTTGATCACCTACTTACTACGTGCTATTTTTTTAAAAGACAACGCTGCAAATCACCGGGTACCTCGAATGCAGGAACAGAGCGATGCAGCGTGAATAACATTTTTTTTCATCGCTAAAACTTGGAAATTAAATCAAGATACATTTGACAATCCGTTATTGTCTAAGTGTACGCGCCTGTTATGCATTTGTTCCCTCAAACGGAAAGCTGTTTAAAATGGTTTCGGTCAACTCATACACAGAGTCATAATCATAATTCTGCCGTCCCATCTTAGGTTGCCAATAGCGTCCATGCGCCAGCCAATGCCGGTATTTATAAGCGCCTTTCAAATGGCTTATTAGTTGAGATGTTCCATGCGTATTATTTTTCCATGCATCTAAAATGTCATCCTCAAGAGAGGCTCTTGTGCTCTTCTTCTGGTATATGCTTCTGAATGCTCTTGAAAGTGAATCTTTTTTTCTATTATAGTTACGTTGAAGGTAATCTATTCTAAATATTGCTTCCAATGCCGCCAGCAATGATAAGGATGAAGTATGGCTCAATTCATTTATCCTTTCCCTTAACTCGCTAGTTAACTCCTCAGCCGAATATCCAGAAAAACGTTCTTCATAATCTTTATTATCCGAGCTAAAGTACAACTTCAAGGATGACTCAGAATCTAAATAATGCATGGCAATATCATCAAGTTCTAATTGATCCTTCGAGAAAGGAACCTTCTTAGCCACCGACAACCTCCATTAGCGCTTCAAGAAACGTATCTTGTTCGAGGTTTATGTATTTAATTCTTGGCGGCGATGTTGCAATTTTCCAGCCCCATTCAATAACCGATGGTTCTTCATCCTTTTTAGGTGATTCTTCACCTTCAATCCATACACTGACCTTGATCTTAGGTTCTGATGAATTCTTGTTAACTAGCACGAATTTAACTTTACCATTCGCTCCAATTAAATCTACTCGACCTTTTGCTCCAATAAGATTTGTTCCAATAGGTTCGAGGTTTAGCTTGTGATTGCCAAGTTCAATATTGAGAACCTGTACTGAATAGGCACCGACATATTCTTCAAATATTGTTTTCTCTGTGTATTTATGAACGATTTTTCCATCTTTCACGTATTCTTCCAAAAAGGCTTCAATCTTTTTATAAAAATTGGATAGCTGATCCAGCCACTCATTTCTCTTAGCCTCCCAGTCAATAGGAGTCTCATCAGATCTTGTTTTAGCTTGTTTGCTTATAAATTTGTCAAAATTTTTTTTGCTCATATCGCTTAAGTACTCCGAATATGTACTAGATATTGTCCTAACAAAAATTAGGCCGCACTGCGTAGCGTATCGAGCAGCGATCCGAGTTCACTGGCCTTGGGTTTAACCAGCCAGAATTTACCGATGACATCGGAAAAATTATCTAGAATGTGTTGACCCCATTGGCTTTGAGTTTCATTGACGAATAATTGGATGGTGTCACGCAAATAATTCCGATGGGCTTCGGTGGCTTCGGTGGATACGCGGTGGATGTCGATCAGTTCATGGTTATAGCAGTCAACAAAGGTATTATCTTGGTCGAGTACGTAAGCGAAACCGCCGGTCATGCCGGCGCCAAAATTAAGGCCGGTGGCGCCTAATACAGTAATCACGCCACCAGTCATGTATTCACAACCGTGATCGCCGATGCCTTCCACGACCGCAAAGGCACCTGAGTTTCGTACCGCAAAACGTTCGCCAGCGAGTCCGGCCGCGAACAGGTGACCACCGGTGGCGCCATATAAACAGGTGTTACCAATGATGGTGGCTTCCTGGCTTTGATAGCGGCTGTTTTTGGGAGGGGTGATCACGAGTTTGCCGCCGGTCATGCCTTTTCCGACATAATCATTGGCATCGCCTTCGAGATACATATGTAAACCACCGGCATTCCATACCCCAAAACTTTGACCGGCGGTGCCTTTGAGTGTGAGGGTGATGGGCTGATCTTTCATGCCCTGGTTGCCGTGCCGTTTTGCGATTTCGCCGGATAGACGGGCGCCGATGGAGCGGTTGACATTGATGATGTCGTAGGGAAATGCGCCACCGGATTGATTTTCGATCGCAGATAAGGTGTCTTGTACCATGCGTTCCGCCAATTCACCTTTGTCGAATGGGGCATTGCGTGGTTGGCTGCAATATTGAGGGCTGGTTTTGTCCGCCCCGCCATCATGCAGGATGGGTTGTAAATCCAAGCCTTTTTGTTTATCGGTGTTGCCTTCAAGAATTTCCAACAAATCGGTACGTCCCACTAAATCGACGAGTCGTTTAATGCCCAGCTGAGCCAGCAGCATACGGGTTTCTGTGGCGACAAAGGTAAAGTAATTCATCACCATTTCTGGCAGCCCAATAAAGTGCTGTAGACGAAGCACTTTATTCTGGGTGGCGATTCCGGTGGCGCAATTGTTAAGATGACAAATACGCAAATACTTACAGCCCAGGGCGACCATGGGGCCGGTACCAAAACCAAAACTTTCTGCACCGAGAATCGCGGCTTTAATGACATCAAGGCCGGTTTTTAAACCGCCATCGGCTTGCAAGCGTACTTTGTCGCGCAAACCATTGGCGCGCAAGATTTGATGGGTTTCGGTTAAACCGATTTCCCAGGGAATCCCGGCATATTTAACCGAGGTCAGTGGACTGGCGCCGGTACCGCCGTCATAACCGGAAATGGTAATCAAATCGGCATAGGCTTTGGCGACCCCGGCGGCAATGGTGCCGACGCCAGCTTCCGCTACCAGTTTCACCGATATCAGAGCTGCTGGGTTGACTTGTTTTAAGTCAAAAATGAGTTGCGCCAGGTCCTCAATGGAATAAATATCATGATGGGGTGGTGGTGAGATGAGCGCGACGCCAGGTCGTGCAAATCGTAAGCTGGCGATCAAGCTGTCGACCTTGTGGCCGGGCAATTGCCCCCCTTCTCCGGGTTTTGCCCCTTGCGCGATTTTGATTTGAATGACTTCGGCATTCACCAAATAATGGGGCGTGACGCCAAACCGGCCTGACGCGACTTGTTTAATTTTTGAGGTTTTTTCGGTGCCATAGCGAGATATATGTTCACCGCCTTCCCCTGAGTTAGAGCGCCCACCGAGACGATTCATGGCAATAGCCAAAGCTTCATGGGCTTCCGGAGACAGGGCGCCTAACGACATACCGGCGCTGTCAAAGCGCGTGAATAAGCTGTCAAGTGATTCGACTTCATTGATGTCAATGGGAGAGGTATCACTACGTACCTTTAATAAGTCTCTAAGTGAGGAGTAGGGGCGTTCGTTAATGAGCTGAGCATAGACTTGATAATCACTGTACTTGCCGCTTTTTACCGCGACTTGCAAGCTATTGATGACGTCGGGGTTGTAAGCATGGTACTCACTGCCGTGGACATATTTCAATAATCCACCTTGTTCAATGGATTTGCGAGCACTCCAGGCGGTTTTGGCGAGTTGGCGTTGGTCCTGTTCAAGATCATCGAAATTGGCTCCTTGAATTCGATTAATGGAGCCTTTAAAGCATAGCTCAATGACTTCTTGATGTAAGCCAATACTTTCGAACAGTTGGGCACCCCGGTAACTGGCAATGGTTGAAATACCCATTTTGGAAATGATTTTGTATAGGCCCTTATTAATGCCTTTACGGTATTTCTGAGCAAGCCACGATATTTTTTCGTCTTTGATTTCACCCGTACGCGTTAAATCATGCAAGCATTCGTAAGCCAAATAAGGAAAAATGGCAGTGGCCCCATAACCCAATAGGGTCGCGAAATGATGTGGATCACGCGCCGTTGCAGTTTCAACGACAATATTGGCGTCGCACCGTAGTCCCGCTAGGATGAGGCGATGGTGTACGGCACCGGTGGCCAGCAGTGCGTGGGCCGGGATTTTATCGGGTTGGATATTTCGGTCGGATAAAATAATGATGGTTTTGCCGGAGTGTACTGCGGCCACGGCCATCTCACAAATGGCGATTAAACTCTCCTGTAAATGACGATCGACAGAATAATTTAAATCGATGCGTACATGTTGGAATTGCGGGTCTGTCAACGCAATGAGTTTACTGAATTTGCCCAGTGATAACACGGGGGAGTCGATCAATAATCGCCCGGCATGGGTGGCGGCTTCCGCAAATAAGTTACGTTCTGGCCCGAGGCAGGTTTCCAGAGACATAACAATTTGTTCACGCAGCGGATCGATCGGAGGATTAGTGACTTGGGCAAATTGCTGGCGAAAATAATCATAAAGTGAGCGGGTTTTGCGAGATAGCACGGCCATGGGTGTGTCATCACCCATGGAGCCGATGGCTTCTGCGCCACTTTCTGCGAGGACACGAAGCACTTGATCGCGTTCTTCAAAGGTGACTTGAAACATTTTCTGATAACTCGCCATGCTGTGCTCATCAATGGAGGATTGCAGCGCTGCTGAATTGTTAAACAGTTGTGACTCCAAGTGCCTCGATTTTTTCCGCATCCATTGTTTGTAAGGATGGCGTTGGCTTAGCATGTCGTCGATGTCTTTCGGTAAAAGCAATGCACCGGTGTGGGTATCGGCCGCCAGCACTTGCCCAGGTTTCAAGCGGCCTTTGGTTACCACATCTTCGGGAAGATAGTCATAGACGCCAACCTCTGAGGCAATGGTGATGTGACGGTCTTTAGTGATCACATAACGGGCAGGTCGTAAGCCGTTACGATCTAACGCACACACCGCATGGCGGCCATCGGTCATGACGATGCCTGCCGGGCCATCCCAGGGCTCCATATGCATGGAGTTAAACTCATAAAAAGCGCGCAGATCAGGGTCCATGGTTTGCACGTTTTGCCAAGCCGGTGGCATTAATAAACGGATGGCGTGAAAAATGTCGAGTCCACCGGCCATTAAGGCTTCTAACATATTGTCGAGGCTGTTTGAGTCGGAGCCGGAAGCATTGACTAAGGGTCGCACATCATCCATGTTGGGGATGAGCGGTGTTTCAAATTTATGACCTCTGGCAATGGCCCAATTGCGATTGCCTTGGATGGTATTGATTTCGCCGTTATGGGCTAAATGGCGAAATGGCTGGGCGAGGCGCCATTGTGGCCAGGTGTTGGTAGAAAAACGCTGATGGAAAACCACTAAATCCGTTGCCAGTTGTTTGTTCTTTAAGTCTTGATAAAAAACCGGCAAATTATCTGGCATAACCAGACCTTTATAAGCGATCAATTGACTTGAAAGGCTGGGGATATAAAAGGTGTCATCGCTTTTACCGATGGCTTTTTCTGTTTTGCGGCGGGCAATATATAGGCGGCGTTCGAAGGTGTCGGTGGCCATGTCGTCAGGAGCATTAACAAATATTTGTTCAATGCGCGGCAATGATTTGAGGGCTTCGCTACCACAGGCACTGGCATCGGTGGGCACTTCTCGCCAACCGGCCACAGCAAGTCCCTGGGCGACGAGTTCGTCGGCCAGTTGTTGTTGCGCGATGCGAGCCAGAGCGATATCTAGGTTAAGAAAAACCATACCAACCGCATAGTGTTTTGCCAACTCAAAATGCAACTCTTCAGCCAGTGTGCGTAAAAAATGATCAGGCTTCTTCATTAATAAACCGCAACCGTCGCCCGTTTTGCCATCGGCGGCGACGGCACCGCGATGGGTTAAACGTGCTAAAGCATCAATGGCTGTTTCAGCGACCCAATGACTCGGGTTGCCATCCATGTGGGCAATGAGGCCAAAACCACAATTATCTTTTTCAAATTCGGGACGGTAAAGTCCGGGTTGCGTATTTTTTATCATGTTTAAAAGCACTTAGTTTGAAGTGAAGAAAGATTTTTCTTCTCACTTTAAATGTCTGTTCGAAAGCAAAATGGTTGGGAATTATACTGGTCGCTAGGTGGAGGTGCAAACAGTAAATAATTCTGATTTAATACAATAAGTTACTTGTTTGGTCGGCGATATATTGATTGCTAAAATCGCTTCGCTGACACAGAATCATAGATGATTCGGGTCAAGCATATCATTATTTGTTGCTAAAATTGAAATGCGGCTAATAAATGGCCATATTATGCAATGAATTGCCTTGGTTTGATTTTGTGCTGACTCGACTCCTCGGTTTTTTTCTAGCTTTTCACTTGAGCCATCTTTTTTCATAGGCTTTGGATGAGTGCTCCCTCTATAATAATGTATTGACTAACCTACAATGAGGATACCAGAAAAGCTTATCCTTCTTCCAAAAATGATTTCGGCGATCTTTGTTTTAAGTAACACCGAACACGCCAGAACTCAGCCTCATTTTTAGTCATGTCGGAATGCAATACCACCTTAATACTAAGATAGCATTGCCTCTCTGTATCCCTCGTAGTGAAGATTGTTCTGATTTTCCGGCCCACAGTCATTTGAATTTTGACAACAGAAATTTTGATGAAGTGGTTCGTGAAATTTTCTCTGTCAAGCCATGGCGATAGGTTATGAACTGATAGTGTAATTTAAAATAAAAACCAACAAAGAACACTATCCTTGATTCCAGTTAGAACCAAAATAGATACGAAGAAATATCTAAAGTCATTAATAATTTCTGTCGATAGGAAATTATCCAAAAAAATGGAGGACAAGGAGGCTAATGACGATAGGCGGCATTGCACTTTACTTTGATTTTACAAAGTAAACCATCTGTTTTCTGGATCAGAAATACAAAATTCTGGCCATTAAGAGTGGCAATCAATGACGTTTTAAAAAGGAAGTAATTGATCACTAGATTAAAACCTCAAGATTTCAATGAGTATTTTTTCATCACTAAAAATAAAAATCAAGGAGGACGTCATGATGGTCACTTCAAAAAAAGTATTTTTGATAGAAAATTATCATCGAAGTCGAGATAGAATTCGTGATCTAGGGGAAGTTTTTACTCCAGAAAATTTTGTCAATTCAATGCTATCTATGCTTTCAAAAGGTCAAAAAAAATTTTGGGAAAGAGAAGATGTTTTATTTTTTGAACCCAGTTGTGGCCATGGAAATATAGTAATTTCTATTCTAAAAAAAAGACTGAGTGCCTTATATGACAAGGCTGAGCTATCAAAAATTAAAAACCCTGAATTATATTCGATATCAAATGCTCTTAACACTCTCTGGGCAATTGATATTGACATCAAAAACGTTAATCACTGCAGAGAACGAGTTTTAGCAGAATTCTTGGGTTTCATAATTCAGAATACATCCAGTGTGTCACTGGAAAAATACTAAAGTGGACCCCATAGTCAAGACAGTGATTCCAAAAAATAAGATATAAAAT
>CAYUAI010000076.1:0-19166 GCA_964442745.1 uncultured Chromatiales bacterium
CTCAATGCGCGGGTCGGGTAGTGAATTAAAGTATTTATCAATAAAAAGTGACTGAAATCCAATCACTCACGTATCATAATTACACTTGTATTGATACCCAATTTAGATGCGTTTGCCCTGCCGAATTTGGTTTCTATTCTAGGTGACAAAACGTTTATTCAATTCGTGCTTTTACATTTTGCTTACATTTGCCGAGAAAATCGACATATACTCAGCACGTTCATTATGTCACCCTCACGCACGCTTTTTTGATATTTTAACGCCGACCAACTGCGATCTCTTCACTGTCAATGCATCAGGATAGGTTTTGTACTTTAAGTGGCTTAGGGTTTTTCGTGCGGGCACTATTAAGATAAGGATAAAATTCAAACTGTCGAAAATTTTACCACACGGCGTTAAGCAACGTTCGCTTAAAGAATAATATTTTCTTCTGTATCTTCAATACTATAAATTTTTAATCCAGCCGTACCTCACAGAGCAATCGCTCTATGAAATCATATATATAACAATAGGTTAAAAAATGCCGTTTTTGAGGTATGATTTCATTCTATAAATGCAACACGAATTTAACTAATTGTTTTTTATTGATATTCACAGAACGATTGCCCCGCCGTGCCTCAATTGTCACGGGCCATACATAGAGTGAATTATCAATTTAAAACACATGAAATTGTCGATTTATTGAACAGTTTGTGCTACATCCTCATTTTGCAGCCATCATTGCATTATGCCCCCCTCTTTCATGAAAAAAATAATATTATGTTTTCAATGGGTTAAAATATAATTGATTAAATTGGCATCACCCGTGCTGTGCAATAATTGAACTCTTATCTATTGCCACATGAGCAGGAGAAACAGAATGAAAATAAAACAACTTTTAGGTTTAGCAGCTATCGCCGCATTATCTACTCCAACTTTTGCGATCACTTATGGTGGGGATGGTAGCGGTAGCGTACTGCAAGGTGTTTTAGACGGCATAACTCAAACGGGCAATAGTAGCATTGATGTAACAAGTGATTACCTAAATGATGGCATCGACAGCTATTGGGCAATAGGGGGTTCTGGTGGCGCGGTTAATACGATCATTATGGAATTAGCTGGCTTTAAAAATGACATGACCTTTGGCATTTATGATGCTGCCACAACCCAGTATATAGAAATTTTTGATGGCGCCGCCTCCGCTGGTGACTACAGCAAAACCATTTCGATGTTGTTGGACGGTTCAATTTTAATTAATAACAATGATACAGGCCTGGATTTTGCGGCCAATCAGTTTACTTTCTACCTCGATTCTTCTGCAAACTCTGGCGGCGGCTTATTTTATAGTGATACAAGTTTGAATTCAGATGGTGTTGACCATATGGTGGCATTTGAGGGCGTTGACGATCTAATTCAGATAGGTCCCTATATGGCTGGGATATGGGGTTCAAATGAGTATATTTTAGCTTGGGAAGGCCTAGACAATGGCGGCGACAGAGATTACGCCGACTTTGTTATTATGGTCGAGTCTGTCAATCCTGTTCCAGCTCCTGCCACTTTAGCACTCATGGGTTTTGGTCTTCTTGGGCTCGTGAGCGCCTCAAAACGTCGTAAAATGTAAACCGACGATCAATCACAGAAAAAGCCACCAACGTTGGGTGGCTTTTTCTGTGATGTTTTAGGAAGCTACCCGCTAAATTATTGCTACGTTTGATCTTACAGCCGATGGTTATTTTAGTTTTTTGTAACAACTCCTCCATATACCTAAATTTAAAAATGCTATAGGTATATGCAGAAACTCAAGATTTTTCTCTTATATTTTTTGAAGCTTGCACCACAGTAACTGCGCCTATTCTCCCCCTATTTAAGATTTTTATGGACTCTCCCGATAATATCTGAAGAATATCTTTCGAATAAATAGATGACAAGATATTGACGACTAATCCTTGGCATAAAAACAATCAAATTAAATGCGTAAGTTAACATTGACAACTCGGGTCCGACGGATAACCGGATAATATGACTATCGAATCACAAAAAGCTTGTCGGTCATTGCGAAGCCGTTTTATTGCTGGCATTAGCATCATGTTATTACCTATGGCAATTTTAATGGCCAGCGCGTTTTATTCTATTCAGAATACGGCGGACTCCATTGAACATATTGTCACGAACCCCGTTGAAGAACTGATTTTCACTAAACATATTGAAAATTTGATCTTAAAAAGCGAAATTCCCCTCTATCAATTTCTATATCGTGGTGAAACCGGTGATCGAGAAGCATTTATCCGCGTCGGCGCCGACATTGATGTCTCTTTTGAAAATGTATTTTCCAGCAAACAACTTGATGAAACAGAAAAAAAGCTATTAAGTACCGCCCAAGCTGAATGGCAAACCGCACGACGTATTGGTGAATCGTTATTGAGTGTAGATAATATTCCTGAAAGTGATGCTTTAATTGCACGCACCGACGAGTTTCGTCGACACTTAGGCCGCAGTATTTCATTTTTGGAAAAAATGAGTTTAATTGCTTTATCGGAAATCCGTGATCACCGCTTAGCGGCTCAGAAAATTGAATGGCAATCGATAGGAATTATCGCCATTATATTCATTGTGGGTCTTATTATCTCGATCATTGCAGCGATATCATTGACGCATTCAGTGATTGACCCCATCAGGCAACTCGAGCATACCATTCAGCGCTTTGGAAAAGGGGATTTAAACTCACGCGCCCATCACATGGGTAATGATGAGCTCGGTCATCTCGCATCAGCATTTAATGCCATGGCAGAACGATTCCAAAAAGTACAAAAAGAATTAGATTATCTTTCCATTCACGATGGACTGACAGGACTTTACAATCATGGAAAATTTTATGATCTTGTTGTTTTAGAATTGCAACGCACTAAGCGTTACAAGCGTGCATTTTCATTATTGCTGATTGACATAAGCAATTTTCGTCGTGTTAATGAAACCTACGGTAATCTGGTCGGCGACTCAGTATTGGCTTCAGTGGCAGCAAAAATAAGTGCCAGTATTCGACCCACTGATGTCGCGGCAAGACATGGTGGCAATGAATTTGCTGTTATTTTATCAGAAACTGACCAACAAGGTGCTTATGAAACAGCAGCACGCATTGCTGCCACCATTGCCGACAATCCGCTAAATATTGGCGATGGAAAAACCTTAGATATGTACGTTAACATTGGTATCGCCACGTACCCCCTTCATGCCGATAACGAAACCGCTCTTTTCGCTTTTGCCGATCAATCCTTACACGAAGCAAAGCACACGAGTCTCACCGCCAAATACTCGGTGGTGGAAGGCCAAAACTAGCCAATCATTACTACCACCAATCCTGGCCCGTCCTCCCTTCAATTTCACTTGCCATTTGATCCTAACCCCGAAATAAACCTCAGCTAAGTAATATTCATTTCGCAGCAGCAAAATGCTAAGCGACTCATTCTATATAAATGGTACGGGTAGTGATTGGAATTGGCAATTCGTCGCCAATGTGACAATCGCAACTAGCAACAATCAAATGGAAAATGGAATTCAGTTTTGACCGAAGTTTGATTGGCAACCCCAGCAATATCCAACTATTTTTTCTGGGGGAAAACGTGGCTTATAGCGGAGGTGATAGCACTGATTATTACCCAGATGACATCATCAATACTTCCGGTATAATACGTTTTTTTCGTTACACCACTCAATAACCGGCACCGATCAATATAGTTATCTCTCAAATGCTTCACATATAAAATGTAACATAAAAATATGCGATTCCTGAATACGCGACGTGCGTTCGCCCGGCACAATTAATGGATAGTCAACCCACTTAGCTAATTGACCACCATCACGCCCTAAGAGACCAATGCTTGTTATCTGTTGCTGTTTTGCTTGCCGTGCCGCGTTTATTAAGTTTTGTGAATTGCCTGACGTACTAATGAGCAATAATAAATCTTTAGGATCGGCCAACGATTCAATCTGTCTGGAAAAAATTCGTTCAAACCCATAATCGTTACCAATGGCAGTTAACGCGGCGCTATCATTGGTCAGTGAAATAGCCGGATAACCTTGACGATCCATTTCAAATCGGCCAGTAAATTCTGCTGCAAAATGTTGTGCATCAGTGGCAGACCCCCCGTTGCCACAAATATACAATATTCCGCCACCTTCAAATGTACGGCGAATACAGGAAATAACATTGGCGATCAGTGGCTCCAATGCTAAAATACCTGTCATAATTTTTTGATGTTCTTCGATTGCCGCCGGGAGGTTTACCTTCATCAAATTTCCCTCTTTCGCCGTTGATCTATAAATGTAAACACTGAAGTCAATTCCTTGAAAAATAATTTAGCTCACGTATTTAACCCTAAAACCTGGCTCATCGGATTGGCCAGTCGCTTATTAAAATCATTGGTTGCTTTGCCTCACCCATGGCGACTCGGCCTCGGTCGGCAACTCGGCCGCTTGTTCTATCATATCAATAAAAAGCGCCGCCATATTGCCAAAACCAACATTGCCATCTGTTTGCCTACATACAACCCTGTACAACAACAGCACGTCTTAAAAAAACACTTTGAATCACTCGGTATGGCATTGATTGAGACAGGTATGTGTTGGTGGGAAAGTGATACTGATTTATTAAATCTCACACATTTTTCTGGTTTACATTATATCGACGAGGCCTTACAAAATGAACGGGGTGTTATTCTATTAAGCGCGCATTTCACGCCACTGGAACTTGGTTTACGATTATTGGCTGCGGCTATTACCCCGCCAGTATATGCCGTCTATCAAGCCCACACTGACCCGCGTCTGGACAAATTGATTCTTGATAACCGTTTACGCCATGCGGGTGGTGTTATTCCACAAAATGATATACGAAAAATGCTTAAAACACTCAAAAAAAATGGTATTGTTTGGTATGCACCGGATCAAAGCTATCGAGGGAAATACAGTGAGATCGTACCTTTTTTTGACATACCTGCCAACAGCAATACCGCCACGTCTCGTTTGTCAATGATTTCACGGTCACCAGTGCTGCCATTTTTTGTGCAGCGTAATAATACTAACCTGAAATATTCTATTGAAATCCATCCACCACTGGCAAACTATCCAAGCCAAGATGCCGTGCAAGACACATTACAGTATCATCGCCTCATTGAGGCACAAGTTTATAAGGTCCCCGATCAATATCTATGGATTCATCGACGATTTAAAAAACGGCCCGCCCCCTATGCTGACCTTTACAATACATCCCCCAATTAAAATATGTTGTCGTATTGCGCCGAATTAACAGCTCCCATGCCCGAGAAAAAGGAACAGGAGCTACGGCTTTAACCTTCTTTTTTAGTTTCTTTCTCTACCAGATAATTAATCACTTTTATGGTATTTGCCGCACCGCCAGTCATACGATTGGAAATCCGATATTTGCCATTAACAACCACCGCGGGTACCCCTTCAATCCCATAACGAGATACCATCGTTTTGGCACGGCGTACGCGTGTTTCTACGGCAAAAGAACGGTAGGTCTTATTGAATTTTTCTTTATCCACGCCCAAATCTGCCACAAAATCTGCAATCGATTCTTGAGTGCCCAAAGTCTTTTTCATCACATGAATCGCATTGAACAATGGCATATGGACTTTATCCCAAACCCCCATCAGCTCCGTGGCATAAAAAGTGCGCGCATGGACTTCCCAAGCCGGTCGAAAAATCGCCGGCAAGCGTACAAACTCAGCATTTTCCGGCTTTTTACGCAACCACCGCTCTATAAAAGGCTCAAACCGAAAACAATGTGGGCAGCCATACCAAAATGTTTCTAGAACTTCAACCTTATCTCCGGTTGAGGTAGGTTGGGCAGGCACAATAAGCTCATAGTGTACGCCCTCTTCATACGACTCCGCCATCGCAGGCAATACCCAGATACTTATGGTCAAAAAAAGTACCGCACAATAACCGATCTTCTTCATTTAAATGCTTCTCCATTGTTTGGCCACCACCGTAGCGAAATTTTTCTATAAAAACAATTGGTAATTTTAGTTTATCTCCTAATACTGTATGCTGATGACAAGGGTTACCTAATTTCGGTGAATCGTTCGAAGGTTGGGGAAGTCATAACAGAGCTTAGATAGTAATATTAGGAGAAACCTATGGCTGTTGAAAAAATAAATTTAGTCCAATTTCTTAACCAGCAATACCTGTGTGAATCACTAACGGTAAAAGAAGTTCAAACACTTTTAGATTACACTGAGTTAGCTCACTTTGAAAAAGACGATATTATTGCAAATATTGGCGAAGTTGGAGAAGCCCTATTTTTTGTTGTCAAAGGCGAAGCCACACTGTATTACGATGAAAACAGTACCGAAACCGAAGTAGGACGCGTTGCTGAAGGCGAATTAATGGGCGAAATGTCTTTTTTTGACCGAGAGCCACGCTCGGTACGTGTCAAATCGACGGCGGCAAATACTGAGTTATTGAAATTGAGCCGTATCATGTATAATCGTCTACGCATTGAACACCCGTATATCGCGGTCAATTTACTTGAGCACGCCATTGTTAGCTTGGATCATTTATTCCGCCAAGTGAGCTCAGATGTTGCTACATTCTCAAATTATTTCTATGGAAAAGGTAAACGATAAACACGCATTCCGGAGCGCTCAATTTACTTTAGCGGCGCAGCATTTTAAGCAAATTCCGACAGATGTAGGCTACGAAGTGGCCTTCGCCGGTCGATCGAATGCCGGCAAATCCAGCGCAATTAATGCGCTCACCGGCATTCGATCGTTAGCAAGAACCAGTAAAACACCAGGACGAACTCAGCAAATCGTTTTTTTCACCGTCGATGAACAACATCGCTTAGTGGATTTACCGGGCTATGGTTACGCCAAAGTGCCGCCGAGCGTAAAGCAGCATTGGCATAACTTACTGGAAAAATACTTTACCAAACGCGAATCACTAAAAGGTTTAATATTAGTCATGGATATCAGACATCCGCTCACCGAATTTGATCAGCAAATGCTGCATTGGTGCCAAGCGACCACCACGCCAACCCATATTTTATTAACCAAAGCAGATAAATTAAGTCGTGGGGCGGCCTTATCACAGCACCAGAAAGTACAAAATTCACTCGTGGATATTGAACACTTAGTGTCAACACAGGTGTTTTCTGCCCCGAGCCGCCAAGGTGTCAATCAGGTCATTGACAAATTAAACCAATGGATGAAATATCCCTCAAGAATCGCCGAACAGGTTAAAAAATAATGAGGACGTAGTTTAGGCGAGCAGTATGCAGAAATGTGGCTTAACCCGGATCTCTCATCTCTCATGGCGTACCATGCTGACTTGAAATCCGGGTTAATAAAACCACTCTGCAGTGCAGGCAGAGTGTGGAGTCCCGACTCTGGGAAAATCGGGATGCAGTGTCTCCCGCTCTCAGGGAGGGAGGAAAACGAGAGACTATCGCCACATTTACTCTTACTGGTATAGGACCTTGTCTTACGCTTAAAGTTCCTTGACCTGTTCAAATTTCCCCAAAAAAATATTTATCTCCATAAAAATAATTAATGAGCCTCATCCCAATTGTTGCCGCTCCCAACCTCAACCAGCAGCGGCACACTTAGGCTAGCCGCGCCTTCCATTAATGTGCGAATCTGTGCACAAGATGATGCTAGCAATTCAGTCGGTACTTCAAAAACTAATTCATCATGCACTTGCATAATCAGTGTCACTGGACTTTGGCTTTGCACCAACCAGGCATGGGTCGCAATCATGGCTTTTTTAATGATATCAGCGGCACTCCCTTGCATCGGCGCATTAATGGCGGTTCGCTCTGCGTACTGACGCCGCTGGGCATTACTTGAGTGAATATCTGACAAATATAAACGCCGTCCAAATAACGTTTCAACAAAGCCTTGGGCTTGGGCATTTTGTTTAATTTGTTCCATATAGTTTTTCACCCCCGGATAACGCTCAAAATATAAATTGATATAATCCTGTGCCGCTGGGCGTGTAACGCTTAACTGGCGGGCTAAACCAAAGGCTGACATCCCGTAAATCAACCCAAAGTTAATCGCTTTAGCGTGACGCCGCTGCTCGCTGGTAACGGCCTCGGGGGCTAATCCCAAAATTTCCGCCGCCGTTGCTCGATGAATATCCCCGCCCTGTTGGAATGCATCAACCAAGCGCTCATCTCCCGAAATATGCGCCATAATGCGTAATTCGATTTGTGAATAATCGGCCGACACAATTTTAAAACCTGGCGGTGCAATAAATGCCTGCCTAATACGCCGTCCCTCATCATTACGCACAGGAATATTCTGCAAATTAGGATCGGTTGACGATAACCGCCCAGTCGCTGCCACCGCTTGGTGGTACGAGGTGTGTACCCGCCCAGTATGCTCATCAATTTGATCAGGCAATTTATCCGTATAGGTGGTCTTCAACTTACTTAAACTGCGGTGCTCCAAAATTAATTTAGGCAACGGATAATCCAATGCCAATTCTTGTAACACATTTTCAGCGGTGGATGGCTGGCCTTTCGGCGTTTTCCGTAAGATGGGTAACTGAAGCTTGTCGTAAAAAATATGCTGAATTTGTTTAGGCGACGCTAAATTGAACGTCTCACCCGCCATTTCGTAGGCTTGCTGCTCAAGAATTTCCAGTTTTCCTTGCAACTCTTTACTTTGCAATTTAAGCAAATCACCATCCACTCGCACGCCATTTCTTTCGATGGCTGATAACACCGGCACCAACGGCATTTCAATATCTTCAAAAACTTGCACTAAGGCCGGCGTCTCTGATAATTTCTGCCACAACACCTCATGCAAGCGCAAAGTCACATCCGCATCTTCCGCGGCATAAGGCGCCGCTTGGGCAAGATCAATTTTATTAAACGTGACTTGTTTTACACCCTTGCCCGCAATATCTTCAAAGTGGATGGTGTGATGCGCCAGATATTTCATTGCTAGAGAATCCATATCGTGCCGCGTTCCCACACTATTTAGCACATAAGATTCCAACATGGTATCGTACTTGATGCCTTGTAAGTGAATCCCATGACGCGCCAATACACTCATATCATATTTAATATTCTGGCCAATTTTTAACGATGTTTGGCTTTCCAATAGCGGCTTTAATCGACACAGCACATCGTCTCTCGACAATTGTATGGGTGCCTCAGGATAATCGTGCAGAAAAGGCACATAGGCGGCCTCATGTGGATTCACCGCAAAGGACACACCGACAATATCTGCCTGCATATAATCCAGGCTGGTGGTTTCGGTATCAAAAGCAAACACACTCGCCTGCTGCAATTTAGCCAACCACTCAGCCAATTTCTCTTCGGTCAATACCATGTCGTAATTAACCGACCGAGACGATGCCAACTCTGTCGCGGCAAGTTCATTTGGCGAATCATTTTGTTGATTTTTTTCTAACAATTCCCTCAGCCAAGTTTTAAACTCAAAGCGTTTAAACATTTCTTTCAGTTGCCCATCATGGGGTTCACCCAGGCGTAACTCGTGAGGTGCTTGCGCTAAAACTAAATCACACTTAATGGTCGCCAGTTGATATGACAGCGGCAATTGATCAAGAAATTCTCGTAAATTTTCTCCAACTTTTCCTTTGATTTCACTCGCATGTGCTATCACCCCTTGCAACGAACCATATAAACCTAGCCATTTAACCGCCGTTTTAGGTCCCACTTTTGGCACACCAGGAATGTTATCGACCGAATCACCAATTAAAGCTAAATAATCAATAATTTGCGAAGGTTTTATACCAAATTTTTGGTTGACACCCTGAACATCCATGGTCGTCCCCGTCATGGTATTAACCAGCGATACCTGATCACTGACTAATTGCGCAAAATCTTTATCTCCAGTAGAAATAATGGTATTCATTTCATTGTCAGAGGCTTGGGTGGCCAAACTACCAATCACATCATCCGCTTCCACCCCATCAACCACAATAATTGGAAAACCCATCGCTTGTATAACTTTATGAACTGGCTTAATTTGTGCTCTTAACTCATCTGGCATCGGTGCACGATTCGCCTTGTACTGAGGATACAAATCATCTCTGAATGTCTTACCTTTCGCATCAAAGACAATGGCCACATAGCTGGGAGAATAATCTTTTAATAAGCGCCGCAACATATTAATAAAACCATATATTGCGCCGGTTGGCTCGCCTGCCGAATTGGTTAATGCAGGCATCGCATGATACGCCCGATACAAATAAGACGAACCATCGACTAACACCAAAGTCGCATTATTTTTCATATACTGTACTGTATACCTATTTCATGGAAAAACATGATGAATGAACAAGATAAATATACCCATCCGAGCCTAAACCCAATCAATGATTCTATGTTAAGTCGAGAATCATGGAAAATTTTTCAGATTATGGCAGAATTTGTCGAAGGTTTTGAGAGATTAGCGAAAATCAAACCTTCTGTCAGTATATTTGGTTCAGCAAGAACCCCCACCGACCATCCTTATTACCAATTAACAGAAGATATTGCCCGAGCCTTATCTGATGCCGGTTTCAGTGTCGTGAGTGGTGGTGGACCCGGCATTATGGAGGCGGCTAACAAGGGTGCCTATGCCGGTAAAGCGCCGAGTATTGGTCTAAATATCCAGTTGCCTCATGAGCCATCAGGCAATGACTATCAAGATATTTCTTTAAGTTTCAGACATTTTTTCTCTAGAAAAGTAATGTTTGTCAAATACGCTTCAGCTTATGTGGTATTACCGGGCGGATTTGGCACATTAGACGAACTCGCCGAAATACTCACGCTCGTGCAAACCGGCAAAACCCGGAAAATCCCCATCATCCTAGTCAATGGCAAATTTTGGGAAGGCTTGCTGAGCTGGTTTAAAACCACCTTGATCGATGGAAAAACAATCGATCCAGCAGATCTTGATTTAATCAAAATACTTGAAACACCCGAAGAAATTGTTGATGCTATTTTCAGCCACTATGAACAACATGGTTTTGAACCCTCTTCCGAAGAACGAGAAATTATGTTCGATTTATAGGTTTATTAACCGATATTTCGCACCAGCGCGTGCGAAATATCGGATTAAACGTCATACTTTTCTTGCTGAACCGGCTTAGCTAACCCTTCCTCAAATAACATTAAAAATCTTTGTGTTCTCTGTGATCCTCGTGGTAAATTTAAAGGCATGAATGATTGGTCGGGTGAAGCACGACTGAGTTTTAGCGAAATCAGATAGCCGAGTAACAAATATAGGTTTTATGGACTGGATGATTGAGCCAAAATAACTTGAAGATAGGAAGCGAAACTGGAAAGTGATTGCCAGAAGGCTTTCCATTCTCGGACAACCTCCCTAGCCCATTCCTCAGAATGAAAGGTCTATCAGATATGAAAGATTTAACTAAAAAGAGACGGGTCATATTTTGTCTGACAGCAGGCCTAATAATAACTCATACGGCCACAGCGATCGAAAACCCCGCCGGCCTACCGCCAGAGCTAGCGCCTGAAATTACGATCATTGATAATGGCCATCGTTTGGTAGAAGAGTATCGGGCCAATGGGCGTATCTTTATGATCAAAATTAATCCCAAAAAAGGACCGGCCTACTATCTTGTCGATGCCGATGGCGATGGTAACTTTGATACCCAGAAAAGCGATCTATCACCCAACCTGTTGATACCCTCCTGGGTATTATTTTCATGGAAATAATACCCGTAGAAGTTTCACATGAATAAATCGAAGTCAATCCCAATAAATAAGCCTAGTTAGCTAAGAAAAACTCGTACTGAATAGATCCACCGTGCTCGCCAGCACCCACAAAAAAGCCAGCCTAGGCTGGCTTTTTTGGCTTAGGAGTAGTCACCTACTCCATCGCTAATCATCATCGTAGGCTAAGTTATTATGGAGCTAAGCCAATCACGAAATCAACGAGCTTCTCGATGTCTGCGTCAGCAACACGAGGTGAGTATGGAGGCATTGGAACGCCTTTAGTCACTTCTTCCCAGTTACCTTTACCACCGGCTTTCACTTTTGCAATAAGATCAGCTTTCGCATCACTACCTTTGTATTTATCAGCAATAGCTTGCCATGATGGACCAACAATTTTTTTATCAATCGCGTGACAAGCTGTGCAGCCACTCGCCTTCGCTAAAGGAGGCATCTCTGCCGCGCTCACTTGTGCAGAACCAAGAACCAACATCGCCGCCGCTGATATACTTAACCACGTAGCCTTCATAAGTCTTCCTCCCAAATTATTTTCAACAAGTTTCTCCAGAACATTTTTTTACACTGATTCATTAAGGCAATCAATCGTTCCTAGAGACTTCAATTTTGCAACCATAACCACTCAGACTAAACTTAAATCCGAGTGGATGGGGTACTTTATGCCACGTAGACATATCTGTGTCAAGCATAGGAAAGTTTATCGGCGGAGTATTTTTGGGGTAACCTAAGGACAAGCTTTAAAAAAATTTATCTAAAAATTCTACCCAATACGGCCACTATCAAGCCATTCATAGCTGTGGATAACTCTGTGGATTAATAGTAAATACCTTTTTTAAACCTCAAATACCGGTTGACTAAATAGACCATCAATATTTTTCATGAAAGGAATAAATCCATTAATTATCAATTAGTTATAAAGAAATGAAGTATTTGAATGATTATATTGCAGAAATTTCTTTCAATTAAAGACAGGTGGTATGCTTATCGGCCATCAGTGGATAACATTATCATTGACCATTTTTTATACAAAATATTTTACCATGACAAAAATTTTCAATTTTTTCGTAGGGCTCTCATTCAGTTTATTAATTTATTCAAATTCAACCGATACCAGCGCTTATGAAATATTTGACCCACGCGCTCTGGCAATGGGTGGCGCAAGTGTTGCCGCCGGACGCTTTTTAGCCCCCCTATCCAATCCCGCACAACTTGCCCTCGTGGATGAAAGACACGATATATTTATTGACCTACCGATAATAAAACAAACGAACAATTATGCATCTGACTTTGCCGCCAACTTGGAAACCTATCAGCAATTCGCCAGTTCTCAAGCCACTCGGCAAGACAATGCACTGCCAACCACCGATTTGCAAAAGCGTTTTCAAGCGCTCACCCATCAAGTCGACACAACGCAGTTACAGATAAGCGGGTTAGCTAGCTTGGCCAATACCCCGGTAAGCTTAGCGATCTTTGCCAACGGGCATTACACAGAAACATTAACCGCCATCAATCACCGGCGCAATAACACACAAATTAGCCAAGGAGTCATCTCACTCAAGGCCGCTGCCATCATCGAATCAGGGACTATGTTTGCCAAAGTATTCCAACAAACCATCGGTGGCAACAATCGACTCTCGATAGGTATTTCTCCTAAGCTTATGGCGATACGTACCTATTATTATGCCGCCCCTGCCGAAAGCATCAACTTATCTTCTCAAGTCAAAAATATCACAGATGCAACCATGCTCAATATCGATATGGGAATAATTAAAGAATTTAATTATATTTGGAAAACCGGACTCGTTGTACGCAATCTCCTCGCTAAAGAAATTATCTATGACGGTATTGCAGCCGGCACCTTTGCCGTACAACCTCAAGCGAGAATCGGCTTAGCTTATCGTACAGCCCGAATTTTAATTGCTGCAGACCTTGATCTAACGCTGAATCGGGCACTGGGCTATGAAGAAAAAACGCGTTTCTTCAGTACAGGTCTAGAATACGCGCTGACACCATCGTTATTTTTGAGAACCGGCCTGATGAAAAATCTATTAAACGGTGGTTCAGGCAGCTTAGCCCTCGGTGCCGGCGTAAAAATAAATGTCTTTGTCATGGATGTTGCTTTATCGATCAATCAGCAAGCATATACCCTGATGGCGAAAACCGGTTTGCGTTTTTAACCCGCTGAAAGGTGTATCTCAAAAAAAAAAGCGACGCCATCAATGGCGTCGCTTTTTCCCGATGTATTTGAAAGTATAAACTTACTGTGTCTCTGCACCCACCCCATCCCACTCGATTAATTTACCACCATAATCAAATTTATAACCGCTTCCATCACTGTCTGTTTTCACGATCACGGGCTGCATCACGCCGGCCACCTCAATATTCACTAACATGGTCGTATCATTAATCGGCTCCCAGGTACCGGGCAATGGCTCCCCCGGCTCCCCATTTTCCTTCTCCTTTGTCGTATCAATATTAAAATCCGACGATTGATCACCACTAAACTTAATATTTGCAGTTAATGTACCATCAGTATTAAAAGTAAAACCCACATTATCTTCTTCAACCGCTGACGAAACATTTGTGTCAGTTTTTTCGGTTAAATTAAGCGAAAAAGCTTCTTTAGCTGGGGCTGTTTTATCAATGATCTCAGTAATCGGTCGCTCAAGTGCTAACTGCTCTTGCATCGACTTACGATCCTTAAAATCTGCCACATCAGTCGATGTAATCACACCATTCTTCACATCCGTACTAATAATCGATGCCAAATCTTGAATATCCACGTTGTCCGAACTCAAATTATTTAAATAATCGGTTTCGGCGGCTAAAT
This sequence comes from uncultured Chromatiales bacterium, assembly GCA_964442745.1. GTDB lineage: Bacteria > Pseudomonadota > Gammaproteobacteria > S012-40 > S012-40 > CAYUAI01. Next base: position 14,541 of record CAYUAI010000076.1, read on the forward strand.
CTATCGCTGATTTAACTTCTGCCGACTTCTCAGGACTACTAGTAATATTGATTTGTTTCCGCAACAAAGTGGTCACCACTTCGATGGCCCGTAACCGAGCCTGGATGTCTTGTTTGTCTGTCAGTGAATCAATATTTATTATTTGGTCGGCAGAAAATAATGTTTGGATAAATTCAGCTAACTCCACTGTGCGATTCGCCACAATCAACTTCACATCATCATCAGGCAAACTTATCGATACCGCTTCATCATCATTTTTGACAATTTTTTCAATCAACTCGGCGGCCTTTTCAATGACAGCTTTAATACGAGTATTGGTTTTAAAAAAAGTATTCAAGTCAAAAGAGGAATCCGTGGCCAATTGTGTGCTAATCTCAGCAGCCATCGCTTGATAAACAAAAGGGGTACTGTCTTCAGGCAAACCTTTGGAATCACCAAATTTATTAGCACTTAGCAACGTTTCTAAATAATGCGCTAACACATCCACCATTTTATGGGCTTGCAACGCAATCCCGGTTAATTCCCGGCGAGTTTTTTCCTGCACACTCTCATCAATATCTTCCAAGTGCTGTAAAAAATCTTGCATCAAGGGCGATGCATCCGCATAACCTATAGATACCGCTAGCGCGTTAATATCCTCTTGATTCATCATGGCTAATAAAGAAGTGATTGGACTGCTATTATTTAATAAGGAAACATCTGTATTAGGACTGGCACGCAATGTCATCATGCCTTTAAAGGGTTCGCTGGTGGTAATATCATAACCGCCTAACACACGGATTAATGACTCATCAAGCCCAATCGGAAACCGTAAACAATGAATCGCTAATGAGCGCGGCGTATCGGCGGCACAATAATTTATATCATCCAAGGGATCTTTAACATCCTCCCCTGGATTATTAGTAAAGTAACCATCACCGTCAGTAAACGCACGAGACTCCCAGGCTTCTAGCACACCATTTTCATTGCTATCCACAAACACAATCGCTCGTGCAATATAACCATCGACCGCTCGGCCACCAAGCACTGGATCGTTACCCAGTCCAACATCTTGTTCTGTCACACTGCATCCACCCATCAGGCTAGTCAGTGTTATCACTAACAAAACATTTCTTATCAACATCGTTTTATCCCTCAGAACAAAAACTCTAAACCTAGATTGGCCATCGCACTTCTTGGGTATCTGGTCCCATCAATTTCGATGGATTCCAGTCCGTAAGCGGCATCAAAGTTAACGATCTTGAATAAATTCAAACCAAAGGTTGCATAACTTTGTTCCGTACCCGCCATATTCTTGCGATACCCCAAACGAAAGCCCGGCACGATCCAACTCGATGTGGCATAACCGGTACTCAAAGAAACCCATTGGTGCTGATTTCCTAAGGGATCATTCACGGGAGACGTATCCGCCGCCGCCGCTAAAAACCAGTTTCTACTATGGGAAAATACCGCCCCTTCTAAAGAAATATTGGCGTTCATCACATATTTTTCGGTGAGATCAATTTCGTTAGCGAACGTTTGCGAGCTGTAACAATTATCTCTTGCCGCCCCGGTTTGTTGATCACAACCATCACCCACCACTTCATAGTTAAAACTGGGTGAATTTAAATTTTTGAACGAAGCCCCGAGTCGATAATTATCTGCCATCCACATCAATCCAAGATCCAAACCATAGCCATCTTGTATTTTAGGTGTTTTATTAAATTCATCTCTTAGAACGCTTTCTGCATCATCGGCAATAGCCACAGCTGCCAAGGCTTTTCGTAGCCCCATTTGATAATAGTTAGCTTTAATACCACCATATAAAGTGCCATTAAATCCATATATCAGGGGTTTGCTATAACCAATCGAGCCTTCGGCAACCGCACCGGTTTTCACATAAAAAGCGGTGCCCGTTTCAACTTGTTCTGTGGTCGAATTAAATTTTAGAGGTCGATCCAAGACACTCAGTTTAGCTTTCATCGAAGCAGTCATATCAAATGTTAAACTGCCACCCAGGGTATTTTTTGAAGTAAAGACTAAAGGGAATAAAGGCACATGTAACGCTGTTTGCACACTAGCGTAACCACTTTTTCCAAGCTCAACTAAGAAGGCGTCGGTGTCTTTAATAATTTGATTCGCATCATCAATTGACAGATTTTTTTTGTCGATATCTTTTTGAAATTTATCGATACGATCCGTTAAATTATCCATCGGACCCACTTCATAGCCCACCCCCACCGAACTTAATAAACCAAACCCAAACCAGCCATCGCCCTTCTCTAACATCGTGGCCGCACCTGCCGGATTATTCGTCGCTGACAAAATCGTTTGAGACTGGCTAATTGAGCCATACGTCAGGCTCGAGCCTGTCGGTGAAAAAACGGGGACAGCAAACGATAAACTAGTCGCTGCACTCATCCCCACAGCAGCGAGTGTAATGAAAACCCGATTCATTGCTCTATCCTTTAATTTTTGTATGACGACATCTTGATACCTGGCGTAACAAGCCTAAATTCACTAAATACGGAGTCATTCATCAATAAGACCCCATTTTCTCTACTAATTTGTCGTCCTACAAAGTAGGCACTTAAAGGCTTGAATTGGTTTATGTGATTGAATTATCAAATTTAATTTTCATTATATGACGACTGCAAAGATGTGATATTATTCAACGGGATAGAAAAAACTAAATCGCAGGAGTTAACAATGCAAAACCTAGAATGTCCACATTGCCATAAAGAAACGATTACGCCAAAACAACGGCTCCAAGCCGGTCTGTGGTTGAATGTCATTTGCCGAGCCTGTAACGGGCGCATGTGCGCACAACCTATCGTCATGGCAATTGTCTATTTTTTTCACATGTGGAATGTAATATTTTTTGGTTTTATGACAATTTATGAAAAAAGCTTGGGATACTTCATCACAATGATAATATTTTGGGCTTTATTAACTTGGGGGGCCTACTATATACCATTATCACCGATGCGCCCTGCTAAGATAAAAAAATCAGCATAGCACCCCTGGCCCCATGGACAAAAATAACAAACGTATCCTCGGTGTTGGGATTGCTACCGTTGACCTAATCAATGAGGTCGATCAATTTCCCGCAGAAGACAGCGAACATCGCGCACTCACACAACGTATTTGCCGAGGTGGCAACGCTACAAACACCCTGGTTGTTTTACAGCAGTTAGGCCATCAGTGTGCTTGGGCCGGTACCTTAGCCGATGATGCCAATGCAAAAATCATTCTGTCTGATCTGACTACATATCATGTTGACTTGACTCATATAAAACACATCCACAATACCATTACTCCCACCTCTTACGTGACACTTAATCGCCGCACAGGCTCTCGCACCATTGTTCACTATCGAGATCTTGCCGAATATGGGTTTGTTGATTTCCAAAAAATCAATCTTGACCAATTTCAGTGGATTCACTTTGAAGGGCGTAACATCAGTGAAACAAAAAAAATGTTACGTTATGCCCAACAGCATTATGGTGAGATAACCCGCTCTTTAGAAGTAGAGAAAATACGCACTGGCATGGAACAGCTTTTCCCTCTGGTGCATATTATTTTATTTTCAAAAGACTATGCCAGCCACCTTGGAGCAACCAATGCGAATCAGTTTTTGACTTGGATGAGGAAAAAAATACCGAATGCTGATTTAATATGCACCTGGGGTGAGCAAGGTGGCTTTGCATTGCCAAAAAACTCACCACTGCTGCATGCTCCAGCACTTCCTATCAAAAGAACTATCGATACTTTAGGCGCGGGAGATACTTTTAATGCGGCAATGATTCATCAACGATTAGCCAAGGAAAATTGGCAAACAGCACTGAATGCGGCCTGTCAGTTAGCTGGAAAAAAATGCAGTCAATATGGATTCAGCAATATTCCATAGTGATGCACTGTGTTTATATTCATAGAAAATCTTTATTAAAAAACTCAAATCGAAAACCATTTTTTCTGTTCCTTAGATTTCCCTTCCGCTAAAACTACTATAAATGTTGCTCCATATGCTCTAATATTGCAACCTCCAACGATCTTGGAAATTCAAAAAGCAACCCAGGAGTATAAAAATGAGCGGAAAAAAAATAACCGCGAACTTACGTGGTTTCGTAATAATCAGCATCGCCATGTATTTTCAACCGGTAAACGCAGCAGATAATTGTATTCACTTTACCGGAGAAATGAAATCAAAAATAATTAGTCCAACTCAACAACGCGGAAGCATACAAATGAATTTTGGGTATACCCAAATAAAAGGCGTCGTAAGCGGCACAATCGATGAACAAGGTGATGGCTATGCCGTGCTCCATCATGTGATATCATTTGAACCACTCGGTTCCATTCTCACTCGCGAAGATAGAGCACAACTGAGCTATGGTGATGGTTGTCAATTCAACGTATACGAAGACGTACACATTGTCGAGGGTACTGGCGTTTTTAAACAATTGACACGAAGCACAGCAGTTGCAACCGGAACAATTAATTTTTGTACTTTGCAAAATCAATTCGAACTAGACGGTGAACTATGTTTTGTCGACAATTCCTTAATTATCAACTGGCCGAGTCTAGAGTGGCCAACAAATTTCAATATTCCCAACATTGAACTCCCTTTTAATATTCCATTACCTA
>CAYUAI010000077.1:0-18989 GCA_964442745.1 uncultured Chromatiales bacterium
ATGAGCTAAATTGCTCCTTAAGGGGTGGTCTGATTTACGGGGTCCACTATAGACACACACAATGTGACTATGATCTTAATTTTTTAGCTAGAGATATGGTGGATTTGCTCGCTCAAATAGGGCGTTGATCAGAGCGGAAAGGGATGAATCAAATAAGATACCGATAACGGATGTTTTTAACATAAAAAAACATCCGTTATCGGTGAGTTAACCTTCAGCCCAACCCATTGCACCAATGAGCAAGACGACACTGAGGGTAGCGGCGGCTGAATAACAGACAACCGCGATTGTTTGATTTTTTGTTTGCAGTTTAAAACCGGCAAAGAATAATAAAATACAAAACAATATCAATAATATGAAGTGAATTCTTAACACGTTAACCTGGCGCCTTATTCATTAGCGGTACTCGGTATTACGGTGATTTCCGGTGCCGACGTTATTTCAACCATTAAGTCTTTTGCTATCGGCTCTGTTTTCAGCATCGCCGCTGTTTCGGCAGGTGTCGCTTGTGCTTCATCCAGCGTGGGTTGGGGCTCTAGGTTTTCTTCTGCTGGTGGCTCGGGCTCCACAGCTTCAGGTTGTTCCATCGTTGTACCTCCGTCACTGGTTCCTTCAACCGCGGTTGGAGCGGTGGTTTCGACCGGTGCCGCGGGTGCTTCATCAGCGAGTGGCTGTGGAGCGATCGGGGTGGGCACGGGAGCTTCTTCCACGGCAGGCGCTGGCGCTACCGCTTCGGATGGTTGGGTGCTTGTGTTCTCCTCGTTCGTTTCTTCAACCGCGGTTGGAGCGGTGGTTTCAGCCGGTGTTGCTGGTGCTTCATCAGCGGGTGGCTGTGGGGCAATCGGGGTGGGCACGGGAGCTTCTTCCACGGCAGGCGCTGGCGCTACCGCTTCGGATGGTTGGGTGCTTGTGTTCTCCTCGTTCGTTTCTTCAACCGCGGTTGGAGCGGTGGTTTCAGCCGGTGTTGCTGGTGCTTCATCAGCGGGTGGCTGTGGGGCAATCGGGGTGGGCACGGGAGCTTCTTCCACGGCAGGCGCTGGCGCTACCGCTTCGGGTAATTGGGTGCTTGTGCTCTCCTCATTCGTTTCTTCAACCGCCGTTGGAGCGGTGGTTTCAGCCGGTGTTGCTGGCATGATGGCTTTGCTTTCATCTATGCTTGGAGATTCAGCAGCTTCAGCGGGACTTGTCGACTCTTCTTCAGTTTTTTCTGGCTCTTTCTTTTTGACGATATCGCTGCGTAGTTTAGTCAAGTTGTTGGCTTTGGCCATCGCGATCACATATACCCAATGAGATAACTTAGCATTGAGTTCGTCAACCTCTTTGGTAACCTCTTCCGGTGTGTTGGTGACAGGTTTTTCAGCATTATCGGGTGTCGTATTTTCTGCGTCTGCGGTTTTCTCTTCGACTGTTTTCTCTTCGACTGTTTTCTCTTCGACTGTTTTCTCTTCCGCTGTTTTCTCTTCCGCTGTTTTTTCAGGTGGCTTGACAATGATGCTTTCATCAAACGATGCGCTAAACTTCACGTATTGTTTATCATCTTTTTCCATGTGAGAGGCATTGATGACTAATCCATCGAATGCTTGCCAGGTAGTATGTGTGGTCGTTTCTGGGTCAAAGGCGAAGTCCTCGCTTTTTTCAACATCTTCCAAGGTGAGCGTGCTTAATGTTGAGGCTAAGGCGTTTGCTGCACTGGCGAATTTGAGTTCTTCATCCTCGCTAAGATCTATCACTTGAAAGTTGATATCTTCGGGTTGTGTTTTAAGTACCGTTAACACCGTTTTATCTGGATGAGTGATGGCGACTTTGGTTATTCGTTTTTGGTCAATATTCATGATTTCAGTATTTAACCAATCGCTATCGCCGCTGGGCAGGCGTACTTGGCCTTCCACTAACCAGCTTTGTTCATCATCCATTTTTCGCACATAAAGCTTAGCTTTAGCACCAGGCTTATTGGCTAATTTACTTTCGCCAATAATAACGGTGGCGAGTGTTTTGCCATCCTTGTCGATGAATGTTATTAATTGATTATCGCTATCGGCGGAAGGAGATTCCACGCCGAGTTTTGTGTATTTCTCTGGATTTTTAGTTTTTGGCTCGATGATCTCTAACCCAGAAACACTCAGGACCGCCTGTTTGACTTTGCTAAAATCAGCGGGGTATCCGAAACGCGTGTCGACTCGCCAGACATCTGATTGGAGAGTGATAATACTTTTGCTATCACCCTGGGTGACTTCAATGGTCGTGATGTCATTGATGTGGTCTTCGAGCTGAGGGAAAAACTTTCCATTAATTTCACTCGGTGCATGTTTTGTTTCTTGTTTATCGATCATCATTAGCGTACCAGCTAAAAGTACGCCCGTAATGAGGATCAATATTCCGATTGCTTTGCTATTCATATGGATACCTAACTTGTTTAAACAGAGGCTGCCGCAGACAGTTTTCTCATTCGATAAATGCCAAGACCTGTTGCAATAATAATGATCAAAAAGGGAATCAAGCCGATATTAATGACTTTCAGCGTGGTGCCAAGACTTTCGATATTTTTGCCAAGCTCATGTTGTACATTGCGTAACTCTTTACGCGTTTGCACCTGCTGGCTACGGAATTTTTCGATTTCCCGTTTTTGTTCTGAGCTTAATATCATATTGCTGCCACCGTCTTTTTTGCGTTGTAACTCACTGAGTTTTTGTTCGGCTTCGCGCAATTTTTCTTGCAGTGCCTTTTCTTTTTCACGGAATTTTTGCTCTGCGTCGCGTTTAAGTTCGATCACTTTGTCAAACGGACGAGCGGATTTTCCACGGCTGCGCAAGCTGATTAAGTCATTACTACCGCTTAAATTATCAATCGCATTAATTAAAAGTGTATCGTTATTGGCGCGAGGCATAATGATGCTTTGGCCAAAAAAGTTTTGTTTGTTTACCCAAAATTGATCTCCCAATACGTCAGTGTCTGCCACGATGATAAGGTTAACCGCTTCTTTTGATTCCGTTAGTACATTATCACTGCTAACGCCGTCAGGTGCGCCGTCAGGGAAGGCAGTTTTCACAATGCCATCAATACGGGCGGCGAGCACTAATTTTTCTCCTCCCGGTCGGTACTCTCTTAATAGTGCCGCCGGGTTGGGACCAAATTGGACTCGGCTTGTTGGTATTTCCATGCCTTGCTCGCTGGTTTCAACCAGTGGTGTAAAGTTAGTTTCTGCGCCGTCTTTTTTGCGTAAAATACCGGGGGTACCCATACTGATGGTTTTGAGTTCTCCGGTGACAAAATCATCGGTATTGAAATTTTTTTCTGTTAATGATAGCCAGACGACGTAATCCATGGCTTGTGGTCGCCCGCTGGCATTAGCATTGACCCGTGTCGCGGATAAGCGATCAGCGGCCAGTTGGCCACTAACCAGCTCGATGCCCCATGCATCAAACAATTTTGGCAGATCTGAGTGACGCGGTGCGGTCATGGCTGACATTGGGTTTTGTGGGTCGGTGGCTGGAGTATCGGCTTCCGAGTAGGGGTCGACGAATACGATGGTGTGCCCCCCATTCAAGACAAATTGATCGATGGCAAATAATGTTTTGTCGGCTAGATTTTTAGGGTGAACTAACATCAGTACGTTGATGTCATCAGGCATTTTTTCCATGTCTGTATCAAGTTTTCGCACGTCAAAAAGCTGCTTCAGCTGACTTAGAATGACCCATTCTTGATTAGCGTGTTGCTGTGGCGGCATGAACGGGTTCGCGCTATTTCCTCCCCCGTCGATGGGCAATGAGCTAATCAGACCAACGGTTTGTTTTTTCGGGCTCGCCAATTTATTGACGAGTTTGGTGATATCGTATTCCAGGGATTCTTCTTTGTCGGGTTGGAAAAACGCAACGACTTCTTCATCGTCAGTATCATTGATGCCAACTAAGCCGAAATAGGCTAAGCTGCCGGCGGTGTCGATAGGTACGCCTTGTAAGCCGTATTGAACGGCGTTGTCTTCTTCATCTGAAAAAGGTTCGGGATCGGTGACCGTTAGGGTAATGCCACCGTCTGATAACTCTTGATATTCTGCCAAGAGTTCTTTGACTCGCCGGCCATAACTCATAATACCGGGAATACCGACAAGAAGTTTTTCAGAAAAATAAAAGCGCAAATTGATCGGTTCTTCAATATTTTCTAGAATATTCTTTGTACCTTGTGACAAGGTGTATAGTTGGTTTTCGGTAAGATCGATTCGGCTAGATTTGAATGTTAACCCTGCGAGCAGGTTTATGATTATCAATAAAGCGCCGGCAACGATAAGTCCGCTGGTGGAAAATAATTTTCTAAATTGCATATCAGTAGTTACCCAATTTTGATTAATCTGATTTTTTCAATTCAACTAAAATGACATTTGCTAATAACCAACATCCAATAAAAGAGATGAAATAAATGAGATCCCTCATATCAATAACCCCTTTAGTAATGGATGTGAAGTGTGTCAAAAAGCTCATGGAGCTGATCACATTGATAATGATTTGCGGTGCCCAAGCATCAAAAAAGTTTAATACCATCGGAAAGCCACTCAGGATAAATCCAAAACAAATGACGACACTGATAACAAAGGCGATCACTTGATTTCGAGTAAGGGCAGAAATACATGAGCCAACAGCGAGATAAGCGCCGGCCATGAGCAGACTGCCAAAATAACCTGCAAAGATAACTGCATTATCCGGGTCGCCCAGATAATTGACGGTGATCCAGATCGGGAACGTTAAAAACAAAGCAATGCTAGTGAATGCCCAGGCGGCGAGAAATTTACCAACGACGGCTTGGGTGATGGAGATGGGTAGCGTCATTAATAGCTCAATGGTGCCCGATTTGCGTTCTTCGGCCCATAAGCGCATGGACAATGCGGGAATGAGGAATAAATAAAGCCACGGATGATAGGAAAAGAACGGTTGCAAATCGGCTTGACCGCGTTCGAAAAATCCACCGAGATAAAAAGTAAAAACACCGGTTAATACTAAAAAGACCACAATAAAAACATAAGCAACGGGTGTCGCGAAGTAATTGATGAGTTCTCGTTTAAAGATAGCTAAGATATTGTTCATGATAAAGTATCCTTCGCTATGTTATGGGTCTGGGTGGTTATCTGCCGAAAGACGTCATCCAGATGGCCAGATTCTACGCTGAGTTGGTCTAGCTCCCAGTCATGAGTACGCGCCATATGGCTGATGTTTCGAATCAACATGACATCCTTTTTGGGAAAGACAAAAAATTGGGTATCCCCATTGGCAAGCTTGTTGCGTTCAATGGAAGCAACGCCTTCGATTTTACTGAGTTGAGCTTCAACAGCCTCTGGCTGCTCTGTGCTTAGGGATAAACTCACCGCGTTATGGTATTTAGATTGTGCCGCCAGTGCCATCGGAGTGCCGTCAAATAAGGTCTTCCCTTGTGCAATGATGATGGCTCGACTGCAAACGGCATGGACTTCTTCCAGGATATGTGTGGAAACCACAATCGCTTTATCTTTTGCCATTTTTTTAATCAGTAGACGGACTTCATGCTTTTGGTTTGGGTCTAATCCGTCAGTGGGTTCGTCCATAATTAATACCGGTGGATCGTGAATAATGGCCTGAGCTAAACCAACGCGGCGTTTAAATCCTTTTGACAGTGTTTCAACCGGCTTTAATAAAACGCTTTCGAGGTTAGCTTTTTCGATGGCTTGGTTGACCCGCTGGGTGCGCTCTGACTTTTCATAACCACGAATTTCCGCAATAAAATGTAAAAAGCTTAACGCGGTCATCTCACCATAAGTCGGTGCCCCTTCGGGTAAGTAACCAATATTGGTTTTTACTTGTATCGGGTATTTGCTCACATCATAACCGCAGACTTTCGCATTCCCTGATGTGGGGGTCAGGAATCCTGTGATCATTTTCATGGTGGTTGATTTGCCGGCGCCATTGGGGCCGAGAAAACCAAGGACTTCACCACGTTTCACAGTAAATGAAATATCTTCCACGGCTGTGTAAGAGCCAAATTGTTTCCTAAGATGATTGACTTCAATCATTGTTTCCATAAGTCAACAATGGCCTCGCATGTTGTTTGTTAAAAGAAAAGTATTTATACCAATTACGAAAAGCTAGGTAAAGCAGGCAGTACGTGTATTTTTTTATTTGGCGTTTAGCAAATACCACTGGCTTCACTTTTGACGCAGCAAAGAAGGAAAATACAAGTGTTGCTAATCTTACAAGCTGTTCGCGATGGTTATAGTAAAAAAGGTGTGCCACGCAAGCCAAAGCTTTCTTGTGGCCGTTATGAAGAGTGAATTATCTATAACTTATTCATGTTGTCAATAGTCCTTTTTTTAGTTTTAAACGTGTATTAATTATTACATAGGTTTGGCTATTTTGATCATGTACCATAATTGATGTGACAAGATTTGACTACCGGCTTTATCGAAGCCAAACTTTTGACAAAGTTTCCGCATTCGACAGCTTGTCCAGGGCTAAGTTCGTCAGAGTACCTGATGCTGGTTATTTCGTGTTCTTCCTCTCTCCTTGTAGCCCACCGGTATGTAGGGCAACAATGGTATATCTTTTTGGGAAAAAATTACGTTTTATTAGGTCGAATAGGCCATAAAACATTTTTCCTGAATAAATTGGCTCCAGCGGAATTTTTGTTTGCGTGGTAAATTCTCTCACAAAATGGATTAATTCATGAGTCACTTTCGCATAGCCACCAAAATGGTAATCTAGATTGATTTGCCATGGGTTATGTTGCGGATGCTCGGCTAATAAATGGCTCACTTTAGCCTTTAAAAATCCAGCATTTTTGAGTATCGCAAAGCCGAGGATGGTTGGCCGGTGTGAGTGGCTTAGGCTGAGACCAGCTAAGGTTCCACCGCTGCCAACAGGGGTGCAAATGGTATAATGATGACAGCCAATTTGGTTGGCGATTTCTTGGCTAATTTCGAGGCACCCAGGCAGTGCTAATTGATTGCTGCCGCCTTCGGGCAATAAATAAAATCGGCCGAATTGTTGATGGAGCTGTCGTATGAAATCGGGTTGCTCTTTGTCGCGGTATTGCTGACGGCTGATAAAATGTAGCTGCATGCCGCAATTTTGTGCGTGCTGCAGGGTGGCATTAAGAGGGGGCGTAGGTTCGCCGCGAATGATACCAATGGTTTTATTAAAGCCGAAGAGCGCACCGGCGCTGGCTAGGGCGTGGATATGGTTTGAATACGCGCCACCAAAGCTTAAGAGTACCTCGTATTGCTTGGCTTGCGCGTTGAGTAGGTTATATTTTAATTTACGCCATTTATTACCCTGAATGCTGGCATGGATGAGGTCATCACGTTTCACCCAGAGCCTGACTTGTTTTTCAGCCAGTAGTTTATGGTGTATCTCTTGTAATGGGGTGGGAATGTTTGCGTGATGATCGATATTGCTTGTCGTGATCATCTCAGACGACCTCCTAGGTAACCATTGATGGCGATTAATCGTTATTATGGCTTTCAGAGACCAGTTTTAGGGCGATGGAATTAATGCAATATCGTGGCTGGGAGAGTGTTGGACCATCGCTAAATGCATGCCCTAAATGGGCATCGCAGTGGAGGCAAGTGACTTCAGTACGTTGCCTATGATGACTGAGGTCGGGTTGGGTTGCAACTTTATCGCTGGCGATGGGCGCCCAAAAACTCGGCCAACCGCTACCGGAATCAAATTTGTGAATGGCGCTGAATAATACCTCGCCACAACAGCGACAGTGATAGATGCCCACTGTTTTGCAATCATGGTATCGACCGCTAAAGGGAACTTCGGGGCCTTTTAGCCGACAGACTTGGTATTGTTCCGGGGATAACTCGGCTTGCCATTGTGTCTCCGATTTTGATGTTTTTTTATTCATGGTGCTGGCGTATGATTACTTCTCTGCAACGATATAGACTAACCAGGATTCTTGTTGGTCAACTTTTGTCACCGCTCGGTATTTGCCAGTGCCTATGAGGTATTCATTGTCTGTGTCGTCTTTATCTTCCATAAATTTTTCCCAATAAAAATGTACTTTTTTGAATCCTGCCTCTAATAAAAGTTCATGAATTTCTGGGATTGACCATAATCGCCATTGATAGCTAAATGCATTCTCCATTAAAGAGCCATCGGGAAAAGCAAAATGAATGGCACAATCCATATGATTATTGATAGGATTAAAGCTTAGTTGATCCCAAATGTATGTAAAGCTATCTTTTCCATCGTCAATGTTTCTTTCTTCATCAACCACATCGAGAGTGGCGGTACCGCCTAATAGATCGAGGAAAAATACACCGTCGGATTTGAGGCTACGGCGAGCGGCTGAAAAGTAATCCCGCATTAATTGACGCGTTTCAAAAATACAATAGCTGAAATTAAAAGCACAAATAAGGTCAACTTTTTTGGTTTTTACGGTCAGTACATTGTCGTTGATGAGTTCAATTCGCTTGGCAACTTGAGCGCCCGCTTTTTTAATGTTGTGTTGTTGCCCCCATTGCAATGTCTCACGGCATAAGTCGACCCCGATAGCGTAGCCATTTGGCGTTTTTTTACACCACTCGGTGGATAAATAGGCGGTACCACAAAAATCTTCTCTCAGTAATAACGGGGAACGCTTGCTAATTTTTTTGAATTGTTTTTTGATAAAAGTAATTTCAACATCGGGGGCTTGTACAGATTTTTGATATAATTTATGGCGATCGGCACGTTGCGCCAGGCTTTGTTTTTTTCTAGCCATCTAACAGGTTCCCAATTAGGTCAAAAATAATGCAAAAGCATGAAATGATATCAATCGCTTTTGGGCGGGGTATAGATAGGGAACGGGGTTACGTTGCTATCTGTTTTGGTGGCGGTGATTTTGCCTGGGCCTTCATTTTCAACTTCGTCAATGCGCAAGATCGCATGCATTGGGATGTGGCTGCGTGAAACACCTTCAAATTCAGATTTCAGCTTTTCTTCGGAAGGGTCCACCAAGACACTTGATTTTTCACCGAAAACTAATTGTTCGATTTCGACAAATCCGAATAAACTTCCTTGGGTGACACGACGAGCATAAACTTCATAGACTTTTCCCTGGCTCACAAAGATCACTTTAAATACAACGTCTTTTTTTGGCATTCAACTACTCCGTTGAGATCACGTTTGGAAATTGACCAGCAGAAGGCTGCGCAGACTACCATATAATGTATGCTTTGTCTTTGTTCTGTGTTGATGTCAAAATGTGGCAACGGTTAGGATGGACATTTTGCACTGGGCGATGTGCCTTGGGGGTTATTTAGGTTAATTGATAGGCTCTGATTTAATGAGAACAATGCGCACCATTGAGAGGGCTCCGGTAGCTGAGCTGCTGGGCCGGTTTGGTCTGGAATTGCTCAAAATTGAGAGTGATCATCCCATTCCGGGGAGCTTTTGGGGGGCACCCGAGGCTGGCCTTATTAATAACCAGTTGTTTGTTTGTGCTGAGACCCCATTGCATTCGATATTACACGAAGCTTGTCATTATATTTGCATGGATGATGAGCGACGCCAAGCTTTGCATACCAATGCCGGGGGTAACTATGCAGAAGAAGATGCGGTTTGCTATTTACAGATCTTACTCGCTGGATTTTTAAGCGACACCAGTGCTCATGAATTGTGTCAGGAAATGGATGCCTGGGGCTACACGTTTCGGTTAGGTTCGGCGTGGGCTTGGTTTGAAAATGACGCGGAAGATGCCTACTGCTGGTTGCTTGAAAAAGCGATTATCACCATTGACGGACAACTGACGTGGCAATTAGCAAGATACTTATCAAAGTAAAGTGTAGGGGTAGCTTACGTCCATCAAGGTAGTTGCTGAGCAGAGGAAGCGCACCTAATTATTTGATCTGGGTATCGGGAACCGATGTATTCACGATAAGCCTTCTGTTTTTCGTTCAAGATAGCGAATCGTCGTCGATTTTAAGAGAATCAGGTATTTCTCTTCGCTTGATTGACTTAGGAATGGGCAACGCAATCAATTCTCGGTTTCACCTCTCGTTACATCTGTTTTCTGAATGATTAGTTTGGGAAGAAGAGCACTGGGATAACAGGGACACGGATGTTTTAATTCGTTACCACATTAAAGCATCAGTATCCCCTCAGGCTTAAAGCTATTTGGAATTTAACTTGACACGAAATCGCTTTTGTTAGGCCTTTATTTGACGACAATCAAATGTTAGCGGCTTGATCCAAAACTTCAGAAGCCCATTGATTTATGCTTTTACCACGTATTTGAGCAGCAGTAGCAACGGCGGCATGAATATCAGGCGATACTCTCAGCATCAGCTTACCAGAGTAAGGTTTTTGTGCGATCCTACCTGTTTCCTCGCTAATTGAAATATAGCTATTAACAGATTCATGAAAGGCATCCTCTAACTCATCGACTGTGGTGCCGTGAAAACCAACAATATCTTTAATCCCAGCTAGATGGCCAACAAAAATGCGATCATCTTCATCATATTCTATAAGGGCAGTGTAACCCTTGTATTTCATCATATTCATACTGTTATACCTGCTTGCTCTAAAAATTTCCGAGCATCTTTCACTCGGTAACCTAATGCTCCTTTATCTGGATGGGGGCGATGAAAATCCACCCTAACATCATTCAAAACAAAGCTGACAGCAGATCCCGCCCTTCCTGCACGTACGGCCCCTAAAGAGAGAAATAACGACTCGATCTTACGCCATTCAATATTCCCATTAACTAGGTTGCTAAATATAGCTTTTAACGTTTTCCTATTTTTGCTATTCATAACTCTAACGATAGCATTTTTTGCCATCAATGCAAGCTTAAAGTGATATCACAGCCTTAGGGACACTAACAAATTAAGTCACAATATTTCTATCAAACAATAACGAATCATAATAGTAAAAGTAAAGATTTGACCCTCTAACTCACTCACTAATCATACCTCAAGATAATCATCGACGTGAACATCGCGAATTTTAACGCTTGGAGGATTTTGTTCCCCTCAAAAAGCAGAACCTAAGGAAAGATACATTTGGGTTTCTCCTTGTTGGTTAAATCCCCGAGCAATGCCTAGCCGAAAATTGAGAGGCAAACTATAACCAATGATAGTATCTATGTGGAACTCAAAGCCACCGCCTGATTTGATTTGATTTGATTGCAAGGTATCGTACCAGACGCCCCCGCTGTTTAAAAATAAACTGCCATACAATTGATGAATGCCAAGTGGTATGGGGGCCGTGTAGCCATATTCAATGCGCTTAATGGGAAAACGCCATTCAAGATGACTGAGCACCATCCGGCGGCCGACTAAATCCCTGAGCCCTTGCGGATATCCACGCAATGGGTAGTTACGTTTGTTAAACAATTGAATGCTGGGAGCAAGTAATGTCGTACTTAAATTTTCACTGAAAGTACCGCCCAAGCGAAATGGGTTGGGTAGCTCCGTGCCATAACCGCTGGCAATTCGCCAGGCCAAAACGTGTTGCCGACCTAATGCGAAAAACTCACTCCAATCGAGGCTGAAGATGCTTCCAGAATAATCGCTGTCCCAGGCATCACTACTTTCCGCGACCCACCTAACTTGTCTGCCCGCACTGCGGCTAATGGATACCGGGAAGCGTTGCGTACTGCTGTAGGTAACTGCCAGGCCTACGAGTGTGTTTTGTCGATCAGGGGCAAGATAGCCGGGGAAAATATTGCGACGGCTATACTGCCTATCGTAAACCAGGGCAGTGTGCAACCCCCATTGGCTTTCAAAAGATAAAAAGGGATAAACCAACTCAACGGCTAAGGCCTCCGAATAACGTATGCTCTGGTATTCATCAATGATGTTATTGGCGGCGTCAGCGATGGTTGCCATGGTTGTCATCGATTGGCGAGTGGCACTGAGTTTGAGTGTTGGATTCCAGCGATCGTATACATAACTCATACTGCCTAACAAATCATTTTGTTTTGCCTCATAAGTCGCGGTGAGCTGGTAAAGATGACGTTTAAGTACATCAGAGCCACTCGTGGTAAAACCAATTTCCGTTCGGTTTTTAGTGACTAACCAGGAAGGAAACCACCATTTAGGCGATAAACTTTGATAAGGTGAGTAGCGAGTGATGTTATCAATTTGTTCAGTTGCTGTAGGTATTGCCATCATCTCGGGCGTTGTGACGGCTTGTGCAGGCATAGGTTGCCAATGGCTTGGATTATCGGTTAAATCTAATTGATAAATATTGTAACCATCGGCGCTGAGCCCTGAATAATAGAGTTTTTTTCCTTGCGCATCGACACTGGGATACAAAGCACTGCCCATCACATTGGTTAACTGAGTGAGTTCACCATGGCTGAGATTCATACGGTAGATATTGTAAACACCGCCATAATCGGCAGAAAAAATAAGATTGCCATGTTGATCAAATTGCGGGTGTGCTTCAATATCCGTGGTATTGGTTAATGGCTGCCACTGCTGTGTTATCAAATTAAAACGTTCCAGGTTCCAGTTGCTACCGGACCGCCAAACCGCCGCGACAATATTTTCGCCATCGGGTGACCAATCTAAATCGGCGATGATAGTTTTGTTTTGTCCTGTCCAAAGGGTTTTTAGTAAATGGCCCTGGCGGTCAAGTAAGTGCAAACTGCTATTGGCTAATTGGTAGTGCACAGCAATCATTTGACTGCCGTCTGGGCTCCAGCTAGCGAATTTATAACGTGCCCCTTGGGTCAGTCGTGTTTGACGATAAGTCGTTAAATCAATGTGATATAAATCCGAAAAAACATTCGTATTATTGGTTAAATTAGGTTGCGCGATGACGATACCTGATTGTGGATGCACATCAAAGCGATTGCTGTAAACCTCTGCAATTTTATGCGCAGTGATGCTTTGCTTGGCGCGGCGCATTAAGGTGATTCGGCTTTCAGCGTTGTTTTGTGCAAAAAACAAATCACCATTGGCTAATGTTCTTGCATGATTGGTGAAATAATTACTTTGGGTGATTTGCTTGGCGCGACTGAGACCTCGGCTTTTGATGTGTGCAATTTGCGGCTCAAAAATAGCTTTCAAATAGTTTTCGAATTCCTGCCATAAGCGGTCTAAACTTTTTCCTAGAATATGTTTGGTATTGCTGCTGAGCATAAACGGAATAATGGAACGACTGTAATTGCTGACCAACTGCTTGACTTTTTCTTCACCATATCGCTCAGCGATAAAACGATAGAAATAAACGCCATATAAGTACGAACCGCTCCCCGCTGGCCATGAGGTTTGAGGTTGATTAATACGTCGCAAGGGTTTTAATCCGTGGATGAGTTCATTGCGCATCAAGGCGGCGAAACTACTGCTTTGACCTCGCCCAATGCCCTGTTGCTGGTCTGTTTCTATATAGGTGGCGAGACCTTCAACATACCAACGGGGTTGCAGTGCGTTAGGAAACAACCACGGAAACAGTCGCCCAAAAACATGTCTTAACATCCCCGGGATTTTCGATGCCATATCTAGATGGATAATATGCGTATATTCATGAATAATCAGCAACTCCAGCCAATTATTGATATCCTCAAGGGTATTAATATCATCAGGTGGGCTGACAAAAATAGTCATTTGATTATTCGGAAACGGAGTAGCAGATCCGTTGCTAAAATCATTTCGATCGGTTAATACCAAGTCGGTGGGGGTGGTTGGTGACCAAGCGAAAAAGGTGGATATTTTCTCATGAGCGGCTTCGGCAAGGTGGGCCGCTGTGATTGCCAAGCTTCGTTCACCGTCATGGAAGTGAATGCGAAAGTGTTGGGTATGTAACGTCTGCCAGGTCAACGCGGGGTCATGTGACAACGCAGTAAAAGCTTGCTGAGACCCGCCTAACAGTACAAGGATGCATGTCAGCACAAAGTATTGTTTAGCAATCGGTGACGCAATCACTTCCCTGGTATTTTGAAAAATCAAGCTAGCATACCACGTAAGTTAGCTAAATGCGCTTTCCCCCGATTTTTAGCTTCCTCGGGATCAACCTTATTTTTTCCTCCTTCCCAAGTGATATCATCTTGTGGCAATTCAGATAAAAATCGGCTCGGTTCACAGGCGATGACTTCGCCATAGCGTCGGCGCTTTGTTACAAACGTGAAGGTTAAGGTTTTTTGTGCGCGGGTAATGCCGACATAAGCAAGACGGCGTTCTTCTTCCAGATTGTCCTCATCAATACTCGATTTGTGAGGCAAGATATCTTCTTCCATACCGATCACAAAGACATGCGGAAATTCAAGTCCTTTGGCTGAATGTAATGTCATCAAGTGCACCCGATCTGCGGTATCATCATCTTCCTGACGTTCTAGAATATCAATCAGCATCATGTGATTAACCACGTCTCCTAGGGTTTTTTGTTTTTCATCTTGCTGTAAAATACGTTCTACCCAGTTGACGAGTTCGGTCACATTTTCCATGCGGCGTTGGGCAGCTTTTAAGTCTTTGCAGGTGTCTTTTAGCCAGTTTTCGTAATCAATTTCATGAATCATGTCCTTAACGGCTGACAGCAGATCGCCGCGCTTAGCGCGTTCGCTGATGTGGCTAAGCCACTGGGTAAAACGGCGCAAATTGTTTAATGGACGTTCTGACAGGTATTGCTCCAGGCCCAATTCTTGGCTGGCGGCTAACAATGTGGTATTGCGGTGTTGTGCATAGTTGGCGAGTTTTTCCAGGGTGGAGGGGCCGATTTCCCGTTTTGGGGTATTAATGACGCGCAGCAAAGCGGCATCATCATCGGGATTAGCTAACACTCTCAAATACGATAAGATGTCTTTGACTTCCGTTTTCTCAAAAAAAGAAGTGCCGCCACTGAGAAAATAAGGAATGCGTTGCTCTCTTAATAGGCGCTCAAGTAAGCGTGATTGGTGGTTGCCTCGGTAGAGTATGGCGTAGTCATGAAATTCAGTACGATGTTGAAACTTATGACTCAGTAAATCTGATATCACGCGCTGCGCTTCGTGTTCTTCATCCCGGCATTGGATGGCACGAATGGGATCACCATAACCCAATTCACTCCACAGTGACTTTTCGAAGATGTGCTCGTTGTTTGCGATGAGTTGATTGGCCGCTTTGAGGATACGACCTGTTGAACGATAATTCTGTTCAAGCTTGATGACCTGAAGACGAGGAAAGTCAGTTTGTAATTGATGTAGATTCTTTGGCTGTGCGCCACGCCAGGCATAAATCGATTGATCATCATCACCGACGACAGTGAATGCCCCGCGAGGACCGGCCAGTTGTTTGACCAGTTGGTATTGGCAGCCGTTGGTATCTTGGTATTCATCGATAAGTAAATAATGAATGCGATTTTGCCAACGCTCAAGTGCCTCACTATGATCTTGAAAAATCAACGTAGGTAAAAAGATCAAGTCGTCAAAATCAACGGCATTATAGGCGCGCAAATGTCGTGTATACCGCTCATAAATCGCGGCGATTATTTCATCGGTGGGGTTGTCTGCATTTAACAAGGCATGGTTTGGATCAGTGAGGGCATTTTTCCAATGAGATATTTGCCGTTGTGCTTGTTGGGCAAAGTCAGGGTCACTGGCGTTGTCTTTTTGTAAAATGTCTTGGATGATTCCCAGGCTATCTTGACTGTCAAAAATCGAAAAATTAGCTCGCAAATTAACCAGCTCGCGTTCTTTTCGGATAATTCTTAATCCGAGGGTATGAAATGTGGAGATGACTAAACCACGGGTTTGCTGCCGATCAAGCAGTTTACCGACACGAGACTTCATTTCCCGGGCGGCTTTATTGGTGAATGTGACGGCGGCAATATGCCGTGGCGTGATATCGCACTGTTGGATTAAATAAGCGATTTTTTGGGTGATAACTCGGGTTTTACCGCTGCCTGCGCCAGCAAGAACGAGCAGAGGGCCATCAATGTATTTTACCGCATCGCGTTGTCGAGCATTAAGTGTGTCGGTCATTTTTCTTTCACTATTAAAACTAAGTATGTAAGTATTCTGTTATTTTAACCCATTTGTTTCTCCATTTCGCAGTCGTCAATGAGAATACTTAATAACCAATTGAATTTTATATAAATTCAAGATATACCCAAAGTGTTTGAGATTTAGGTATTGAGTTACGATGCCTATTTTTGTCCTGGCGAGACGAAACGACAAGTCATCACCGGCCTTATTGCGAGTAGTGCCACCAGCAGTCAGTGCATTAGGCGACAAACCCGGTGTTTGTCACCGACAGTTTAACCACCGATTATCCGGGGGTGATGGGCTTATTAAATGAAGGCAGCCGTGGCTACACCATCAAAACAACCGCCTCGGGTCAATGTCGAGCCAGTCATCATTGCGAATCTGTCAATCCTGATAGTTTATCGTGCACTCGTGATTGGTAACAACAATTGTCAAGATCCGAAAGGCCAATGGCAAGTATTAGAGACCGCCGTAGCCGAGGCGCAATCCGTGAGTCAACTATTGAAAGCCGATGATGGGTTTACCGATGCGACCTTGCTGACCGATGCTTCAAAGCGAGAAATGATCAATGCGCTCGCGGATTTAGCCAAACGTACCCAGGCTGATGACAGTCTGGTGGTGCTTTATTGCGCGAAGGGGCACGAGGCCAAGATCGGGATCCGAATAGCCTACGTTATTATCAAAAAGTGGCCGACAAAAAAAGCGTACAAATCTTAGCTGCTGGCGGCGTTGAATTTGTCGATGATAATTATCGCGGTTCCGGGCATTCGCCGTTCACCTATTTTTTACTCAATGAATTAAAACACGATAACGAAGTCTGGGTTCACCAGAGGGCGAATCGAACCCCTCCGATCCGATGACATCCGTCAAACCCCAAGGCCCCTTTTGGAAACCCCCTGGTTCTGGATTGATACACTGACCACCACGATGGCCAGCGGTTATGCACTGAATCGTCGTGGGGGTAGCAACAATGACGGTGATGTGGTCTATCAGTGAGAAGACTAACGACGGCTATCTCCTTTAAATTAAGAAATGGGCGACGTGATAACGTCCCTGTTTCGCGCCCAGATTGGATTTGTATTGGTTCGTTCTGAGCCCGATAGAGTGCATTGCATGCACCAACGCAACAATGAAAATGGCTCCATCGCTGGGGTGGGGCTATGCAAAATGGTGCAAGTTTAAATTGATGTCAGAGAAAAATAGCGGGGTAGCGTGGATTAAGCGCAGCGAATCCACGATGAACAAGCGTTGAAAATAAATGAATTCACTCTGGCCTTGTTGTTATTTCCACGCCATATTACATCGTTCATGGCTGATGTGGATTCGCTAGGCTTAATCCAGGCTACTGGACGATAAGACCTTCCAGGGCGATACTTTCAATTTCCTCTGGACGACCCAGTGATCCTTTGGGTCTGACTGAATGAAAAACGCCGATATCAAAATAATAGAATTTTTCATATTTAATTAAAAGGCGTTTAGCCCGCTTGCTAAAAAGCGGGCTCCGAAATGCTAACAGTAAGCCTTCGAGTATTTCAATGAATCCTTCAATCGTTTTACGGCTGACTTTCGCTTCTCCTGCCACTTCCGAAACATTCAAAATAGCGCCTTGCGAAAAGGTAATACTTTCTAAAAATTTCGAAAAGTGACCGGTATTTCTCACCAGAGCTTCGGCTTGTACTTTATCATGCAGGTACAGGGATAGATAAGCGTTGAGTCGAAACTGAAGATCTGCAGAAGTCACAATCAAGGGGACTAGACCAAACTGCCAGGCCATCGTCAGATCAAATTCGTCTCTCTGTTCGGCGACCATAAAGGAATGTAGCGACGCATCGAGTACACAACCCGCCAGTAGGTTGCTGCCCCACGCCGTAAAACTTTCTAGCGCTGAAATCGATCAAGACAAACCTCAAATATGGTTGCTCCTCGATCAACTGATGTACTACATCAAGTAAAGCCGGCACTTTTAGGGCATGTACTTTTGATCATTGCACGCTTAAAAAATCAAGAATGGAGCATTGATTAAAATATCCATCTCACTGATTTTTTTTGTCTGTATTTTCCACTTTTTGGAATTATTCCTAACAGTATTTTTAATATGGATCCTGATCGAGGTGTTGGTTAATTACGTCATCAAGATGATTTTGTTTTCGATTGAGTGACACGTTAATGCGCGACGACTCAATTATTTCTCGATAAAATTTACTTCACAAGAATTCAGAATATTTATCAAATATGAACAGGTTTTTTTGAAGTCAGTTTAGACTTACAAAAAATACAGCAAAAATAGAATTGGCTTGCATTGCATTATTTTTCTGTTAATCTAACCATGTCTCGGAAGTGTGCTAAACAGAAATATATCTGTCATTAGCACTTTCAGATTTAAAATCATGTAAAATAAAAATAATTCTGCTGTATTCATTTTTAAATTTGTATCATTTTTTTTTCGTTCTGTAGTCGGGGTATCCACCCTGTGAATATCAAACAAAAAACAAATTAGTATTTTTCTATTAATTTAACCAGTTAATTACACACGACTGTTATCATGTGGAATTGTACCGTTAAAGATGGATTTTTCTAACTGTATCGTCATATATACAGTGTCATTGAACGATTTCTCTGGTTCGGTCATGCCGGGTCGTTGTATCGATATTTCAATCGCCTGACGGATACATTTTTGTAAATTTTAAAATATCCAGCTAAATTATAACCAAAATAACCCACTTAAGGGGAGAAGTTTTCACGATGCTCCAGACAAAGTATATGAGGAATACCCTGGCAATCCAGGTCCTAATTTTTTTAGCAATATTTTCTGTATCAACCCTCTCGTTAGCAGGAGACGATAAAAAGGAACAAGAGAAAAAGGAACAAGAGAAAAAGGAACAAAAAGAGCAGAAAGACAAAGATAAGAAAGATAAAGACAAGAAAGACAAAGACAAGAAAGATAAAGACAAGAAAGACAAAGACAAGAAAGATAAAGACAAGAAAGATAAAGACAAGAAAGATAAAGACAAGAAAGATAAAAACAAGAAAGATAAAAACGAAAATCCACCGCCGCCGCCCTTGGCCGTAATCATAAC
>CAYUAI010000078.1:0-18590 GCA_964442745.1 uncultured Chromatiales bacterium
TGACCGTCAGCACCCAAAATCAAGCGTTGAATGCGCTGGCTTTTCTCTATCGGCCCGGACGTTATTGGTCGCAACAAGAAATGGTAAGTTTAAATTGATTTCAGAGAACAATCGATGGATAGCGAATCCACGAGGAACAAGCGTCGAAAACCAATGAATGTCCCCTGAGTCTTGTCGTCATTCAATGCCGCACTGGCACATGATCACATCGTTCATCGCTGACATGGATTCGCTGCGCTTAATCCATGCTACCTGGAGAAAAGAAGAGGTCGCGGTATTTTTTAATGATTTTTCCTGAAATCAGTTTAAACTTACAAAAAATTAATGGGATAATTCAAGCCAAGAAAAAATAAGAACTCCCGGTTGTTCTCACTCATGAGGAGGTGAGTCGCCTTTTAAAAACATTAGATTCGCCGCTTGTTTATTATTCGGGGTGGGTTTAAGGTTATTAGTGTGTATGCGACTACGAGTGATGAATTTAGAATTATGGGTCAAGTGCCATATTGACTGTTGAGTTCCTGAGTCCGATCAGTGCTTCACCTTTTCTTCGATTACTTGCCGCCAACGTTTGAACCAAAGTTTGAGCAGTGTATTGGAGGCCACCATCATTAGCGAGCTGAGCATCATTCGATAGATCCAGCGGCGTGATACTTTGTTTTTTGATTTTTCAGAAGGCCAAGAGGGATCGTTTATTAATAAAGCTAAGGTGCCATAACCAATAACGATGGGCCATATGACGGCTAAGCGTAGACGCAAGCAGCGCCGGGGAATGGCGAGGGTATATCTCTCAGCGGATTGGTAATAATTGATAGTGATGTGAATCCAGTGGATTAATAAGTCATGTACTGCTGCTGTTTTGTTTTGATCCTGTAGTGATGCAATGGAAAGCCCTTTTGTCTTGAGTTCTGATAACGGCAAATAACATCGGCCAATGCGCAAGTCGCTGGCGACATCGCGTAATATGTTGGTGAGCTGTAATGCTTTGCCAAACTGAATGCCTTGTTGTTGGTAGTATTCTCGATCCCAATGCGCTAGGGCAGGTAGATGGGCGATGGCAAGTTCTGTCCAAAATTTACCGACACAACCAGCGACTTTATAGATGTAATCATCGAGTTGTTGTTGGTTTTGAAAGGCCCGGACGCGGCTTTCATTTTCATTGGGAAAATAGTGAAGATCAATTTCCATCCCTTGGATTAATGTATTAACGACATTTTGTACACGGCTTCGATCGTTGACTGGTAATGCCATGAATGCGTGGAGAACGTCTGGCAATGACTTGATTAACGATTGTTCGCTGGGGTTGTCTTGGGTGTGGGATAAGGCGCGGACAATCTCTTCAATGGGGCATGGTGAGTTATCTTGGTTGACCTGTGCGCGCAAGGCTAAAAGATACCTCATTCGTTTAGAGGGCACGATGACTGGGGTGTCGCTGATGGTGTCGGCGGTGCGAGCTAATAAATAAGCGATACCAATTGGTTTTTTCAGAGGGGGGGGCAGAATACGCATGGTTAGATAGAAACTGCGTGATACTTTTCGCAGTACAAGATCGAGTGTTTGTTTTTGTGTCATGGGGAGGATGTGAAGGATAGTTGCTCAGGTCTTATGTCATGAAATATGTCACCGAAGATAGCGGAAGTAGAAAATGAAATCAAATGGAGTGAATAAAAAAAGTGTCCGGGTTTGTGCTACTCTTGCTAGGAAATACGAATTATTGTTATTAGAACCCGGACTGGACCAATGATAGGGAGGTACTGTGAGGTCGGACTTGGGGCAAACCAAGTTTGACAGGCGGCAAATAAGACCCCACAGTACAGGGATGAAAACGGTTTTAAGGAATGATGCTGCCGTCTGGGCAGGCTTCTTCCCACGCTTGTTCGCCGATCAGTGATAAGACATCTTCTAGATTGGCATCGTATTCATTGACGAATTTTGAATTTTCTTGTGGCAGCAACCAGTTATTTTCGTTATTCACGGATGGATGGATTGCATCTATTTTTAATAGTACTGAGTTCATTTTTAATCACCTGCCTGTTTTTTGTTCGTTTCATGTGATGCAGAATCAGTTTATTGTTTGTCAACTATTTGGATGCTGCGTCGTTTCAATATCGCTATTAAACCATGTTTGTTTTGTTTTACCTGTGAAGCAGTTCACAGGGTCAATAATATGAATCAAAAAACTGGCGGCTCATTCTATTTATCATATAAGATTTGATTGTAATCATATGATTCTTATGATTAATTAATTTTATTATAAATCTGTTTGCATGTCGCTTATTTTTTTGATATTGCCGATTTTTTAGTAAATAGCGATTGATTAACGATTGATATCGTCAGTCAATGAATATCGGTGATTTAGCCATGGGCATGTGAGTGGTTTGGATTGATTGTGAAGGAATTATGTTAGCAACTGACGATTTACGAATTACTAGTGTCACTGAAGTACTTGCTCCTTTGCAGGTACAGCAAGAATTCCCGATCACCGAATGTGCGGCTCGCACGACATTGCAGGCTCGCGATGTGATTGAGTCAATCATGAGTGGTCAAGATGATCGATTGCTGTTGGTGATGGGGCCATGTTCTATCCATGATCCGTCGTCAGCATTAGCCTATGCAAATAAGTTAGTGGATTTGCAAACTCAGGTGAAAGACCAGCTATTTCTAGTGATGCGAGTTTATTTTGAGAAACCCCGTACCACGGTGGGTTGGAAAGGTTTTATCAATGACCCGGATTTGGATAACAGTTTCAATATTAATAAAGGCTTGCGTCTTGCTCGGAAGTTGTTATTAGACATCAATGAGCTGGGTGTGGCGGCGGGGAGTGAGTTTTTGGATATTGTCACTGGGCAGTATATTACTGATCTGATTAGTTGGGGGGCGATTGGGGCGAGAACCACGGAAAGTCAGGTGCATCGGGAGTTGGCCTCGGGTTTGTCCTGTGCGGTCGGTTTTAAAAATGGCACCGATGGCAACTTAAAAATGGCGGTGGAGGCTATTTTAGCTGCCAAGCATCCACATATTTTTTTATCACCGACTAAGACGGGGCAGACGGCGATTTATCGGACGACCGGAAATCACTTGGCGCATGTGATTTTGCGTGGAGGAAAACAGCCTAATTATCAGGCAGAGCGTGTTAACCAAGCGGCACTCCTGTTAACTCAGGCCAAGCTGGCCCCCTTGATTATGATTGATGTTAGTCATGCCAATAGTGAAAAGCAATATGCACGGCAAGTGATGGTGGCTGAGCATGTTGGCGCACAAATCGCTGGGGGGGATGAGCGTATTTTTGGTCTGATGGTAGAAAGTCATTTGGAGGCAGGTCGCCAGGATGTGGTTCCCGGACAGCCATTGATGTATGGGCAAAGTATTACCGATGGGTGCTTGGGTTGGGAGGCAAGCCAAGCGCTCGTCGAGCGCTTAGCTAATGATTTAGAGCAACGACGTCAGCGTTTATTGATGGGGTAATGTCGGTTCGGAGCGACTACTCTTTGAGCCATTGCGCCACGGTTTTTGCGTAATAGGTTAAAATACCATCCGCTCCCGCTCGTTTCATGGCGAGTAACGATTCCAGCACCACCTCTTTTTCGGTGAGCCAGCCATTTTGACTGGCGGCTTTTAACATGGCATATTCACCGCTGACCTGGTACACGTAGGTGGGGACGCCAAAATGATCTTTAATTCTCCGTACGATATCTAAATAGGGAAGGCCTGGTTTGATCATCACCATATCGGCGCCTTCTTCCAAGTCTAAGGCTACTTCGCGGATCGCTTCATTGGCATTGGCGGGGTCCATTTGGTAGCTATATTTGTTGCCTGATCCCAAATGGCTTGCCGAACCGACAGCCTCTCGAAAAGGGCCGTAAAAACTGGAGGCATACTTTGCCGAATAAGCGAGTATACGTGTGTTTTTATGGTCGGATTCTTCCAGGGCTTCACGAATGGCACCGACACGGCCATCCATCATGTCTGATGGAGCGACGATATCTGCGCCCGCATCGGCATGAGAGACCGCTTGTTTCACCAGCACTTCAACGGTTTCGTCGTTTAATACATAACCGCTTTTATCGATCAGACCATCTTGCCCATGGGTGGTAAACGGGTCGAGGGCCACATCGGTGATAACACCCAGTTCTGGAATGTGCTTTTTTAATGCACGAACGGCCCGTTGAGCGAGGCCATCAGGGTTAAAGGCTTCATCGGCATTTTCGGTTTTTTGATCAACCGAGGGCACCGGGAAAAGCGCAATGGCTGGAATACCCAAGTTGGCAATTTGTTCAGCATTGATCAGCAGTTGATCGATACTGACTCGTTCAACGCCAGGCATGGAGGTTATCGCTTGGCGTTGTTTGCTACCTTCAATGACGAACATGGGGTAGATTAAATCATCAATGCTCAGTGTTGACTCGCGCATTAATCGTCGGCTAAATTCGTCTCGACGCATGCGCCGTAGGCGGGCGGCCGGAAAAAAGTGGTTTAGGCTATTGATATCTGACACGATGACGTCCTCGTGAATTTAACAGGGATTGGTGAGTAGGATTGGTTTAGTCGGGTTTACTCGCTATCACAATGGTTCGCGAGGCAGTTGATCAATGAGTTGGCACAGGCGCTCAAATATTTCCTGGATGTCTCCGCTGGCCTGTATTTCCTGGCATTTATTGCGATCGGTATAATAATTAATCAAGGGTTCGGTGGCTGATTTATAGACATCCAGTCGATGACGGATGGTGTCTTCGTTATCATCCGTCCGATGTGTTAAGTGGCCGTCACAATGATCACATTTGCCATCCACTTTGGGTGGCGATGTATAAATATTGTACATTTGCCCGCAATTTTCACAAGTTCGTCGACCGGTAATACGCTGTATCAGTTTTTCCGTATCGACCTTGAATAAAATGGCGCAGTCGAGTGAAATATCTAATTCATTAAGTAGCTTGTCGAGCGACTCGGCTTGTATTAGGGTGCGTGGAAAGCCATCTAAGATGAAGCCGGGTTGCGTATCGGCGTGGTTCAGGCGCTCTTTGATGATGCCTAATACGATCTCGTCGGACACCAGTTGACCGGCGGCCATAATGGCCTTGGCTTGTTGCCCGAGCTTGGATCCCGTTTGTACGGCCGCTCGGAGTAAGTCACCCGTAGAAATTTGAGGTACTTGGTATTTTTCGACTAGCATTTTAGCTTGTGTGCCTTTGCCTGAGCCAGGAGCACCAAGGAGTATAATTCTCATTATCGACGTTTAAACCTGCAGTTGAAATTGACAAATAAAGTACGGTACCTCTGGAGCGCATTCGAGTCAATGCCATAATGGGCGATTCTTTGCGCTGAGTGTCTTGTGATGGATTAAATAATCATCATCAAAAAATTATATGATTTGTTCGGGATAACTTTAAAAAACAGTTATAATCGCCAAAATCATCAATGATTATTCTTTTATTATTTCTAAGTTGGAGTAACACGAATGAGTTTAAACCATGTGAGTGCAGGCAAAGATGTGCCCAATGATATTAATGTTATTATTGAAATACCCGCGTTGAGCGAGCCAGTTAAATATGAAATCGATAAAGACAGTGGCGCGTTATTTGTTGATCGTTTTATGGGGACGGCTATGCACTATCCTTGCAATTATGGGTTTATCCCTCAAACCTTGATGGATGACGGGGACCCGGCGGATGTTTTGGTGGTAACGCCGATTCCCTTAAAGGCGGCTTCGGTTATTCGATGTCGAGTGGTTGGGGTGTTGGATATGAAAGATGAGGGTGGGCAAGATGAAAAACTGGTGGCGGTTCCCGTCAGTAAATTAACACCGCTGTATGATGATATTAATGAAGCCACCGATTTGCCTAAAATTTTATTGGAGCAAATCAAGCACTTTTTTGAGCACTATAAGGACTTGGAACCCGGTAAGTGGGTGAAAGTCGAGGCATGGGGAGATGCTGAAAAAGCCCGAGCATCCATTATGAGTGGTGTTAAACGTTATCAAGCAAGTCAATAATTCAACTCTTGGCGGGTATTGGTAGGGGGCGTGCAGCGCCCTACCTGGCTTGTTCAATGCGAACAAAAGAGCCCAGATGACATGCCATAGAATGCAAGCATTGGGCTTCATTTTCCCCGAATTACGTTGCGCGGTATCCGAGCTATGATGTTGGCAGTGAGATTCGTTGCCCATTCCGTTCGCCTGATCAACCACCTTAAGTTGTACTCTGGAGCAATCTGTGGCGATGCATAATCACACCGATGGTCATGAACATTCTACCGAAAGCAGATATTTGTTTGTTGCGCTGGCGATTACCCTGGGTTTTGCCGTGGTGGAAGCGATTAGCGGCTGGCTGGCAAATTCATTAGCGTTATTAAGTGATGCGGGGCATATGGCGACCGATGCCTTAGCGTTGGGTTTGGCGGCACTGGCGGTTTGGCTGGCAAAAAAACCACCGTCTCCTGGTCTTTCTTACGGGTTGTTGCGAGCGGAAATTGTCGCTGCGCTTGTGAACGGTATTTTTATGTTGTTTGTGGTCTTGGAGATTATCCAGGCGGCCATCTATCGAATAAGCCACCCGACTGATGTGCATGGGTTGGCTGTTATGGTGGTGGCTTTCATCGGTTTACTGATTAATCTAGCGGTTGCTCGTCTATTGCATCAAGGAGAAAGTACCTTAAACAAACGGGCGGCTTTGCTGCATGTCATGGGTGATTTATTAGGGTCGGTGGCGGCATTACTTTCAGGGATTATCATTTATTATACGGGTTGGTTTTTAATTGATCCGATTTTATCATTACTCATTTGTGTGTTGATTTTAATTAGCACCTTCCGCTTGTTACGCGAAGTGGTACACGTCATTATGGAAGGTGTGCCTTATCATCTTGATTTGCCAGCGGTGGGTTTGGCGATGGCGAAAGTGTCAGGGGTTCAATCAATACATGATTTACATATCTGGCATTTATCGTCAGGCAATATTGCACTATCTGCGCATGTGGTGATTGTTGATATGAAGGAATGGCAATCGGTATTAGACGCGCTAAAAAAATTATTGGATGAGAAATTTAATATTAACCATATTACCCTGCAACCGGAAACGGAGAATGTGATTGTATGGCATCAGAAGCTATTTTAAAATCGCTGGCACTTGCGCTTTTCGCTGTACCTCAATGGTGGCAATCGCAAAGTCCATTGCACTTTGACTATCCGTGACCAGATAAACAAAAGTATCTAAGGCATCGAATAATTGCTCCGCCGGGGTGTACGATACCAGGCCGTCGAGGGTGATAGAAACGTGACCGCCCAGGTTGGTTGTGGGTTGTGGGACAGAAAAAACTAAAGCATCGCCATCGGCGTCTGAGGCCGAATTTCTTAATGAAAAAAGCACGGTGGAGGCCGTATTATCCTCCGCTAACCGATTGACTGGTCTAGCGACGGGAGGGGTATTGGTGATGCTGTTTAGGTCGTTAATAATGGTGTGTGCCCAGTCGGCAATTTTGTTCACTGCACAGCTTTCAATACCTAAAAAACCATGAAAACTTAATGGCTCGCAGGCGGTGCTATCGGGTTGCTCAAAGCCGCCAGCAAAGGCGAATGCATCAATTGTTTTATTGGTTTGCAGAAACTGGTTTTGTAGCTGTTGACTGTCTACTGGGCGTGATGATTGACACTGATCGTCAGCCTGCCAAGCGACATAGGTCGGGGTGATGGATAAGCTTGGCCTGAGTAATAATAGGGGACTGTCTTCGCCAATGGCCGCCTCGCTGGCAGAGGTGGTGGGGTTGATGAGCACCGTTGCTGCGGCCAAATGGCTATTCGCCATGGCGGAAATTGCACCGCGCCCTAAGCCCACAAAAATAACCGTGAGTTGGCTGGTGTTGACTTTTTTGAGTGTGGCGACGATATCCACCGTATGGCGCATGGAGGTACGATAGGTATCATAGCCGTTATTTCCCTTGTTGCCGCCTGCATACGTTGCGGCATCACTCGGCTGATTGATGGTTAATACGTTAAATTCATGCTGGGTGAATAAAACCGAGCTGCGTACCAAAAATTTTTGACTCGCCTCAATAATAAAGCCACCAAGGTCTGAGCTGAGTTCCGCATCGCCATCCCCATCAGGGAAAAGCACGATCAGACCTTTTGCCTGGGTATTGCGAGGATTTTGCACGTGCAGCATATAACTAACAAATATCCCTGTATTTTCCAGGGTTCGGCGTGTCGATACATTGAAACTTTTCGGCGGACGCGGTGATTTGTCCGTGGCGTGAATCAGCTCAAGAGTCGCGTCGTTGAATTGGCTGTCTAGGCGGGTATTTTCACACATGGCTGGGGTGATTGGTTTGATTAACGTCACGGGCTCAATGACCTTTGGCGATGAGGTGTGAGATTCGCAGCTAAGCAGTAATATGGTTAATATGGCGATAGCGATTGGTCGTTGCCCGATTTTTTGATGCATCCCCGGTCACTCTGGTTGGTTTTTATTGTTATTTTTGACACTGGCGGCGCTAAGTCGATCAATAGAAAATTGGACATGAGCACGGTGGTATAAATTCAACCCATTCAGTGAAGTTAGGTGCTTGACATTTAGACATGCGATGAAATTGACGATAGTCTTACACTGTGATCATCGGTTAAGAAAAACAGGGTGTGGTATGTTTTATTATGTTTTCGTTGTCATAAAATTGGGGTTTGCCTGGATAGATTTTGTGCTATGGACGGGTATGTTATATGTGCTTAGCTTTTTGCCAAAGTCTTGGCTTGGGGCATGGTATGGCAAGTTTTTTCGGATTTGGTGCCGGGTGTTTGTGCGAGCCCTGGGGGTAGATTTACGGTTATTGCAGCAAAATCAATTTCCCCTTCCGGCGCAATTCATATTGATTGCAAATCACCCGTCGGCTTTTGAAGATATCGGTGTGCCTGCTTTGTTTAATGTGTCTTCTCTGGCAAAAATTCAGGTGAAAGATTGGTTTATTGTTGGCCGTATTAGCGCGGCGGCGGGGACTTTGTACGTGGAACGAGAGTCGAAAGATTCGCGTAATGCGGCCGCTCAAGAAGTCTTAGCAACATTAGCCAGCGGTAAAAGCATTGCTTTGTATCCAGAAGGGGGCTGTAAAGGACGCCGAATTTTTGAGTCATTTCGGTATGGTGCTTTTGATATATCGTTAACGTCAGGCATCCCTATTGTGCCGTTATTTTTACACTACGAGGCGCAAGAAACATTTGAGTGGGCAAATCCTCATACGTTAATCCATAAAATGTGGCACTTTATGCGCAGTCAAAATAACCGAGCCAATTATTATGTGTTTGATGCCATTGATCCTAAACAATTCTCGGATAAAGAAAGTTATAATGCCCATGTACATCATCTTTATATTCAGTGGCAGGCAAAATATTTGGAGTGATTATTTTATCGCCTTTGCCGATGATGATTAATCAATGAAAAGGTTGTTAAAGTGCGTAGCAAAGAAACCAGTACTTCAGTTTATTTTGTGCGGCATGGCCAGACGGATTTTCCCACGGATCGAATTTATTGTGATGCATTGGAAGATCCACCGCTAAATTCCCAGGGAAGCTTGCAGGCAAAAAGTACCACGGATTTTTTTAAGGGCATGGAGATTGATGCTTTATATGCCAGTCCAACGGCGCGCACGATGGCTACCGCTAAAGCGATCGCCGAAAGGCTTGAGGTGCCTATCCGGTGTATGGATGTGCTGCAAGAAAGAGATTTTGGTGTATGGAATGGGTTGTTTTTTGATCAAATTGAGGCTCAATTCCCTGACCAATATCGGCAGTGGAAAAAAGATAAAGTAGGATATACGCCGACAGGAGGTGAGACCATTGTTGATGTGCAAGTGAGAGTGTTTAACGCGATTCGCTCGATTATTGACAATCACCAAGGCCAGCGAGTCATTATCGTGTCACATGTCGGACCCATCCGGTTGTGGTTAACGGGTGCGATTGAGATTCCCTTAGCTCAGTACCGTCAACTCACGGTGGATTATGCGTCAGTTAGCCAAGTGGATTATGGCGAACGGTATAATAATTTACGATTCGCTAATCGCATTTATTACTAAATTTATGCATAAATATTATCTTACTTACGGTGCTTAGGCGGTGTACTTTAGTGGTTGCTAATTCGATATTTTCATGACATATTAACCGCTGACCATCGCGCATTATTTTACCAGTTTGGTGATCTGGTATGTAACGTGTCGTATTTGTAGACGAAAAAAAATAATTGTGCCATAACATATTGGCATGCGTGTTGATAGTGAGGTACCATACTGCAAGCGTAGGTATATGCTTACGGTTTGAATGCAATACATTTTTATAGTTTTACGTAAACCTTATATTTAGCTACAATGGTTTATCGATTTTTCTTGGTGATAAGTGGTCGTTTTTCCTTGCTGAAATTGAGCTGATCCTTGTTGAGAGGGGATGATAACATTTTGATAGTCGCTTACTTGATTTGTTAGCATTGCTTTGATAAAGTTTTAGTTAAGAGTAGCGTATAGTTTTCTGGCGTTGATCAAATTTTGAGTAGTTGTCCAGTTATACGTGGAAGAAGCAAGTGGGATGGCTGTAAGAATTTTAAGCGAGTTTTATAAACTCGAATTTGAGGAGGTAGGAGCTATGCGTAAGAGTTTAACTATCACGTCGATGGCTGGAGTAATCTCAATGATGCTTGCGGGTGCCGCAAGTGCTGCTGAGCACCCAGACTTTGGCGGTTGGCGAGTAGATAACGGGATGATCACGGGTACTGCTGACGGCGATATATGCGGGAGCACTAGTATCTATGAATGTAGCATCATTGCAGATGGTGATGGGTTTGTGCAACGGCAAGTATCACTGCGTGATGGCAGTAGCAACGACTCATTCATTCAAACGATCGTGACCGACCAGACAGCAACGGGTGCGCCTGGTGCCGATTTGGGTTTCTATGACGTTACCTTCGTGAAGATGTCGATGAATCTGGGGGCTGGTACTAATGTCACTCAAAATGGTATTGCGGGTAAGCAAGTGATTCTTGATACCACTTCAGGTCCAAACCAATCATTCGAGTCAGTGACTGAAATTACGACAGGATGGGCACAGGCGGAAGCCGTAGGAGGTGTTACCGCACCGATCACTATTTCCCAGTCTTTGTCGGACATGGGTGATCCCGCAACCCAAGGTGATGATTTCATCTCTAACTTTACCTATGATGCTAGTTTGAATGCGGAAGGGGTTCGTGATGGCTTTAAGTTAGACTTGGATCAAACTGTTGGCCTTGCGGCTAATGGTGGGTCACAGACAGATACTCAAGTATTTGCATTTCGGCAGATGGAAGGCACCTTGAATCAAACAGCTAATCCTACCGGGGTTGCGTTAGTTGGTCAGCAAAATATGACCTGGGCCGCAGGCGATAACGTAAAAGCAATCTGGTTGGGGCAAGAAATTGATTTGAGCTCAGTGGCTGGTACTGGCGGCAGTGGAGGTTCAATGATGGGCAGTTCCTTCGGTTATGTTGCATTTGAGAACGTTACCTCAGGTGGTGGCGCTATCACCGAATTCGGTTTTGGGAATAAGAATTCACAGTCTGCGTGGGTTTGGTCTCCGGAATTCGGCTCGACACCTTGTATAACTCCAGATTGTGGGCCTGCTGCACCACCGCCTTCACCTGAGCCTGCACCTGCACTTTAATACTACGTTTATATAAACAAAGGGGCCAGATGGCCCCTTTTTTGTTGGTGAATTATTTTAGTCTTGAAATGCCCGTGCTGAGCATGCATGCTTGGGTGCGAAATATAACTCGTGTAGCGTCAACATTGAAGTGATGGGGGAAAGGTAGGGTGCGCTGTGCGCACCAAACACGGTTAACGGATAGAGCACCCCCATTGCGATTGTCTAACCTTAGCCGATTGGGCATTGGTGCGCGCAGCGCACCCTACTGCTGTATCTTTTAAACTAAGTATCTTATTAAGCCAAATATAAAAGGTGTGCCAGCGGTCGGATGCCTTATGCACCAAACTATTCGGTGGGTTATTTAAAGGATGGTTTATAATAACAATCTTGTCGCCAACGTCGGGCAGCTTATCGTGGATGATTGGCAATGGTTAATGACTTGCGTGACCCAATTGATTGGCAAGAATTAGGATGAAAGCGATTTTTGAAGAAGGAGTAATGGATGTCTGACAATAACACCTCTGAAAAGGGTTCAGAGCAGTGGGGGGAGAGTTCGCTAGATCCAATGGCGGTGATGAAAGTGAGTTCCGCCTATTGGACGTCAAGTGTGTTTCATGTGGCAAATGCATTCGATGTGTTTAGTGAATTGGCCAAGGGGCCGGCGACAGCCGATGAGTTGGCCCAGCGTTGCGGCGCGGATTCACGAGGTCTCGAAATGATATTGATTGCCTTGGTGCCGCTAGGATTTTTGGGCAAACAGCAGGATAAATTTCATAACACTGAAACCGCAGAGACCTTTTTAGTGAAAGGCCGCCCTCGCTATCAAGGTGGCATTGTGACGATGTTTGAGTCTTGGGTGCAACCTTGGACGCAGTTAAAAAAAGCCGTGCTCGAAGGAGCACCCGTTGTGGAAAAACAACATGACCATGGTGAAAAAGAAACACGCACCTATATTATGGGGATGCTATATCGTGGTATTCCGCAAGCTCAATTATTGGCGGTGGAAGAGCCGCTGAGTGGATGTAAAAAACTATTGGATGTGGGTGGCGGTCCAGGTATTTTTTCGATTATATTGTGTCAAAAGAATCCAGGATTGGTGGCAGATGTATTTGATTTGCCGCAGACATTGCAAGTCACCGAGGAAATTATTGGCAACTATGCAGCGGCTGATATTGTCTCAACCAAAGAGGGCAGTTATTTAGCTGATGCGTTTGGCAGCGGTTATGATGTGGTTTTATTGTCTTCGATGATTAACCAGGAAGGACCGGATGTCATAAAGAATATTTTGCAAAAATCTTTTGACTCGATGGAAGAAGGGGGCAAAATATTAATTCAAGAGCAATTCTTAGATACGGAGAAAACAGGGCCTTTATTGCCAGTTCTCATCGGCCTAAATCAACTTGTACACACGCCAGCGGGGCGGGCGTATTCGGCGAAAGAAGTCGCGGATATGGCGCAACAAGTTGGTTTTGTCGATTTGCACTTTAGGCCCCTTCCTGACCCGAGTCCTTTTACTTTAATTACCGGTATTAGACCTGTGTAGAGGGATCGATTGTTAACGATTATTGACTGAGTTTCACATCCTTTTTAGGGATGAAGCTCAGTCAACCAAATAGTGATAAGGAGTGGCAGCGATATGTTGCGACGAGTAAATTTTTCTGTGTTGCTATTCTATAGTCTTTTTAGCGGGATGGCGGCGGCGGAAAAAAATATAAGCGCAAGAGATATCGTCGATCATTGTGATAATAAATACCCTGGCGAATATCAACAATCGCGGTTGAGTATTACCTTGAAAGACAGCTCAAAAAATGAGCGAAAACATGTGTATGTTCGCCTTTGGAAGGATATGAAAGGCCAGCAAAATGTGGTTGATAAAATGTTATTATTTACGGTGTATCCACCTGATGCAAAAGGGGCGGCTTTTATGCGCTGGTCACATACCCGTGATTCGGAAAAAAATGCAGAGCAGTGGATTTTTCTGCCTGTGCTCAAGAAAGTAAGAAAGGTGTCAGTGCGTGATTTAGGCGACAGCTTCCTGGGGTCTGATTTAACCTATGGTGATATCAGTTGGCGAGGCACCGATGACGATACGCATCAATTAATGGGGATTGACAAGGATCAGACGGGACAACAATATTATGTGATAGAAAGCCGACCGAAGGAAAAACGACCTCAGTATAGTAAACGCCTCTCTTGGTATAAAAAGACGAACGATTGGGAAGCTTGTGTTAAAGCGCGCGTTGATTATTTTGACCGAAAAGGCGCACTGCTGAAACGCCAAGAGTTGACTTGGCAAAAGGAAGGGCCTGCTTGGGTATGGGACAAAGTCATTGTTCGTAATGCTCAGACCTTTCATTCTTCTTTATTTGAAGTATCCGATGTCACCATCAATAAGAAAATTTCTGATAAAATTTTTACTGAACGCCGTTTGCGTTTAGGCTTGAAGTAACGCAAAACTAATATCATATAGATAAAGCTCATTCGCTATGGCAAGTCAATCATACTAATAAATTGCCATTTTTTTTAAAGCGGGTTTCATTTAACTGTGCGCTATCCACTGAATTAAGTGGTATGCCATCAGATTTTAAGCCATGTGGGGGCAACCATTATGTTTATTTATCGTTCATTTACTGTTTTTTTTGTGTCGGTTTTTGCTGTTGTATTCACTAACGCTTGCACTGAAGCGCCAAGCGATACACCGGTGAGAGTCCTAAAGGACACAACCAAAGGTGTGAACCTTTTGGCGCTCGCTTCGAGTGACGGTGCGTCGTTAAATTCACCTTGGAATGCTCAAGAGCAAGATTTACTGGCGTTAGCCAAACAATTACCATCGAACAGTGATGATATTGAATTTGCCCTGGGTGCGATAACCGAGACCGCAACACCTTGCCCTGACGGTGGTGTCGTTACCGTCACCAACGACAATCAAGGTCCACCCTGGTTTTCTCAGGGAGACAGCTATACCACGACTTTTACCGACTGTGTACGGAATAACACGACGACGAATGGCGCTAGAGGGTTTTCTGTGGATGTGATGGTTGGTGAACCTTATGTGGATCCTGAGTGGACCATGACGACAACATTATTTCGCGAAAATTTAACTAAAGTAGACATTCTTAATGATCGTGTTCATTTGGCGGATGGGCGTTCGTCATCAGAAATTAGCGCTTTTAATGATAATACGGCGTTTACCCAAGTTACCACAGAAAACTGGTTACGAACACAGCCAAATAACGGCGTAGAAACTAGTGATTCCGGAACGCGCTCGGTGACTTATTCCTGGGATGATGTGGCACAAACCTACGAGTGGGATTTTAATGTCACAAAAAGCAGCACAATTTTTGGTGATATGAAAGCGGAAACCTTGGCAACCTTGACGGGTACGCTGAATTTGCAACCTGACGCCGGGCAATTCGTGATAACAAGGACCGATGCAAGTGGTGCAGAGCGTATTACAACGATTACCGCTTTGGCAGATGGTATGGCGCGAGTGGACGTTGATAGCGATGGTGATGGCGTGGTAAATAGCACCAATGAAATGTTATGGACACAATTGTTGATTGACCCGATGCTGTATTCACCTTTTTAAATTCGCTTGAAGAGTCGCTGATCAGGTCGCGTTACTGCGTTCAGGTTTGGCCGGTTCGATTGAGAATCGGCCAACGAGGGCTTGACCGCCGTGTTGGATTTATGGCTTTCCTTTCTTTTCCTTTCTGAAAATACTAGTATCGAATAATCTAAAGGTATTCACCGCCGTTATCAATGTAAGTTGTTAATCGATCGGATCGCACCCTTGTTATGATGATTTAGTGTTCGATATTTTTAACCTCACGATTCCTAGAAGAATGGTCAAGAAAAGTCCGTGTTCGCATGAAATTTTTGATGTTTTTGTTGGCGATAATTTTATTTATGCTGCCGGTCTCGGTGGTTTTTTCATTCACGGAAGAAGGATTGATTGTTTCTGCGACCGCCTTAAATTTCGATTTTCGTGAGTTTGATGAAAATGGTGAACAAAAGCTCAGTGAAATTGGCTGGATTTTTGGGGCGAAAGGGCAGTATAAAAAAGCCTATGATAATTTATATATTGGTGCGCAATACAGTTTTTTCAAGGGGTTGGTTAAATATGATGGCGAGACCCAAAGTGGTCTGAAGCATGTGACCCAAACAGAGGAAACCATTAATGATGCCTCCATTGAAATTGGTCGCATCTACGAATCTTGGCGTTTGCATGACTATGCGGTGATTTATTTCGGTGCAGGTATGCATCGCTGGGATCGTGATATTAAGGATAAAAATAATGTGGTGGGCTTGTTTGAGACCTATACATGGGCTTATTTAAATATTGGTGCCCG
This sequence comes from uncultured Chromatiales bacterium, assembly GCA_964442745.1. Lineage (GTDB taxonomy): Bacteria > Pseudomonadota > Gammaproteobacteria > S012-40 > S012-40 > CAYUAI01. The sequence continues at coordinate 15,988 of CAYUAI010000078.1, forward strand.
TGGTTTTATTTATCGCACAGAAAACGCCTTTATCATGGTAGAAATTAATGTGTTACGTACATTGTTTCCAAAAATAGAAGTGAACTATAAAGGTATATTTGATAATCAAACCCTCGATTTAGGTGAGCATTATGGGGCAAAATTCGCATTACCTGTGCGATACCGAATATCAAATATTATCTATTTAAATATCGAACCCTATTGGGAATCGTGGGATTTAGGGCGTAGTAAGCACGAACCGATCAAGGATAACGGGGTGGAGACCACCCGAGGGGTGCACGAGCCACGCAGTGCATCCCGCTTTTTTGGTTTAAATATTGGTGTGCAATTGCTTTTTTAATATTGATCGCGCCGGCAATCAATTCATTTCTAATGTAGAATTGTGGCCATTTTAGCGCGATACTGATGAACTAAATCACCATGATTACCAAGCAGGTTGAAAATGGCTAACAAGCCTTTTCGTCCTGCGTCGTCTTGAAATTTTCTATCGGTTTGCATGAGTCGAAGAAAGCTGGCTAAGGCGCTTTGGTAGTTTTTTTCCAAGGCATATTGGCAGGCGAGTTGATAGAGCGCTTGGCCGTTTTGCGGATTGTCATTAATGGTTTGTGTTAATTCAGTGATGGAGGGAGCGTCAGCTGTCGCCACCGCAAACTGTAAGTGGGCTTTGACATTTAATATTTCGGGGTGATCGTTATCACGAATACTGACGGTTTTGATAAGCGCTTCTGTTTCGGCGTAGCGGTGGGCATGGATATATAACTCCGCTAAGGTGACGATGGTGGTGAGATGGGTGCTGTCCAGTTGATGCGCTTTTTCTAATCGTTCGATGGCTTTATCTGTATGATTGGCGGTGAGTGCTGTTAAGGCTTCTTCTAATAAAAAATCGGCTTCGTTCGGTAAATGACGGTCGATAATTGTTTTGATCTGACTTTCGGGTAAGGCACCCATGAACTGATCAACCACTTGGCCGTTTTTATAAATATGTACGGTGGGTAAACTGCGAATGCCATATTGTTGGGCAAGCTGGGTTTGTTGATCCGTATTGACTTTAACGAGGGCGATTTTGCCTTGGTATTGGTTAGCGAGTTTATCCAGCATGGGGGCGAGTGCTTGACAAGGGCCGCACCAATCTGCCCAAAAATCGACAAGGACAAGGATTGCTTGGGATTTTTCAACAACGAGTTGTTGAAAATTGTTATCATTAGCGTCGGTGATAGAGGGTGATTCACTCATTGTCTGTTTGCTCCTAAAATCTTATATTTCATATCCGCTCAGGTGAATCATGCTCGATATTTGATTATTGATAGGTTTTTCTTTGGTTGAGAAAGCCTCATGTGGAATCAAATCGTTTGGTAATTGCCGCATGGCCGGGTGCGAAATGTCAGCTTAAACTAAAATTAATGTTCAGTATCATGAATATAGATCAATTTTTATATGATTTGCCAGCCGAGTTAATTGCCCAACAACCTAACGAAAAACGTAGCCAAAGTCGATTGTTATATTTGAATCGAGCGACCGGTGAAAAAAAAGATTTGCTTTTTCAAGACGTATTATCGTTGTTAACGGCGGGTGATGTCTTGGTATTTAATGATACAAAAGTGATCCCGGCGCGATTATTGGGCGAAAAATCTACCGGTGGGCAGGTAGAGGTTTTGGTTGAAAGAATTGTTAATGAGCATACAGTATTGGCCCATGTACGAGCCAATCGATCGCCAAAACAAGGCAATCAGTTGTTATTAGAGAATACGTTGATCGTCCATGTGGTTGCGCGGAAAGGGGATTTATTTGAGCTGAACTTTGAGAGTGAGCAGCCTGTTTTACAAATACTAGAGACGATTGGACGGTTGCCATTGCCACCTTACGTGACGCGCTCACCCACCACATTAGATGCCGAACGCTATCAAACGGTATTTGCTCGTCATCCGGGGGCGGTGGCTGCGCCGACGGCAGGTTTACATTTTGATAATCCTCTACTTGAGGTCTTGCAATCCAAAAATATCCGTTGTCTGTTTGTCACTTTGCATGTGGGGGCGGGGACCTTCCAGCCATTGCGCGTGAATACCATCGAAGACCATACTATGCACTCGGAATATTTAGCGATTTCAGAGGATGTTTGTCAGACCATTAATGCTGCAAAGCAGCAGGGACGGCGAGTGATTGCGGTAGGCACTACCGTGGTTCGCTGTTTGGAAAGTGTCGCAGTAGGAGGCCGAGTCGCGCCTTTTCGTGGTGAGACGAATATTTTTATTTATCCTGGTTTTGAGTTTCAAATTATTGATGGTCTAGTGACTAATTTTCATTTGCCTGGCTCAACGTTGTTGTTGTTAGTGAGTGCTTTTGCTAAGCCGCCGCGTATTTTAGCGGCTTACCAGCATGCGATTGAGCAGCGTTATCGCTTTTTTAGTTATGGTGATGCAATGTTCATTGCCTAGGAGGCTATCCATTCAGCAATGGATGATGCAATAACGTTTCGGTTGCGTTTTTCGCATGCATATAAAACCGCTAAAAATTTCATTAATTAGTTGCTTTTTAAATATATTTATGTTAAATGCTATGGCGTGGCCGGATTAAATAGATACTATAATAGACCTTAAAACCCAATT
>CAYUAI010000079.1:0-17967 GCA_964442745.1 uncultured Chromatiales bacterium
TTGTACATTAACAAAATAAGAATATATTTTTTTGTATTCTTGTTTTCGTTTTTATATAACGTGTATTGGCTCAGAAAAACTTCCTGTACGAATCAGAGAATAGGCCGTTTTCATCGGCTAAGTCATTTAAGGTTTTGAGCGCTTCTTTATTTTCTTTTAGCCAAATTTCTCGAGCCACTTTATTCACTTGCAGTGCTAAAGCATGTTCTAATGTTACAGATAAGTTTATTTTCAAACCACGAGCTTTGTACAGTAAATCACTATTTATGCTTAGATTTACTGATTTTTTTGGAGCGAATTTTGTTCAAGTAATGAGGTTCATCAAGTACGATACTCTCATCCGCGTCCGCTAATCGCTGATGTTATTGCTGGAAATAATATTGAACTATTGAACATTTTTACCCAAATATATATTCCAATATATAAAATATTAGAAAAAAAATTTACGTAATTATCATTATGCGAAAAAAAAGGTACCGATTATTCATTATTTCATGTTTTGTTATTAGTTTCATCTGTGTTGCTTTTCAAAATACTTTAGCTGGCAGTCTGGATTCATTTGAACAGAGCATAGAAAAAGATAACGCTAAAGACCAAGAATATTCGAGCAGAAATTCGTCAAGTATAAGTAGTGAGCAATGCGAGAGTGATTCACCCCCATTTAAATGTATTGGTTACTTTATGCTAAAAACGGTTGTAAGTGGATTATTTGATGGCTTTTTCAATGAATTACTTGCTGGTGGACTGGAAAGTGTTGCAAGAGTCAATACATCAATAAATATTAAAATAAACAAAGAGTTGATTGATAAATACGTCGCTTTACATATTGATGATCAAACAGAAGAAACGAAACTTAAATACGAAATACACTTAAGGGAGCTGGGTGATCCACAACTACCTTATGCGCGTCTTGATGGGAGTTATCAGTACATAAGCTCAAATGTTAGTGCTAACGATTATCGTTTAGCATTGGGGTATGGTCCATTCGCATTTAAAGTTAATCAAACACAGTATACCGAATTATCCCCTAAAGATTCGCTTGATTTGACCCGGCTGTACATAACATATCGAATGTCAAGTGGGGCAACTCAAATTGATATTGGAATGGGTAGATTGGTGATTGATGGCAATGATCGATCTAAGCTATTCTATAGCACGTTGCCTATTAGATTTCATGTCAAGAGTCTTATCAGCACGAAACTTTGGCCGGCATGGTTAAGTAATACCGGAATAGAGTTTAAGCCCGCCTGGTCAGGTAACATTAGCGATTATGATCTTGGTTTATTTTATCACTTTAAATTTGCATCAGTGAAAGCAGGCTATCGATGGCTATCAACAGACACACAATCGCTAAGTGGGCCTTATGCAGGAATCACAGTATTTTACTAAAAAGTTCACAATATCCTCTTCACTGATGCTAGCTGCATCATAAAACAAAGATGCCGAGAATTGATCAAATAAAAACATTGGATTTTGTGGCGTCGGATTTGAAGTGGCTCGATGTTGGTATAGGCACCAGTCAATTAATAGAAAAATTAGAACGTAAAAATATTCCGATCGAGATTCATGGTGTTGATGTATCAAAAAAATTCGAATTGACGCACGCTAAAATCGAAAGAATTTTTTGGTGATAGGGGTGATTAAATTTCATCACTTATCCACAAGATCCACGGCTTTTTGCCAGTTGGCGTAAGAAGACTCACTCTTGCTTTCCTAGGGTGGCAATGACATCTAAATGTATCCAACCGCGTTCGTATCGACTTAACATTTCATCTAAAAAACTGAGCGATACCATTCGCTTGCCAACAAATCGCTTTGAAGAATGATATATCCTCAGGAACATTTATTGTCTTATTTAATTCTGGCATAGTGGTACTCAATAAGGTTATTGACATATTCTGTCAATGTGCTAAAAACGTGTTACGACTAAGGACTGGCAGTCTTGACGAGTCGGGCTACGCTAAGTATTTCAGCGGAAAGCCTGTTTAACTTTAACATGAATGGTTTTGAAAACCGTCTTGTACAACATGAAATGGATCACCTGGACGGCCTGTTGTTTTTAGACCGTCTGGTCAGTCGCCCAGTGATTTTTTACGGCGCAAAGCTAGGGAAGTTATTCTATGCCCATTCCTTACCAACAACTCACGACGGACGGGTGGCAACCCCACCCGAATCGCTAACACATCACAAGGTGTACCATGCAAAACCGCACCAGCATTAGACCCTAACAACAAGGCCACACCATGCCGACCATGGGTACCAATAATAATGAGGTCTGCTTGTTGTTCTGCCGCTAAGTCTAATATTTCTCTTTTGATGGAACCCATTTTAACAAAGCAGTCAATATCTTGCTGGCTCGCCTCAGCTTTTAACAGCGTTAAAAATTTTTCTGCCCGGTCCACCAAGCTAATATCAATGTCTTGTGGAATGCTAGCGACTAAGTCATAGCCCACATCAACCACCAAAGGCTGTACTACGTGAACTAAATTTAATTCCGCCGTAAATTTCTCAGCAAATTCACTGGCGCGTTGCAGCAAATATTTAGCCTCTCCCGATAAATCGACGGCCACTAAAATTTTTTGGTAGATACTCATCACGACCCCCGGCATATTGTATACTTGAGAAAATACAAGACAGCATAAACTTATTCATAACAAACAACTATCATCATACCATTTATTTGGTTCATTGAATAATCGGTTAGAATGAATACAGATACATTAAAATTGCGTCGTGTTGGCATTGATACTTATCATGAAAATGTCGAGTATCTCCATCGTAACGGTGAAATATACCGCGTTGAAGATTTTCAAGCCCTATCGAAAATCAATATCTGCATTGATAACAAACGTATACTCACGGTACTTAATGTGGTCACTGATAATTCAATTATATCACCTGATGGACTGGGTTTATCCCTGCAGTTCAACCTCTAGCTATCGAATGCATCCAGGCTGTTTCAATACATGCCTGATTAAGGATAAAGTTTCATCTGATGTAAGTTTAAACTGTTTTCAAAGGAAAATTTATTTTATGCCGCTTTTTTACAAGAAAGATCATTAAAAAATATCTCCTCATCTTCATTTTGTCCATGTCGTGTGGATTAAACGTAGCGAATCCACTCCGCTATGAGTGAACATCATCCTGTTTCAATCGGGCATTGAAATGAGGAGAATACCCGAGTGTATTGATCTGTTTTCGAGTCGTATTCACAAAAAAATTGTTGTAACCATTTTTCACAATTGTAATTCATTGTTTTAACGATGTTAATAAACATTCGTCGACTTTGGCAACTTATAACACTTTCGTCTTTCATATTTGTTTCTACTTTGCTGGGTATTTATTTTCGCTCTAATTCAAGTAAACCTATTTTTACTTCTGCATGCTGCATTTCTAGCTTTATTTTTTTCCTTTTCTTTAAAATCGGCTAATGGGTATCAATTGATTAAAAAAATAGTGTTGCCCAATGCACCTGATCCCGAACCGGTTTCGCCCAGAAAACATTATCGCCCCTCCAATTCAACCGGGGACATTCGCTACTCGATGTTGTCCAGTGCCGTTATGGGGTATCGAGAAGATGGATAAAGAAGATCAACATGCACGTTTTGAAAATTATAGAGATATGTCAGAGCAGACCCGAAATGCTTTTAAGGCGATGTTGTTGGGAAGCCACTACCCTAAATACCATTGACTGAGGAACATGCACGTTCCTCAGTCAATGGTGGTAATCAACAACCCCGGACTGCCTATGGCTTTAATTCGTCCATTGCCTTCCACAAAATACCGTTCCCAAAATTGATACAATGATTTTGTCGTGCTCATGGTGATATAGTCTTTCGGGTCCGTCGCTAAGCCTAATCCAACCATATAAATATTCGCGCTCTTCCAATTAGCAATCAGTCCTTGACGGCGCACTTTAGCAATTAATTTTCGGGCATTAATTGTGTTGATTTTTCCTTTTTTGTAAAAACTCATTAAACTGCTATTTTCCATACCATCCGATATCAGCAGTATATTTTGCGTTTTCGCTTCGTCGGCCAATACCACTAATTTAGCTAATTGTTTCAGCGAATTCAGTAAATCAGTTTTGGGGATTTCTGAGTTAATACCGCTTAACGCGGACGCTAAGCTCTTTCGGAAGGCTTGCCCAAAGGATTCTTGTTGTGCGGTAAGGCATTCTCTCAGCACTCTTTTATCCCGCCATCGCAATTGAAACAAATAAGCATCGCCTGGTTTTTTTTCTACGACCTTAGAAAAAATCAACTCCGGCTGCAAATCACGAAAATTCGCTGAAAAACGGACAATCTTTGCTAAGTCACCCGGCTGCCCCCAATGAGTCACCAGTCGACTCACTTGATCACGCATTTTTTCAGTTAACGGGGTCGTTTGGTCAACAAAAATATATAACGCACGATCAATATCCGACTTGAATGGTTTGCCATAATTAATGGGATCATAACAACTCGCGAACACCACGCCAGAAGATAACAACAGCATCATCCCCACCCAGATGCAATCATACATCCAGTCAGTCATTATTTTCCCCGAAGCAAACCCCGGCCACTTTCGAAAATTTATTCCGTCATTATCCACCATTACCGCGACAACCCATCGTAAGTATTTTTTATTTCATCGGTTTACCATTAAAATACTTAACCTCGCCAGCACTCATCAATACTTGATAAAAAACAATAAAATCAATATAAATTAACAGCTTACCATGGATAGCTCACTCAAGTAAAATTCAAGCTTGCCGATACTAGCAAGGAGACTTATTTTTCCACGGATAATGCAGCTTGCATTAGGAGTAATTATGAAACAAAAGGCGATTTATTCGACGATATCAATGGCGCTTGCCAGTATATTACTGACAAGCTGCACACATTTTAATGTCGTGGGTGACACGCCAGAAGAATCGTTAACGAATGCGGAAGAGGCAAAATCCAACCCCGTTCTGGAAGCCAATGCCACCGCGCCAGCTGCCGGCGCATTACGCTCCGAGGCAATGCAGTCCCAAGAATGTACACCAGCTAATCCCAACTATAATAATGCGTTATTTATTAACCAAAATGGCATCAAACAAGAATCTGTCAAAATAAGAAGCACCGGTTATGGTGCGCCACCTAAAGCTTTTTTTCCTGAGCCTCAACGACGACTGATGGCAATGCGTGCATCAAAAATCGATGGTTACCGCAGTTTAGCCGAACGCGTCAACGGCATTCATATTTGGGGTGGTACCACCATTGGTGATATGGTGGTGGAAAAAGATCGGTATCGTATCTTTTTAGACACGCATATCCGTGGCGCACGGGTTCTCTCAGCTAATCCCATGGAAGACGGCACCTATGAAACCGTCATTGAGCTCAAAGTTGACCAAAATTTCTTACACCATGCCTTAGGTGGTACGAGTCAAAATACCCAAACCTTCAATAACCCTTGTCCTGACATAGCCCTGCAGGTCAACGGACAATATCAAACTCAGGTATTAACTCAACCCTCACCAGAACAAGTTTTCTCTTCTCCTCGACATCGAACAGACACCCAACGCCCAAGCACCAACTCAAATAATTTTTACATCAATCGAGAATAAAAATTGCAAGAGGCATAACCCTACACTTGAAAGAGTACAGCTATGCTAATTTTGCAAAAAATCCGTGTCCTATTGATATTATGTGCAATCTACCTACCCAACCCTGTTTTCGCTGAGAAATTCATCGAAGCCGTTGGCTCAGCAGCCATTATCGACGATGCGATGATGATGGCCAAACAAAATGCCATCAAAAATGCCATGCAGCAAGCCATGATCCAGTCGGAAGCAAAAGTTGATACAACAGCGTTAGTTTCCTCCAATGTATTAGTTGTCGAAAGCTCTCGGGTCAATGCCGCCGGTACCGTAGAAAATGTCAAAATACTCGATGAATGGATCAACGACGGCGTATTTTTTGTCAGAATTCGTGCCCAAGTACCTGAAGACAAACGTCGAGAACCTTCACCAGCTGCACGTTACAAAAAAAAAATTGGGGTTATCCAGTTTGATGTGGTGAAACGCGAACAAATCCAGGATTTACCTCATATAGAACGTGAACTGCCAAAAGAATTAATGCGTCGCTTAGAAACGACCAATCGCTTCATTGGCATCGACGCGACTCAATATTTACTTTCTAATCAAAATGGCGGCTTACCAAACAATGATTCAAAAATCTATGTGAAAATTGCGGATAAGATTGGTGCACAAATCATTATCTCCGGCATCATACGCGATATGGGCGTACACCAGAAATGGTTTAGCGCCTACCGAAGAATCGAATTAGATTTATTACTTTACGACGGTCTATCTGGAGCAAAAATTGCCAGCCACAGGTATAGCGAAAATGTCGAAGATGGTGATTACTTTTCACTAAATACCACCCTGTTTAGCAACACCCTATTTAGCCATAGCCATTTTGGATTAGCACTGAGTCAAATCATCAATCGCCAAATCGAAATGATTGAACAAGACCTCAATCAAATCCCTTTTTCAGCACGGGTAGTGCAGAGTGATAAAAAAACGATAATACTGAATGCTGGCTCTCTATCACATATCCAAGTCGGTGACTCACTGATGACCTATCGACTCGATCCTGATCCCCTCTATTCCACCAATGAGCAACTATTAGGTTTCGTCGAAACACCCGTCGCCACCATTGATATCCACCAAGTACAACCCCATTTTTCCATCGGTAAATTAGAAATTAAAAAAGCTGAATTATATCCAGGTGATATTGTACGGTTTGGATTTTAATTTAGAATGCATCCCTGCCCTGCGCCCCAACACCGCAGATTCAACGCTGAAGTGCAATTTTATTTTCATGAAAACCACATCACCCCATTCATCCACAAAAAAATATATGGCAAATACTCGTTAATTATACTAAGGTATTGCATCGAGGTATATGTCAGTATAGGGAGTAAAAAATGTTCAAGGTGAAAAAACACTTCAGAGGCGAAAGCACACGAGTCATCATTGTTTTTATGTTCGTGTTGTTTTTCTATGCCAGCCTTGCGGGATTTGTGTTAACGCAAGCCACCTAAAAAAAAGCCCCATAGAGCCAACTCAAATGTTGTCTATACGGGGCTTTTTGCTTATTGCTCCATCTAACGCTTACAATCCTCGAAGCCAATTAATTTCACCGGGTTATACAAGAGGCAAGACTTAACCGCTCAAATGGGTGAAAAACCGACATTGAGTCGCCTATCATTTAATCTCACTTGATCCTTGATTCCACAGAAATTTTTCGTCAGTCGACCATACAACAACGTATGGCCTCCTCCAGAAAAACCCCGGTGAAATCAATTCTCATCGCGATTTTCAAACGCTAGGCGGCCCAGTGTCGGGAAAAACTCATAAAAAAACCAATAAGCCCTCCAAATACCCCGCCCCAAACCACCAGCCAACCCAAATGCTGTTTTATCATTCGTTGCACCATTTGTTTCACTAATTGCGGAGTGAGTTCGTCCAGGCGCTTATCAACCACCTGCTCGATTTTTTTAATCATGTCATCCGTTAACTTATTAGCATCTAAGCTCGCAGCAATGCCACGTTGAAATGATGCCGTATTCGTCATCTCGATGAGTGTACTTTTTATCTTCTCAATCACCGGTTGTTTTAAGGGCTGCAAGGCCTCTGCCCCACCCACCATGCCCAACATCCCACCAAATGACGAATTCATAATTGCATCAACCAAATTATTAAATAACTTGTCATAATCTAGCGTCTCAATCAATGGCTCAGGCCGAAAAACTTCAACCAGCACTTGTTCCTCTTCTTCAATGAATCGCCGCATATTATCTTTTGTAAAAAATTGCTCCATAATCAATATCTTAATTGATGATTTAAAGGCTTCAAAACGATTTGGGATAACCCCAGATCCATATAATAGCGGCACACGTTCAAACAACATATAAACGGCTAACCAATTAGTCATGGCGCCCGATAAGGCGAACACACCAATAGAAAATATTTGCACTTGATAGGCTGTAGGAAAACATCCAATAATGACTAAGCCCAAAGCCACTAAATTAGTTCCTGCACTTTTATTAAACTCAATTGTTTTCAACATAATTCGCTCTAATAAAAATAATACACCCATTAATTATCATTGTAATAATGCTCACCTGATATACAAAATATGGCCAGTGAAAAGCCTATTTTTAACATCCCATCAAATCTAGGTTTCAATAAAATACAATCTAAAATGCCTCCGATGATGAATTATTCCCCTGATTGATATAAAATAAATACCATAGCAAACATAAATTATTAGCCTACACTTCTCGTCAAGACATATGGAACCTTGGTTATTAACGTCAAGCTTTACCATCGTGGACAATTCATACCACAAATAACACGGACGTTTGAATTTTGTTTTTTTATAGTGTACCGTGAAAATCAAAGCATCATGCTTGAAACCAACATTGGAGAGCCTATCCGTTGACCTCGCTTGAGACCTAAATCCCACAGGGACTTTTCTTCAGTAGGCCATACAACCCGTATGAGTCACCGTCAGAAAAAGCCTTGGGCCATCGATTTTCGCTGCGATTGTCAAACGTTAGCCTGTCCAATGCCGGTGACAATAATAACAATTTTTTATATTAGAAACGTGTAAAAAATAATTAACTTATTTTTTACACGTTATTTAGGGTTTAATTGTTGGAGGCAGAATAAATGATACGTACAAACTATCTTGGCAGTTCTCTATGCCTAGCACTACTGTGCATGGCAATCTGGTTGTCTGGCTGCGCATCAAAAGGACAAGAATTAGCGCAAACCGAAACAAAAGCCGAAGAGAAAATTGAACAAACCGTGCAAATTGTTGAACCGACATCCCCAATAACCAGCGATACGCAAGCCACAGAAGTCTCACCTGCCGTCACTCCAGACGTAACAGCCATGCCTGAAACCCAAGAAGAAGACATTAAGCAAGGCACTTATACCAGCGTGATACAAAAAATTGGCGACAACCCGTTGACGCTCTACTGGAGTGGTGACCAAACCTATACCTTTTACATTGGCGGACTCATGGAGGCAAAATACAAACCTGGTGATGGTTTAATGATACGGGAAGACAAAGACGATGCCGGTGTAGTATGTAACTTCTCGGATGACGGTAAATTATCCGCTGAGGCCAGCGCACAAAAACAAAAATGCGGTGACCTGATGTTTGCCTTGGATCAGCAATTAACAGATTAAATCTTCACTCAATCGACATTAGAGCGCCTAGTAAATAATAGGGACTGGCAAATACAATCACTTCCTTGTTTGGCGCTCAGATTTCGATTGACGACTAAAGGAATTTAAGGAGTAGAATAACGCATGGAACCGTTATCGAGACAAAGCCGACGACTGCACGGAAGCAGGAGCTAGGGCGGCTCAGGAGACAAAGCCGAGAGACCTGGCCAAACTGGGAAATGATTGCATTGCCAATTTTCACCTTACGCCGTATCTACGCTAGGGTCAAAAAAACAGTATTGATTGCGTCCTTTGTGTTTTGCCCTATACATCGCAATATCAGCATAACGAAGCAAAGTACTGATACTATCCCCATGTGTTGGATACAATGCGACGCCAATACTTCCTGTCACAGGAAATTCTTTATCCGCAAACGAAACAGGTTGATTGATTCGTTCAATAATACGGCGTGCAATGAATTTCACATTCACTTCGCCTTTGACATCTTCCAATAACACCATAAATTCATCACCGCCCAAACGAATCGCTTCATTGGACTTATGCATGACTGTATCCGTCTGCCTAATGGACACACGCAAACGATCCGCCACAGAAATCAATAATCGATCGCCAGCATCATGCCCATATTCATCGTTTATTCCCTTAAAATTATCCAGATCAATTAACATGACGGCCATCTGTGAACCATAACGTTCACACCTCGCCAGTACTTTTTCAGCATTCTCATAAAACCAACGTCGGTTTGCCAAGCCCGTGAGAGGATCAAAATAAGCCAGGCTTTCAAGCCGTTGATTGGCTAAAGAGAGGTCTTTTATCAGTTGATTATTCTTCAAATCCATTTCGATCTTTTTACGCAGATTACCATAATATCGATGCACCGTAACTAAGAGCATGACCGTATAAACAATCGCCACCCAGAAGAAATGCATCCCTAGGTCTTCGACCTCAAATAGCGACCAATAGTAGACCCTGGCTAAGGGCGGAACTGAGAAGGCATAATAAATAGGCAGGTATATTGCGTTGGTTGGCATTGAGGCAACAGGCATTCCTACGAGAATAATCATAAGAAAAAGCTGATGATATAACGGCATTGACGCAGAATCTAAGAAGGCAATGCTGCTCCAACTCAGGCCGGCGGCAAAAGCACCCAACATGTACTTTCTGGTCCATTGTGACAATTCACTCGCTGGCACATCTGTTTGACGGCGCCAAGCGTACGTTAATGCCAGTCGAATAAGGGTAATGAATGAAAATAGACCAATCCAAAGATACCATGACAATATTGAGACATGACCATAAATCACCGAAGCCGCCGCTAACGCAACGGCCTGACTTGCCAATAAAGTTAACGTACTGCTACCATACAGCTGCTTAACAAGTTCCTGATTAACACAGGCCGCCTCATCACCTACCTGATTCAATCGTCCTCTCCTTATCAATGTATGGATAGATTCATTTCGACGGCTGGCTGGTAACGCATTCCCAAGCCTATTGTTTCTTTTTAAAATCGATGACTTTTTTCAGCGGCGACAAATTAATTTCATCAAACGCGGTACCCGACCGGGTCTGAAGTATCATTTCAACCAGATCAGCAATATCTTCGGGTGTGACAAAATTACTTTCATCCGCACCTGGCGAAAAAGCTAAATCATCAAAAAAAGCGGTGCGTACCATCCCTGGATTAATCAAACTCACGCGCACCCCGGCACTGCCACATTCATCACGCAAGGCTTGAGTAAAACCGCGTAACGCAAATTTACTCGCACAATAAATACTCCCTTTACGACTTCCCTTTAATGCGGCTTCCGAACCGACCACAATAATATCGCCTCGTCCTTTTCGTTTTAAATCGGGCAACACCGATTTGACCACAAAGGCCTGGCTAACAAAATTGACATTCATCAGATCTTGAATTTGAGCATAAGAAAACTCTTCCAAAGACCCAAACTGACCTTGTCCTGCACAGCACACCAGACCATCAAGGTCTGGGTGTTTCGTTATCAGCCTTTTCAATTTTATGACCGTTTGGGTTAGATCAGAAAAATCAATAATTTCATGAGCAAATCCAGGGTAACCTGCTGGAAAATGGCTAAAATCGCGTGCCACTCCCAATACCCGATGACCGCCCATTAACAAACGTATAGCAATCGACTGGCCAATCCCGGAACTCGCCCCGGTCACTAACAATTTCCGTTTCGTCATGATCATTACCCACGATACTGACAAGGAAAAAATTTTTCTTGCGGAATGTAGTTTAAAATTTGTTGTTGACAAAAAGTTAACAACGCTTGCTCCAGATCGGCCTCATAAGCCACCATCCCAGCCTGACTTTGTAACGGCCCGGCAAACAATTTTTCATACGGATAGAGTTTCACAACATTACGAAAATAACTCTCCGGCAAACGAAATGCGCCTAAACTCACCGAATGCAAATTATCCAGCTTGATCTGTTGAAAAACCATCGCAAAAAACGATTGATAAATTTCCGAAAAATTCTCATGATATATCAAGGGATCGAACCGCAAGCCAATATTCCAGCCCTGGGCTTGCAATTTAGCTAACGATTCCAGACGACGCGGTAATGATGGCGCTTTATGTTCCAGTGCCTGGGCAATCGGATCCGGTGATAAACTATAAGCCACAACACAATTCTCAACCGGGGGCTGCTCCAATAATTTTCGGATTTGAGTGCTCTTAGTACGCAACTCTAACCAAGCCTGAGGATGCTTGCGAAACAGCGGCATAAAAAAATCTAAAAACTGGGTCACCGGTTCCAAGGCTAAACTGTCACAATCATACCCTGAAAAATAATAACTGTCTGTCTCCAGTGTTTGCTGACAATGGGCCACGATATCATCGGCATAATCTTCGTAATTCACAAACAGCACATAATGCGCGGAACGGTACATCCCTTGTAAAAAACAATATCGACAATCGTACAGACAATTCAACATATGGGAAAAATAAAAATTTTGGGTCCCACCAATGCCATAACCCTCCGGGGCCGGCAACACAAAATTTTTATGTTTTTTCGCCAAAATCAACGCGGGTTGTTGTTTTTGCAAACGGAAGTTTTGTGATTTTTTATTAAAGATTTCACCATAACGATAACAAGTAATACGTTCCGCGTTAGGAAACCGCTCACAGATGTTCATCACCCGAGGATGATGCTTAATTTCCTCTTCAATGTAAATGCTATCGATCATCGCGTTTATAATAATCCAGGAAGATTTTTTAATTTTTGTTCTAAATGGCGCATGACGTCCGAGGCGCTTTTAACAGCCTGGCCCGATAAAGTATCACGGATGGATGTGGTGGGAAAAAAGGCTTGCCAGCGTTGTAATATACGTACCAACTGCATACGTTGATAGTGACTGAATTTCCATTGGGCCAATAACACAGTCAATTCTTGAGGCATTTGTACACTTTCAGCTAATGACTGTTGCAGTACCAATAACTGATGGATCAATTCATCAATTATTGGCAAACTGTCGTTTATCAATGAAGCCACCCACTTTTTATCCATTTGTTCTGCGGTATGGTCTTTGTTATCCGAAACCACCTTAAAGCAATGCACCAATTCTGCAGGGCTAAAACGCGTCGCTGTTAAAAAATATGCAGACGCTTCCATGTCATAATACACGATCGGTTGATATTCATGGCACGGACAATCCCTCGTTTCTAACCACCCGGTGCGCCCCCGATAAGAAAAAACCCGCACCGGATACATCGACGTGGCGGTGGCTTGATCAACGATTTTATTGATTAATACCGTGCTACCTAAGGGTGCATCATAATGACCCGCAATCCCCACATTCAGGTTAGCGGTAGACGCTGGCAAATCAAATCGCCCATAGAGATAAGCCACTGCCGCCGCCATCGCCTGTTTGCCTAAGCCGGTCACTACCACACGTAATTGATCCTTTTCATAAACCTGAAAAGGATGATGCAGAATATTTTTAAGTTGATAAAACGCGATGATCGGTTTCGCTTCACAAGCAAGCGCACAAAATAGCTGCAACATATTTAACCTAAATATTGATTGATCATTTGAGTATAATGTATCACTTCTTGCTGCTTATCACGTTTTTGCGCCCCTTTTAGATAAATTTTCGCTTTTTTAATTAACACATTACGGGCCAATACCCACTGCTCAGCCGTCAGCGCTGTTCGTTCCATCAACCTCTGCAAAGCTTGCATTCGAAAACGGTCCATCCCCCAGTGCTGTTGTGATAATTGATCTGGGTGTCCTCCGTACTTGACAATTAAAGGCGTTTCAATATAAAGCACCGGAAATTTAGCACAAATTCTGAGCCATAAATCGTAATCTTCACAAGCGGGCAATAAAGGATCAAACAACCCTACTTGCTCAAACAGCGTATAATGAATCATCACCGACGACGGTGAAATGACACACAAAGGCAAACATTTTTCAAAAATCCAACCGCCGCTTTTTACATGCTTTTTCATCGCATTGACGCGTACCCCGTTACGTATCCAAATCTCTTCACTGTGACAAATCAAGAACTGGCTATGAGCCGATAGCGCTTTTTGCTGTTGTTGTAGCTTATTTGGCAACCACTCATCATCAGAATCCAATAACGCAATCCATTCCCCTGTAGCCACGTTGATCGCTGTATTACGAGCCTGGCTAACGCCCGCGTTTTGCTGAACAATCAACTCAACGGCCGGAAATTCGCGGCCTACCATGGCGGCGCTATTATCGCTGGAACCATCATCAATGACAATCACCTGATCAGCCGCTAGACGCTGCGCGAAAACGGATGATAATGCACGTTGTAACAGTGGATTTCGATTATACGTTGGAATAATTACGCTAATGCTATTTTTTTTTCTTTCACTCAAGCCCATGATATCCTTTAGCGATTAAAATTATTGGCCACCGCTTACCGCATGTTACCGCAATATAAAAACAAAGTCGTGCAAGACCTCAGTTGGTGCATCAGTAGCCCCGGACTCTTGGCAAAACGCAAACCCTGCATCGTATCCGATTCATGGTGTATTAAACAGCATCAACAACGTCTCGGTTGGCTGTCCGACCTAGACCAAAATCCACAACCACTCATCACCTGGTTGACGCATAATAAGCGCGATCCCTTAGGAATTTATTTTGAATTATTGATCGAATTCTGATTACGCCATACCGCCAATATACAATGGATTAGCCGCCGAATTCAGATATACCGCGGACAACAAACCATCGGAGAACTTGATTTTTTATTCGAAGAGGCAAAACAACTGACTCATTGGAAAGTAGCGATTAAATTTTATCGGCAATATTTAACAGACCAAGCTGACATACGTTGGTATGGACCGAATGCCAAGGATCGATTGCAGCATTATTTATGATCAACATTTTTCGGCATCCAAGCAAGCCATCCTTATTACGCAAGTACAACAATGCTGATTGCCCGGTTGGATTAGTTTCGGATATCCCGCTAGACGAAGAATTTAGGGCCGGTGCCTCCGCCCCCCACCCCCCACTGCCTTGACCAATAAACCAACATTAAAGTGATTTATCAAATCAATCAGGCCTGCAAAAACGCTGACTGCAGTAAATCTTACGCCACCAGTAATATTACCAACGCGATCAATGATTACCAAGTCACCCACAGTCTGCAAGCAAGAACAGACTATGACGTTGTCGCCATAGTCTATAGCAAAGGCTACCGACGGGTATTGGATAACAACTCAGCTAACCCACATCCGGATGAAAACCCATTCCAAGAACAAGTGCAGAACTTATTGGATCAAGGGGGCAAGGTATCTTTCTGTCAAAATACCGCAAGAAAAAATGGGGTGATGACTGATCAAATGATTCCCGGCATTGAATTTGTCACCGCCGGCGTCACGGCTATTGCCGATTATCAATTGCGCGGTGACGCCATGATACAACCTTAGGAGCGTGCACGAAATAACTTGGACAGATGACGCTTATTATTTAATCTGTATTCACCGACAGCGGCGGCCGTTGATGGTGTGACTAACCCTGAATAGAGATAAAGACACGATCAAGAAAAAAAGTCAGGTCAAAAATGAGAATGATGATATGGGACGAGTGAATTGATTGTGTTTTAATCTAACAGATACCCTAAAAACGGGTAACTGTCAGATCAAGTTTGAGTGGCTACACTTCAAGTTAACATATACCAGCATTAACTAATTTATTAGCATGAGAGTTTGGTCGCCTTGTTTATTCCTACTCATGGTGATTGATTGATGATAAATAGTCTGTTAGCACTTTGTTGTATTTTTCAGGAAACTCCCAAAATAACATATGTTCACCAAAAGCGACCACTGTTGCACTGGGAGTCTGTTGTTTAGCCCAAGCTTTAACGACATTTTTCACTTCAGCTCTGACCGTATACAATAACGGTATTTTACCTTCCAGCCCTGTTAACTCAGTGGTATAATCAAGAAATATTCCTGCGGCATTTAACAGACCTGCCACCGTATCAGAAGTTTGATTGGCAATATTATCTAACCACTTGGTACTCTCCGGTGTAGGATTCACTAACATCCACTCAGCAAATCCCTGATTAAATTTTTGCCGATTACGGAGCGGTTCGAGGGTAAAATATTCCTGAGAACCATCCGCATCATCATAGCGATACCAAACCCACTCGGTTAGATTATCGACGCCCCTGGATTTTGGTGGCGAATCAATCATCACCAAACCTATTAGATGATGGGAGCCAAACTGTTGCACATAAGACAAAATATCAAACGCGCCATAAGAGTGACCGCCTAATACAACAGCGTTTAAATCCATTGCCACTAAAAAATTTTTAAGATCCTTGCCATGTTGTCGATAAAAATGTCCTCCCTCGGTTTTGGTACTACGTCCGTGTCCTCTAGGATCATAAGTAATAAAACGCCATTCAGTAGAGTCTTTAAAGTATTCCAGTTGCTTTTCGTATATTTCAGTACTTAGTGTCCAACCAGGAATAAACAGAATGGTTTTATCACCTTGACCACTTTGTTGATAATACAGCGTCAGCTCATCACTCACTGTGACATATCCCGCATCGATTCCATTTTTATCATGAGCTTGAGCCACTTCCTGGCTCAAAATAAAAGTGACTAACATTGAAAGTAAAACACTTTTTTTCATTTCCTTTTCCCCTTAGTTAAAATAAATGGCAAGACAGGATATGACCGCCAATTAATTACGATATAATTTTATCCCGCTGAAAATTTGATGAATTCTATCGCTTATTTTTTTGCATAAAGGCATTAGCTATGGGGAGCCACTTTATACATTGATAGTAGTAAAAGGTTGGGCCAATTAAGTGAACCCGCACTGACTGGTTCTAAATTCTCAATTTGTGACAAATTCTCCATTGATTCTGCGGTGAAACCGGGATGATTAAGCGCATCAACATACTCAGACTCGTCCCAGTCCTCAGTGCCTGCAAAGTAAAACTGATCCCAACCCACACGGGCGACCACCCAAACACCACCTTCAATCTGATCCGCAACGACCGCAATGTCGGCTACACGTACCGTCGCTTGTGATGAATAAGAGATATCCGTCATGGCAATATCAGGACTGGGTTTACCGCCATTTTTAGCCAATTCCATTTGGACTCGATCGGACACATCAACCAGGACAATTTTTCCACTCAGCTGCTCAGTGGTTAATGGGTGCGCGGCTTTACGGTGGGTATTGGGATTTGAATCTGACTCAAGACTCGCCTCATTATTCACATAATGATTGGTGACATTGTGTTCTTTAATTAAAATGGCTTTGGAGCTAAAATAACCTTGATTGGTCGCCCAGTCATCGGCGGGATACAAAATGGCTTGTTGATAAAAACCGGCGATGGGCGTGCTGTGGGCAATTGGCTTGGATAAGTTGGGTTGCGCCTTGGCTGACTCAGTTACGAATAGGGCTGTAATAAACAATGTCAGTAATAGTGGATGGCGGCTCATTATTATGCTCCATTAGTGGATTAGTCGTCATCACAAATACTAGCGAAACTGAGCCGTTTAGTTATTTAATTTAGCTAATAAATTTATTATATTTTCATAATTATATTACTAATAAATATAATTATTTTAAAATATTATGATAATTTTAATAAAACTGAACGACACGCATTGCCTCACGTAAATTCTTACTACCTTGACTGCTAAGCAAAAGGAGTTTGAAATAATGATAAAATCCATGAGTCTACAAGCGCGTAAAGAATTATTAAACAGCATGAGAGCACGTTATCAACAGGCCACTTGGCAAGAAATATAATACAGCTAAAACACCCTATCAACGCACATTGGCATCATCACCCCTCAATGATACAACAAAAAATTTTCTCGCAGAATACTACCAGAGTCTTGATCCGGTCGGACTACTCAACTCAATGGAAATGCTTCAAGATAAGCTTTGGAAATACGATTTTGTTGCATTACCTGGCAATGCACCAATAACCCTCCAGAGCCTCATGCCAAAAATAGATGATAGTGTTGTCGACAGCCAAAGTGAAGAAAATGATAAACAACAACTGACGCCAGAAGCCGTCCCTTCAGATGATCGATTTTATCGTAGCAGCAAAAACACAAAACGCCCCAAACCACCTCGCACCTGGCGTACACGTAAAGACGTCTTTGAATACGTCTGAGATGAGATAGGAATGGGCATGGAATAACTTCCCTGTTTGGCGCCCAGATTGGGTTTGTATTGGTTCGTTCTGAGTGAACAAAAGTGCAGGAATAGT
>CAYUAI010000080.1:0-17934 GCA_964442745.1 uncultured Chromatiales bacterium
TTTAATCAGTTTTTGTATCTTAGCAGGTTGTCTGATTTATGGGGTCCACTATAATATGTTTGGCACCTTTTTATCTTGTCTTTTTCTTCACCCCATTCAAACCTTTCCACTATATTCCCAAAATATGGTCAAGAAAACTGTCTTATCGCTAATTGAATGCCGCTCAGTGCGTTTTGAGTGGGCGACAAATCGGCGGGTGATAAACTTGGGTTTAATTTCATAATGAGAACTGGGTCATCTCCTCGGTTTGGTTATAGGGGTCGGAATAGAATTTGGACAAAAAATGTCGCTAAGGGTTTTGAGGCTTCACCAAAGGTCTTAAACCACGACGATTTCGTTCTTTCTCTACATTGAATGTCACTTTGCCATGCTTATTAATATGCTCAAATCGGCATGGGGAGATGTGTGCGATATCTTCCTCATTAATTTGATAACCTTCAGTGCGAAGCTGCTCAATGATTGCGTGCATATACACCGTGTTCCAAACGATAATTGCGTTTGTTACCAAAGTAAGCGCACTGGCTTGGTTGGTTTGATTCGGCAATTGTGACTTTTTGATCTGACCTTCTTCTGCAAAGAACAACCATTGGCGTAAATCATGGATTGCTTCGCCTTTATTAAGTTGTCGACTGACACGCCTTTGTTGCTCTTCTCGACAAATGTACTTTGGAATGTAGATGAATTTAATCAGTCGTCCGTATTCCTGTAGGGATTTTGCGAGGCTACTTTGCTTCGATTGCGACTGTAGTTTATGTATAAATAAAGAGGCCGTAACCCAGCCCATTTTAAGCGATGCCGCCATTCTTAAAAAGGTGTCCCAATGTTTCTCTAATAATTCGATGTTAATGGTACCTTTAAGGATATCACCCAAATTCTCATAGAGAAGGGTTTTATCAATACAGTAAATATGTTGATCACCAAGTCCTTTAATTCTGGGCGAAAACAAAAAGCCCAGTAAATCAAAGGCGGCAAAAATAATTTCGGTGTATCCTGCTGTGTCTGTTGTGTGTTCAAAAAGTGGTAATTCCGTTTCATTATCTAACAGTCCATCCAAAACATAAGTGGCATCACGGATCATGGATGGTTCTGGTTTACATTGCCATTGCGAATGTTGATCTGATGTCCAAGAGTAAAATGTTAAAATATGTCCATAACCGTAGCGCGGAATAACAGTTGTATTGCGCGCTTTGATGCCAACGGGAAATCGTTGTCCATCCGAAGATGATAATGTACCGCCACCCCATTGGTTGGCAAGAGGTAAGTGAAAATGATAATCCACTAATGTAGTAATCGCCGCTTGAAGGGTTTCTTCTCGAATATACCAAGTGGTAAACCATGCAAGCTGCGAATAGGAAAACCCTGATATTTCCGCCATTTTTTTCAGCCCATGATTGTTAGCTTGAGCTAACAAGGAGGCGTAGAGGTGCGCTAAAACTTTAGCATCTCTGGGCTGTTGTCTAGAAGCATGTTCAAAATCATCGGTAAAATGGGTCCAGCTATCGACCTCAATTAACAAATCAGCTAATGCTACACGCGGTAGCTGTTGAGTTATTAAATTTTGTAGCTCATTTACTGCCTCTGGAAGCTCTTCTGTTTTAAAACGAGAGACAACCAGATGACCTTGCTCGATCCGTACCCCATCTTCATGGGTAATTTTTGCATCGAGTTCACGAAGATAGGCTTCAAGCTCTTGTTGTAGTGCTTCAATACGCGGCTTTATTTGTTCAGGTAGTCCAAGGATTCGGCAGGCTTCTTCACGCATCGCTGGCCATTGATCTTTTGGGATAAGATATGACTCTGGATCTGCATACCGTCGACTATCATCGACCCAAATATCGCCAGCACGTAGTGCGCCTCGCAACATCCACAGCGTACTGATTTCGTAGTAACGCCTTACTATCTCATCTTTATCATTCTTAACATAGGTAAGCCAGGATTTTTTAATGAAATCTATGGGTGTATCTTCCGGTAGTTTTCGTTTTCCTCCTTCGTCTAGTTCACGAAGGATATTAATTGCTTTGAGTAAAGAGTCATTATCTTGATTTGACTTGAACTGTAAAACTTTCAGAAAGTGAGGTGAAAATTCACGAATGTAACTATAACGTTTGCCTAGGAAGTCGTAGGCATGATCATCCTGTGGACGAATGAGACTATCACATTCGGTAATGGCGGCTTGAAAGGCTTGCTCCGTGATGATTTCAAAGATTTGTGATCTCAGTTGTGAATTTGATATATCAGCACTCAATACAATGTGACCAATATCCCGTAAGATTTGTAATTTTTCATTGGTCGTTTTGGCAATGCTAAGTTGGAATCGTTTAAGGTCACCCTTAGCTCTTGTATAGCATCCACCCAAACAACGATCAAATAACTCAATCAGCTCATCAATAACTTCCTCATAGGTGTGGTATAAAAAAGCGACAAGAATAGGGTATCGTCTTTCAGGAATGGCGCGCTGTAAGGCTTGGTTTGTGGATCGTCGACCTAGTTGGGCCAGAAATTTTAATCTGTTGGGATTGATACGCGATAAATCCCATTTGGGAACACCTTGTTCATTGAGAAATTCCAGCTTACTAATGGCCTTGAGAATATCCGCCGGGGAATTAGCGGTTGCCCCAAATCGTAGCCATGCGAGAGGTGTTCGTCCTGTCGCTTTATCGATTGTTAATACGCCATCAAGAGGTGAACAACCAGCGGAGGTTAGTATATCTTCCATCATTTGATAGGTTTCCCTTTGAGCCTGTTGTCGAGCAGCGATAACTAGCCTCTCAATCAATGTAACACCAGGGCGCACGACTTTGCTTTTGTATAGGTAATCACAAGCCATATGAAATAGTAACATCGGCCTATCGTGCTCTAATGCGCGTTTGACTAACCATTGGCTAAGTATGTCAAGATCCGATTGCTCGGATTTTTTGAATCCCAGGTAAATGATAATTTTTTGAAAATGGTCGGTTCGGGTGTGTTTGCGTTTTCCATACTGCGATAACAAGTCTGCCAATGCCGGTATGGATAGCTGAATGAGTAAGCAATGCAAAATAGATGGCGGTGCCCCTGAAAGCTCATCAGGGCAGTACCCGAGATAACGCAAAGCACAAAGTTGTAGCGAAAAACCTAAACGATTGTGCTGACTTCTGCACTGATTGACAATCTGCCTATCCGAAGGTGATAGGGTAAAGAAGCGGATTACATCATCTTCGGGAATATCCAAGGGGAATGTACTTAGTTTTTCTCTGTCAGCGGCGGTTAAAAAGCGTTCTCTCACGGTATGGCCTTTCGTTATTTTTATCTAGTGCTGTGCATTTAGGGCAAGGGCTATATTCCCCCTCTATAACTCCGTTTAATCTGTGCTTTTAGAGTTTGATATGTATTTTATGCGCAAGCTATAATGTGCACAAACCCTATATGCACAATGTTAACGAATCATGGCGACGACAAAAATTGGTTATGCCAGAGTATCAACCACGGATCAAAATTTATCGGCGCAAGTTGCGGCACTAGAAGCTGTGGGGTGCCAAACCAATTACACAGAACAGGTTTCAGGTAAAAGCACTCATCGTCCTCAACTAAAAGCAATGCTCGACTATATTCGCCAAGGCGATACGGTGGTGATTACCAAACTGGATAGACTTGCTCGATCCACAAAAGACCTGCTAAATATCGCAGAAGAAATTCAAAATAAAGGAGCTGGGTTGAAAGTCTTAAACATTAATCTCGATACCACGACGCCAACGGGCAAACTTATGCTCACCTTGTTAGGTGCGATTGCGGAATTTGAACGAGAAATCATGTTAGAGCGACAACGGGAAGGTATTGTAGTCGCCAAAGCCGAAGGCAAATATAAGGGGCGTAAGCCTGTGAACAAAGATATCTTATTTGCAGTACAGAAATTAATCAAAAACGGAATGAGCATAAGTGAAGCGGTCAACACAGTGGGTATTTCCCGGCGTACCTACTACAAAGCCATTGAGGAAGGCAGAATTTGAGTCAGTAGTAAATCCTTAACGACGTTTTTTGTCCAAATTCTATTCCGACCCCTTATACGCTAATTTATTGTTCATTATACCGGGGCAGGATTCGTTTATTGTTTGGTCAATTTTTTAGCCACGTGCGGTAAGCTAGGATACAGCAGTAAGCCGCGTTTGTGCTCTTGGATTTTGGCATTGGGATAAACTTCAAGTACCGATTTTAGTGCTTGCAAGAAATTAAATTTGAAGGTTTTTCGTTCTTTGTAATGGGCACCGAGCTGGTCCATTAAAGCATCCCAGGGAGCAATGGTTGGCTTTTTCATACGGGTAAGGCGATAACTGAGCCAGCAATAAATATCCAGCTCCATGGGGCTATTTTTAAGTTTGATGATGGCATTGGTATCCAAAGGGACAGCGGATTCACTAATCGAATTAAAGAATTGTTCATTGAGATACAGAAATGCACCGCTATCGCCTTCTTTATCCCACCACAAACGGGCCTTATCAACGATTTGCGCCTGTTCAATTTGCATCGCCGCGCGTCCCTGCGGTGATTCCTGGATGTTTTCGATAATAGTAAAATGGGTGGCTAGCAATCGTTGCAACTGAATAGTATAGCTTTTTACACTGCCCCGTTTACCTGTGGTGATGGGGACATGTAGTTTATGCAGAATATCACGTATGCCTTTCCCGAGCAGTAATTCCCGGCTGTTGCTTTGTTTGGCGGCGGTACAAATATACATCAGCAATAAGCGAGGTGGAACGCCGGACGGTAAGCCAATTTTTTGAGGGGCCATCATCGACAATGTCAGCCGGCCATTGACCCGTGTAAATTCATTACTGCGAGGTTTACGGTGGGGAAGACCGGCTTGGACGAGGGGGGAAATTAAAAACCAAAGATTGCTGAATGGATCTTCGAGTGGCAGCGTCTCTTCAATGAAATCCTTGGCTTCCGTCGACAAGCGTATTTGACGATTTTTTTCAATGCGTTTGAGTATCGCTTGTAATGACTCATTTACCTCGCTATTGCGCTGAGTCGGTTTGTTACTTGCCATTTGTTTTTTATTGTTATTTTCTCTCGACTTGATGGCGATGTCGATGTCTTCTTCTGATTCGCCCCGGGCACGCATAGACTCAACCCAAGAGTCAATGTCACGATTATCCATTGATTAACCTTTGTCTGTCGTTGGTAAATAGTATAAACGTGACACATTGGTATATCAAGCATCCGTATGCTAGCATACGGTGTGTTGAAGAGTGTGTGATGAATGGAGTTCTTGGCAAGTGAGCAATCAACAGAAAAAACCAATTATTGCGTCAATGAATCAAAAAGGCGGTGTTGGCAAGACGTTATGCGTCGGTTTACTGGCGGAATGGTTTGCCTTAATTCGCAAAAAGCGGGTGCTAGTCATTGACTTGGATATGCAATGTAATACCACGGATCAATGGGTCGGGATGGAGGATGTACCCAATGTGGTGGGTGGGCAATTACCGCCCCGGCATCCGGAATACAATCCCGAATGGGGAGTGAATGAGCGATCAACCATTGCCGATATTTTTTATGGCAAAGCGGTTTTGCCATATGCTTCTTGGTTAACCGAACAGGTGGGTAAGGGCGGTTTTGTTGAACTCATGTGCGGCCATCCTCAATTACTTGAAGAAGTGAATATTGAATTTAATCAGATCGATGGTCAACTGGACGAACGTGTGCATAACCGATTGAATTCGTTTTTATCCTCTGAAGAAGTGCGAGAAGAATATGATATCATCCTGTTAGATACGGGTCCAAGTCGCAGTCCCATTTTTAGGGCGGCGATGCGAGCAGCCAGCGATGTATTGGTACCTTTTAAACCGGAAGAAAAAGATATTCAAGGTATTAATGCGATGCTGCAAGTGATCCGCCAGGAAAATTATTCTCGCTCTAAAGCCGTGATACCTTTATCGTTGATTGGCTTGTTGCCCAATATGGTACGGCCAACTAAACTCCATGAAAATAACCTCAGCAGTATGCTGGATCTGCACGAGTCGATTGTCTTTCCAAAGTCCGCTTGGTTGAGCCATTTAACGGCGTTTCCTGAGCGGGATGTGAAAGGTATTAGACCAAAAAGTGTTTTTGAATTTAGCAAGAAAAATTCGGCGAGAGTGCAAGCCGTTGCTATGTGTCAGTATGTCGAGGAAAAACTCGAGAGTGAATAAGGGAGATTTGCGATGGCAAAACCATTAGGTATTGGTGGTGCAAAAAAATGGACAGAAGCGCTAGCCAATCATACCGAAGGTAGAGGACATTTAAATGTTCAATCGATTCCTTTAGAGGTCGTGCAACAGGATCCAGAAAATTCGCGCCGTTATTTAATCACTCTGGATGATGTTAAAAAGGGTCCCAAACTGACAGCCAGTGAATTTGATGAAGACGTACAGGAAAAGCTTACGACAGAAATCAGCACTTTTTTTTCCGGCGCTGCAAATAAAGAAAGAAAAATAGAAGAATACCTTTCTCTAGCGCAATTTGCGGCAAGTATTGGTTCTGCTGAAGGTTTATTAAACCCGATTACCGTGTATATGGAGCAAATGGTGTTTCATTTAGTGGCGGGGCATCGCCGTACACTCGCACATTTTATTTTGGATGAGAAACAAATTGCGGCTCATATTCTAGCGAATAAGCCGGATAAACTCATGCGCAGTGTATTGCAATGGCGGGAAAATGAGGATCGCCAAGATTTGTCCTTAGCTGAACGCTTGAGTAATGTAGCGCGAGTGATTCAAGCCTGGGAAGAACAATCGAATGTAGCCATTTCTGTGCGTAAATTAATGAGCCTATTGTCACTGAAAAAAACACAGTCAACGTGGTTTTCCAAAGTCATTAGAGAAAATGATCCTGTTTTTCGGCAGGCAATAGAGGGGGGGGCCATTCGATCATTGGAAGTGGCTTATAATATATCATCCATGGATGATATCAGTGAACGTCATGCATTAATTTCGCAGTTAAAAAACGGTGCTCCCTACACGTTTAATCAATTGAAAAAAAAAATAAAGTCGCCTCTAAACATCACGCTGAAAAAATCAGAAAAGCCGGAACATTATGGCTTGGTCTTGAAAAAAACGACTAATATTCCGGTGATTGTCAAAATAATTCAAGCGACAGTGGAATTGCCAGAACTTGAGGAACATAAAAATGAGTTGATGAAACTTAATCTTAAACGACCTAAAGACGTATTGGCCGCTTGGCAAATTATTTATCAATTGTTAGAAGATGCTAAGGAGGAATCGTAAGACATGGCGAAGTTATTTCTGCCTCCAAAAGACCCCCCGTCATTAAAAAAGCGGGTATCGGTCAGAATGCCACACGGGATGCTCGACGATATTCGGTCGACTTTATTGCGCCAAGGCCTATCTTCACGCTTGCAAAGCCAGTGGGTGTCAGAGGCCGTTGTACGCTTACACGGCATACCTGGTTATTGGAATGCCATTGCTGAAGAGTGGTTGGATCCTGGAGCCAATGCCGTAAAACAAATCACGTTGAATGAAAAAGCCGTGAATGCTTTAAAAGCGATGAGTGATCAATTAAAACAGCAATGCCCGGCAGCGAATGATGTCAATAGCAAAATCATACGTACCGCGATTCATCAAGCCTTGATTTATGCGTGATGAGAGATCGCGGATTTTTTGATGTTTATGCATTGATTGATCATTGGTGTATTATTACGATTTTATTCTTATAATTTTTCAAGACGATTATTGACAAGACCTCGAAGCTTGGAAAAATCACGCTGTCTACTGGGAAAAATCATTATTGTTGTGACAGTATACTCAAAGTGTAATTTCAGTAAAATATTTTACTCCGTTTTATCCTAAAAAATAGTCCACATCGCTTGATGCTAGTATTTGACAGGAAGCATGGCATTGATGCTGAGTGACTATCTCTTCGCCTTATGTGAGTAACCGATGGCTTGCACCTTGGTTTTAGTAAATTTTTGTATCAATGAAATACTACATACGGTTAACAATAGTACAAGCAACCCCACCAGTGGATTAAAAATAATACTCAGTACCAGGCCACTCACAAAAGCGATAAACATGAATAAGCTGTCGTAATTTTTCTGTAGCATGCTCTTTTTCCTTGGAGTGAATTCAATCTAAAAGATGACTTGTCGTCATGACCTGAATGTAAATTGGTATGACTTAGCACATTAAATTTCATGTGTCTTTAAATAAGCAAATAAAATACCAGTCACATAGTTAATATCTTATGTTCATGGTGGGGATTAAGTGGTGAAATGTCTGAGTGATGATGGGATTTAAGCGTGAGCCGGGTAACTAGCCCGAGCCAGTGTCAGAGGAAGGTAGGTAACTTACGCCACTTAACTGGCTTGATAATATCACTTGGCGTAACGCCTCAATGGCCTGAGGACGCGGAAAACTCGACCGCCAGGCAATAGCGACCCGCCGGCTTGGTGGCGGTTTCGCCAGTCTGACTATTTTTACTAAGCGTTGCGCATAGCGGTCAGCACTTGCCGCCGTGCAAGGTAGTACGGTAAGACCAATACCACTGGCGACCATATAACGAATGGTTTCTAAGGAACTTCCTTCAATGGTGGCTTGTAAAGACCCTTGGCGAAGGATCGCGTCGTTACACTCGGGGCAGGCGGCTAACACTTGTTCACGGAAGCAATGATCGTTACCTAGCAGTAATAAGTTTTCTTTGGCAAGCATTGATAATTTGATGACTTTTTTTTGTGATAAGGGATGTGAGCAAGACAATAAGACAACAAAGGGTTCATCGTATACTGGGCTTGTGCTGATGCCTGCCTCTTGAAAAGGTAGGGATATAATAATGACGTCTAATATACCACTTTTTAATTTATCGGTGAGTCTGGCAGTATAATCTTCGCCGATGATGAGTGGCATGTTAGGTGCGGATTCATGCATTAATGGAATAATGTGTGGTAATAAATAAGGCCCGATCGTATAGATAACCCCTAGATGTATGGCACCATTGAGTTGGTCTTTGCCTTGGGTGGCGATATGTTTAATCGTTTCAGTATTTTCTAAAACGAGCTGGGCTTGCGTTATAATTTTTTTGCCAACGTCAGTCACGCTGACATCGTTTTTACTTCTTTCAAAAATACTAACCGCTAACTCATCTTCCAGTTTTTTAACCGCTGTACTTAATGTGGGTTGACTCACAAAACACGCGGCAGCGGCTCGACCAAAATGATGTTCGCGTGCTACCGCGACAATATAACGTAGTTCTGTCAGAGTCATGATATCTTGTATTTTGGCGACGGAAATGTCATGAAATTGTGCGCCAAGAATACAGTATTTACAAGTAATCGCCTATTTTTGTTGGTTATATAAACAAATCAATGTGAGCGGTAATATGGTCTACATTGATAGTTAGTTTTTCCCGCTGACATAATGTTATACTTTGGCTTGAAGTATTGATTTATCAATAAGGTATGCGATACAAATCGCTATATCAAATGCGCAATTTGTATCGCATTTTAATTTTTTGGTCTGTGCTTCTGAAGCGGTTAATACCTTAGGTATATCCGAAAGATGATAATATTCCAGTGAAGGAGGGATTTTTATGAAATTTATGATGTTTTTTTTAATACCCGTATTCTTGCCTTTTTGCCTTTCTGCCAATGAGATGAGAGGTCAGGGAGAGATCACTTATGACATACAGCTTGGGGCTTATAAACAATACTTAGAAGATAACTTTCTTCATCTAGAAGAATATGGATCGCTGCATACGAAAAATACCAAGAGCGGTCTGACACGTGTTCGCATTGGCCATTATGAAAGTCAGTCTGAAGCGAAACAAGCATTAAAGCAGATTCAAGCGAACGGGTTTCGAGATGCATTCGTTGTGACATCGGTCAGCCATCCAGCTGATTTATCCGCTGAGCTTGCGGTGGAAAACTATAGCCGACCTGAAACCATGCCTATTTGGCAGCAGCTTTCAAACGAACAAAGACGAAATGTGGTCTACTTAGATGGTGTTTTGTACATGAAGGAAGGAAATGATTTTATTTCACTTTCTGAATACATACCTTAAGCGATAAAAATTATGTCAATCCAGATATCGACTTGTACTGATGGGTTTTGCAGATGCTACCCATCCTTGGATGTTTCTCGATTGAATTACGAAGCCCTACCTGAGTACGATCTCTACTAATTATGTCATATTTTTGACGACCCATCACTCACTAACAATGCCATGTTGAAAATTCGACTGTTGCACCCTCCAAGTTCGAATAATAACTTGGTAGGCCGAATTGCAGCAGTAGCCTAGCTCCATTCCTTGGTGTAATAAAAAAAGCCCTGTTAAACAGGGCTTTTTACGTCAGTTTTATTTGTTGTTTAAGCCATTACAATAAATTGATACCGAGTGCTTGTACTGTTTTGATATTGAGGTATTCATCTACCGGAAGATTCATGTCTTTTTGGAAAGCATTGACGGCTTTCATGGTTTGGCTTCCGATGACGCCATCGGCCACACCGACCTGATAACCTTTTGCATTTAATGCTTGCTGAATACTGGCAATGTGAGATTTCGTCATGTTTGTTTCACATAAAATTTCTCGCCATTGTATACGTCCCTCACTGACTTTCTCAGTACGGCTGACCATTTGATATTCCTCAGGGATTTGAATTCGTTGCTCTTGAGCAGGCGTGACTAACTTGGAGACCTTGACTGTTTTATATTTCGCAGGAATGATAATTTCACGAGTACTGGCCTGTTGGTCAATCACACGTTTTTTGATGGTTTTATACGTGCCAGGGGTCTCGACTAATTTAGTCGTTGCCGCCGTTTTAATCGTTCGTTTCGTTACCGTTTTGTAAGTCGCTGGTATTTCCACAAGACACATGATTTCACCGGTGGCTTCATCTATTTTTTGAACTGGGCCGCTGCCTTTTTTCCAAACGGTATAAGCGGGTCTGACTAATACTTTTTCGGTGACTGTATCGTAGGTCGCAGGGACCTCGACTAAACGCTGGGTCGCCGGTTTAACTAACATTTGCTCTTCAACCCATTGATAGGTCGCTGGAATGACTTCCAGTTGAGTTGATTGCTCTTGCACCAGAATTTTATCGCTGACCGTTTCGTATTTGGCAGGAATCACTTTGATACGTTCAGAGGCCGCACGTTTTAACACACGCTCGGTGGTGGTCTTATATTCTGGCTCGGCAAATACCCGAGCATAACACTGGCCTTTGTTTGCACCTGGCGGTAACAATGGTTCACCAGAGGCATGTGATATCGGTGACTGATCTGCAGAGGTCTGTTGTTTGATCGCTTCAATGGCCCGTTCTTTTTCTGCAATGCTACTTTCTCGATGGCTTAGGTTTTGCTCGTTTGAAGAAAGCCTGTCATGTTTATCTTGCAGCTCTCTTTCTTGTTCGGCCACTTGGCTAAGGCGAGATTCAAGCTGAGCTTTCATTTGCTCTTCTTTATTTTTAAGCGCGATTTCTTGTTGCTCGATTTGCCTTAGCCGAGTGTCGAGTTGAGTTTCACTGCTAGCAACGGTTTCCGTGGTTTCTATCTCGGTGAGTTTATCACCCGTAGTGCTACAGGCACCAATCAACAGGCACATTGAAAGCGTTGATATCGCTTTATATGAGAAATGTTTATTCATCTTGAGTATCTCCTATTCCTTTCCAAAAAGTGTTAGCTTTAATAAATAATACCTATCACGCTACGGCCAAACATTATTTAACCCCTGCCCACACTTAATCCCCCTTTCTAAGCGAGATATTGCTAATACATTGTCACATTGGTTATTTGTCATCAATTTTAAATGGTTGGTCAAAATAGACCAATGAGTCATCCAGTTAGCAATGAATAACGCCGCATTATCTAATGCCGCTACTATATTACATTTTGTGGATAAATATCATATTTTTAACATTTTTTTATGTAGTATTTGCCTTGCTGTTGCTATCGGGTGTTAGGTAGTGGTGGTAAACTAAACTGTTTTTCACATGACACCGTCTCGTTTGTATTTAGTGTCGGGGTGGCAGTATAAATAATACTGTTCTGATTTTGTCCAGCTCGTTTGTTTTCAAACGAAATACGGCAGGGTCTTTGCTTATTTTGAATCAATGGCTGGTTAATGATAGAACGAAAATGTATATCCAATAGATATTAAAGACGGTAAACAATCATGCCGCTACAACAACCCGATTGTTTGAACAATCACTTTAAATGGTACTCAAAATTAACCAGCGGTATCACCAACAACAAAATAAAATAAGGAACGGTGTCATTACCGGATTAGCGCAGGTATGCAAAAAATGATTCATTCCAATTTAGTCTCCATCAAAATTACTTTACTCTTATGGTTTTTGTGTTACCACACGATAACCGTGGCCTCGTTAGCTAACGGTGATTTTGCGGGTGGATGGAGCGCTTATGAATCACGTGATTACCTTGAAGCCGCTCGCATCTGGCAACCATTAGCCGAGCAAGGCCATGTCGCCGCGCAACTGAATCTTGGCACTTTGTATGATTTTGGTTATGGTGTCGAACCAGCACCGGTGATCGCGGCAAGGTGGTATCGTGCGGCAGCGGTGCAAGGCAATCGAGCCGCCCAATTTAATTTAGCCATGATGTATGCAACCGGTCGAGGATTACATCAAAATTCAAATCAAGCAAAACACTGGTATCAAAAAGCCGCTGAACAGAATTTACCCATTGCCCAATATCGTCTTGGCTTGATCTATAAAGATAGCAAAAGTACCACCATCGATTATAAAAAAGCACACTATTGGTTGCAAAAAGCTTCTGATCAAGGATTTCCTGATGCTAAATATCAGCTAGCAGGTTTACAACTGAAGGGTGCCGAACAAACGAATTCAGTTGGCTCTGAAGCTCGCCGCTACAAAAATAATTTTCCAACCACTATGCGATCCAACCAAACGGCTTTTAGCAGCAAAACCATTGAGACATATTTTGGGACGGCCTGGCCCATTGCTTCGGGCTATGTGGTAACCAATAATCATGTGATTTCCGAAGGAAATAGCATCTCTCTGATTACCCATCAGGGAAAAGAAATTAAAGCCTCGGTGGTATTGCGAGATGAGATTAATGATCTTGCCGTATTATCGGTGCTAGATCCGCATTTATTACCACCGGCTTTGCCTTTGTCTAATAAGCAAGGTCGTTTAGGCATGGGCGTTTTCACCATTGGTTTTCCTCGGGTCGATGTGCTGGGTAAAACACCTAAATTATCCGCCGGTTTAATCAGCAGTGAAAATGGTTTATCAGATGACCCCGCCTCTTACCAAATTAGTGTCCCTATTCAATCAGGGAATAGCGGCGGTCCGCTGCTGGATATGCACGGTGAGGTGGTGGGTGTGGTGGCTTCCATGCTAGGGGTGGTTGATAGTGTCACAGGTTCCACCCGAACCTTGCCTAACATTGGTTATGCAGTAAAAATTAATTTAGTGAAAGAACTCATCAAAAAATTACCACAACAACAAATGATACTCAAAGAGCTAGCTAATTCAAGTAACGAATTGGAGTTGCTAGCAGGGCGTATTAAAGATTCCATATTGATTGTGAAAGCCCAATCTTTATAGCTAGCATGGCTCGCCCTTTCGTTGCCTGTTTCGCTCACATTGATCGGCAACGCTTCAATGCGTCAAATTTTATCAACCAGAATCTGACTGGTAATCTATTCACTGCTATGTCGAGCAATTGAAATGATATTTAAAGTATCCCTCTATTAATAAAGCCATATTCTCAAGCCCGATTTTTTTTTAATTGGCGAATTAAATAACGCGCAGGATGCAAAGCAGAAATGAGTGGTTGAGAAAAAGTCAGAGGTCTTCCACTGATTAATTGCGCAAGATAACATGCCGAGCTATAACAAGAGACTAAACCTCGTGAACCATGCCCTGTCGTCAAGTATAAATCGGGCTGATATGGTGCCGCAGGATATTGCGACGCCAATCTTCCATGGTGCAAATCCATATACGCTTGCCGATACATTGACTCATCCATCACAGGCCCAACAATGGGTAAATGATCTTGGCTTGTTGTTCTAAAGCTCACTCGACCCTGAGACTCAGCCTTTAGATTTTCGCGGCTAATGCCTGTCGCGTTAACAAATATCGCTATGTTTTTCTCATGCTCACGTAACGAGAATTCAGAGGACTCGGTATTATTATCATAGGTTGCTCCCAAACAATACAAACCGTCAATCGCTGGTGTAACGTAACCACCATAACACAGAGGCATCGTTAATTTTTTAATGGCCTCATTTTCTGAGAAATAAGACACTTGCCCCCTACTCCATTGAACTTGTAATGAGTCACAATAACCTAACTGTTTA
Organism: uncultured Chromatiales bacterium; assembly: GCA_964442745.1. GTDB lineage: Bacteria > Pseudomonadota > Gammaproteobacteria > S012-40 > S012-40 > CAYUAI01. Next base: position 14,309 of record CAYUAI010000080.1, read on the forward strand.
ACAGAATAACCGCTGGCAAGAATCACGATTTTTGATTCGCAAATCACTTCTTCGTTATCGTTTTTCATCACCCATGTATTATTCTCTGTTCTCACTAGAGAAGCCATCGTCACATTCAGTCGAATTGATAAATTAAGCTGTTCAGCCAAAAGCAAGCAAAGTTGTTTCGGGTTTAAATACCCGCCTTGAGGATAAAATAAACCCGCTCTATCTATAGCAAGCCCACAACGCTCATTAACCATTTCTTTCTTGAAAATTTCAATAATATGCTCAGGTAATTGCAAAGCACGTATTTTCTCAAGACGTGATTCATCCATCGCCTGAAAAACACCACTCTGTCGCCAACTCAATTGCGGATGGCGCTGTTTTAGCGAATTAAACCACTGCACTGAAGATAAAAAACTATTGACATAAAATTGTGATTCAACATTTTGATCAAGCGTAAATCGCGGCAAGACAATACCCACATGATTACCCGATGCCCCCATGCCAACATCACTTTCAGACTCAATGATTTGACATCGTATACCTTGTGACGCCAATACCCAGGCACAACTTAGCCCTGCCAAACCAGCACCGATAATAGTCACTAATTCCGGCTTTGAATAAGCTCGCTGAGAAATAGCAAACCATGGGGAAGGAAAAAATGTTAAAGCCGCCTCTCCAGAAAATTTTCCGTTGAGCATTTCACGTTTTCGACCAAAACCTGTTTGCTTTCTCACATCAAAACCGACAGATTGCAGGCCTCTACGGACATAGCCGGCGGCAGTAAATGTTGCGAAATGTGTCTTGCAATGACTATGCAGCGCAATTTCTTCAAACACTTGATCAGACCACATTTCAGGATTTACCGAAGGGGAAAATCCATCTAAAAACCATGTATCTATTTTTCCCGTTAAATTTTTCAACATTGGTAAAACATCACCAATCATTAAAACTAACGTAATATTGAGTTCAGCAAGTTGTAAGGAATGATAGCCTGGCAGATTCCCAGGATAGATTGACAACAACAGCGTTGTTATCTTTCGAAACTCGGGCCAGTTATCTAACGATATCGACAAATCATTGAGAGACAGCGGGAATTTTTCAATGGAATAATAAGTAAGGTGTGATCCAGCTGATCGCGATTTAATCCACAAGTCCGTGGTGACTAAAAAATTCAGACCCGTGCCAAAACCCGTTTCAGCAATGCAAAATTGAATCGTATTTTGCCAGCGGGATGGAAGATTATTTTGCGTAAGAAATACATACCGACTTTCCTCACATCCATCTTCTGAAGAAAAATAAATATCATCAAATTGAACGCTATGCGGAATATTGTCCTGCCATATGATTTCGGAAGATTTTTGTTTTTCTTTCATTTCCTCATTTTCAACAGGTGGAGAGGTTCCAGTGGCGCATCACTTGCCCTTAGGCCAGGCGATCGTCCGCCACATGATATTTAGGATCTTCGATCACATTGACTTCCACTAAGTTACCGGCTTTGTTTAGTAGCTCACGACATTCTTGACTTAAGTGCCTTAAATGTAGATTCTTGTCGGCATGAAGGTAACGCTCGGCCAGTGCATCAATGGCTTCTAAGGCGGAATGGTCATACACCCGGGATGACTTAAAGTCGATGATGACTTCCTGTGGATCATTTTTTGCGTCAAATAGCCCTAGAAAATTGTGTACCGAGCTAAAAAATAACGGACCGTCTAGTTCGTAAATTTTAGCCCCTTCTTCATTAATATATGATTTCACGGAAATAACTTTGGCATGTTGCCAGGCAAAAACCAAGGCAGAAACAATCACTCCAATAATAACGGCAATAGCCAAATCCGCCGCCACCGTTATCGCCGACACTAAAATTAACACAAACGCATCTGAGCGAGGTACTTTGCGAAGAATGCGGAAGCTTGACCACTCAAATGTGCCGATAACAACGATAAACATCACCCCAATCAGCGCCGCCAATGGTACCATTTCGATCAGTGATGACGCATATAAAATAAAAAGCAATAAGAATAACGCCGCTGAAATACCGGATAATCGGCCTCGCCCGCCAGCGTTAACATTAATCATACTTTGTCCGATCATAGCGCAGCCACCCATGCCACCAAAAAACCCCGTGACGCTATTAGCCACGCCTTGCCCAATGCATTCCTTGTTACTGCGTCCACGGGTTTGAGTCAGTTCGTCGATCAATCTCATGGTTAATAACGATTCGATGAGACCAATGGCCGCTAGAATCAGCGAGTAAGGCAAAATGATCCATAACGTTTCTAAAGTGAATGGCACCGCAGGAATATGAAAGTCTGGCAAATTTCCAGCAATGGAGGCGATATCACCGACAGTGCGGGTATCGAGATCTAACAGAATCACCAGCAAGGTCACTACCACAATAGCGGCTAAGGGGGCAGGAAATGCCCGAGTATAACGGGGTAAAAAATGGATAATCAGCATGGTCAGTAGCACTAAGCCAAGAATGATATATAACGCACTGCCTGTCATCCATTGCCAATCGCCACTGTCTGAGGAAATTTGAAAATTATTGAGTTGAGAAAGAAAAATCACAATGGCCAAGCCGTTAACAAAACCTAACATAACGGGATAGGGAACGATGCGAATAAATTTGCCTAAGCGTAATACACCCGCCAGGATCTGTATGATGCCCATGAGTATGACCGTGGCAAACAAATATTCCACCCCATGATCGGCCACCAAGGCCACCATCACCACCGCTAAAGCCCCCGTTGCACCAGAGATCATACCAGGTCGCCCGCCAATGGTGGCGGTGATTAATCCAACCATAAAGGCGGCATAGAGTCCAACTAAGGGGTGTACACCGGCGACAAAAGCAAATGCCACGGCTTCTGGAACGAGCGCTAATGCGACAGTTAAGCCAGAAAATATGTCGTCTTTGGTAGACGTAACACGATTAACAAACAAGGTAAACATGGGTGACCTCAGAAAATAATAATAATAATTGGGAGGCGAAAAGGCGCGCTAATGTAACAAAAGCTTACTTTATTGTCAAAAGCACAGGAATTTGATCTGGAATGGGATTGGGTTGTGACCGGCGAATCTTGTCATATTTTGGGTTTTTGTTATTGATTTTAATCGCCCCAAAGATTAAGGGGGGTCAAATACCCATGAGTTCGGGTGAGATGGGTTTTTTATTGAATTTCCGCTGTAGAAACGATGGGGTTTTGAGCTTGACCATGCACTATCGAGTATAACGCGTTGTGCTATTAGCATTCAATTCCTTTCTTTTTTTGCATGTTTTACCGCAAGCACCGCAGGCATCTTGCAAACCTTTTATGTTGTTTAGACCGCCGCAACTACCTTGAATGGGACGACCTCGAAAAAACAAACCGATACTCATTAATAAAACGGCAATAATAAACAACAGAAAACTGACGAAGAAAATCATCGGTAAGGACTCCTGCACAATGTGAAGCTAATATTATATTCCATAACGCCATGGATATATACTCAGCACGACCATAAATGATCATTAATCCCATTATTACCGACATTGGGTAGCGTTTGAGCATCGCGATGAGAATTGATTTCACCGGGGGTTTTCTTAACCCTAGCTCGTCCTTAGTTTTATACACTACAGTGTAACAAATCTTATTCAA
>CAYUAI010000081.1:0-7148 GCA_964442745.1 uncultured Chromatiales bacterium
ATCACAAAAGCTCGAAATAGAACCACTATTCCTGCACTTTTGTTCAATCAGAACGAACCAATACAAACCCAATCTGGGCGCCAAACAGGAAAGTTATTACATGCCCATTCCTTATCATCCTTATTAAGATTGCTCATAAAAATCTATTGATAAGGTATAACTTATAAGGCGTTATTATGTCAGTTATTATTTTAATTATTACTTGGCATTAGTACTAAGGTTATTATTCCATACTTATTTTCTTTCCCCTTCAAATTTCAGCACCCGGCTTTCTCGATCACCCAATATTATATTCGCAAGCGATTTAGTATCTACGAGGCTGGCCGAGAATAGATGAAACATAGTATATCGCATCTCAACAAATCCACCTAAATTCTGTCAACAGATCGCATCGCATGTATATTTTTAACTGACAAAAGCTAGATTTTTATTGGAATTATAGTTTTCCCACCACAAAATCGCTCAGCTTTAACCCCATAAAAACCAGCTAGCATGAAATGAAAAAGTTAGGGTAATACACCTCGTATATCAAATACTTTTTGTGCATATCCAGTAATATCTCGCACATCGGCGTCATTTAATACGCCAATACCAATAATGGCAGGCATACTGCTGCCAGGTTGTGAAAAACGCACTTTATGTAAAAATCGCCATGGGTTTTGTTTCGCAACAGCAAAAATATCAAGTTCAGCTTGAACGGCACCACTCGGCAATGTCCTACCATCTGCACCGTGACAACTTAAGCAATTAACACTCGCTTCTTTTTTTCCTTCATAAAGGGATTTTCCATTATTTGCATCAACAAATAATGGCACTAGCTCACCGGTCGTTCTGTAAATGAAATTCGCCGTATCCAAGGTGCCTTCAATAATAAACCGTGTGAGATCCCACAACTCACGCTCCCCTAGAATACTTGGCAATCCAGATTTCTCACTACCAAAATTATGGATCTCGCGTGAACCATTTTTTATCCAGTTGAAAATAAATTCTTGCAATTCTTCCGGACTCGTCATTTGCCCCTGCCTAAGCTGAAGCTTATAAATTAAATTGTCCACATCGCGATCCGTCGGGTAAAACTCAATGCCTTTATAGTTCCAGGCATGGCAGGTAATACAGCGCCAGGTATCTTGTGCAGGATTAGCCGGGTCTGCAATATTCAGTTTGTCTCGTTGATCCCAAAAAGGATTGATACTGCTCGGAGGTTGCACACTGGCATCACTGGTTTGCATCTCCATCCACCAAGTATCATATAAACGACCACCCCGCTCAACATTTGCCGTCGCGTAGCTATACGTCGATGTTCCAGGAGGCGGCTCAATCACCGGCGGAACCACTACGCCCCCCGAAAGCGTCTTCACAAACGCCAATACGTGCCCAGCTTCTTCAGGCGATAAACCGGTAAATCGCGTAATGGAAGGGACCATTAAACTACCTGGCTGCCCAAACCGCACCGTATGTGCCAATTGATGAGGCGTCTGCTTGGCTACTTGGCTAACATCAACGTTTGAAATACTGGTACCCTGTGCACCATGACAGTTAACACAGTTACCCGGCGTGATACCCTGATAAATATCCTGGCCTAATTGCGCATTCCCCGCCTCAATTGCCGCCTGTATATCAGCCACGCCTTGCTGTTCGCCATTGGTTAAAAATTCCGAAATATCACTGATATCTTGCCGTTTCATATAACTGTTAAGCGCATGATCCGAGGGATTATTTACTGTGCCATCCAATAAAAAATCAACGATACTTTCAGGTGCCATAGTTAAATCCAATACACCTTTGATATCGGTAAAAAGAGGATGTCCAGAATCGGCCAACACACCTTGATTTCCTTTATAGTCCCAACCATGGCATGAACTGCAGCGCCAAGTCTCAGTGCCTTGAGTCGCATTACTGGTCGGCCACAATGGATGTTCACCCACGGGTGCCTCATCGGCGTTTTCTTTCCACCAAGTATCATATAACCGCCCACCACGTGCGATATTTGGTAATAAATCAGTTTGTGAATACGCTAATATATTAATACTTGACTCAAGCGTTTTAATCTCTTCGGGGATATATTCAATAACCCCCTTCATCCGGCGAACATCAGACGCTTGCACAAACCCATAACGAATTCTATGGAGAAACTCCCAAGGGTTCAGTTTTGCGGTGGTATCAACTAATTGTATTTCCCCGCGATCAGGATCTCGATCCTTAAATGGAAACCGTTTGCCATCTTTTTTATGACAAGAAGATCGGGCACAACGCCCCATATTATTATCTTCATAATATAATTTCCCTAACGCAATATCATAACTAAACGGTTCCCCGGTTTGATCATTGATGAGATTATGAGGTGCTTGCCCTTGCGTGGCTTCCTGGCGAATAGTTTCAATAAACTGAACCAACTGATATATATATTTATCATCGAACAATGATGAATAGGCGTGCAAGCCATCCTCACCACCTGAGCGCAAAAATTCATACAATTGACTGGCACCGTTATATTTCATGGTGGGATTGGCATCAGTCGCGATAATGCCTTTTACACCACTAAAGTGATTACCTGCACCATATTGGCCATCCACTCCTCGATAATCCCAACCATGGCATTCTTTACATCGCCATGTTTCTGCCCCGGCAATGATGTCATTGGGACTAACCCACAACGGATGCCCTCCTTGCGGTACAGGTGGCTGACCACCGGCGGCTTTGTTATCGTAATCAATCAATGTCCACCATCGATCGTAAAGCGAGCCACCACTGGCAATATCTGCAGCACTATTGAAGCTTTGCAAATCACCGATAGAAAAATTATTTTCTACATTACCTACCACTAAGGACTTCCAGGTATAGGCGAGCACATTCTTAGCTTCATTTAAATCCAGACCACCCATCATAACCTCAGGCAAACCAAAGCGCACGATGTGCAAAAACCGATCCGCATCATATAATGCAACATTTGCCACCGCTTCACTGTCTCCTGCATGACAACCACTGGCATCACAACCAGCGCCTGCATTATTCTCGATTGGTGTTGTATAAATGCTTTCCCCAGCCGTTAAATCACCACTCCAACTATAGCCAGGATCGTTAACGGCTTCTTTGACAAATAAAGATAAATCACTAATATCGGCTTCAGACAACACATCGATAAACCCATGGGATTTCCCGCCACTGGTTTCTCCGGCGCGAATAAATGCAGAAATATCATCGATTGATTTATTTTGTGCCGCCAGAATTAAGCCAGGGAAACCCGTATAGTCACGACTCATGGGTCCGGAATTTCCTGACGCTCCCTTATAGTCCCAACCATGGCAGGTTTGGCAAGACCAAGTCGCAGCCCCTGTTTTTTCATTAATATATTTATCAATGAATTTAGCCCGATCTTCCCACAATACATGATCAGTCTGTGGCTGCGAGGCGCCATTTTCCTCCCACCATTGCACATATAATCGACCACCTCGCAAGCTATCACCTGTGACCGTGCTTGCTCGGGGGGATGCACTAATTTCCTCCGTATGATCACTTTCCCCCGCATCATTTAACGCTGATAAACGATAATAATAGGTCACACCATTAGATAACTGTAAATGCGAATGCTCTAATATCCCAACGAGGATGACATTGGTCTGTTGGTTAATGATAAAGTCTGGCGTCAGTGACCAATAAATATTATATCGAGTCGCTCCAACAGCGACATCCCAGGTTAGTTTAATTAAGCTATCCCCAGGTACGGCTTTAAAGTTAGTCGGAGGATCCGGCCGAACCACCGCCCCCTCATACGGTTTCGCACTATCCAACTCCGAATCACGGCTTATGCCGCCTGCCACCGTCGCCGTTAGCACGTAATAATAAGTGACATCATTGGCCACGGGTTCATGGGTAAAGGGTGACGTAGCATTGGTGAAAATATTTGGGGATTTAGAACTCACCTCCGGCTCAGTTGACCAATATAACGTGTAAGTGGCCGTTGCTGGGCCTCGCCAAGTAATCATAACTTTACCATCACCGGGTACCGCTTTTACATCAAAAGGTGATGTCGGTATCGCATTCGCACTTGGTATAGCTGATTTTATCTCCGAGGGATTACTCTCAATGGTTTCGGTTGCCACCGCCGTCACCACATAATAGAAAGTCAGGTTATTCACTAAGTCTTCATGTAAATACTCCGTACCCGTCACGGTAATAGTCCGCTCTGCCGGATGACTATTGATATCAATGGTTGCTGCCGAGGACCAATAAATTTTATAAGAAACCGCTCCTAGGCTTGAGTCCCATGTTAAGCGTACTTGGCCATTAAGCCCTTCCGCGCTAAAATTGGCTGGCGCAATGGGTGCATTTTGCCCACGTGGCTTTGCAGAATTTCTATTCGTCGCCCCGCTTGTCCCATACTCATTCACCGCCTCCATCAAATAATAATACGCAGTGCCATTGACTAATGGCGCATCGCTATCATCTTTATCATGAGTATACGGACTGCTCACATCTTCAATTTTTTTCGTTGTCGGACTTAAACGCGTAATAGAAGCTTCGGTATCCCAATAGAGATTATACGTCTCCCCTTTTTTCATAAGCCAGGTAATTTTCACAGCCTGATCTAATGCTTCAACTTTAACGTTTTGGGGTACATTCGGCGGCACACCTAACGTCGAGACTTCGAGCACCGGCAAAGAAGGAGCGCTTTCCGCATTATTGACGATCGAAGTAATCACATAGCGATACACCGTATTCGCCGTGAGTAAACTATGCCGATAGCTAACGGTGGGACTCTCAACGGGGATAATTTTCCCTTCTTTGAACGGGTCAGCAAATGCATTGGTTGTGTGGTAAATGCGATAAGAATCGGCCCCCCCCACCGGCGACCAATTTAACAAAATGAAGTCTTCCCCAACCGCAGCACTTTTAAAATTTTCAGGTATAACGACATTAGGCGTTTGCGTGTTAATAACGCCTTCGCCACAACCTGAAAGAATAAAAAGCACTACGATCAGTAGCCAACATAGCTGCTGCCTTCTATTCAAGGTGAATCCCCCCACTGACGTTTCTACCCGTTTTTTTTAACTTCTACGGTTAAGAAAGTTCTTTACATAATGTTATCTGGCTGACCTACCATTTCGATAAATTGTTTATAGTATTCATTATTATAACGATATCGACAACAAATTATTTTATTTGTAAGAATATATTGCTGACACGACCTCGATACTAAATACTAAGCTTTGCTCTCCAATTAACAGCACGCTTTTGCCACCCAGCGCCAAGCAAAAATCACCTACATTGATATCTCTGAAATAACGGAAAAATACATCTCAATGATAGAGTAAGCCTAAAAAATATTGCTAAAAATCAAACGACTATCATGGCGAACAACTCAGATCTAAATGACAAGTATCGCTGCCGCTGTTGAATTCAAGCTGAATCTGTCATAACCTCGACGCAATAATCATCCAACCAAATTCACCCGCTTAACTATAATTGAATATTATACCTTGCCATCATGCCCGCTGTCATATGGTCGGCAACGTGGCAATGAAAAAGCCAGTGCCCTGGATTATTGGCAAGCATAGTGACTGAGATCATAGAAGCTGGCATTAATTCAATCACATCAGTGCGGACCCCGGTGTTAGTTATTACGGTATTACCATGCCAATGAGCCGTATGTAAATCAACTTCCGTCCCCAGACCAAGAATATGCCAACGAACCCGGTGCCCCACCGTCGCCACATAACCTTCCAGGTTACCAAACAAATAACCATTCATCGCGTGCATTAACCCCCCTTCCTCACCTCCTTCTTCATTGAAGACCATAAAAAGTGCCGTATACTCATGATCGACATCAATCGGCTTTAGGTTATCAGAACTTCTTACCATTTCCGGCTCCGTGACAATAATCGTCCCGATCAAACCCGCATATATATCACCAACCGCATCGACCGCAGAATGATACATCCAAACCTTAGAGGATATGTTTTCGCCTGGGCCAGGCATCGATGACTCATCCACATACCACCGATAGACAAAACTTTCACCCGGCGCAACATGAGCCCCTGGCATGCCATTAAACTCAAAATCTGCACCATCGTTTGCAACGTCATGCCCAACCCCGTGCGGATGCATGGATAATGGTCGATCGCTACGATTTGTAAAATGTACAACTAATACGTCGCCGAGCGTCCCTCTCAATTCCGGACCTAAGATCCCCATCCAACGAGGCTGAATTTTCGGTTGCGTATAGCTAGCATCGGTATATTCAATGAAGCGATATTTCTTATAGGTTGCCACATCCCCCCATGGACTCACACCGAGTGATGGTTCGATTTGGTTCAATCCCGTGGGAATATAATTCCACTGAACGATTTCAGCGGCAACGAAATAATGGCGTTCGACTCCTCCCCCATCCACCACATCGGGATTAGAGCCACCTGGCGGTGGCGTCGGTGACGGAGCAGGTCCAGCAATATCATCGCTTGGATCTGGGTCTGGGTCTGGGTCTGGGTCTGGGTCTGGATTATGAGACGCGCTAGGCGGACTTAGCGGAGGTTCATCATGCACCGCCGGTTTAATCGTACTTTGTTTCACCACCCCATCATCTTTCTCTGTCTGAGCACTTTCTCTTTCTTTGAGACTTTCTGTACAACCTGCGCCAAAAATTAGCCATGTTAAAAATAATATTATTTTCATTGAAAAACGATTCATACTCCCCCCCCTCCATGAGTCGATCAGTGATTACGCAATATTTTGCAGAACCATAAACTCATACTTGTTCACAGACCTTGTGCACCGAATTCAAACTGGCTTAGGCAGAATAGCTCTCGCTATTGCACACCTTTTGAGGAATGGGCGACGATAATAACTTCCCAGTTTTGTCCCCTGATCCGTCTTCACCTAAGGCGCCTGCAAACTAAATCTAGGCGCCAAGCCAGGCCGTTATCACGTGCTCACTCCTAAGCCATTGGATCGATAGTCACAACTCACCCAACATTAAATAAATAGTAAAATCGTTATACACCGGCTTTATCAATAGGCCGAATAAATTCATTGTTATTTTAGGATAACCGCTATTTTACTGCATCTTGGCCAACAGTCCTCCCCCTTAAAAACGATCAACCGCTATCCCTCATTCTGGTTTCAGCTTATCAAGTGCTGAATAAATAAAGGTA
>CAYUAI010000081.1:7248-17611 GCA_964442745.1 uncultured Chromatiales bacterium
TAAATGACAGCCTCGTCGCTCGGTCACTAAGCCGTGGATTCGCTGCGCTTAATCCACCCGATTCCATTATCACTCTGCGCATAAAGCGCTGGATTAGATACTTAACTTGAAGGATGCAGCAAGAAGACGGTCCGCCATCGCATGGGACAATATTAGATTTATTATTATTTTCATTTCGCCTATTTTCAGCAAAAACAATAGGTGATATTCGGTTCTGATCCGCTTGCCACCCCCTTATAAAATAAACTAAGAATTGATCGTAAGCAAACTCTTTTATTGCCAAGACCAAACAACTTTAATCAGATTAAAACATGGGCACTCATTGATAGCATACATCGCATCATAAAAAACACCAATGAATACCCGCACCAAACTCAGGACCATAAGTCATTCATAGCCCGATCAAAACAACACCAACCAAGCTTAAGATGGTGCAACACGCCCAGATGACTTATGATTCGCCATCGAAGCATTCACAAGACTTGACTCCTCAGTTTCCTCAACCTCATCTTCTCGGCGCCACACTTTAGTCGCTTCCTCTTTGACTTCACTCGGTTGCTCATGCTGGAGATCAACAGTCATCTTGGCCGCCGCTAAGTCGCATCCTTCAACAGATAATGCTTCATCCGACTGGCTTTCTTCCCGTTCGGATTGAGCTTTCGATGTTGACTCAACGAAGACTTCAATCTGCTCAGCATTGACTTTTTCTGCATCGAGTTGTTTCACCGCCTCATTGCTAGTAACGGTCTGCATTGGCGGTACCTCGCCTTTCTGCTTGGCATCCGCATAGCGTTGCACATTTTCAACAACATTTCGTGCCTCAGTCACAGGCGGCGCCAGTGTCTCTTCAACAGAATTATCTTTCAGTATTGATGAAGCAAGCGGCGGCTCAGTGTCACGGTAAGACGTTTGCTCATCAGCAGTTTGCTTCGCCGCTAACCCATCGGACAAATCGGAGGCCTCCTTTGGGGAGTTTATGATGGCGTCTGCCTCTTCGGTATTTTCTAAAGCAACTGACGACTTAGCGGCTGTTTCGGGTAACTGCTGGGATTGTGGCTTATGTTGACTTTCTAATAAGCTCGCATGACCCGCTAGCTCCAAAGGATTTCCGCTGGCGAATTCTCCGACGAGTTTTTCTGCACCGCGATTTAAATGCTCCAATACAACACGGTAGCTATCCGTCATATTTCGGACTAAGGTTGACGTTTCGACAAAATGATTGGCGACTTCTTGCTTATGTTCAGCTAACTCCTGTATCTTCTGATCAAGCACCACCTGTAAATCCGCTGGCATAGCAGGCCGCGAGCGACCTATTTGCGCAACGGCAAACCCCACACCAAACCCCACAGTCATCGCAATTATGATATAAATAGTCCCAGCTATCATCCGTTAATTCCTCCACTTGTTTTATTCCCAGATATGACCAAACAGATGATTTTAGCGACTGACAGAATACGCTTTTTTGACCTTAACGATAGTCAAATACTGCATCCACACACGAGCTATGTAGGGATTTTCTCTCTGACATTAAGCACCCAAAGCCACGTCTACCCATACAGCCAAAATCACCCTCCTACCGATATTATTTTTTCAGATGTGAAATCAGCACAATACGCCAATCGCACGAAATTTAAGTTATTTATCTAAAAAACATACCCATGTAGGTTTACAGCCTGCCGAACCATTTAGCCCATCTAAATCACTGTTATTGAGTTAAGTCGTACTGCACCTCATCCTAAGGTCGAAACATAAGATGATTTGATTGCGAAGTCATCAATCGACATTTTTTCAGCTCAATTCAGTGATGATACCCCTCCGGTATAGACTAAATACTAACGTGCCAGTCTCAACAAAACACGCCTCATCAACAATGCACTTCCTTTATGTAATCTACCCCTGAAAGTCCCCTGTCATGACAGGGGACTTTCTATTGCCAAGGCGCTTGCAGTAGCAATACTCAACACAACATTAAAGTGTAACAGTCTTTAGAAAAATGAACGTGATGTCAACCGATACCGACCTAGTACATCTACGCTCAAAAACCCACAAGGCATTAGTTTGACTGGCACGGAGTAACCTAATGGTTGAAAATCGCGAAGAGAACTGATTTCATAGAAAATTATTGAAGGAGAAACAGACCACCTGCAGACCGACTTAAGGAAGGTCTAGGTCCTTAGGAGCAAGCAAGCGCTGCTCAATGTCGAACTGACAGTCGCTTTTTAAGATTTTTAGGGGTAAAAATCTGGTCGGGGCGAGAGGATTTGAACCTCCGACCACCGCAACCCCATTGCGGTGCGCTACCAGGCTGCGCTACGCCCCGTTGTAAAAACTTAACGAAAACCTGAAAACCAACCCACTACATACTACGGCCAGTCACCGGGCGGTATCATATCCTAATATCGCGGTTACATACAGCCTTAAATATTATTATTTTGTATTATTTCTAGCCAATCACACACGGTATCTGCTTTATGCTACAACCAAAGAAATAAAGACCTCCGTCGGACCATAGAAACTGTTACCATCTTGCCTTCGTAGCCAGCTTAAAAGCCCCTCGTCGCCTATAAAATATCACTTATCCACAACTCATCTACGGCGCTGGCTGCTCTGCTCCTTCGTACGCTTCCACCCTCGCCTTTAATTTTTGTCCCGGTCTAAAGGTAACCACTCGCCGCGCTGTAATTGGAATTTCTTCGCCGGTTTTAGGGTTTCGACCAGGTCGCTGACTTTTCTCTCGCAAGGTGAAGTTGCCAAACCCGGACAGCTTAACATTGGTTCCATTTTCTAACGAATGTCGAATTTCCTCAAATAACATATCGACCAGCTCTTTAGCCTCACGCTTATTCAAGCCCAGTTCTTCAAACAATTTCTCCGCCATATCTGCTTTCGTTAATGCCATAATCTACTCTCTTAAGCATGCACCACTTGTTTTTTGAACCGAAACTAAAATTCCGTTCACCAACTCATCGACCTGTTCGTCTCTAAGCGTTTGATTATCATCCTGTATTGTCAAGGCTAACGCAAGACTTTTCTTCCCTTGAGGGATACCTTTCCCCTGATACACATCAAAAACTACCAGCGCTTTGAGTCGCTCATCTGATGCTTTCATCATCTGCTCACAAAGCTGCGCCGATGAAACAGATTCATCAACCACTAACGCGAGATCTCGTCGAATTGACGGAAATTTTGAAAGGGATTGAAATGAAGTAATGCGCCCCGCTGACAATAAAGCATAATTTAGCTCGAAGACTATAATATTAGCACTTAAATCAAGTTGCCTACCAATCTCGGGATGCAATACCCCTAACCAACCGACCACTTCATCATTTCTTATAATTTGAGCACTCTGTCCAGGGTGAAGCGCGACGTGTTTCGCTGCTTTAAAGACAAACTCATGGTCGCCGCCTGTCAATCCTAAGATGGCTTCCACATCGCTTTTAACATCAAAAAAATCGACAGTACGGCGTGTACTCCCCCATTGTTCATGAAGCCGATCTCCACTCACCACCCCAGCAATCATGGTTTCTTGCTGCACTTGCCCCGCCGCATTCATTTGAAATCGCATACCGCATTCAAACAAGCTGAGTTGCCATTGTTGGCGATGTTGATTATAAGATAGCGTCTTTAACAAACTGGCCCATAATGTCGTCCGCATGACCGACATTTCAGCAGAGATGGGATTTACCAATTGACAGCTTAACTGCTCAGGATCCAATAAAGCCTGTATCGCCGGATCCACAAAACTATAAGTAATCGCTTCCGAATAACCTCGATCAACCAACAAAGATTTAATGCGCAGCACCGTCACCCGAGCTTCTGCGCGTGGCATCACCGTCAGATGGGTTACTGGTAGCTGAGCAGGAATCTGCTGATACCCATAAATACGCGCTAGCTCTTCAATTAAATCCACCTCAATACGAATATCAAACCGATAACTCGGTGGTATGACCGTTAAGCCCTGAGAATACGCGGAGACCTGCATCCCTAAATTTCTCAGAATCCCGGCCACCTTATCTGCCGGAAATTCGACACCTAATACGCGCTTAACTCGCGCTAATCGGAGCGGGATAGCTTCGCGCACAGGCAAATCCGGCTCAGAGACCACCGCTTGCACAGGACCGGCTTGGCCGCCAACTATTTCTAATAATAGCTCAGTCGCACGCTCCATGGCATGATGTTGCAAACAATAATCCACGCCACGCTCAAATCGATAAGAAGAATCCGTTTGAATACCAAATTGGCGACCCTTTCCTCGAATACTCTCCGGTGAAAAAAAAGCACACTCTAGAAATATCTGTGCAGTATCTGCCTCCACGGCAGAATTCAAGCCACCCATCACACCGGCAAAAGCCTGGACTTGCTGTGCATCCGCAATCACCAAAACATTCGGATTCAAGGTCACCGTAGAACCATCTAATAACGTCACCGACTCGGCGGTCTGAGCACGCCTGATAACGATTTCGTTTGACAATTTCTGCAAATCAAACGCGTGCATCGGCTGACCATACTCCAGCAGCACATAGTTAGTCACATCCACACACGGATTTAAGCTACGTAGCCCGGCACGCCGCAACCGCTCTTGCATCCAAACCGGCGTCACCGCATGATTGTTAATGTTTCGGATAACACGACCTAAATAACGGGGGCAATCTTGAGTGGCGACAACCCGCACCGGAAAAGTGTCATCAATTTGCGGCAATACGGGATGGTATACCGGTGCTTTTAATTGCGAGTCATTAAGCACCGCAATCTCCCGTGCAATCCCCATCACACTGAGACAATCTCCCCGATTCGGCGTAAAATCCACATCGATAATTTGGTCGTCCAGGCTGAGATATTGTCGAACATCCATGCCTTTCGGTGCATCCTGAGGCAGTAACATTAAACCGTCTGCATTGTCAGACAAACCCAATTCGCTACTCGAACACAGCATGCCATGGGAGGGCGCACCACGCAACTTGGCCTTTTTAATCGTTAGCCCACTCGGCAATATTGCACCGACTTTGGCGGTAGGCACCCGTATACCAGGCATTACATTACTGGCACCGCAGACAATATCAAGCCACTCGGACTCACCCACATCGACCTGACATCGATGCAGCCGATCCGCTTCAGGATGGGCGTCGACTTGCATGACTTCACCGATGACGATACCGCTAAACACAGGGGCGGCCAGCTCAATGCCATCGACCTCTAAACCCGCCATGGTCAGCTGTTCCGCTAACTCAGTGGTAGACACATCAGGGCTCACCCATTCCCGTAACCAGTGTTCGCTAAATTTCATGAAACCGTGACATCCATCTGTTTAATTGATTACCTAGCAGATTAAAACTGCCGTAAAAACCGTAAATCGTTTTCAAACAATAACCGCAGATCATTAATCCCGTAACGTAACATCGCCAGACGATCCGCCCCCATGCCAAAGGCATAACCCACATATTGCTCATTATCAATATTCACATTGCTCAATACTTGAGGATGTACCATGCCGCAGCCACCGACCTCTAACCAACCGCTCTGCTTGCACACCCGGCAACCAGCCCCCTGGCAAATAACACACTGGATATCCACTTCAGCCGAAGGCTCGGTAAAAGGAAAATAGGAAGGCCGGAAACGTAATTGCAAGTCATCTAATTCAAAAAATTGGCGCATGAATTCAACTAAGGTACCTTTAAGGTCCGCAAAACTGACCTGTTCATCAACCAATAAACCCTCGACCTGATGAAACATCGGAGTATGAGTAATGTCAAAATCGCAACGATAGACTCGCCCGATGGAGATAATGCGAAAAGGGGGCGGCTGGTTTTCCATCACCCGTATTTGCACTGACGAGGTTTGGGTTCGCAATAAACGGCCATCACCAAAATAAAACGTATCTTGCATCGCCCGAGCCGGGTGGTTTTCGGGAATATTTAACGCCTCAAAATTATGGTACTCATCTTCGATCTCTGGGCCATGCGCCGTTGCAAACCCCATCGAGCTAAAAAAATCCTCAATCCGCTGCAAAGCACGAGTAACCGGGTGAAAACTCCCGCTTTGTCGCCCCCGCCCTGGCAAAGTCACATCAATGTTTTCTTCTTGCAGCTTGGCATCAAGCTGTGCCTGATGCAGTAATACCTTACGCGCCTGTAGCATCGACTGCACGCTTGTCTTCGCCTCATTAATCAGCTGACCGAGCTGAGGTCGCTGCTCGGGCAAGACATCCTTGAGTGCTTTCATACGCTGGGTAAGCGTCCCTTTTTTGCCTAAAAACTGCACTCTTACCTCATCTAATCCAGCAAGCGATGTGCTCGCATTGATTGCGTTTGAGGCATTTTGTATTATTTGCACCAGATCTTCATTTGACATACGAATGACTTTGTTTTGATTTAGACATGGCTTGCTCAGCCATAAAAATAAAATTTCACAAGAAACTGTTAGCCGAATCCCCATATCGTTAGCAAAGGAGCCAAAGGAAATATCCTAACCAGCAATTTTAGCTCAAGCTAAACGAGCTAAATTTCTAAGCACCCAAATACACGCTGGTATTCTGTTCTGCATTTAACAAAATGTGGAACAATGGCTAACTAAATTATATACCGCTAACTAGATTAGGAAAATGAAAAAGTAGGTACAACAGACATATTTGCGGACAATAAGTAATTTGGCATTATTTTTGTCGACCTAAATAAAAAGGACGCAGCACTTATGATGAAATGTTCAAAAAATCGATGACTCAGCCTGAGCTAGAGCACTGAACCATGACAGCATCGGATTGGCCCGGTTGATTAACTCGCCAGCCACGCTTTTAGGAAATCAGGCAAATACTCAAAACCAGAAAAACCATCGGCTAGAAGTATCGCATATACTAGGGTCCATCACCAACTCACAAACGTATCATCATGTAGTTTCCACAATGATACGCCTTTCGACATCCTGTCTTACTCAGATTGCATTTATATCAGGCTAAACTCGCTTTTGCCTGTTCAGCAAGCTTAGCAAAAGCCTCCTTATCAAATACCGCAATATCCGCCAACACTTTACGATCTAGCTCAATCTTGGCCTTTTTTAAACCGTTGATAAAACGGCTATAAGATATGCCATGCTGTCGGGCGGCGGCGTTAATCCGCGCAATCCACAGCGCTCGAAACTGACGCTTACGTTGTTTTCGGTCACGATACGCATACTGACCAGCTTTGATAACCGCCTGTTTAGCCACCCGAAAGACACGACTACGTGCGCCATAATAGCCTTTGGCTAGCTTAAGTATTTTCTTGTGCCTTTTCTTGGCAGTTACACCGCGTTTTACTCTTGGCATCGTACTAAAACCTCAATCCTAAACTTAAAACCTAAAATCTTGCACTTGCAGAATCTAGGTCAATATATTGTACTGTCAATCGAATGGCGACACTCAAGCATCCGCCCTTCAACGGTTGCTTCATGCATATGGCAGCATGCGTTGCACAGCACGCTTATCTGATTCATGCACGGAAGCGGCAGCTCGCAATTGACGTTTACGTTTAGTCGTTTTTTTAGTCAGGATATGTCTTCGATGAGATTGAGCACGCTTAAAGCGGCCACTGCCCGTACTTTTAAAACGTTTGGCGGCCCCTCGATTTGATTTAATTTTAGGCATTTTAAACTCCGCATTGATGGGCTGTTAACCCATATTTTATTATCAGATTTTATATAATATCCCACCATATCATGCGAATCTAGACATGACGCCAGTTCATCTCTCAGAAAACAGAAAATCCCACAGCCCGGTGAAATACATTAAATAAATAATTTATTTATTTTTCTTAGGGGCAATCACCATCACCATTTGACGACCTTCAAGACGCGGGTATTGCTCAACAGCACCGTATTCATTCAAATCCTGTTCTACCCGCTTGAGCAAATTTCGCCCCAATTCTTGATGAGCCATTTCCCTTCCTCGGAAACGTAATGTCACCTTGGTTCGGTCCCCATCGTTTAAAAAGCGTATCAGGTTGCGTAGTTTTACCTCATAATCGCCTTTCTCAGTCCCAGGTCGAAATTTAACTTCCTTCACCTGAGTTTGTTTTTGCTTTTTCTTAGCAATTTGTTGCTTTTTATTCTGTTCGAAAAGATATTTACCGTAATCCATTACCCGGCATACCGGAGGATCAGCCGTGGGTGAAACCTCCACTAAATCTAGCTCCGCCTCTTCAGCCGCACGTAATGCATCTGCTGTGGAAACAACACCCGCCTGCTCTCCGTCAGCGCCAATAAGCCTAACGTTAGGTACGGTTATTTCCTCATTTAAACGAACATCTTTTTTTCCAGCGATTGGTTATCCCTCCACAATAGAACGAGCCCGTCTTGCCACATCGGTAGACAGACGGCCAACAAAATCCGCTAATGACATCGACCCCAAATCATCACCGCTACGGGTGCGTACTGCAACCGTTTGCTCAGTCACTTCCCGGTCCCCCACCACGATAATGTAGGGGACACGCTGCATCGCATGCTCCCGAATTTTAAAACCGATCTTCTCATTTCTCAAGTCGGTTTTTACTCGAAAATCCCGCCCTTTTAGTTGATTTGCAATATTCATTGCATATTCCTGCTGATTATCCGTAATATTCAAGACCATGACTTGAATCGGGGCAAGCCAAACAGGAAATGCACCAGCATAGTTTTCAATCAAAATCGCGATAAACCGTTCCAACGAACCCAGAATTGCCCGATGCAACATCACTGGCACCTGGCGGCTACCGTCCTCGGCAACGTATTGCGCATCCAACCGCTCAGGCGTGGAAAAATCCACCTGGATGGTGCCACATTGCCACACCCGCCCGATACAGTCAGTTAAAGAAAATTCAATTTTCGGGCCATAAAATGCCCCTTCCCCTGGCTGCAAATCCCAAGCAATGTCTTTGTGATTCAAAGCCATCTCCAGTGCATGCTCCGCTTTATCCCACACCGCATCAGCCCCCACTCGGTTTTCTGGACGAGTGGATAACTTAACAATCACTTGCTCAAAGCCAAAGTCGGCGTATACCCGGTACAATAAATCGATAAATCTCGCCACTTCACTTTGAATCTGCGCTTCAGTACAAAAAATATGCGCGTCATCCTGCACAAAATTTCTCACTCGCATTAAGCCGTGCAGCGTACCTGACGGCTCATTTCGATGGCATGAACCAAACTCAGCCAGTCGCAATGGCAAATCGCGGTGACTTTTTAATCCTTGATTATACACTTGCACATGGCAAGGGCAATTCATGGGCTTCACCGCATATTGGCGGTTTTCGGTCTGAATGGTGAACATATCGTCACCAAATTTATCCCAGTGACCCGATTTCTCCCATAAGGTACGGTCTACAATCTGCGGCGTTCTAATTTCCTGGTAGTCATCGCTAATCACACGACGGATATAATCTTCCACAACCAGGTAAATCGCCCAGCCTTTCTCATGCCAAAATACCATACCCGCCGCTTCTTCCTGGGTATGGAATAACTGCAATCGTTTGCCGAGTTTTCGATGATCACGTTTTTCCGCTTCTTCTAAGCGGTACAAATACGCTTTCAGGGCTTTCTTATCTTCCCAAGCGGTGCCATAAATACGTTGCAGCATTTCATTATTCGCGTCACCTCGCCAATAGGCACCGGCTAATTTCATCAGCTTAAAAGCTTTTAAAAAACCGGTGCTCGGTACATGAGGACCCCGACATAAATCAACAAAATCAGCTTGTTCATACAAAGAAATGACTTCGTCTTTAGGTAGCTCCTCAATAATCTTAGCCTTATACTCTTCGCCCATCTCACGAAAATAATGGATGGCCTGCTCACGCGGCATCACTTTTCGCTGTACAAGAATATTTTGCTTGGCAAGCGCAAGCATACGCTGCTCGATAGCCACTAGGTCTTCAGGTGAAAAACCTTTGTCATAAGCAAAGTCGTAATAAAAACCATGTTCAATCACCGGACCGATGGTGACTTGCGCCTTGGGAAATAATTGCTTGACAGCATGCGCTAACAAATGTGCTGTCGAATGACGAATCACCTCTAAACCTTCATCATCCCGAGCAGTCACAATAGCAAGCGCAGTATCTTCTTCAATCAGATAAGAGGTGTCGACAAGCGTCGTACCGATCTTTCCAGCGATAGCGGCTTTGGCTAGACCCGCACCGATCTCCGCCGCCACGTCATAAAGAGTGACAGGCCGATCAAATGATCGTAGAGAGCCATCGGGAAGTGTAATGACAGGCATAATGATCCATCGGCTTCAGTGGTGATCCCTACCAAAGATCACGTGATAAAAACAAAAAGGACATCACATGCATGTGATGTCCATATATATTCTGGTAGGCGCGAGTGGACTCGAACCACCGACCCCCACCATGTCAAGGTGGTGCTC
>CAYUAI010000082.1:0-17545 GCA_964442745.1 uncultured Chromatiales bacterium
TTTCTCGTCAGTTGCTGTATCTTAACAGACTGTCCGATTTTTAGGGTCCACTATAATCAGATAGCCTTAAAAAGCGAAAAATCCAGATATTATACTTCCTAATACAACTTTTGAAGACGAATTTACGCTAACTGTTGGAAGAGAATCAATTCAATTCAGTAGCCTTAAAAACTTTCACTCTACAGATGCTGACACACTTATATATTTACCTCGAAACAAATTTCTTATTGCAATTGATACTATTTCTCCAGGGTATGCGCCCTTCAAAGAGTTTGAAGTAACACCTGATATCGAGGCTTATATTTCGATCCTTGATATTATTTTGGCTTACGATTTTGATCGAATCCTAACGGGTCACTTAGGGATACTCGGTGAGCGTTCCGATATTGAACAGGCTTTAGCTTATGTGCAAGACGTAGAAAAAGTTGCGGCACAGACTATTGAATCGACATCGCTAGAAGAAGTGTTTGGCGTTGTTTATGCGGCGCTAAAAGAAAACAAAAATTCAGACATCGCATATCGATACTACCTTGAAACACTGACAGATAAATGCAGCAAACAGATCGTTGCCAATTGGAAAAACACCCTTTCCGGTGTCGACGTTTGGTCAGATGGGCATTGCGGCAGAATGCTGATGTATCAACTCATGCACTGATGTTACCTAAAATAGGATTTAGGCATGAGGCTGAGACATTGGATGATATCTAATTACCAAAACTCTAACGAACACTATTCAGCAACGCCAGGTTAATTATAACAGTACAACTTGAAGAAATTAAAGCTCGTGAGTATTAACCTGTAGGTAAAAATAAAAGAGTAATAATGAAAAAGTAACTTTACGAAATATTTTTGATGGCTTGAGGCAAATGGCAAATTTTCCAGTAATGCGGATAGAGTATGCTATTAGCAATTAACTAAAATGGAAGGATGAAGGAGTTCAATATAATGGATGTGAAAGAGCTATTAAAATGTAGTAACGCGGCGGGTTTATTGTTGGGGGCTATATTAACTGTTGCGTTATCGCCAACTGTACTCGCTGGCGATAACAAATTAGATATGTATGGTTATGTTGGTATGTGCTCCTTTAAAGTTAAAGGTATGCCTGTGACTGGTGTTAATGAATATTGTGGTCAGCCAATATGGCGTTTCCCAACAATAGGGGCGCCAGTTCCTCAGGACTTCCATGGAGCGGCCATGGGTTCATATAATTCCGCACCAGATGCGACTGAAGCTTTGGCCTTATCTCCATCGAATTGCAGTGATGATTTATTGTTGGTAAGCACAACTGATCTAGATTTTTCTGTTGATCTGTTAGGCTTTCCGGATATGGATTCTCGTATGAAAAACATACCATTTAGGGAAGTGGCGATAATTGTTGATCCAAGTGGTTTAAGAAGTTTTGTTCCTTCGACGATACAACGTAATCCTCTACCGCCTTCAAAAAGTGCTCCCAGTGACCCGATTACACTTGGTAAGTGGCGTATGGCTAAAGGTGATATGAAAATAAACTGTAAAGCTGATGGAACTGCAAAAGTAAAATTTAAATTTAAAAACTTGATTCCAAAAGGACTGTATACCATGTGGGCGGTATGGAAAACGACTCCGCCAGGTGCTGATTTTCCGAGTCCCGTACCACAACCTTTGAGTGGCGTGCCCAATGCCGTAGTGCCAGATAAAAAAGGTAGAGCGAAGTTCGAGCGAATGCTGGCGTGGTGTCCCATGGACCCTACACCTGATGGTTCAGAAATGTTGTTTGTGGTATTGGCGTATCATTCCGACGGAAATATGTACGGTTCTGTGCCAGAGCCTTCTTTAGACTTGGTTGATGTGCGGGCAAAGGATGGGACAATTTTTTCCACTTATCTGCCACCAGGCGCTGTGCTACATGATCACATGGATTTTGTCATTTCTCCCAGCGCGGAATATATTCTTGGGCAATAGTTTTTAAGATTAAAGTTCAAATCGGAAAGGTGGCCCTTCAAATGGTGCGCTAAAACTGTCGAAGCATTGGAATCATATTGATGGTCGAGCTATCCCGCTTATATTATTACGCTTCTCACTCGGTTATGACACTTCTCCAAGAAAAAATTCGATTGATCAATAGGCAAGATTCATTTCCTTATATGGCTTTGGCCAGAATCAACGCATCTTCACGTCCACCGAAATCCGTTGGATAATAATCGGGGCGAGTACCTGCTTGATCAAAACCTAGCGCATCATATAAAGCCAGCGCCGCCACATTAGATGGCCTCACTTCAAGAAACATGATGTCAACATTCTGTTGCTTCGCTTGGTCAATTAAATGGTATAACAATGTCCGCCCTAAACCCTGTTGTCGAGAAGCGTTGCACACACACAGGTTGAGAATATGAGCTTCTTGTACAGCAACGGACATGATGCCATACGCTTTGATGATCGCATGATGCTCTAATACGTCACATTGATAGTCCACCCGCAAACAGTCTTGAAAAATACCGGTCGTCCAGGGTGAAATATGGGCCTCTTGTTCAATGGCTAAGACACAGGATAAATCCGTCAACAACATTGGCCGTATGTGCAGATTTTCTTGTACGACAGCACTCATAAGTTAGCTCTCAAGGTTTGCTTAGCTAACAACAAATCTTGCCAAGCTTTCGCCTTTTCCCGTGGTGAACGTAACAAATAAGCGGGATGGTATACCACCACCACAGGAATCGCTTGTTCACCGTAATAATGTACTTTACCACGCAAACTACCGACCTTGGTATCCAATGGCTGTTTTAATAGGTTAATCGCCGAAACACGCCCGACGCTTAGAATAATTTTGGGCTTGACTAGTGCAATTTGTTGTTGCAAATAAGGTTCGCAACACAGCGCTTCTTGCGCGGATGGGTTCCGATTATTCGGCGGGCGACACTTAAGAATATTGGCAATAAATACCGCTTCCCGTTGCAAGCCCAAAGCACATAACATCTCGTTAAGTAACAAGCCCGCCCGCCCCACAAATGGTTCACCTTGTTTGTCCTCGTCATAGCCAGGTGCTTCCCCGATAATCATCCAATCAGCCTTCTCATTGCCCTCCCCAAAGACCGCCTGAGTCCGTGTTTCATGGAGTTGACAACCGGTACACTGACTCACCTTGGCCCGCAAGCTTGGCCAGTCCAGCACCGTTGTCTCACTCTTCAATGGCGAAGTGTTCTGTACCACTTCAGTCCTTGGCTCATCAGGCATCACCATCTTATCAAGCTGAGCCTTTGAATGATCGTTAGCAAACCAGCCCGGTTTTGCTTGCCAGTAAGGAATACCTAAGGCTTTTAAATATTCTTCACGTGCGGGCATATGAATGATACATCTATACGTCCCCTAATTGAGGGTGCGAACGCTCATTGGGCTGTGTCAATTTATTGAGCGCATGGATATAGGCTTTTGCTGAAGCAATAACAATATCAGTATCGGCCCCTTGACCATTGACAATGCGCCCCTCTTTTGCCAAACGAACGGTGACTTCACCTTGGGCATCCGTACCGCGAGTAATATTGTTCACTGAATATAATTGTAATTTCGCCTCACTATGAATGATCTGCTCAATGGCCCGAAAAGAAGCATCCACCGGTCCACCACCGGTGGCTTCGGCACATTGCTCTTTCCCCTCAACCGTCAGTGTGATTCGTGCGTAGGGCGTCTCACCGGTTTCCGAGCAAACATGCAAATAAGTCAACTTCACCCATTCGTTTTCTGCCTCAAAACTGGCTTCAGATACCAGCGCTTGTAAATCCTCATCGTACACTTCATGTTTTTTATCGGCTAAGGTTTTGAATCGAGCAAACGCGGTATTTAATGCTTCTTCTGAGCCAAAGCTAATATTTAACGCTTGCAAGCGAGTACGAAACGCATTTCGGCCAGAGTGCTTGCCTAACACCATGCGATTAGCCGACCAGCCCACATCTTCGGCTCTCATGATTTCATAGGTTTCACGACTCTTAAGCACGCCATCTTGATGAATGCCTGATTCGTGAGCAAAAGCATTGACACCAACAATGGCCTTATTTGGCTGTACCGCAAAGCCGGTAATGCCCGATACCAAGCGGGACGCCGTCACAATTTGAGTGGTATCCACATTTATTTCACAACGGAACACATCTCGCCGAGTTGTCACCGCCATCACCACTTCTTCTAGCGCCGCATTACCGGCACGCTCTCCCAAACCATTGATGGTACATTCCACTTGCCGCGCCCCATTGATAACGGCGGACAATGAGTTCGCCACCGCCAACCCTAAATCGTTATGGCAGTGAACAGAAAAAATAGCTTTGTCAGAATTCGGGGTGCCCGCACGCAATTGGCTAATCAATACACCAAATTGATCAGGCACATTATAACCCACGGTATCCGGGATATTTACCGTCGTTGCCCCCGCCTTAATGACGGCTTCTAACACACGACACAAGAATGCAACGTCAGAACGCCCAGCATCTTCCGGTGAAAATTCCACATCATCGGTATATTTTCGCGCTCGTTTGACTGCCGCCACCGCTTGTTTGAGCACTTGCTCAGGTTCCATGCGCAATTTCATTTTCATGTGAATTGGTGAGGTCGCAATGAAGGTATGAATGCGAGGACGTTCGGCCCCTTTTAATGCTTCGCCCGCCCGATCAATATCCTTATCAAGCGCTCTTGACAAACCACAAACGGTACTCTCTTTGATCACATCTGCAACGGCTTTGACGGCCGCAAAATCCCCCGGACTGGCAATGGGAAAACCTGCCTCAATCACATCCACCCGCATACGCTCCAAAGCCTTTGCAATGCGGACTTTTTCGTCTTTTGTCATGGACGCCCCAGGGCTTTGCTCACCGTCACGCAAAGTGGTATCAAAGATAATCAGTCTATCTGTCATAATTCAGAGTCCAAAAAATCATATCACCTCGGTGTGGAATTAGTGTCTTCGTCTTTTTTATCCGTATCCTGCCCACTCATACGTCGCTCTGCCCTTTTTTGCCGCAACCCCCAGATTGTTAAAAAAGGCCCTGAACATAAATAAACTAAAAATATAAAAAATAAAACTTGAGGAGGATCAATGGAAATAAAAACAAACACCATCACCATCACTAATAACGTGACAAACGGTATTTTTCCTTTGAAATCGATATCTTTAAAACTGTAGTAACGCATATTACTCACCATTAATACCCCCGCGAGTAGCGTTAATACCAAAGCAAATATTGCTAAGTCGTCTGCCCCACCATTGTATTCTTCGCCAATCCATACCATACCGGCAATCACTGCCGCCGCCGACGGACTTGGCAACCCTTGAAAAAAGCGCTTGTCTACGCTCTCTACCTGGGTGTTAAAACGGGCTAACCGTAGCGCTGCCGCCGCCGCGTATACGAATGAAATCAACCAGCCTAATTTTCCCAGTTCATTGAGCGACCAAACAAACATAATCAGTGCAGGCGCCAACCCAAAGGAAATCATGTCCGCCAAACTGTCGTATTGCACACCAAACTCGCTTTCGGTGTTCGTCAGTCTTGCCACCCGCCCATCCAATCCATCGAGCACCATGGCCACAAATATGGCCATCGCCGACTGCTCAAATTGACCATTAATGGCAGAAATGATGGCGTAAAAGCCGGCGAACAAACAACCTGTGGTAAATAAATTAGGTAACAAATAAATGCCTTTACGGCGAGCTTGTCCGTTGGGAGAGGGTTCCACGTTAATTAAACTCCATCTAAGCATACTAATTCCTAAAACCAATAAGGATCACGCACCATCCATTGAATGAATATGGACGGCTCGATTGTGAATAATGGTAGCGATAATATCGCTTCCTGATTTAACATGATCACCGATGTTAACTTGAATTCGGCAGCGCAATGGTAAGTAAATATCCACTTTTTTTCCAAAGAGAATAAAGCCAAACCGTTGCCCGTGCCCCATCCGCTCACCGGGCTGCACATAACACTTCAATTGATGCCAGGAATTGTTATCTATCGCCCAAATCACATCATCGCCTTCATCAGTTTGCACATACAGCCCATAATGCGTTACTTGAGGATGCCGCTCACTGCCGGGTAACCACTGGTGTAAAATTCTTCCTTCCAGTGGACTACGCACTGAAAAAACACCAGAATAATGCATGTTGATGGATATTTTCATGACACGTTGTCCAAGGTAAGGTTCGATTGTTTGTTCAATCATCGTTATTGCACCATCCACCGGCGATACAATGCCCAATGGCACCGAGGGAATTTTGCGCCTTGGATCTCGATAAAGGAACAGCAATATACAGAGAATAGTAAAAGACAAGAAAAATGCAGAATAGTTAATGAAAAAGCCAGCGATTATTGAAAAAAAAGTAACAATACCGGTTAATAACCATCCTTCTCGCGCAATGAAGGGATGTCGATTAGATACCATGCCTAATCCGTTATAGAAAAGCCATCAATGACTTGAGGAAAAGATCAAGCGATTTTTAAAGCACTTGATTGTATGACCAACATTGGACAGCCTATCGTTTGATCTCGCTTGACGATATTCAATCGCTAAGCGGCCCAATGTCGGTGATTAAAATTAATTTTTTGACTTATCAACAATCTTCTTGGCTTTAATCCAAGGCATCATATCCCGCAAACCCTCTCCCACTTTCTCAATGGCATGCTCACGTCCGATGCGGCGTTTTGCTTTGAGTGTCGCCGCCCCCGCTTGATTCTCTAAAATAAATTCTCGGGCAAATTCACCCGATTGAATTTCTTGAAGAATTTTTTTCATTTCCCGTTTGGTTTGTTCGGTAATAATACGTGGACCCCGGGTTAAATCACCATATTCGGCAGTGTTGGAAATGGAGTAACGCATATTCGCAATCCCCCCTTCATACATCAAATCAACAATCAACTTGAGTTCATGCAAACACTCGAAATACGCCATTTCTGGGGCATAACCCGCTTCGACCAACGTTTCAAATCCGGCTTGAACTAAGGCTGTTGCACCACCACATAACACCGCTTGCTCACCAAACAAATCGGTTTCGGTTTCTTCCCGGAAATTCGTTTCAATCACACCGGCCCGTCCGCCGCCATTCGCACTGGCATAAGACAAGGCCAGCGCTTTTGCTTTGCCAGAAACATCTTGATGTACCGCGATCAGCGTGGGCACACCACCACCTTCCTGGTAAGTGGAACGCACTAAATGACCAGGCCCTTTCGGTGCCACCATGATGACATCCAGATCAGCACGCGGCTCAATTTGTTGAAAGTGAATATTGAAACCATGGGCAAAGGCTAAAGCAGCGCCTTGCTTTAGATTAGGCTCGATATCCGATTGATACAAGGCCGCTTGATTTTCATCCGGCGCCAGTATCATCACCACGTCGGCGGAACTCACGGCGTCAGCAATGGGTTTGACGGATAATCCGGCACTTTCTGCTTTAGCCACCGAAGCGGACCCCGAGCGCAAGCCAACCACAACGTTTACCCCAGATTCTTTCAAATTATTGGCATGGGCATGCCCTTGTGAACCATAACCAACAATGGCGACTTTCTTATTTTTGATTAAAGAAAGATCGGCGTCTTTATCGTAATAAACTTGCATGTTTCCTCCAACACTTTAAACACTAACAATAATGATTCCTAACCTACATTTCACGCCTGAATGTGTGAAAATCGCGATGAGCACTGCATTTCACAAAGGTGTTTCTGAAGGCGGTAGATACTTGCTGCATTGCCGCCTGAATAAAAATTTCTGTAGAACCTTATTAAAGATCACCTGACCTAGCACACTATAGGTGGATTCACTTCGCTTGCTCCACCCGACTCCGTACTCACCGGCGCATGAAGCGCGGGATGAGATGCTTAATTTAAGACGCTGCTTGGTTAAAAAATATCGAGCGAAAAGTCATCAAGATGGCTTGGCAGCCGATTCATTTTTTAACCAAACAGCCTCTAAAGGAGGCCGCACGCATTAAACTTCTAACCGTCTTGCACCGCGGGCAATGCCGGTGGTGC
Organism: uncultured Chromatiales bacterium; assembly: GCA_964442745.1. GTDB lineage: Bacteria > Pseudomonadota > Gammaproteobacteria > S012-40 > S012-40 > CAYUAI01. Next base: position 7,983 of record CAYUAI010000082.1, read on the forward strand.
CTGATCTCACCACTTCCAATATATTCTTACCTTCTACCGCCCGTAAAAAAGCATCTAACTTATCACCCGTCCCCGTTAATTCCACAATAAATGTCATATCGGTCACATCAATGATTTTACCGCGAAAAATTTCAGTCAACCGTTTATATTCTTCCCTGTCATTGCCTTCGGCTAACAATTTGATCAATAACAGCTCCCGCTCTACGTGCTGACCTTCGGTCAATTCTTGTAGGCGTATGACATCCACCAATTTATTCAACTGTTTGGTAATCTGCTCGATCACTTCATCAGAGCCACGGGTCACAATGGTCATCCGCGATAACGAGGGATCTTCAGTGGCCGCGACGGTTAACGAATCGATATTATAATTCCTGGCCGAAAACAACCCAGCTACGCGAGACAATGCGCCGGATTCATTTTCAAGCAAAATAGAAATAATATGACGCATTAGGCAAGCTCCCGATCTGGCGATAACAGCATATCATGATGGCCTTTACCTGATTGAATCATCGGATAGACATTTTCCGTTTGATCCGTAATAAAATCCATAAAAACCAATCGATCCTTTATTTGTAAAGCCTCATCAAGTGCCGCACTCACATTTTCCGGTTTATCAATATACATCCCCACATGGCCATAACTTTCCGCTAACTTAACAAAATCAGGCAAGGCATCCATATACGACATGGAATAACGCCCTTCATAGGAAAGCTCTTGCCACTGCCGCACCATCCCCATATAACGGTTATTCAAATTAATAATTTTAATGGGTAAACCGTATTGCAGACAGGTAGAGAGCTCCTGAATACACATCTGGATACTGGCTTCTCCCGTGACACAAACGACCGTCTCATGGCGTTTTGCCAATTGTGCGCCCATGGCCGCCGGCAAACCAAATCCCATGGTACCGAGGCCACCCGAATTCACCCAACGCCGCGGACGATCAAATTTGTAAAATTGCGCGGTCCACATTTGATGTTGCCCAACATCAGAGGTCACATAAGCCTCCCCCTGAGTTTTCTCATAGAGCTGTTCCAATACATATTGTGGTTTGATCAAATTGCTGCGTCGATCGTAGGCCAAACAATCCTTGGCTCGCCATTCCTTGATTTGCAACCACCACTTCTCCAATTTACCGGAGTCGGGTCGCTGACTGCCCTGCAATAGCGCATTCATTTCCTGCAAGACATTTTTTACATCACCGACAATCGGAATATCCACTCGCACGGTTTTTGAAATCGAGGCAGGATCAATATCAATATGGATTATTTTTGCGGCCGGGCAAAACAGATCGAGCTTACCTGTCACCCGGTCATCGAACCGGGCACCGATGGCAATTAATACATCACATTCGTGCATAGCCATGTTGGCCTCGTACGTGCCATGCATGCCCAACATGCCTAAAAACTGCCGATCTGTCCCTGGATAAGCGCCCAACCCCATTAAGGTACTCGTGATCGGATAGTTGAGTGACCGAGTAAATTGTCTGAGTTCTTCACTGGCTTCGCTTAAAATAACACCACCGCCGGTGTAAATCATTGGCCGGTGGCCGGACAAAATAAGATTAACCGCTTTTTTGATTTGCCCTGGATGCCCCTTAGTCACCGGATTATAAGACCGCATATGCACTGTTTTGGGATATTCATAGGGGATCTTAATCCCTGGGTCAGTGATATCTTTCGGTACATCCACCACCACCGGTCCAGGACGCCCAGAACTTGCGATATAAAAGGCTTTTTTCAACGTGACCGCCAAGTCACGCACATCTTTCACCAGGAAGTTATGCTTCACACACGGACGGGTAATACCAACGGCATCCACTTCTTGAAACGCATCGCTGCCAATAAAAGCGGTAGATACCTGACCGGTGATGATCACCATCGGGATCGAGTCTAAGTGCGCCGTGGCAATCCCTGTCACCGCATTAGTCGCACCGGGTCCTGACGTGACTAATACCACGCCGGGCTTGCCGGTGACTCGGGCATAAGCATCCGCCGCATGAGTCGCGGCCTGTTCGTGGCGAACTAAAATGTGTTGAACATCAGTTTGGCCATAAATGGCATCATAAATGTGCAAAACTGCACCACCGGGATAGCCAAAAACCATATCTACCCCTTCATCTTTCAAAAACTGAATTAGGATTTCTCCCCCACTCAACTCCACTATTTTCTCTCCACAAGCAGCCAAACCCATTAAACAAATAGTAAACAGGGCATCATATCGCATTTCAGCAAAGATGGCACGCAATTATTATTAAAAATGCTAGGGATACCGGTGTGTTGCAACCCAACAGCTTCCCCATCATTCTGACATTAAGTCGCCAAAAACTCATCCGTAGAAATAACAAGGATAGGAAGAAACCATTTGCCGAAAAAAAAATGCAGCGCTAGCCGAGCCAAGCATTTTTGGATTGAAAAACGTTCTCCCATCATCGGCGCTGTCGGCGAATAGAAATCCAATCTGAACGCCACTTGAAAAAGTTATTTCATTTCCATTCCCCAGGCGGTCACCACAATACCTCTCATTTTTTATTGCATTTGATTTTCCTGAGATCGCCGCACCCACAACAAACTGAGGCGATCAGCGGTATTCGATAAAAAATGGGCAAATTTCGAACCGATGGTTTTCTTGACTTCATATTTCACTTCGTATAGATCGGCATCATCACGCTTTGATAATAAATAATCATCGCTTGTCATTAACTCGTCGACCAAGCGTAATTCTTTGGCCCGCGTGCCAAACCAATGCTCACCGGTGGCCACTTGGTCTAAATCAACGATATCGCGATTGGCCAAGATAAACGCTTTAAACAATTCATGGGTTTCTTCGATATCATGTTTAAATTTTTCGCGGGCCTTGTCAGTATTTTCACCAAAAAGGGTCAGAGTACGCTTATATTCACCGGCGGTAATCAATTCAAAATCCACATCATGTTTTTTTAACAAACGATTAAAGTTGGGAATTTGTGCAACCACACCAATGGAACCAACAACAGCGAAAGGGGCCGAGATAATTTTATTCGCCACGCACGCCATCATATAACCGCCACTCGCCGCCACTTTATCGACACCGATGGTGAGCGGTATATTTTTATTTCTAATACGCAGTAATTGGGAAGCCGCCAAACCATAGGCATGCACCATCCCACCTGGGCTCTCCAGGCGGACAAACACTTCATCCGTCTCAGCGGAAGCAATGGTCAATATCGCCGTAATTTCCTCTCGTAGCTCAGTCACTTCAGACGCTTTAATGTCACCGTGAAAATCCAAAATAAAGAGTCTTTTTCTCGGCGTATCCTTCGTGCTTTTTTTCTCTTTCTTATGTTTTTTCTTGGATGTTTTAAGATAATGCTTAAAATCCTCCTTCGCTAACATTTGCGAGTTCAGTGTTAATGTTAAATCATCATAGTGATCATTGAGTTTCTTAATCTCAATATGCTCATGCGAAGTGCTTTTACCACGCATCAATAACAGGCTAAAAAAAACAGCGATAACGATAATCGCTAAAACGATGGTTCCCGTCTTGGCTAAAAACAAGCCATAATCTAGAAAAAATTCAAGCACATTGCTTCCTCATCAATTTGTGTTCTATCGTCATTTTTCATCCCGAAAAGTCAAACCAGCTGTCAATAAATAACCCGTTGCGGCGGATTTATAGCCAGCTTCGACAAAAGTCAATGCAACCCAATCTAACATACTGTATTCAATAGATCACCTATCGCCGCCATATAAAGTCAATGTATTCAGTGAATTTCGCGTCCATTTCCTAAGCGTGGTAACATCCGACCATTGATTCAGGTGAAGAAGCAAATGATGCAACAAAATGACAGTATTGAAATGATCAAAAAAATCCAAATGACCCAAAAAAACGTCAAAATCTATACCGGTGTTACCATTGGCATGTTATTAATATTTTATTTTTTTAGCTTCGCCAGTTTACTCGATAAGGCCCCCGCGATATTTTTTCTGTTTGAATTAGTCACCAGCATCATCTTTGTGGTTATTTTAATTCGATTGAATCCCTTTTCTTTCAAGGTCACCCGCTGGCATTACCGGAACAAACCCGCCCAGACTGAGCTGCTCAACAAACTCTCGCCAAGCGACGTTGACAAGCGTCCCGAAACATTAGCAAAAGAAATCGCTTAATCGATTTCTTCGCCGCAAAAAAACGTGATGCAAAACGCGCATATTAGTCGCTGGCTTTTGGCGCTAATCGCACCCCAAGCTCGCTTAATTGCTCAAAGCTGACTTCCGAAGGCGCCTTAGTCATCAGGCAACTGGCTGTTTGTGTTTTCGGAAACGCCATCACTTCGCGTATGGACTGAGCACCCGTCATTAACATCACCAGGCGATCTAAACCAAAGGCAATCCCTCCATGTGGCGGACAACCATATTTAAGCGCATCTAATAAAAAGCCAAATTTATCTTGTGCTTCTTGTTCATCAATCCCCAGCACGGCAAACACTTTTTGCTGCACCTGAGACCGGAAAATACGCATGGAACCACCGCCCACTTCAACACCATTGAGCACCAAATCATACGCTCGGGAATAACAAGCACCTGGGTCCGTATCTAAATAATCCAGGTCTTGCTCGCGAGGTGATGTGAAAGGATGATGCAGGGAAGTCCAGCGTTTTGCTTTTTCATCCCACTCAAACATGGGAAAATCAACCACCCAAAGCGGTCGCCACTGATCCTCTATTAACTGGCAGTCATGGCCTAATTTAACCCGCAACGCCCCCAAAGATTCATTCACAATCGACGCGCTATCAGCACCGAAAAAAACCAGATCACCATTGCTCGCCTCGGTACGCTCCATGATTCCATCGATCACCTCATCCGGTAAGAATTTTAAAATCGGTGACTGCAACCCATCTCGCCCTTGTTCAAGACGATTCACTTTGATATAAGCCAAGCCTCTTGCGCCATAGATCGCCACAAATTTGGTGTAATCATCAATGGCTTTTCGGCTAAGCAACTCACCACCATTGGGTAAGCGTAAAGCCGCCACGCGCCCTTTGGGATCATTGGCCGGGGCTGAAAAAACCTTAAATTCGACATCTCTTAATAAATCACCAATATCGACTAACTCCAGGGGCACCCGTAAATCGGGTTTATCTGAGCCAAAACGGCGAATGGCATCATCATAGCTCATCCGAGGAAAAGAGGCCGGTAAATCAATCTCCAGCACTTTGGCGAAAACCTCATGCAACATTTTTTCCATGAGGCTCATCATTGTTTCTTCGTCTAAAAACGACGTTTCAATATCGAGCTGAGTAAACTCCGGCTGACGATCTGCCCGTAAATCCTCATCGCGAAAACAACGCACAATTTGATAATAACGATCGATCCCCGCCACCATCAACAATTGTTTGAAGAGTTGCGGCGACTGAGGCAAGGCAAAAAACGATCCCGGATGGGTACGGCTGGGCACTAAATAATCGCGAGCACCTTCCGGTGTCGCCCGCGTTAACATCGGCGTTTCGATATCTAGAAAACCATTATTATCCAAATAATAGCGCATATAACGCGTGATTTCAGAGCGCAACTTTAATCGCTGCAACATTTCCGGACGACGCAAGTCAACGTAACGATAGCGTAACCGGTGCTCTTCAGAGACATCATTATCATCGATTTGAAAGGGCGGTGTTTCGGAATGATTTAGAATCGTTAATTGCTTTCCCAACACTTCAATTTGACCCGTCGCCAAATCCGAATTGGTGGTTCCCTCTGGACGTAAACGCACCCGCCCTTCAATGTGCAACACATATTCATTTCGTACGCGTTCTGCCGTCTGAAAAACATCCGCAATATCAGGATCAAATACCACCTGAATCAGACCTTCTCGATCTCTAAGATCAACGAATATCACACCACCATGATCTCGGCGTCGATGAACCCATCCCACCACGGTAACAGTCTCATCAACGTGAGTGTCGTTGATATGGCCACAATAATGGCTGCGCATTTACTTATCTCCGGATTATTTATTGCTCACAAGGGGGACAAATATTACGATCTTGGCGTTTATCGTGCAACCAATGAATGCATAGCTCAGCCTAAATCGTTGGTCTTTAGGCTAATTTACCTGCGCATATCAGTAAATGCTTGCTCTGGGCTAAACTCATTTAACGACTCGTTGCACTTTTACTCGTCGCGGCAGAAGAAGTCGCCGGAGCACTGTCTTTGGCACTGTCTTTTTTCGTTTCAGGCGTTTTGTCTGGTTTATCACCACCCGCTGAGTCCGTTTTTTTCTCCCCCTCCACTAAATTTTTTTTACTTCCCGCTTTGAAATCAGTCTCATACCAGCCACTCCCCTTTAAGCGAAAAGCCACCGCCGAAATGAGTTTCTTCAATTCAGGCTGCTCACACCTGGGACAATCTACCACCGGCGAATCACTCACTTTTTGAATCATTTCTAAACGATGGCCACAACTTTTACATTCGTACTCATAGATGGGCACTTTTCACACTCTCCTTAAAAATAAACCGTACTCACATGCTTTTGGCGAAATATAATCACCTAGAAAATGATAGGCTGAATTAAATTAGATTAATTTTCAATCATGCCTTTGCGAAAATATTTGCTAGATGGCGGTATATATAAATGGGTGTCGTCATTTGTAATTTCAAGTTCTGTTTTCACTTCCGAAACGAGCCAACCATGAACACATGACCCACGGAAGCACGCCCCCCGGCTCTACCACAAATCGGTTGGTTTTGAAAGGTATAACAACGCCGATAAATGACATCCGAGCATTCGCTTGTTTCAAGAAGTCGTACTATGACACAATCCACCCATGATTCATTGGTGGCTTATTTTTATTGGCTAAATTTAGCACAATGCCAAACAACCATGTGAATCCGGTATGTTTTTTGTATTGACAACGATCTTTGATTAAGCAATCTACGTAAAAAAAATTATGCAATTAACCAACGCCTATCAATTTGTTCCATGTATATTGTTCGTCATTATCCTGCAAGCGGGTGGAATCAACCCCCTTTATGCAGACAACAGCCACCCACCCTCGGATCAAACATTAGCCGCTGTACCAATAAAAAATCACATCAATCCTAAAGGTTTATATTTGCGCTCCAGTACCGCCTTAATACTCGATCAAACCTACGGTGATATTTTATACACCAAAGCAGCGAATAAAAAAATGCCGATTGCCTCGTTAACCAAATTAATGACGGCCATGGTAATACTGGATGCCAAGTTATCGTTAAAAGAAAAAATAAAAATAAAACGGGCCGATAGAGATCGCCTAAGAGGATCCAAATCGCGTTTGAGCTATGGCACCACATTGTCACGCCACGACACCTTATTCATCACCTTAGCCGCCTCTGAAAACCGAGCAGCGGCCGCGCTAGCGCGGACTTATCCCGGCGGAAAAAAAGCGTTTATCAACGCCATGAACAAAAAAGCAAAACAACTGAGCATGAACCGTAGCACGTTTAAAGATCCCTCTGGCTTACACAGCGGCAATGTCTCCACCGCACAAGATCTGGTTAAACTGGTGGCGGCTGCCTACCAATATCCACTGATTCGCAAAATGACAACCACCGGTAAAGACAGCGTGACGGATCTTCGTTCAGGCTGGAAAGTTGAATTCCTTAATACCAATCGACTGGTGAGGCGCAAAAACTGGGACATCAGTTTAAGTAAAACTGGCTACATCGCCGACTCAGGCCATTGCCTCGTCATGCACGCCGAAATCGCCAACCACCCGGTCATCATTGTGTTGCTTAATTCCTGGGGAAAACTTTCCAAGTTTGGCGATGCCAACCGCATAAAAAAATGGCTCATCAACGCCGACCGAAAAATGCAACGCGCCAAACAACAAAATGCAAATAATGTGTGATGATCCATTAGGCCGATGGCTCACGGTTACCTGATACATGGAAAACCGACAGAACCCATTATGTCATGGTTTTAGGTGACGAAATATTTGCTTACAACCGCCCGATACTCATGACAGTCGAGCCGGTGAGTACGGCTATTTTACGCATAGAACTCGCACCAAATCGCAGCTCAGACACCTGGAAAAACCACTTTCGAGAAATCCCAACATAATCATATTGCCCCATAGGTTTAGCCCGTGACCGAGGCGCGGGGTTAGTCAAAGGCTTCAAAGAAGCGTGTCGTGATAAGCCCTATTTCCATGAACTCAGAGATCGATGGCACCACCTTACCCGCCTCAAAAATCAAGCGTAGGCGATGATTGAGCAAGGAAGTGAATGTTTACGCAAGTTCGATTGTCAACCCAAAGTTAAAGTGTCCGCTCTTTGTCGGTTTAAATCAAAAAATAATTGTTCGTTATTGCGCCGCAGGCAGCTTTTAAGCGACGTTTTACTTGCCACGGCCGCTTGTTGGAAAATGTGATTTAGTGTGGATAAGCTGGTGGGTAACGTCTTAGCATTATCCCTCAGCTTATCCACACGTTCCGCAGGAAAATCATGTTTTGTCAAGACTGACTTTGGCTAAGGTTGGTCAGAGGTTGGTTTGTGTGAAGCTTGTTTGTTGCTTTTTTTGCCACGGTGTTTGGAGGTCAACCCTGTCACACCTTCCTTCTGGTACCTTTTCTGTCATTGCCTGACCTGACGGGTTGACAAGCTCAGCTTGGTGGCGGCGCTTTGTTGGCTGATGTGCTTTGATTCCAATAACTTGATGACCTCAAGTCGGTCTATTTCCTGATAACTCAATATGAACGCCCCTTTGATCAATTATGCCTCCTTGGATATGACCCAAACCGGACATTTTAACTTTGCTCAAACCGGACATTACAGCTTGGCTCCTACAATTTCAAAAAACTCCTTGCTATAGCGTACGGAAAAACGTACGCTATAGGTATATTGGAGGTGTGAAATGACAGTATTAAAAGCAACAGATGCACGGTCGAACCTTTATAACCTAATTGATGAGACAGCTGAGTCTCACGAGCCTATTGTTATTACAGGAAAAAGAAATAATGCTGTGCTCATTTCGGAAAGTGATTGGAATGCAATAAATGAGACACTTTATTTACTATCAGCTCCTGGTATGCGTGAATCTATTAAAGAGGGGCTTAAAGCGGATATCTCTGAATGTTCAAAGGATATTGATTGGTGAGTTGGGAGATAGTCTATACAAAACAAGCCCAAAAAGATGCCAAAAAAGTCAGTCAGTTCGGCCTTAAAAGTAAGGCAAAAAAACTAATAGAAGTCGTACAAGAAAATCCATTCCAAAATCCTCCACCCTATGAAAAACTAGTAGGCGACCTTGCTGGGGCCTATTCAAGAAGAATCAATATTCGACACCGGCTTGTGTATCAAGTGTATGAGAAAGAAAAAATTGTAAAAATTATTCGCATGTGGACGCATTACGAATAGTGAAATATAACCAGTCGCTCAACAATCGCCTGACTCTTTTTTCGTTGACTTCATGGCCTAACTGACACAAATATTCGGTCATTTTGTTGACCCCATCAAAGGGAGTAAGGGTGTACTGTTTATCCAGTCATCTCATAAACAATAGGTTCAAGTCACTCTCGCCGACCACTTGATAATAGAGGCTTGATCGAT
>CAYUAI010000083.1:0-17468 GCA_964442745.1 uncultured Chromatiales bacterium
CACTGTCTTTCGACTGTAGATTTAGGGCAATGGCCGGCTCGATGGCCATGTCGGTATCAATGAACATTCTTCCCCCGATCAATGGACTATCTGGATTATCTGGAACAGAAATATCTAGCGTATATTGGCCGTCCGGTAAAAGTGTATCTGCATAGGCGCTGGATGCGGATAGAACCACCATGATCACCATCAGGGCTGATATGGATTTGCTTTTCATTTTTGGATCTCCTTTCGTTATTTAGGAATAGGGACGCAATAACTTCCCATTCCTTACGTTTTGCGGATGGGAAGGATAAACGGACTTTCCCCTGAAGTCTACTGGAAGCCCGTAAGCATCAATAGAGACAGCGCGATTGAAACCAGAGAAATATGATGACAGATAGCCGGAAGGTGCTTTAGGCGAATACAAACCCAATTTGGACACCAAACCATCTTCCGCCCGTTTTTCTGCTGGGTTTGCTTGTTCACATTGGATGGTCATATATTGGGCTATTTGTTACACCTTAAAAAATTATTAGCTTATTTTCTTGATTATTTAGTAACTTTATATATATTTTCTAATACTGTAACAAAAATGTAATAAATGCCGAGTGACTCGGTTTAGGGAAAATGGTATTACCAAAAATAGGCTCGTAGGGGAGTTGTGTTTATTATTTCTTCGACTTGCTGTGAATGTAGCCAATATAAGAATATTGCTATTCACTTCGGAGATCAGTTCTTTCGTTCGTAGATGCGAGCAATCAGTTACAGTATATTAACATGGAGTCTAGACATGAGTAATTATTCGCCAGGAAAGCGGCGCCCTTCATTTATTTCCGGTGATTTCATCATCCCTATATTCGCGCTATTTGTATTTTCTTGCTCGACAGCGTTGGCGATTCCTAGTCCCGATTTAGTGATCAATATGTTTGCCTCTGCCGCTCAACTGTTAGGTCTAGGAACCGCCTTATTGGGCGCGGGTTTAATGAATTCACGCCGCTTAAAGTCTTCTAAGCCAAAAAATATGCGTCGCTGGTTTTACCTTTTACTGGGATTATTACTGGTGTCTGTGATTGCCAATATTTTTCAGCATAGTCAGCAAGTCGATGATAAAAATGAGCGATTGCAGACTAACTTGTGGCGTAGTTCGGTGGAGAATGGCCAACAAGTCGGTGATGTTTCGTTAAAAACACTGGGATTTAGTGATCAGCTTGTTCATCCTCAAGCCATTTCTACGGATACGCTTCATCGCTGGCGAGATCAAGGTAAGCCGCTTAATATTATTGATGTCCGAGAAACCGAGGAGATTGAACAAGGTTCGCTAGCCGATACATTATCAGTACGTTATCCCGATGTGCGGTTACATAAAGAGGCTATTTTTAAACCAAATCATGAAAATGTTTTTATGTGTTACAGCGGAAATCGCAGCTCTGAACTTTGCACTGAGTTTTCAAAACAAGGATTGGATTGTAAGTTTTTAATCGGTGGATTTGAAAAATGGATTGCCGAGGACCGACCCTTAGCGAGTGTGAATGCGGACAGGGAATCGCTAAGGGAAATTGCAGATTATGAAAATAGGGATACATTACTCGACACCAAACAAGTTTATCAATTATTAGATGAGGAGCCTGTTCAGTTTATTGATGTCCGTTATCCTGGTGAATTTAATCGTGGCCATCTGCCAGGGGCGATTAATCTAACCATACGCGCTTTGACGACAGATCAGCTTAATCAAGCGATGGATAAATTGCCTAGTGATAAACCCGTTATCGCCCCTTGTTATGACAAGCGATCTTGTTTTTATGGGCAAATACTCGGGCTGAAACTTTCTCGAAAAGGGATGCGTTTTCTTGGACGGTATACAACGCCCTATGAATTTGCAACAACCAAAGCGTCTAAGGCCTATGTTGATGTGTGGCAAAGTAATCGTGATACGAATTTAATGCAGTGGGCTGCACAACCGTTTAAAGTGGTTTTGGCGTGGTTGAATACCACCACAGGATCGTTGGTCATGGCCATTCTCCTGCTCGTCACGGCGATTCGCATTGTGGTGGCACCGATTACGATTAAGTCGGACCGTGATAATGCGGTATTATCACTGATTGCCCCGGATATTAGTCAAATTAAAGCTGAGAATAAAGATAATCCTCGGCGATCCTCCAAGAAAATTTTAGCCATGTATCGCAAACATCGATTGACACCAGGCAAAAATTTTATCGGGACGGCGCTCCAGATTATTGTTTTCATGTTAATGTTTTTCGCGGTACAAGGATTATCTGTTCAGTCCACCGAAAGCTTTTTATGGCTGGCGCTTGCAGACAAGGATGAGACGTATATTTTGCCGGTATTAGTGTCAGCCTTAATTTTTTTCCATTGCTGGTTTAGTTCTCCTCATCGTACTCGATTAAAGCTCATGATATATGTTGCCGTGTCAGCGTTGATTTTTGTTTTGACAATTAATTTATCAGCAGCGACCAATATCTATCTATCCGTTAGCATCCTATTGCTGTTTTTTCAAGCCGAATGGGTAAGGCGACGACTTTCTGCGGCTGAAGAATCTAAATCGCAGAAGAGCGTCGATGATACGTATTCTAATTTCTCTGATAAGAGCTACGATCTTACTCCATTATTGGTGGCGGATAGAATAAATGGCGCAGGTAATAAAGCGGTCAATCTGTCGCGAATGTTGCGCTGGGGAATTCCCGTGCCCGATGGATTTGTGATTCCACCTCAAATGATCAAGCAAGGTATTCATCAGTTTGAATCAAAAATTTTATCGAGGTTCGATCAGCTTGGGGCTCAGACGGTGGTTGCCCGCTCCTCGGGTGGCAACGAGGATGGTGCGGAGAATTCACATGCAGGAATCTATGAAACACGGCTCAATGTGGTTCGTCAAAGTCTGATGAATGAACTCAATAAAGTGGTGGCTTCTTATGTGAGTGAACGGGCGACAGTTTATTCAAGTGATCCACCACTGAGTGGCAGTATTGTTGTCCAAGAGCAAGTTAACCCTGACTATGCGGGTGTTTTGTTCACGGAAAATCCAACACACAGTGGCCAAATCGTATTGGAGTATATTCAAGGGTTAGCTGATGATCTTGTTTCTGGAAGAAAAACACCTAAAACTGTCATAATAGGCAGGGCTTCAGGTGACATAATAACTAGCGCCCCGCCTTTTGATGTCAAACCATTATTGGCGCTGGCCCGCAAAATCGAGGGAAAAATCTTAGAAGAGCAAGGGCGAAACATTCCGCAAGATATCGAGTGGGCGCACAAGAATGGGCAGTTTTTTATTATCCAAACACGTGATATTACCACGAGATCTTCTCATAGTGACGATATTAAAAGCGAACTGGAGCGTGAACGAAAGCGTCTTGTGGATATCCTCTCTCTTGGGGCGAGTGAAGGTCGTTCTGAACCGGCTTTTATGCAAAATGAGTTGTCTGAAGTTTTACCGAAACCCACACCGATTTCGCTGTCATTAATGCAGAAAATGTGGGATGAAGAGGGGTGTGTGGACTTGGCCTGTCAACGCTTAGGTATCAATTATGAGATTGACGAGGATTCAGGCGCTTTGATTGAGACTGCTTTTGGCCAGCTCTATATCAACCAGCTAGAAAGTGAAAAGCGAACAACAACACCAGGGACGATGGCCGCGTTTCGGTTGGCTAAGTTGGCTGATGAAATAAAACGGACATTTCAGGAAGGTTTTCTTCCCGAATTTAATACGGAAATGACTTTGCGGCAAGCGTTGGATTTCCATCGACTGACTGGTGTCGAGCTGAAACAGCTGTTGAAAAAATGGATTAACGAGTTTATACAAACTTACTATATGGAAGCCGAGGTGATTAATATTGCCGCCGAATTTTATATGAAGTCGGCAAGACAGGCTTTGTTAAAAAAGAATTTGGATCCTAACGAATATTTGACGCATTCATCGTCGAGTATGGCAGGCAAGGCATTTAAGCGACTATATGAGGTGAAGCAGGGGAAGGTTTCCTTGGAGGCGTATTGTGCAGAATTTGGACATCGATCTCATCATGACTATGAATTGTCTGAACCTCGGGAGTTTGAGGATAAAACCAAATTGTTGGCTCAAATATCAAAGGCTGAAGAGATAATAGAAGATACGACTCCTTTCGCGATGAATCTGCCCTTGATGTTAGAGGCGCAAGTGAAAAGAGCGTTAGCGTACCAAAATCTTAAGGAAGAAGCGAAACATTATTGTATGAAGCCTTTGGCCTCGATTCGTCGACTATTGCTGCATTTGGATACATGCTATCAATTGGATGGTAAAATATTTTATCTCAATTTAGATGAATTGCTCAGTGATGACTTTGAAGTCACAGAGACACTGCGGAAGGAACTGAGTGAGCGTTTTTCTACAAGGGCATGCTTACTTAAGAATGATCCGCCGTCGGTGCTTTCTTTGTCTTTTCTTGAGAAAACAGATCTAGATGATGACGGTCAGTTTCTTTTTGAGTCTAACTCCACCGGTGCGATTAAAGGGCAAAGAATCGCGGGCAAGCAAAGTGAGGTGGCATCGATTCGAGTGTTGCTTGATTTGAGTGAAATCGATTCAGTGAAAGAAGGAGAGATTATTGTGGTTAAGAATATGGATCCTGATCTAGCCACATTATTGCCAAAGGTTGAGGGAATTATCAGTGAAATCGGTGGTATGTTATCTCATATGGCGATTTTAGCGAGAGAGTTTGGCAAGACAACGGTCAGTGGAGTAAAAGACGCCACTAAACTTTTTTCAACAGGGCAGGTTGTCTACATTCGCAATGATGGCCTGATTGAGCGTCGTATTAATGACAGACGCGAGTTGACTCAGCCGATGAGTGAAGATCGCCGAGTAGGAAGAGATCGTCGAGACTCGTGTCATGAGTATTTAGAGCAAGAGATGCAATAATAACCGACAGGGTTGGGTTACACTACGCTAACCCAGCTCGCGGGTACTGAGATACAGATTGCAATCGAACTTATCCGAGGGTTTGTTTGTCCACTGTTGTAATACGTTAGTTAATGTTTCTAATGATAGAGGTTTACTGATAAAATCATCCATGCCACTATCAGAGCAGCGATTACGATCTTCGGTATGTATGTTAGCTGTCACCGCAATGATGGGTGTGCGGTAATTTTTCTCCCGAGTTCGAATAATTCGAGTGGCTTCAAACCCATCCATTTCCGGCATTTGACAATCCATTAAAATTAAATCAAATTGATGTTTTTCCAAACATTTTAATGCTTCAATCCCATTACTTGCCACGATTGGCTTCAATCCTAATTTTTTTAACATTGCCGTCATCACTGTTTGATTAATTATATTATCTTCCACTAACAACACATGAATATTTGATTGTTGGGTTGCAATTTTATTGGTGATGGGGGTGGGTGACACTGAATTGTTAGTCAATAACGGTGGAGGCGCTTTATGTTGATCGATCTGACTAGGTATCTCGGCGAGTGGCAATAATAAATCAACAAAAAAGCGAGTCCCCTGGCCAGGAGTACTCTCTAATTTTATGTTTCCTCCCATTTGGGTGATCAATTTTCTACAAATGGCTAGACCAAGACCGGTACCGCCAAATCGTCGGCTCATTGAGGCATCGGCTTGGGTAAATGCATCAAACAAAGTGGATTGAGCCTCTTGCGCAATACCAATGCCTGAATCTTCGACGATAATATGTATTAATGCTTTATTTTCAGGTTTTTTTACCCCTGTGATTTGTAACCAAACATAACCCTGTTTGGTAAATTTGACTGAGTTACTGAGCAAATTTAATAAGACTTGCCGGATGCGACCCGCATCGCCGATCAACCATTGGGGGCATTCAGCGGTATATTCAAAATCCAGTGATAACCCTTTTTCTTGGGCTGTCACCCTCAGTATTCGACAAGCCTCTTGAATGGTATTTTTTAAATCAAAAGCAACCGGATCTAATACCAATTTGCCGGCTTCGATTTTTGAAAAATCAAGTATATCGTTAACGATATACAGCAAAGAATTCCCAGAAAATAATAGCGTATCCAGATGTTCACGTTGTTGATTTGTTAACTCGCTGTCCATTAATAATTGTGCCATGCCTAAGATACCGTTAATCGGAGTGCGTATTTCATGGCTTATCACCGCTAAAAATTCGCTCTTTGCTTTTAATATCTCGTCGGATTTTTGACGCGCTATTTCTTCTTGTTGATGAGCTTGTCGTAAGGTTTCTTCGGTTTCTTTATAGCGTGAAATATTGGCATCAACCTCCTTTTCATGTACTTCTAATACTGACGACAGCTCATTGACAGAGTCAGACACGCGGGCGAGTTCTTTTGAGGATGAGACTGACAATCGACTCTTTCTGTCTCCCGCTGCGATGGCATGGAGCTGATGGTTAACAAGCCTGAGTGGGTTAATGACTAAACGATGCAAAAATACCATGATAATCAAAACGAGTGTAAGCAATCCTGTCGTCAAAAAAAGGTGTTCAATAAGTAATTGTTTTTGGATGTTGCTGTGAATTTTCTGCATATTCCAAGTAATTTCTAATTGGCCAAAATTTTCCCCTTCAAGTTCGAATACATCGACAAACTTCTTTTCTATGACGGAGGAGGTGTTCGTCGTCGCTTGCCAAGAAAATAACAAACGAGCATATTCATCACGCACCGTGATACGATAAAGGTCTTCATCATATTTATTGGCCCGTGAAAATAAACTTTCTAACAATAAAATATCTTCCGCAATGGTTGCCTCTAGCGCACCGGCAAGTAAAATATTGAACTTAACTTTATGTTGCAGACGCATTTTATCAAGTAAGTTATTTAGTTCATATTGATAGAGTAAGCTACCGCCAACGATAGAGACAAGCAAGGCTGGCAAGAATAATATCAAAAAAATCTGGTGTTTTATTGACCACTGGCTAAATGTAATATGCCTTAGTTTCATAAGCTGTCTTTTATTGTCTCTTTTGTTTAACCGATTTTCGGTGATCTAGTGTTTAATAGTGACGAAGGAGATTGAAGTTACTCAATATTTATTGGAGCGCTTGCCGCCCCTATTTGCTCAAAGGCCGGGCGAGATAAGCGGGTCGACGGCCTAAAATTGGTTTTCATTCAAAAAATAAGAAATTTTGGTTTATCGCTGCTCTTACCGCTGAATAATCCTTATCCGTTCCCCTTAAGAATCTATTTTTTCTACTTTGAATCAATGATCCCGTCGGGCTGAAATCAAGCAATGTTTTTTGCAAGGCAATAAAAACGTGCTCTGGTAAGCGGTTTTTTGCTACCCAAGGTTTAGTGACATTAGGAAAAACGGCGATGGATCGTAATTTTTTCCCTTTTTTTATCAGTTTTCGAAAGGTAGACTCCTTTAACGCCCCAGCGTCAAATAGTCCACTCGCTACCGCCATGCCCACCTTGTCATGCCGATCTAAGTATTCAAAAGTCTCTAGATTTTTGGCTCGAATTCCGTGCTCTAGCAGGTATTTCTGCGCAAGGAAGCGTCCAATTGTCGAGTGTTGATCGCCAAAAGCAAAGTGTTTACCGATTAAATCTTTCTCATTTTGAATTGAGCTGTCTTGTGCAACACAAATGACACCATTGAATACTCTTGCTCCCTCTTTGCTTTCCACAACAATGATCTTGATACCCGGCGCTTGTTTTTTCGCAACAATATAAGAGGCCGGTCCAAGGCGGCTAAAGTCCACTTTTTCATTCACGAGGTCTGCAATACCACGTTCGTAGGAGTTTGCAACTTGTAATCTAATTTGAACCGGTTGGTTTAACAAGGATGCCAAATGTCTTTCCAATTGATTTAACACTGGGCGAAATTTGCGTACCATGGTAGAAGGCATATCTGACGTGTAAACACCAAAATTAAGCACCATCTCGGCATAAACCACGGAGGAGTATCCCAAAGACATTGCCCATATTGAAAGCCACATACCAACGTTGACACTGGACATTAAAGCTCGACTAAAAAATGCGAGCCGAAATATCACGATTAAATTTTCCATCGGTTATTTTATCTCCACAGAGAATGACTCAAATGGATTGAATACAAGTGGAGCTTGATAGGCTCATCAATAATCGTTTTAAGAAAGCAGATAACATACCGAAAAACACCAACGCGTCAGAATAATGTATTACCCCTGAATAATAGGTAACTAATTTTCGTGAGAGGAATGATCAGTTTGTGCTAGTGTAGCGTCAACATTGAAGTGATGGGGAAAGGTAGGATGCGCTGTGCGCACCAAACACGGTTAACGGATGGAGTCCCATTGCGATTCTCCAACCTTAGCCGGTTGGGTATTGGTGCGCGTAGCGCACCCTACGAGAAAAATATCCACCTATGAATACAAATTAATGCAAAGTTGTTGCTGTACATAGATACTGTTATAATGTTTTATTCATCTCGGCTGAATTGATGGACATCGGTTGTTTTTTTCCATCGCGAAAAATATCCATTCGATGTTTCAACCGAGGAAACTAGCCACTCGGAGTTTGGTGTTAGCCATCTGAACGAATGTGCTTGTGTGCTTGTAGGTTCGCCAAAATCATGTGCTGGGAGATCTGTTTTTAGCGCATCTAATACGATTTGTGCTTTATTCGAAATTCGGGGGGACTTGGGTAAGTATTCTTCGTTTGTTTTTAGTATCAGGGTTTTAATTTTTACGCGTGTTTTTGGGTTAAAGTGATCGTCATTGGACAAGATAATGATCTCCTTCGGCGTGTTAAAGGTAAGATCCTCTAACAGATCAACAAGCTTTTCTTTTTCTGTCTTCAAGTGTTCCGGCGGTTCATCGAATTCAGCCGTTAACAGGAAGGCAAAGGGTAGAATGACGATTAAAAAAATTACGGCTTTCAATGTGTTGCTTCCTGTGTTGCATTAAATTGGTAGTGTGAATTGTATACAGATTTTACCGTCATCTGGCAATTTTTACTAGTAGGAAATTTTTGATCTTATTTTATTCAGTTTGTTGCTTATCAGAAGTGAAATGCCGCTGAGGGCATGAGCATGAGACGAAAATTTGGTCGGTTGTTCTATCGAAAAAGCTTAAAATAGAACCATTTTTCCTGTCCTTTTATTCGAATTATACCCTGTTTTTCGCTCGTATTTACGCCAAATATTTGTTCTTTGCGCTGATACGCGATACACTCTCACCGGTTTCTAGCAGTTTATTTAATTCTAGTAAGTCTTCGTTATCCACTGAGTCATCGTGGTGAGTCTCAAATCTAGGGCTAGCCCCTGTCAATTATGTGTGTAGTAAAAATCTACGCCGTTACTCAAGCGCTAATTGACTAACTATTAGCAACAATCTGAGCATTTCGCAGCCGGTGGCTGCCCCTAATGTGTGATGTGCTGATTCTGAATACTGGAGAGGTATAGTGAACAAGACCCATTGTAAACAAGCATTCGGAAGCGATCCGCTATCCGTGAGAGACACCAACCATTACATGGAAGAATATGTAACCAGTTTTGTCGAAAAATGGGACGAACTAATCAATTGGGAGCAGCGTTGGAAAAGTGAGGGTGATTTTTTTATTGAACAGCTGCGTTCCCATGGCGTCAAGCGGATACTCGATGTGGCTACGGGCACGGGATTTCATTCGGTTCGACTACTTAGCGCAGGCTTTGATGTAGTAAGCGCGGACGGTAGCCCGGAGATGTTGGCCAAGGCCTTCGCCAATGCACGTAAGCGTGGCCACCTTTTGCGGGCCGTACAAGCGGATTGGCGCTGGATAAACCGAACCATTCATGAACAATTTGACGCAGTTATTTGTCTCGGTAACTCATTCACCCATCTATTTAACGAGCATGATCGTCGCAAGGCTTTAGCCGAATACTACGCCACCCTAAATCATGACGGCATTTTGATTCTTGATCAAAGAAATTATGATTCGATTCTAGACGAAGGCTTTTCAACCAAACACAAATATTATTATTGTGGTCGTGAAGTCGTCGCAGAACCCGTCCATGTTGACGAAGGCCTAGCTCGCTTCTCTTATACTTTTCCCGATAAATCAAAATACCATCTTAATATGTTCCCTCTTCGTAAAAAATACACGCGACGCCTCATGCATGAGGTAGGTTTTCAACAAATTGATACCTTCGGGGACTTTCAGGAGACCTTTAAAGCCAATGAACCCGATTTTTTAGTGCATGTAGCACAAAAAGCGTATCAAGAAAGCACTGAAGAGGAATAGGCAGCAATGACAAACCATTATTCGGAAGCTGTTCTTACTGCAAGGGAATATTACAATAGCGAAGATGCAGATAATTTTTACGCGCAAATTTGGGGCGGCGAGGATATACACATTGGTTTGTACGAGAAATCCGAAGATCCTATAACGCAGGCCAGCCGACGTACCGTTGAGCATATGGCAAACAAGTTAACAATAACGAATGAATGTCATGTGTTAGACATTGGATCTGGTTATGGTGGTGCGGCACGTTACCTAGCGCAAACCTACGGCTGCACAGTTACGGCGCTCAATTTGAGTGAAAAAGAAAACCAACGTGCCAGGATGCTAAACCAGCAGCAAGGCCTCAACGATAGGATAACCGTGTTAGATGCTAGTTTCGAAAATATCCCCGCTGAGCATGAGCAATTTGATGTGGTATGGTCTCAAGACGCCATTTTACATAGCGGTAATCGTCCTCAAGTAATCACTGAGGTCGCGAGAGTTTTGAAGGCCGGCGGTCAATTTCTATTTACCGACCCGATGCAGTCCGATGATTGTCCCGCTGGCGTACTACAACCGATTCTCGACCGTATCCACTTATCTTCACTCGGCTCCCCAGCATTCTACAGGGATGCCTGCAAAGCGAGGGGTTTACAAGAGAAAAGTTTTGAATTGCGTACCGATCAATTGATCGCTCACTATAGTCGTGTGTTAGAGGAAACCGAAAACCGCCAAGCGATATTGGTATCTAAAATATCTGCCGACTATGTAGAGCGCATGAAAAAAGGGCTGAACCATTGGATCAACGGTGGCAAAAGTGGTTACCTAGCCTGGGGCATTTTTCTTTTCCAAAAATAATACCCGAGTAACAACACATCATTACCTAGTCATCGTATGAGACAATGGACTGTAATCCGTGCCAGGCGATGAACCGATAACAACTATAGGCACGAACTATGAAAAATTGGGTGTACCGTCGTGGTGAAACGGTGTTACTGGATCTTAATCCTTGGGTATTCGCGATATCTTGCGTGCTTATTTTTACATTTGTGGTCTCTAGCTTGATCTTTGTTACACAGCTTGGCAGCGCCTTTAGCACTATACAGGCGTGGATTGCCAACCAAACCGGTTGGTTTTTAGTCCTCACCACTAATCTAATTCTCGGTTATATGTTGTACCTGATGGTTAGCCGATTCTCTGGTATTCGCCTTGGAGGCGAAGCAGCGAAGCCCGAATTTTCGCGTTTGGGATGGTTTGCCATGCTATTTAGCGCAGGTATGGGCATTGGCTTGTTATTCTATAGCATTGCTGAGCCCATGTATCATTTATTAACCCCGCCGCACGGTGCTCAACCGGGCACGGTTGCCGCTGCAGAAGATGCCATGAAGACGACGTTTCTGCATTGGGGGTTTCACGCTTGGGGAATTTATGCACTGGTGGGACTTGCACTAGCCTACTTCTCGTATAATCGAAACCAGCCATTTAGCATTCGATCCGTATTTCAACCCATATTAGGTGATCGAATTCATGGTGGCTGGGGTAATTTTATCGACATCATGGCGACAATCGCGACATTATTCGGCGTCGCCACTTCCTTGGGCCTAGGCGTTAGCCAAATCAATGCAGGTTTAAACCATGTCTTTGGTCTCCCGGAGAATACCATGGTTCAGATTTTTCTCATCGCTGGAATTACGCTGATAGCAACAATATCCGTTGTTTCCGGGGTTGATAAGGGTGTTAAACTGTTGTCTGGACTAAATATGGTCATTGCTGGTATCTTACTATTGTTTGTCTTATTAGTGGGTCCCACCATTTTTATTCTCAATGGCTATGTTGAAAACCTGGGAAACTATTTAAATGATTTTTTTTACCTAGGCTTCTGGAATGAGACTTACACAGGTGGCAGTTGGCAAAACGGTTGGACGGTATTTTACTGGGGTTGGTGGATCGCGTGGTCACCCTTTGTTGGAATGTTTATTGCCCGTATATCGCGTGGTCGTACAGTGCGAGAGTTCATCGCCGGTGTCTTACTCGTTCCAACCCTAATCACTTTTTTATGGTTGAGCATTTTTGGAAATAGTGCCCTTTATATTGAGTTGTTCGGTACTGGTAACATGGCCCAAGCCGTGAATGACAATCTGGCTCACTCTCTATTTAAGTTCTTCGATAATTTGCATCAAATCGCCGGTAGCGATCTATCGGCTGGAGTCACTACTGCGGCAAGCCTACTGGCGACGCTGGTAGTCATTACTTTTTTTGTAACTTCCTCTGACTCCGGATCACTCGTCATCGATATGATAACCGCTGGAGGCAATCCGAATCCGCCGGTATTACAAAGAATCTTCTGGGCAGGCACAGAGGGGGTTGTGGCTGCCGCGCTACTCGTTGGAGGTGGTCTCATCGCCTTGCAAACCGCCGCCATTATAACAGGACTACCATTTGCGATTATGTTAGTCATCATGATATTTAGCTTGAATCGCGCATTGGCTGAAGATCAACCGTCCACATAGGCTGACGAATTCTTAATATCAACGGACGCCGCCATGTCAATGGTCATCACATGGGGCGTTTAGAGTCCACGCCATTACTAAAACATCAAGCGGTGGCTTAGTGGTGACCCTATTGCATTTTTAGCGCCTTACTATCAAGAAAAAACTTGAGCATCGAGTAAAAGACAGTTATCGCACATAAGCGACAATAGAAATAAAGTGACTAATGGATCCCGATAAAACAAACAAATGCCAAATGCCGTGGGCATGACGAAGTTTGTTCATATTATCCAATACATAAAATATAATACCTAAGGTATAAGCGATTCCGCCAATCGTGAGCCACACCATGCCCGTTGTCGGGATGGATGATTGAAGGCTTGAGTATTCGAGGGTACATACCCAACCCATCACTAGGTAAATAAGTATTTGTAGGATTTCAATGCGCTTTGGGCTTAATATTTCAATGAAAACACCGATAATCGCAAGACCCCATACAAAGCCTAACATGATTAGGCCGTTATTTTCACCAAGAGAAACCACCATATAGGGGGTATAGGTTCCCGCGATCAATAAATAAATGGAGATATGATCCAGTTTTTGGAATATTTTTTTGAGTTTGGGGGGGTGAAAACTATGGTATAGAGTGGACATGGTATAAAGGACGATGAGTGTCAATCCAAAAATTGTGAAACTCACGATGAGCGATGGGTCTTTTTGTTGGATGCTAACGGCTAGCAAGGCTCCAAACCCGATCAACGCTAAAACAGCGCCCACTAAATGAGTGATGCTATTGAATTTTTCGCCGTAGTACATTATCGCTTTAATTGCTTTTTTTTGTGTAATCCGAACGAGGTTGTAGAAAACCTCATGTGACTAAATATTAATCTTTTAATTGTTCCTGATCGGTTTGACCATTTTAGTGAAACGAAAGATGTTTGTCAGTTTGTTTTTTCTAAAATGATAAAGTTTAAAATGATCGAAAGATGTCCGTCATTTCGTATCCATTACTTAGCATTGCCGACGAATAGGTAGGATATCTTACGTGGTATGGGAGTGAATAAAAATATGGTCAGCCAGCAGCGGGATAAAACAGGAAAGCATGCATTGCTCCATCCGAGAAATCGGCATCAGGGACGTTATGATTTAGTCGCTCTTAGCCAAACCTGTCCTGAATTAAAGGGTTATTTGAAATCAAATCCAAAAGGGGATAAGACCATCGATTTTAGTGATGGCAAAGCTGTGCTTTGCTTAAACAAAGCCTTATTAGCTCATTATTACCAGGTTATTAACTGGCGTCTTCCGCCGGGTTATCTTTGTCCGCCAATCCCTGGGCGAGCCGATTATCTTCATTATCTTGCGGATCTTCTCGCGGTTGGTCGTCAAGGAAAAATACCGACAGGCAAGCAAGTTAATGTGTTAGATATTGGCACCGGGGCTAACTGTATTTACCCGATCATTGGCGGTCAGAGTTATGGTTGGCAGTTTGTTGCGACAGAGACAGATCCGGTGGCGATTAAGTCAGCTCGCTGGATTGTGCAATCCAACGCTTGTTTAAGCAAGCTAGTTAGGCTGATTCAACAACAGGACAGGCAGGCGGTTTTTAAGCATCTTATCCAAGATAAAGATCGATTTGATCTCACACTTTGTAATCCTCCATTTCATTCATCAATGGCCGAGGTGCAGGTGAGCAATCAACGTAAGCGTCATAATCTCAGTAAAGGTGAGTTGATTGAAGATTCGATTAATCTCAATTTTGGTGGCCAGAAAACTGAGCTTTGTTACCCAGGTGGAGAAATTTATTTTTTAAAAAAAATGGTGAAAGAAAGTGTCAGTTTTTCCAAGCAGGTTTGTTGGTTTACCAGCTTAGTTTCCAAGGGTGATAATATTCGCCCATTGAAAAAGCAATTAACCCAGTTAGGCGTTAAGCAGCTTGACGTCATAAAAATGCGTCAAGGGCAAAAAATAAGCCGATTCATTGCTTGGAGTTTTTTGACGGCTGATCAACAAAAATCCTGGGCTAGGGAACGCTGGAATTGATGTTCATTGTAAAAGAGCTTGTAGTGGAATATAAAAGTCAATATACTTAAAAAAATCTACCACTGCTAGAATTTCGGCCTTATCGCGTATTGCGACCTTTTATCTTCGCCTAAAGCGTTTACTGTTGGTGAAAGTTACTCAATCGAAAACATAAGCGAATTTAGTTCGACTAGATCTGCGTTTTTTCTCGTCAAATTGTTTCTGCATCGCCTATACTACTGGTAGCCCTATCTCCTGTATTCAGGCCGTCGTCAATCGTAACGTCTAAATCTAAAAGGGCATTCCTAACACCGAAATTCCAAGAGACGGTAGGGAATAAATTGCAGCACAATAAAATAATATATTAGGTAATTTTGTGAGGAAATGTTATGACGGGGCGATATCCTACCTTTATGTGGTATGTTCTGCTGTTAAGCAGTGTGGTACTTTTCAGTTGTAGTTCTCAGCAGGCTGATGAACAAACAAATAAGCAAAACTGGGCAGCAGGAGTGACTGTATCGCCCTCATCTCCACCTAACGAGCAGGGTATTACTTTGGTGACAGCCGGCAGCGATGTATTTTCATCAACATTGTATCCTTTGTTATTAGAAAATTGTGCCGGCTGCCACAGTCGTTCAGCGCCAACCACATTACGCCAATCCCCTTATGTTGCCGACGCTGATCCTCAGTTCGCATTGACGGAAATAAAATCAGCTAAAGTCGTTGATTTGCTTACCCCGACTGCTTCGCGGCTGGTCACTAAATTGTTCGTCGATCGTCACAATTGCTGGACGACAAGTTGCAGAAATGATGCGAGGAGCTTACTGGGGGCCATTGATGAATGGGCAACCTTAGTGAACACCGCTCAATCGGACTATCTTCAGATGTGTGCGAGCTGTCATGGTGAAGATGGGCAGGGTACAGCGGATAATATTGGACTGACACGCGAGCTTCCTATCGGCGAATTAACCGCGTTGATTGAGACTAACATGCCGAAAAGTGATCCGACAAGCTGTACCGGAAGGTGTGCTTCCGAAATGGCTGATTTCATTGTTAATAATTTTATTCGCGTAGAAAATGTAGTATCGAATGAACCATTAGCGAACTTCCCAACGGGGGCTGAGCAGCAAGCAATATTGTGTTCACGCTTAGCGAGTCTGGATGCTCAGAATGTGGTGCATGATGTGTTTTGTGGTGAGACACAACCACTGATTACGAGTCTGGAAGAGCTACAAGCCGCTTTGGGGTTGGCTTTTACTAACCCGAATGCCACCGGACGTCGTAGCAATGGTCGTCAAGGTAATCCGGCGTTTACTCTCATTGGGCATTCCTCTTCACTGGTGGCTCGTCTCACCACGACACTTAATCCACGTGCATTAATTTTTACACCACCGACGGGCCGAGCATCACGTGGCTTGGTGGTGATGGGATTTGTTCGCGGTGATCAATTTGTTGAGATAGCGACATCGGATCGAATAACCAATGAGTTGCAATTTTTTCTTTTTACATTTAAGCAGGCTTGTAGCCTGACACATAGCTGTACGCTTGGAGAATTATTAACGCCGGCGGTCGAGTCTAATTGGGTTGAATATTCGGTTTATAGCCAAATTGATTTACAAAATACAGTGTTAGATTGTTTGCATTGTCACCAACCTAATGGGCCAGGCACACAAAGTATTTTACGTATGCAAGAGCTTGCTGAGCCTTGGACGCATTTCTTCCGTGATGATACGGGCGGTCAGTTACTCTTGGCGGATTTTGTGGCTGCACATGGGACGAATGAAGATTATGCTGGTATTCCGGCTCAGTTGATTAGTGCATCAGATCCAGAATTGTTAGAAGATTTGATTCGTGATAACGGTTTTGCTAATCAACCGAATGAATTCATTTCTGAAGTCATTGAGGATCAGATTAATCAAGCACCTGGGCAACCGAGAAATAATGTTCCACCCGGTAAAAGTTTGGAGTGGCAAAGAATTTATAACAACACCGTACTGGGTCAGTTTATCGCCGTTCCGTATCATGATATTAAAATTACCGAGGCCGGTAAGCTGGCTGACATGACGGCGGCCTATCAAGCTTTCTTGTCGGGTTCCTTAGCCATGACTGATTTACCGGATATTCGAGATATCTTATTAGATGAGGGTTTGCGTGACATGGGGTTTAAAGTGATGGCGGGTTTGAATGGAGAGCAGATTATCACGCAAGCGTGTACACAGTGCCATAACGCTGTGTTAGATCAAACGATTTCACGCGCAAAATTTAATGTCGATTTATCGAATATGGCGGATACGCTAGGCGGAGTACTTACCGGTGTGGCGCGCGATGCCGAAATTGAGCTGGCGATTCAGCGATTACGTTTGCCCCCAGAGGATGTGAAAAAAATGCCTCCCGAATTATTCAAAACACTTGATCCCAGTGAAATTGAGGCCGCGACACGATATCTCTGCAGCCAAATGGAGGTACGTACTTCGATTTGTGCGAATGTGACAGCCTTTACGGATCTTACGGACCCACCTGCACCTTTGCCCGCGGCGGCAGTGGCGGCGCCTGTGCATGACGATGACTAAGCGTGGGAGTGCCTTGGGCATCCGGGGTTAGGAGTATAGACGGATATACCCCCATAACCTATGGGTATATCCGTCTAACTGGTGAGCGCGCTTGCCTCATTTTAGAAAATGTCGATACGCTTGGCAAAATAGAATGCGATGGCGAAAAGCAGATGGTGAAAATGAGAAAAGGCGCTGGCACACCCAGGTGATTCGGTGTTAAGCCATTAATGGAGGGTCTTTTCGTATTCCTTTG
>CAYUAI010000084.1:0-16732 GCA_964442745.1 uncultured Chromatiales bacterium
GCGAGCCGTTGTTCGAGAATGATGAATTTTTCTTCAAGTTTTTTTCGGGCTGCAATTTCATTTTCCAGTTTTTCTGTGAGCTGCTGGAGCGTTGTCTTCAGTGGCGGTGAGGGGGTGGTCGGCGGATTCGTTGGCATTGTGACTGCGATGGTGGGCAGTACGTCGTTGGTTGATTTATGATCAGCGCTTGCCTCTTTGCGGTCTGCCATTTGGGTGCCGGCGACGAGTCCTGCGCTAAAGAGTATGATTGAGCCAAGGAGATATTTTGCCGGAGTGCCATGCATTGTGATATATACCTGTAACGAACCTGAAAATGAGACGCGCCATCTATGCTGATGGTTCCCCGTCTTTCAGTGTCAGTTGATATTCAACGAAAGGTATAACCGTGCAATGTTAACGACAAATCCAGCCCTATGGCCGAGCCTTGTGGTGTATGGGACCCAGTGCTATAAAGTTCTTGTGTTGATCATTGTGCTGAGTTTATCTGGCTGTGATCGGAGCAAAGATATTTCTCAGGATGTAGCAATGATTCGCTCGATTATCGATCAAAGAGCGGTGGCGATTGCAAGTAATGATATCATGCTTTATCGGAATTTGTTTTTGCCTGAATATAATGATATTGGTGTGACGCGTGATCAGCTTGTTGCCGTGATGGAGCGAAACTTTAAACAATATCAGCCCATGACGTTTGAGCACGGAGGCGGTCCGATTGAGATTATCATGAACACGGCGCGTATTGTCCATCAAGTTACGTATCGTGGTGAAGGTTTGGATAAGCCGATGCATGATCGAGAAATTTTGTATTTTCGCCGAGTTGACGGTCAATGGTATATGTCAGCCGGGGTTAAAGTGGATTTGTTTTGACGGCGTTGCTGATATACCCATCGCGCGCTGGGTATACCCGAAGCCTCTCATCCGTTATTCTCTTGCACCAAAGACCACGATTGTTTTTCCATGGGCGGTAATGAGTCCTTGTTGTTCCATATTTTTCAATACACGGCCGACCATTTCCCGGCTGCAGCCGACAATTCTGCCTAGCTCAGTCCGGCTCATTTTTAGTTGCATACCGTCAGGATGGGTCAACGCATCGGGTTGTTTGCATAAGTCCATCAGTGCACTCGCCACGCGTCCAGCGGCATCCATGAAGGCGAGGTGGCCAACTTTGCGATTCGCATGCAGTAAGCGATAGGAAATATGAGTGGCTAAGGCAAATAAAATAGCGGAATAGCTGTGTTTCAAATTGTTGGTGGCTAAGTCGCGGAGCCGGCCATAAGAGATTTCTGCAATAATGCAAGCGGTGCGAGCCCTGACCATGACTTCCCGTGTTTGTTGTGAAACAAACAACCCCGTTTCGCCGATAAAATCACCTGCATTTAAATAATCGAGAATGATATCATTCCTATTTTCATCTTCGATGGTAATGGTGGCGGAACCTTCGATGAGATAATACATTTTGTCGGCGGGATCACCCGGACGAATAATGATCTGTTTGGTGGGTAAATGGCTGATATGGCAGTATTCAATGAACTGTGTTAAATCAGGATTGGAGAGTTTTGGTAATTTGTATGGTTTAGCCACGATATCTATATTTTATCCCATTGAGTGATTGAATGGATTGATATGTTGGAAGTTTTATCGACAAAACTGAGAAATCCTTCACATAATATATTAGAATGAGAGTGAATTTGTGTATTTTGCCCGCATCCGTTCATTATCTTGATTAATATTCATGATTTGGGCCGGATCACTTTTTTAATTAGGCGTTTGGTTGATTTTAATGCAACGTTTTCCTTATGCGCTTGAAAAACCCACCTTGCGTGGCGTAATAAAGTCACAAGCCTCGGATTTTTTTGTGGCGGAGCAGCTTGATTTTTTCTTGCATGGCGAGGGGACCCATGTTTGGCTCTATCTTGAAAAAAAAGAGAGCAATACGGCATGAGTTGCTGAGCATATTGCAAAATATGCTGAAGTGAAGCCGGTGGCGATCGGGTTTGCAGGCTTAAAGGATCGGCAGGCGGTGACGCGGCAGTGGTTCAGTGTCAATATGGCGGGTAAAGCGGAGCCTGACTGGTTGGCGTTGAATTCAGATAAGTTGCGGGTGTTACAAGTCGAGAGGCATGACAAGAAGCTAAAGCGTGGCGGTCTATCTCATAATCAATTTGAGATTGTTGTGCGTGACTTAAACGGCGATATGCAAATATTGCCGGAACGATTAAAAAAAGTACAATTATTGGGTTTTCCAAACTATTTGGGGCCACAACGCTTTGGCAATAATAATTCAAACATCCATCAGGCGTTGGCTTTATTTCGATCAAACAAACCGATTCGCAAAACACGCAAACAGGGTATTTATTATTCAGCGGCTCGATCATGGATATTTAATCATGTATTGGCGCAACGAGTGAGCGAAAAAACGTGGGATCAGGCGTTGGTGGGTGATGTCGCCATGTTGGATGGTTGTCAAAGTGTTTTCCTGATTGAAGCCCTGGATGAAATCGTTATCCAGCGTCTAGCACAGTTTGATATTCACCCAACTGGTCCCATGTGGGGGGGGCAGGCCGTCAACTAAGTGGGCATGAGCCAGCTTCCATTGAAACTCAAATCGGCCAGCAACATGCCGAGTTAGCTGACGGTTTGGTACGAGTAGGGGTTGTGTCGAGTCGAAGAAGCTTGCGCGCCCAAGCACGCACCTTGGCGTGGTCGATGAGTGGTCATACGCTGCGCTTGAGCTTTGTCCTAGATAAGGGATGTTATGCCACCACTTTATTGCGAGAACTGATCGACTTTGGTGAGGCGTGATGATTAGGAATGGGCGACGCAATCACTTCCCTGTTTCGCGCTCAGATTGGGTTTGTATTGGTTTGTTCTGAGTGAACAAAAGCGTAAGGATAGTGGTTCTATTTTGAGTTTTTGTGAGGGAAGAACGGCCTAAGATAGGATGCAAAACCGGGAAGTGATTGCGTCGCCCATTCCTTAGTCAGGTTGACAGGTTATACTTCCCACAGTAGAGTTACCTCTGTTTTTTTAGACTCTGTCTAAAGAATTTAATATTGACTCATAAATGATAATGTAAGGAGTTCTCATGGAATTGAAAGGCAGTAAAACGGAAGAGAATTTAAAAGACGCTTTTGCCGGTGAATCGCAAGCGAATCGTCGTTATTTATATTTTGCAGCCAAAGCGGATGTGGAAGGCTACAATGATGTTGCGACGGTATTTCGCTCAACGGCTGAAGGTGAAACAGGTCATGCGCATGGGCATTTAGAGTACCTGGAAGTCGTGGGCGATCCCGCCACTGGTTTACCGATTGGGGCGACCTCGGATAACTTAAAAGCGGCGATTGCCGGTGAGACCCATGAATATACGGACATGTATCCAGGGATGGCCAGCGCGGCTCGCAGTGAAGGCTTTGATGAAATTGCTGATTGGTTTGAAACGCTAGCGAAAGCTGAGCGATCCCACGCGAATCGTTTTCAAAAAGCATTAGATCAACTGGATAACTAAATTTAAGAAACATACAGAGTAACAGCATGATTGTTCTTGCTCTGTGTGTTTTTTCATGTCAGCACGAATACTTTCTGTTTCCTCGGCGGCTTTCCATTTTCGGGCAGTGGCTTGGGCTAGATCGCCTGGTGATGGCTGGCGAAAGTTCTGGTTGGTAAAGTGGCTGATTAAGGAGCTTGCAACGTGGCGAAGTTAAATGAAACAATGAAAGAGCCAGGAAAAAATATTCGTGAAGGCAGTTTGGAGGCGCCAACTCGGCATCCCATTGATTGGCAAAACCCGGAATATTATCAGCAGGCCCCCTTGTTTAACGAATTAGAGCGGGTGTTTGATATCTGTCATGGTTGCCGTCGCTGTGTGAATTTGTGTCATGCCTTTCCAACTTTATTTGATTTGGTGGATGAATCAGAGACGCTGGAGGTGGATGGCGTTGCTAAGGAAGACTACTGGAAAGTCGTGGATCAGTGTTATCTTTGCGACTTGTGTTATTTAACAAAGTGTCCTTATGTTCCGCCTCATGAATGGAATGTGGATTTTCCGCATCTGATGCTGCAAGCCAAGGCGGTTAAGTTTAAACAAGGACGAACCTCGTTACGTGACAAACTGCTAACATCGACGGATACCATTGGCAAGCTCGCTGGGATACCGGTGGTATCACAAGTGGTCAATGCCGTCAATAATACGAGGTCTGCTCGTAAAGTGTTGCAACAAGTGCTCGGTGTTCATACCGATGCCAAATTACCTAAATATCATCATAAAACGTTGAGAAAGCGCTTAGCTAATCCGATCACCATGGATTTTTCAGCAACCCCTGGTAGTAAAGGTTTAACCCAAGGCAAAGTGATTTTATTTGCCACGTGTTTTGGAAACTATAATGCACCATTGCTTGGAGAAGATTTAGTGGCCGTTTTTCGACATAACCAAATTGTCGTTGAGCTGCTTGACAAAGAAAAATGTTGTGGCATGCCTAAGTTGGAATTAGGCGACTTGGAGGCTGTGGCACGAGCAAAAGCGCATAATATTCCTGAATTGGTGAAAAAAGTGGAGCAAGGTTGGGACATTGTGGCGCTCATACCGTCATGCGTGTTGATGTTCAAGCAAGAGCTACCGCTGATGTTTCCTAATGACGAGGACGTGCAAAAAGTGAAGCAGGCGATTTTTGATCCGTTTGAATATTTAATGCTACGCCATAAAGATGGCCTGTTGAAGCTTGACTTTAATCGCTCATTAGGTCAAGTTGTGTACCACGCCGCTTGTCATCTACGTGTCCAAAAAATTGGACTTAAATCACGGGATATTTTGAAAATGATTCCCAATACGACCGTTGAAACAGTGGAGCGATGTTCGGGGCATGATGGAACGTACGCGGTCAAGAAAGAGTTTCATGAGATTTCAAAGAAGATTTGTCGCCCGATTGTAACGCGCATTGATAAAGTAAAACCAGACCATTATAGTAGCGATTGCCCCATGGCGGGTTATCAAATTGAGAATGGCTTGGCGTTTGTGCAAGAAGCCGTACACCCGATCAGTTTGATCCGCAAAGCTTATGCAGTTTAAATTAAGATCGTAAAATAAAACAAGAATAATACAAGTGATATCTTTCTATTGAGCCTTAAGTGATAGCGATCTAACTGGTGGCCTATAAAATGAGGCGACTTACCCCGGATCTTAGAGACACTGATTCTTTATGTATTATAAAAATAGAGATGTCGTATGCAAAATTTAACGCGTAATGATTTGTTCACTTTGGAGAAATACGCTGAACTGCGTGTTGATTTTCGTCAGCGCGTGATGGCACATAAAAAACCAAGACGTATTGCCATTGGTCCGCATGTGAACTTATATTTTGAAGACCAATTAACCATGCAATATCAGATTCAAGAGATGTTGCGAGTAGAAAAAATTTTTGAAGCGGCCGGCATTGACGAAGAATTGCTAAGCTATAATCCGCTGATTCCTGATGGCAAAAATCTTAAAGCGACATTGATGATCGAATATGTGGATGTGGAACAACGCCGTCAAGCACTCACGGCGCTGAAGGGGGTGGAAAATAAGGTTTGGATGCAGGTGGCCGGATTTGACAAAGTGTGGCCGATGGCGGATGAAGACCTGGTGCGGGAAAATACAGAAAAAACCTCCGCCGTGCATTTTTTACGTTTCGAGTTCACCACCGTGATGATCGATCGTTTGAAAAATAAGGCGGCGCTTAGTGCTGGGGTTGAGCATGAACATTACCATTACGTTGTTGAGCCATTAGCCGAAGCGAATCGACAAAGTTTAATCCAGGATTTTGATTAACAATGGGAACCTCATGTGATAGTGTGTACTCCATTCATTAACACGCAGGATAGATTGAGCGTAATGACATCTATCAAATCCAAATCACGCGTGTAAATCATTAGCGTCAGTGATTTACACGCGTGATTGTCTGCTGTTTTTCATTTTTGACACGATGTTATAAAACTTTCTAGTGTGTTTATGTATAACCAGAACTTTGACGTGTTAAACCTGCTTTTTAGGCGCATGACGGATATGTGTCTAAACCTCTCGTTGCTACTATGAACTATCGCTTATCTAAATTTCTGTTATGAATAAACAATATAACGCTTCTGATATTGAAGTTTTAACGGGCCTGGACCCCGTTCGCAAACGACCGGGTATGTATACGGATACCAGTCGTCCTAATCATCTCGCCCAAGAAGTGATTGACAATAGTGTGGATGAGGCCATTGCTGGGCATGCTTCGACCATCGGGGTCACTTTGCATGCCGATGGTTCAGTCTCGGTGAAAGATGATGGGCGAGGCATGCCGGTGGATCTCCACCCCGAAGAAAAAGTGCCCGGCGTGGAAGTGATTCTCACTCGTTTGCATGCCGGTGGTAAATTTTCTAATAAAAATTACCAGTTTTCTGGTGGCTTGCATGGCGTGGGCGTGTCGGTGGTGAATGCTTTGTCGAAGTGTCTGGAAGTCAATATTCGGCGTAACGGCATTGAGTATCATATTGCTTTTGCGCAGGGTGAGAAAACAAGCCAACTTAAAGAGGTAGCTAAAGTCGGCAAAAAAAATACCGGCACGGCAGTACGATTTTGGCCGGAAGCTAAATTTTTTGATACCGTCAAATTTTCCGTGTCTCGATTAAAGCATGTATTACGTGCCAAAGCGGTCTTGTGCCCGGGTTTGCGGGTGAGTTTTGCGGATGAACAAAATAATGAACAACATGAATGGTATTATGAAGACGGCTTAAAGGCCTATTTGTTGGATGAATTGGCCGGTGCGACTTTATTGCCAGCCCAACCGTTTACGGAAAGTCTGAGTGGTCAGCGAGAAACGGCGGATTGGACCGTGGCTTGGTTGCCGGAGGAGGGGGATTTGGTCACGGAAAGTTATGTCAATCTGATTCCTACGGCTTTGGGTGGTACCCATGTGAATGGCTTGCGAACGGGTTTGACGGAGGCGTTGCGAGATTTTTGCGAATTCAAAAGCTTATTGCCGCGAGGGATTAAGATTGCGCCGGATGATGTCTGGGATCGCTGTAGCTATATTCTATCTGTTAAATGTACTGAGCCGCAGTTTTCTGGCCAAACGAAAGAACGTTTATCCTCCCGCGAATGCGCTACGTTTGTGTCCGGTGTCGTCAAAGATGCGTTTAGCCTTTGGCTGGGTCAGCATATTGATGAAGGCGAACGTATTGCAGAGTTGGCGATCAATAATGCACAAAAACGTTTAAAAGCCAGCAAAAAAGTGGTTCGTAAAAAAATAACCAGTGGTCCGGCACTGCCAGGCAAGTTAGCCGATTGTTCGTCACAAGATACCACGAGAAGTGAATTGTTTCTGGTGGAAGGCGATTCGGCGGGTGGTTCAGCGAAACAAGCCCGTGATCGGGAATTCCAGGCGGTGATGCCACTACGCGGAAAAATATTAAATACTTGGGAAGTGGACTCGCAGCAGGTGTTGGGTTCCCAGGAAGTGCACGATATCGCGGTTGCCATTGGGGTAGATCCGGGTTCAGATGATTTAACCGGGTTGCGCTACGGTAAAGTATGTATTTTAGCGGATGCCGATTCTGATGGTGCCCACATTGCCACGTTATTATGTGCGTTATTTGTTAGGCATTTTCGTTCTTTAGTGATGGCGGGGCATGTTTATGTGGCGATGCCACCGTTGTATCGCATTGATGTGGGGAAGCATGTATTTTATGCCTTGGATGAAAACGAAAAGCAAAGTGTGCTTGATCGCATCAGTGCAGAAAAAATAAAAGGTAAAGTGAATGTGCAACGCTTTAAAGGGTTGGGGGAAATGAATCCCCTCCAGTTGCGAGAAACTAGTGTGGCACCGGATACCCGTCGGCTGGTGCAAATGACCCTGATGGCGGGTGATGAAACCCATGCGATGATGGATATGCTGTTAGCAAAAAAACGGGCGGCAGACCGGCGGAGTTGGTTAGAAAGTAAAGGTAACTTGGCAGACATTCACTAATGATAGACGATATCGCTTATAAAGAAGATGGGACGGAATACATGCCGTTGCATGTGTTCACCGAAAAAGCTTATTTAGATTACTCCATGTATGTTATCCTGGATAGAGCATTGCCGCATCTTGGTGATGGCTTGAAGCCCGTGCAGCGGCGGATTGTTTACGCCATGTCTGAATTAGGTCTACGGGTTTCCAATAAACATAAAAAATCAGCGCGTACCATTGGCGATGTGTTAGGTAAATATCATCCTCACGGTGACTCGGCCTGTTATGAAGCCATGGTGTTAATGGCGCAACCGTTTTCTTATCGTTATCCTTTGATAGATGGGCAAGGCAACTGGGGTTCCTCGGACGATCCCAAATCATTTGCTGCGATGCGATATACGGAAGCGCGACTGGCTGGTTTTGCCAATTTATTATTGGCGGAAGTGGGGCAGGGCACCGTGGATTGGGTGCCGAATTTTGATGGTACCTTAGACGAGCCCATGGTATTGCCGGCTCGCATTCCGATGGTGTTATTAAATGGCACGACCGGGATTGCGGTCGGCATGGCGACGGATATTCCACCGCATAATGTGCGCGAAGTCGTGGCCGCTTGTATTCATCTGCTGGATCACCCCCAGGCCACGTTAGATGATTTAATGGCGTATGTTAAGGGGCCGGACTATCCGACCGATGCGGAAATTATTAGCCCGGTTGAGGACATCCATAAAATTTATCGAACTGGCCACGGTTCGGTGCGCATGCGTGCCAAGTACGAGCAGGAAGAGGGGGATATTATTATCTCTGCCTTGCCTTATCAAACCTCTGGCTCAAAAATTCTAGAGCAGATTGCGGCGCAGATGAACGCTAAAAAATTACCGATGATTGAAGATTTGCGTGACGAATCGGATCATGAAAATCCGACCCGGCTGGTGATTGTGCCACGTAGTCGAAGCCAGGTGGAAAACCTGATGGCACATTTGTTTGCCTCGACGGATTTGGAGCGCAGCTATCGGGTTAACATGAATGTGATTGGCATTGATGGACGCCCGCAGGTAAAAAATTTGTTGACCATATTGTCGGAGTGGTTAACGTTTCGTACCGATGTGGTCACTCGTCGCTTACGATATCGACTCGATAAAGTATTAGATCGCTTACATATCTTAGCCGGTTTGTTGATTGCCTATTTGAATATTGATGAAGTTATTCACATTATTCGTACGGAAGATCATCCTAAAAGTGCTCTAATGACACATTTTGAGCTGACAGAACGCCAGTCGGAAGCGATTTTAGAATTGAAATTGCGACATTTAGCCAAACTTGAAGAAATCAGCATTAAAGGTGAGCAGCAAGCCTTAGCGAAAGAACGCGATAGTCTGGAAAAAATTCTGAATTCCAGTCGGCGTTTAAAAAGCTTAATACGCAAAGAATTAGAAAAAGATGCCAAAGAATTTGGGGATGATCGCCGTTCACCGATGGTGTCAAGAGCGGCTGCCCAAGCGATCGATCCGGTCGTCTTATTGCCGGCAGATCCTATGACAATTATTTTGTCAAATAAAGGTTGGGTGAGATCGGCTAAAGGTCATGACGTTGATCCGGCGGCATTATCTTATAAGTCTGGGGATGGTTTTTTAGCGTGTGCGCATGGCCGTAGTAATCAATCTGCCTTATTTTTAGATTCAACGGGACGTTGTTATACTTTACCTATTCATCATTTGCCTTCTGCACGGGGGCATGGCGAACCGGTTAGCGGTCGATTAAAGCCGCCCAATGGGGCGACTTTTCAAGCGGTGTTGTGTGGCAAGGAAGAGGATCGTTATTTGCTCAGTACTGACGCTGGGTTTGGTTTCATCGCTAAAATTACCGATCTGATGACGCGTAATAAGGCGGGCAAAGTCGTTGTTAATATGCCAAAAGGGGCAACGTTGCTGACTCCCTTATTGGTTGAAGACCCTGAAACTGAATGGGTGGCGGTGGCTTCAAATTTAGGGCACTTGATTGTATTTTCATTAAGTGAAATTCCTGAATTACCAAAAGGGAAGGGCGTCAAGTTAATGAATATCCCGGCGGCTAAGGCGGCAAGCATGGAAGAATATGTGGCCGGCATTGCGATTCTCCCTTGTGATGGGGTGTTAAAGGTCTTGGCCGGTCAACGGCAGCGAGTATTGAAAGGCGCTGATCTCGATCATTATCTGAATGAGCGAGGTCGTCGAGGATTAAAACTACCGCGTGGTTTTCAGAAAGTGGATCAATTGTTGGTGAAATAAAAATAACGACGAGATTTGATTTCACAAGGATTTTCTGAACGAGGATTTGTCGAGCGAAAAAAAAATCAGTCTGGGAGGCGGGTCTCAAGCGAGATCACAAAACCTGGCTGCAAATGTCGGTTTTAATGTTAGCCCTATGAATCACGTGTCAACAGCATGCCGCCGTTGGTTATTTGGCTTGCGTGGCGGAGGAAAAAAAGCTATCTTTATGGTTGAGGAAAGTTATTAAAATAAAAAAAACCTTTGTTAGTTTGTAGTTATTGCGTACGGAAAACTGATTCAAACTGCGAACTGGCTTTATCCAAGTGGGGGGTGCGTCTTATCCTTAGCGAAGAGAGAAACGTTTAGATCTTAGTTTTCGCGATGGTTTGCTGTATAAACGTTGTGTGAAATTTCGATTCGTTTGTCTCGAGGCGCTTAGTATAAGAAGTTGCATGGGAGAGCAGATGCCTTTGATCCTAACATCAACGAATATTTTGTTACGTTGCAAGGTATCGCTGGCAATAATAATATCGTATTAAATTAACACGTTATTCCAGGTTAATTAAAATACATCCAAGGAGTCTTCCGCTTCACCGATTCCACCCCCATTTGCTTAAAGCTTATGTCTTTCATTTTTACATCGAGTGGTGATACTTGATGTCGTGTGGGGAAAATAAGAATATGGCAATACCCGATGGAAATTTAAAAACCAATCAACCAATAATACCACTCTATTTTTTTCATCTTTTTATTATTTTTTTTACGGTTCTTTTGGTGCTGATGGGTTGTTCAGAAAGTCTCCCTGTCAAAGCCACCACCACCGATCAAATCTCGCAAGCCAACTGGAATGATAATACGCAGGTATTATCGATTACTGGTAAAGCCACCGGTGAGCAATCGTCTTTAACCGTCACTAACGATGTGACCAATGAAAAAGTCGGTGTGGCTTCTGTACAAAAAGACAAAACCTGGCAAGTAATATTGAGCAAACCGGCGATGGTACCTTGCAGTGTAGGGTTATCTGACGGTGGCGGTGCAGTGAACGTGGCCAATGCCCCGACCCATTGCAATCAGCTGACACGTGAGAGTATTGATGTCAATTTGGGGCGTTCGGTGACGCAGTCGGTGTATCCGGAAGGTACGATTACCTCACCGGCGAATGATATGACCGTTGCACCGGGCGGGGTGATTGAGTTTGCTGCACTGGGTTCTGAATCAGGTTTGAGGTATCAATGGGAGATTAGCTCGGGCGCGTTTAACTACAGCAGCAAAGCGCAAAATCCTGGATTTTTAAAATTTAGCCAACCCGGAAACTATCGAGTGCAGCTCACGGTGAGCAATACCTTAGGTATTAAAGACCTCATGGCAGAACAGCGCCTGATCAAGGTGGTTCAAGCGGGTGCTAACCGAGTATTAGTGATTGCCCCGGTCGCTTCGATTATTGAACCAGCGAGTGATCTTAGTGTTAATGTGGGGGATATGGTGGCTTTTGCTGGCAGTGCCACCGATCCGGATGATACCGGTTTATTGGCTTTTTCCTGGGATTTTAATGGGGTGGTGCCTAATTCCACCGTTCAAAACCCTGGCAATATTACTTTTAATAAAGCCGGTGTGTATGTCATTAGTTTAACGGCGACCGATGGGGCGAGCATGGTTAGTGAGAATCCGGCACAAGTCACCATTACGGTGGCCGATAGTGATGCCAATCAGGCGCCGAGTGGGTTAATTATGAGACCGGCGACCGATGTGACGGTGGTGATAGGCGATAGCGTTGATTTTGTGGGAGGTGGTATCGATCCCGATGGTGATTTGTTGGCATATTCGTGGGATTTTGCAGGTCTGCCGGAGGTGGTTGCTGATACCGCAGATCCTGGCATTGTTGTATTTCCCAATACCGGTGTTTTTCAAGTGGTGTTAACGGTCACCGATGCATTGGGTTTGGCTGATCCCAATCCCCCCAGGCGTACCGTGACGGTGATGGGTACCTCTCCCGAAAATAGCGATTTTCCGACGGCAACTATTTTAGAGCCCGCAGAAGATATGACTATTTTGGTGGGTGAAAGCGTTGTTTTCAATGGTGAGGCGGCTAGCCCCGAGGGTGCTAATGATCCCGTGACGGTCGAATGGTCAATGATGGGACCTGATCCTGCCGAAGACCCTGTGGTTTTTTCAACCGACGTCATGCCTGGGGAAATTCCTTTTGATATGGCCGGCGAATATACCATTACTTTCGCTGCGACGGATGCGGCCGGGCAAACTAATCAGACACCCGCTGAAGTAGTGATCACAGTGAATGATTCGCCGCCGGCTAATGATCCGCCACCCGATGAACTCAATGGGATCATTGTGTCACCGGATGGAGATGTTTCTATCAAAGTGGGAAGCACCATTGATTTTGTGGGTGATGGTATTGATCCGTTAGGCGATGGCCTAATTTACGATTGGACTTTCGGTGATCCTGAGATTGCTGACGTATTAGATATGCAAAATCCTTCCGCTACCTTTAATACCGAAGGTGAGTTCGAAGTGACGCTGACCGTGACCGATGCGGAAGGTACCGTGGATAGTACGCTCGCCACCCTCATGGTCAGCGTTGAACCATCCGGTGCAGAGAGTGTGATTGATTCACCCAAAACCGATATGACCATTGTCACAGGTGATCAAATTACCTTTGAAGGGGATGCTGCTGGGGTTGATCCGCTTAGCTTTGCTTGGACCACCGGTGATCCGGATCTTGATGCCACCGTTGCTGATTTAACGGCAGAGGAAATCACCGTTGTCTTTGAGATGGTAGGTGTCTATACCGTTGAATTGACGGTGACTGATGCTAATGGTGTGGATTTTTCACCGGCCAGTGTGGTGATAACCGTGGAAGATGCGGCATCACCACCGCCGCCTGCTGAGCCACCGGTTGCACCCGTGCCAGATCCTACGGCGCCAGCCGATCCACCACCAGCGGCAGCGGACCCGGCGGTGCCACCACCACCGACCCCAGGGGGGATTATTGAAGCACCGGCAGATGATATGACGATTGGAGTGGGGGAGGCGGTGGAGTTTATTGGCTCTGGAACCGATCCCGATGGAGAAGACCTGGCTTTTCAATGGCAGTTTGATGAGGCAGCGCCTGATTCTTCCGCCCAAAGCCCAGGATTAGTGACGTTTGATCAAGTGGGTTCATTTGAGGTGATGCTGACGGTAACCAACGAGCTGGGTTTAGTGGATCCTGATCCGCCAGCAGTCACCATCACGGTTGAGGCCGTGGCACCTGCCCCAGCATCCGTAGCGGTGAACGATTAACGTTAAAAATATATCGATTCGTCCCCAGGCTTCTGCGTGGGGGCGTAGATTTGGGTTAACAGGCGGCTGATAGTGAATTTATCATTACTAAGTGCTGATAGATTTGGCAGCGAGTAACCCAACCATAGCAATTGGGTATCTAGATATCTATGGTGCTATGGATTTAGGTGTTGAGAGTCTATGGGTTTTTACTCTGGCAAGGTATAACAATCATTCATGATAAGTATGATTGTTATTGATTTCCTGATTAGGGATAGGGCATTTATTGCATTACCCATTCCTTAGAACAGGATATTATATTTTCAAGGTAAGGGATATGCCGATGAACGATGGAAACAAAATAGCATATTATTTTTTTAAAGATTTTAGCCATTCCATAATTATTCTTCTTACGATTCTTTTGGTGCTGATGGGTTGTTCAGAAAGTCTCTTCGTCAAAGCCACCACCACCGATCAAATCTCGCAAGCCAACTGGAATGATAATACGCAGGTATTATCGATTACTGGTAAAGCCACCGGTGAGCAATCGTCTTTAACCGTCACTAACGATGTGACCAATGAAAAAGTCGGTGTGGCTTCTGTACAAAAAGACAAAACCTGGCAAGTAATATTGAGCAAACCGGCGATGGTACCTTGCAGTGTAGGGTTATCTGACGGTGGCGGTGCAGTGAACGTGGCCAATGCCCCGACCCATTGCAATCAGCTGACACGTGAGAGTATTGATGTCAATTTGGGGCGTTCGGTGACGCAGTCGGTGTATCCGGAAGGTACGATTACCTCACCGGCGAATGATATGACCGTTGCACCGGGCGGGGTGATTGAGTTTGCTGCACTGGGTTCTGAATCAGGTTTGAGGTATCAATGGGAGATTAGCTCGGGCGCGTTTAACTACAGCAGCAAAGCGCAAAATCCTGGATTTTTAAAATTTAGCCAACCCGGAAACTATCGAGTGCAGCTCACGGTGAGCAATACCTTAGGTATTAAAGACCTCATGGCAGAACAGCGCCTGATCAAGGTGGTTCAAGCGGGTGCTAACCGAGTATTAGTGATTGCCCCGGTCGCTTCGATTATTGAACCAGCGAGTGATCTTAGTGTTAATGTGGGGGATATGGTGGCTTTTGCTGGCAGTGCCACCGATCCGGATGATACCGGTTTATTGGCTTTTTCCTGGGATTTTAATGGGGTGGTGCCTAATTCCACCGTTCAAAACCCTGGCAATATTACTTTTAATAAAGCCGGTGTGTATGTCATTAGTTTAACGGCGACCGATGGGGCGAGCATGGTTAGTGAGAATCCGGCACAAGTCACCATTACGGTGGCCGATAGTGATGCCAATCAGGCGCCGAGTGGGTTAATTATGAGACCGGCGACCGATGTGACGGTGGTGATAGGCGATAGCGTTGATTTTGTGGGAGGTGGTATCGATCCCGATGGTGATTTGTTGGCATATTCGTGGGATTTTGCAGGTCTGCCGGAGGTGGTTGCTGATACCGCAGATCCTGGCATTGTTGTATTTCCCAATACCGGTGTTTTTCAAGTGGTGTTAACGGTCACCGATGCATTGGGTTTGGCTGATCCCAATCCCCCCAGGCGTACCGTGACGGTGATGGGTACCTCTCCCGAAAATAGCGATTTTCCGACGGCAACTATTTTAGAGCCCGCAGAAGATATGACTATTTTGGTGGGTGAAAGCGTTGTTTTCAATGGTGAGGCGGCTAGCCCCGAGGGTGCTAATGATCCCGTGACGGTCGAATGGTCAATGATGGGACCTGATCCTGCCGAAGACCCTGTGGTTTTTTCAACCGACGTCATGCCTGGGGAAATTCCTTTTGATATGGCCGGCGAATATACCATTACTTTCGCTGCGACGGATGCGGCCGGGCAAACTAATCAGACACCCGCTGAAGTAGTGATCACAGTGAATGATTCGCCGCCGGCTAATGATCCGCCACCCGATGAACTCAATGGGATCATTGTGTCACCGGATGGAGATGTTTCTATCAAAGTGGGAAGCACCATTGATTTTGTGGGTGATGGTATTGATCCGTTAGGCGATGGCCTAATTTACGATTGGACTTTCGGTGATCCTGAGATTGCTGACGTATTAGATATGCAAAATCCTTCCGCTACCTTTAATACCGAAGGTGAGTTCGAAGTGACGCTGACCGTGACCGATGCGGAAGGTACCGAGGATAGTACGCCCGCCACCCTCATGGTTAGTGTTGAACCACCCGGCGCAGAAAGTATGATTGATTCCCCTAAAAGGGATCTGACTATTTTTACAGATGAGAAAGTTACTTTTGAAGGTGAGGGGAAAGGGCGTGGCCCTTTATCCTTAGTCTGGACCACCGGTGATCCAACACTAGATGCAACGGTATCAGATTTAACCGCAG
Organism: uncultured Chromatiales bacterium; assembly: GCA_964442745.1. Taxonomy (GTDB): domain Bacteria; phylum Pseudomonadota; class Gammaproteobacteria; order S012-40; family S012-40; genus CAYUAI01. The sequence goes on from CAYUAI010000084.1 coordinate 15,898, forward strand.
AAGAAATTAATGTTGTGTTTACGATGGCAGGTGTCTATACCGTTCAGCTCACGGTAACCGATGCTAATGGTCCCGATCCTTCACCGGCGCTGGTTGTCATTACGGTGGAAGATGATACACGTCCTCCCGTTGAGCCAGTCCCCGATCCTCGCGTACCACCGCCAGTGCCCCCGACTGATCCTGGGACACAAAATCCAACGGGTGTTATTGAAGCGCCGATCAGTGATCAAGTGATTAGTGTGGGGGAGGCGGTAGAGTTCATCGGTGGTGGGGCCGACCCTAATGGGGAGGCGCTGACTTATCTGTGGACATTTAGTGGGGCCGTCCCCGACAGTTCTGCGCAAAGCCCAGGCATGGTCACTTTTGATACCGTTGGATCGTATGAAGTGATGCTCACGGTCAGCAATGCATCGGGCTTGATCGATCCATCATCACCTACGGTTAACATTACGGTGCAAGATGTCGTTTCTCCTGATCCGGCGTCCCCACCGCCAGTCGGTACGATTGAAGCACCGACCAGTGATCAAGTGATTAGTGTGGGTGAGACGGTGGAGTTCATCGGTGGTGGAACCGACCCTAATGGGGAGGCGTTGACTTATCTGTGGACATTTAGTGGGGCCGCCCCTGACAGTTCTGCGCAAAGCCCAGGCATGGTCACTTTTGATACCGCTGGATCGTATGATGTGATACTCACGGTCAGCAATGTATCGGGCTTGATCGATCCATCGCCACCCACGGTTAACATTACGGTGCAAGAGGCTGCTATACCTGCGGGTTTAAAATGACCGGCGGGTAATGTCATCGGCATAGGGTTACATAGGCTGAAATATTCCTA
>CAYUAI010000085.1:0-16644 GCA_964442745.1 uncultured Chromatiales bacterium
AATAAGATTTGTTACACTGTAGTGTATAAAACTAAGGACGAGCTAGGGTATATAGAGCCTAAAAAATCTTCCGCAAAACAAACATAGTATTGCCGTGACTGGCAATTTTGCTTATTATTTAACGGACCGCTGCGTTTATTACAACGCGAGTGCGTGTGAGCGGTGTAATTTTTATCAGCCGAGGTATTTTAAAACAACGATTGACCTTATTCATTGTTTCGGTCACCGTGTTTTATTCGAAAATTATACTTTCACTTACATTATGGAGCTGTACAATAAGGTGGCTTGGAAAGGCTAATCGCAATGTGATCGAATTGGCCGGGACGATGAATAAGGTTCAACTTTTAGATCCATTTACAGTTTAGGATAAATATCGTATTTTTAGGAGAAAGATAAAATGTCTAATACAGAGATAGGTCATGGCCACTGCCTTTGTGGGAAGGTCAAGGTGATTGCTAATACGATGAGCCACAACGTTGGGACTGTGCGTAGTATGTGTCGAAGATGGACTGGTGGACCTTTAATGGCCGTAGATTGTGGAACCGATGTTGTCTTTGAAGGAGAGGAGAATGTCAAGGTTTATGAATCATCGGCGTGGGCGGAGCGAGGGTTTTGTGTGAATTGTGGAAATCATCTGTTTTACCGATTGAAAGAAAGTCAGCAATATATGATGCCAGCAGGTATTTTTGAAAATGATAAAAATTTTGTGTTTGACCATCAAATATTTATTGATGAAAAACCAAGCTATTACTGTTTTTCAAATGAAACTCATAATATGAGCGGCGCCGAAGTTTTTGCTAAATATGCCCCTGAATAAATCCTAAGGAATGGGCGACGCAAAAGCTTTCGGAGCGCGATATCTCGCGAAGTCAAGTTAAGACCCTGGAATGCATATAGAGCCATAATCTTTATTTTACAACCAAAACATTACGAGAATATCACTACATAAAACAAAAGAAGAATGCTTTTTATCATATACAAGCTATTAACTTGCCTTTTCCCTATTTAGAATTTTATTGGGATAATTCATTGCTTTAGTTCGGCGCTTAATCGTCGGAGCGCTCACTTTTTAGTGGCGAGATTGAATCTACCGGCTTTAAGCCGGTAGTTGTTCAATGCGTTCTCCTGAAAGCGCTGCACCCAGTGATGACTCAGGGGCAAGTCACCATGGCCAGGCCGAAAACGGCTGTTTGGCTTTCTTGCATGCATTCTCCTTCTAAGACTTGAAAATTACCACTGAAAAAATCGGTGCCGATGATGTCAAGCGGACCACCGGTATTGATTTTTGTGATCTCAGTAGCCGTATCGGAGTTGATCACTTCTAATACGGTATCTGCGGGTAGGCTCGCGGTAATCGTACCCGCCAGACTCGCATTGCTCGCTCCCTTGAATTGATCGCTAAGTAAACCGTATATGTTATTGATGGCATAGGCAATGTCAATGGAGCTATCTAGGCTAATGGAGCCGTTGGTGCTATCAACGCGGGCGTTGATCGGGGTCATGGATAAGGACATGGCTTGATTGCCATCAATGGTTAGGCTGAGCGGTGTATTACCTATATCAATATTTTGGATATTAAGGGTTTTATTATTTCCATTAAAGTTGATGGTGCCGGTTAATTTTTCTAAAGCGAATACCAATGGGTAACTGGCGGTTTCCATCTCATTCGATAGGCTAGCTATGAGTTTGATGGCGGTTAAACCGAATTCGATTTTAGCCGTTTTTGCTAGGGCGTCCGCACTTATTTTCACGACTTGGTTTGTCGTATCCATGGAAAAATCGATAGTTTTTTGATCAATTATGCCCGCGATGCGAATGGCCTGTGGGATTGATAGAGTAAAACTACTTGTATTGTCATCGGGTGATGAAATGCTGGCTTTAAGGTGTCCTTCAAAAATCTCAGGAAGTTCTATCGAATCGTCTTGATTGTCGGCGAGATTGTCAATCGCTATCAAGGTTGATTTGATATCACTCAGTGATACTTCTAACGAGATGGAGGTAGCCGTATAACTTACCATAAACGGTTGTGAGTTATCGAATTGAAATGCCAGCGTACCGCTATTATCATCAATGACTTGTTGCACAAGGCGGGCTTTGCTCCACAGATCGATACAGTCCGTGAGATCCGTGTCCGTTTCATTTGTACAGAGCAGATCGCTATCAAATGCGTGATTAATGGTGTTACCCTCTACCGATGGATTAATTAATATTTTATTGAATATTTGTTCAACAAACTCGCTCATAGCCTCACTACTATTTTCTGCGTCGCTGTCACGCTTGGCGAGTTTTTCGCTGCGTGTCTTTATTTTAATCGGCAGGCTTGTTTGAGCACTGGGTTCACTGCCGCCACTCCGACTAAATAGATTATTTAATACACTTAAATCGAGATCAAGTAATCCGGTATTGACGATGACTTGTGTGCTATTCGCATTCGTTATTTGAGATTCAAAAGCACGACGGGTTGATTTTAAATTTTTTACCACATGAGTTTTCGCTGTTTGTTTCGAGAGGCTGGCATCGACCGGAGTGACGTCATCTTTAGTATGATTGCAACCGCCGACAATGAGCGACAACACGGTTGAAAATAAGAACAATTTATAGGGATTGATTGATTTCAACATTTTTCTCCTGGAGTTACGAAATAAAATCGGATTGTTAATGAGGAGACGGGATAACATCTGGAATTTGAAAATTTAATTTTGTGGTTGATGGTTTTGGGGATATATCGGTTAATATATGCCCGTAGCATTTAAAATACATGCATTCGGGAAAGTCATTGATTCGTATCTCACGTGAGAATATGGGAATTAACTCATCCCGTACACCTGGTCTATCAATACCGATAATCAATCGATAAATGAAAACCATCTTCTTGTAAAGTTTTATCCAGACCAATCTTCACTGATGTTAGTGCGTGCCCCCAATAAAATTGTGTATGCCAGTGTCGATTAGGAGCCCAACGCAAACCGGCGCCGAGACTTGAAATCGTTTTGGCCTCGGCTGGGCCGGCGACATTTTCACCCCAGCCGATATCGTAAAAACTAGCCACTTGCCATTTTCCCTGGCTTTTAGGAATCGTCAAGCGTACTTCAACGGAGTTGAAAAACCCCAAGTCTCTTATCCATAAATTTTCCCGGTAACCACGCACACTGTTAGCCCCCCCAAGGCTAAATTTTTCCATGGATAATAATCGATTGTTGCTCAATTGCAGATGACTACGGAATAATAATTGCGCACGATGTGAGGCAAAACGTTGCAACCATTGAAGCTGACTAAGCCAAGTGACAAATTTTCCATCGGCCAGGGTTGAGTTATCCGATGGTTCAGTGGATTCGTTAATGGTGGCATTAAACGCATCCAAGCCAAAATTCAAGGTGGCGTTGATGGCTAACACCTGGCCTTGACGCTGTTTAACCCATTCTTGTCCTAACCGTAATACGGCGACGGTGCTTTTACCATTTTCCATTTCCATGGAACCACCGAACAAAAAATTTTCGCTATAACGTCGTTCGATTTCCATGGAGCCCGTCCACTGTTCATTTAAATCATGCCGCAATGGTTGACTCAACCGAATGCCATAATTTTTTGTTTTCCCAATAATATCAATGGAGTTAAAAGGTTTTTCTATCACATTAGATTCACTGCGATGATAAGATACTTGTAAACGCGTGTCGCGGTGGTTCATCGGCAACGAATAATTTAGACTGATGCCATCAAAGCCTTTGGTGGTACTATATTTCAGGTGAATCGCATCACCATAACCCAAAAGATTCGAGTGGGTTCCCCACATTTCACTATGTAATTCACCAATGCTGGGTGACCGCCAATTATTCATGGTGATGCCAAACTGGTAAGGTCGGCTTTCTTTTACATTCACTCGTAACAGACTTTGGCCACGTTGTAATCCCGGTACCAATTGAGCACTAATATGATCAATCAATGGGTCCTGGTGTAGTAGCTGGATACGCGTTTGCAATTGATGCACGTTGAGCGGTTCATTGGCTTGCAAAGCCAGTCGTTGTTTCAGATAAGGGGTGCGTAACCGCTTGTTGCCAGTAATTTGTATTTCTGCTAGCTGCCCTTCGGTGATTAATATTTCCAATTCACCGTTCTGAAAGGCTTGATCGGGTAAGCTCGCTCCGGAATTAATATATCCCCGATTTACATAATAAAGCGTTAATGCACGACGCAAAGCTTGCAAATCATCATTGCTGATTTGACGTCCTTCATAGGGCACAATGACTGGTTTTAATTCATCATCCGAAAATAGCTGATTACCGGTGAGTTTAATATTTTTTACCGACACCTGAAGTTGTGCGGACAAGGGTTGCTTTACCGAAGGTAATGGGAGGGTAGGTAGTACGGATTTTGAGGCAGTTAAAGTGAATGGTGAATCAGGCTTAGGCGATGTTGCTGCCGCCAGATGATACGAACTAGCTAGCAAACACAGAATATGGATAGTACGGTATAAAAAGCACGTAAAATTCCTTTTCATCTGACTTCTTACCCTGGTTGGTAAAACGAATGACGAGCGCCGATATTACGCCGAATTGCTCAAAATCACAACGCTTTTCCTTGGTAAATATTTACTACAAATCGTTTGAAAAGTATGATAAGTACGCTGAGTTCTTATTCCTTGTTAATGACAACTGGCTAGCCTGAATGCCGAGTAGCGTCATCTGGGAAGGATAAAATCACATTTCCCCGATCACATTTTATCCAGGCTACGCGCTAGTGTGAAATGTCGGTTTCAAGTTGTGTAATAAGCATTTTCTTTCACATAAGCTTCCGTTAAATCACAACCCCAAACGCGTTCAGAATAAGCGCCTTTGCCTAACACAACTTCAATATTCACCTCGTTTTGTTTTAATATTTCCGAAATCTCTGCAAGCGGCACTTCATCACAATCTAAAATGGCCGCATCAATGCGAAGCCGATGCGGGTCTTTACCAAACAGTAGACTCATTTCACTAATATTGACCGTGTATTGAAATACCTTGCCAATCGCCATCACAAATCGTCCCCAATTGGGGTCCGCGCCGTAAATGGCGGTCTTTACTAGCGGTGAGTTAATAATGGATTTTGCCGTTAACAAGGCTTGCTCTGCCGTTTGGGCGCCCGATACCACCAGCTCAATGAGTTTTGTGGCACCTTCACCATCACGCGTAATGTCTTTTGCCAGATAAATGGCCATGCTAGTCAGCGTGTTTTCAAAGGCATTGCTGTCAATGGTACGAGTCAGGCCATTGGCTAATATCACGACCGTATCACTGGTTGAGGTATCGGTATCGATGGAGATTCGGTTAAAAGATTGATTTACCACCCGAGCTAGCATGGCTTGCAATTCATCGGATGTGATGGCGGCATCCGTGACGAAGTAACACAACATAGTGGCCATATTCGGCTCAATCATGCCAGCCCCTTTAGCAATGCCAAGCAAGGTTGCATTACCGACTTTCGCGCTGACCCATTTAGGTCGACTATCCGTTGTCATAATGCTGCGAGCAAAATTTTCAATATGTTGTTCGGTCCGACCAAAATCCTGTATCAGATTTTCACATCCATTAATAATGACATTCATGGGCAAGCGTCGCCCAATCACCCCAGTCGAGGAAGGCAACACCATGTCTGCATTGATACCGCAAGCCTTGGCCGCTAGTTGACAAATGGTTTCAGAATCGCTGATCCCTTGACGCTCGGTAGCCACATTCGCATTTTTTGAATTGACAATAACAGCTTGTAATAAGCCATTGCGCAAATGCGCTTTTCCCACTAGCACCGGTGCACCTGGCATGGTATTTCTAGTAAATACTCCGGCCGCTTGGCAAGGCACATCGGCAAGGATGCCGCCGAAATCCAGGGTCGTATCTTTGATACCAATGTTTTTACCAAACCAGGAGAAACCTGGCACTCGTTGAATTTCCGATTCCATTGTTAACCCTTTAATAATTATATCATTGATTATTTTAATGAGTATAACAGAACCGTCACGTTGGAAATATCAGGAAAGTTTCCTATCAGGAATAACCATGTCATCACTTTACGGTTTGGTGCTCATATTTGGTTTGTATTCGCCTAAGGCACCTATTTTTGATGTTTGTTCTGGGGGGGGGAATTGCAGAATTACTTGATTTGATCCTATTGTTTTTATAATGCTCACGGCTTCTCTAAAAACGCGTTCATATTTTTCAACACAATAGACCACGATTCATTTCCCAGTGACTCTCTATCAATGATAAGATGGTTTTTTCCTCTGACAGAAAATCCGTTTAAGGAATCGAGAGTAATAAATTTTATTTTCTGATAAGATGGGTTTCTGAAAAAAGAAAGCCCCTGATACGAAACAATTTCATCTTTTTCTCGCATGAAAATTAAAGTTTTTGGCCAGGTTGTTAATTGTTCAAGGCTAAATTTTTTTCGTAGTTGGGCTTGAGCTTGGTAGGTGAGTATTTTTAGTCCATTAAAATGGCGATATTGTTTGTGATTAAAACTAGGCAGTATGACACCATTGGGTAATGGAAGCCTTTCTGGTATCTTTGAGTACCAACGCAAATTGAGGGCTGGGGCAAACAAAATAAGTTTATCAAACATGTATTTTTGGCTGATAAGGAAGCTACCAATGGTCGCTCCTATTGAATACCCTAAAAACGAAATAGCTAGCTGCCGTTTTTTGGCTTCATTAACGGCCAAACAATAATAATCGATGGCTTGTCGTTGCCAGCTGTCCACTGTAAATGCTGGATCGTGGTCACTCATGAGTGCTAGCCTTATTACCCCGTGATGTTGTTCACCTAATACCTTGATCAAGCTGTTCATTTTTGAAGGTTTTAGATTAAGGCCATGCACCACAATAAAGATACTTTTTATCTTAAGTTCATCCAAGTAATACCCTCGGCTTTTTTCAGTCTCGGATATTTTTTGATTGTATTTGTTATTTAACGAGGACAGTGTTTCACTAAAATCACGACAATGATTAGCAAAGACATGATTAAAGCCGGCTGATAAAAATAGAGAGGAAATAGTAAAATAAAAATTAAAGCCCATCAACTAAACGCCCATGTATGCGCGTTCAGTTGATGGAGAAATATCAATTATTCTGAAGCAAATGAAGGCATTCCACCTAACTGAACCCAAATGATCTTTAAGTTAGTTTTTCCAGGCGAAAATCGATGTTGAATGGTGACTGGTTTGTTATTGATATACGCTTCGCGCAGGGTGTCAATAATGGCACCGTTAGCGGGTTTATTTTCATGATAACGGATACCAAAAACTTTACCAGGCTCACTATCTAGCGTCACTAAGACTTCAGCATCGAGAAAATCTTTTTTGTCACCAATTTCTAGGCCCTCGGTTTGAGCACGAAACAGAGTGATGTTGCCAGTCACGTTTTTACCATGCCCATGAGGTCCTGCGAGCGTTTTAGGGGTATCTGCGTTTACGGTTGCAACGGCTAAGGTTAATAAAGAAAACACGAGTGCGACACGAATGGTTCCTATCATTGATAACTTCTCCTAATTTATTTGAACACAGATAACACAGATATTGTGTACCTTGAAAATACCACCTCAGCGAAACGTGGATGAGTATTCTCAAGTTGAACCTAGTTTGCAAGTCAGCAATGAAATCAAGATGAATTGTTACATCGCGATATCAATCGTCATTGCTCTCCACTCATCTTGGCCATAGCGACAATTTTTTGACAGAGTAAAAGAGTAAACAAATAGGCGCATCCTAACGTTGTCTCATTTCACCCAATACATTCTACTGATATTTTTGCCAAACTCAATAATATAATTGATATATTAATTTATTAGGTAGTGGGTCAAACCTGAGATATCAGCTATAATTCTGGCATGACATGTTATGAAAAAATTAGCGGCCCAAACTGCAATCGCACTCAGACTTCCCGAGCAGGAAAAAGTACGAATAACACCCAGCGTTACCGGTGTGATAATGCCTGTTGTGAAACAAAGTCCTTTATGCTTGAGTATCGCTATAAAGCCGATGAGCCAGGCGTTATGGATCAAGCGATTGATATGGCCATTAATGGAAGCGGTATTCGTGATACCGCTCGTGTTCTTAGTATCAACAAAAACACCCTCATTAAGGAATGGGCATGGAATAACTTCCCTGTTTGGTGCCCAGATTGGGTTTGTATTGGTTCGTTCTGAGTGAACAAAAGTGCAGGAATAGTCGTTCTATTTCGAGCTTTTGTGATGGAAGAGCGGGCGAAGACAGGCGGAAGATGGGAGGCGAAACCGGGAAGTTATTGCGTGCCCATTCCTAAGCGCTTTTAAAAAAAAAGAAAAAGTGCTGATCAACGTTAACCCTAATTTTTCCACCTTAAATATTGAGAAAGACCTGGCGGTCCATTGGGCTTGTGAAGAGGCTGAATTGGACGAACAGTGGTCGTATGTTGATAACAAGTCCTGTGGTCCGCGGTTGATCACAAAACAAATACAATACTTGCCTACGTGCTCGGTCGCCGCAAAGAGGCTGTTTTCAAAGAACGAAAGGCCTGGCTTGAGCCTTTTGGAATTTATCGTTACTACACTGACGACTGGGATGCTTATGAACGGCACTTAGATAAAAGGTAACATGAAGTCAGCAAGAAAAATACTCAAAAGATAGAACGCAAAAACTTAAACTTGAGAACGTGGATTAAACGGCTTACGCGAAGAGCAAGTTGTTTTTTAACGCTGGAAAAGATGCACGACATTGTCATTGGGTTGTTGATTAACAAGGTTGAATTTGGAATGGATATTCATGCCAAAATACAGGTTTAACCCACTTCCCCCTGTTTAGGGGGGAGGGAGAAATCCCAGCGGCCGATCAATTTTTAATAATTGGATATACGATGTACAAATCCATACTTTCTTCGTCTGATGAAGCTACAATTTCACCTCCGCTTTATTTCCCTGATTGTTTCGCATTAACATGATTTCGATCTTCCTCAATAAGACATAAAAGACTGGCGTAAATAGCAGCCCGAAGAAGGTGACGCCTAACATGCCGGAAAACACGGCCACGCCAATGGCTTGACGCATTTCTGATCCGGCCCCCTGGCTTAATACCATGGGCAATACCCCCATAATGAATGCAAAAGAGGTCATTAGGATTGGGCGCAAACGTAGCCGAGAGGCTTCCACAGCAGCCTCTATGGTGCTGCGTCCTTGTCGTTCTAAATCACGAGCAAATTCAACGATCAAAATCGCATTTTTAGAGGCGAGGCCAGCGAGTAGAAACAGACTTATCTGGGTAAAAATATTATTATCCCCGCCCCAAAGATAGACACCAATGATGGCAGATAAAATGCTCATTGGCACGATCAGAATAACCGCGATGGGTAGGGCTAAGCTTTCATATTGGGCAGCGAGCACAAGAAAAACGAGGAATAGACACAGTGGAAAAATATAAATGGCTGTGTTGCCTGCCAGGATTTGTTGATAGGTTAATTCTGTCCATTCAAAATCCATGCCTGCGGGTAGTGTTTCATCCAGTATTTTGGTGATCGCTTGTTGGGCTTGTCCGGAAGAAAATCCCGGTGCAGCACTGCCATTTAAATCAGCCGAGCGGAAGGTGTTATAGTGCATGGCAACTTCAGGCCCGAAGGATTCTACAACGCTCATCATTGCCCCCAGTGGCACCATTTGTCCTTCAATATTTCGCATTTGCAGACGTAAAATATCCTGAGGCTTGGAACGAAACTCTTTATCTGCCTGAGCGATCACTTGGTAGGTCCGGCCAAATTGATTGAAGTCATTCACATATAAAGATCCTAGGTAAATTTGCATGGTGCGGAATACTTCATCAATGGGGATACCGAGCTGAACGGCTTTGGTACGGTCTAAATTGGCATGGAGCTGTGGCACATTGATATTATAATTCGAAAAAATATTGGTCAATGCCGGGTCCGCATAGGCTTTTTGCATGACTTGCTTGACAACGTCGTCGAGTGCCTTGTCACCTTGATCCGTTCGATCTTCAATTTGTAGTTTGAACCCCCCGGTGGTGCCTAAGCCACGTACTGGCGGTGGTGGAAATATAGCAACAAAGGCTTCTTCAATCGCCGCATACTTTTGTTGTAATCGTCCCGCAATCGCATCGGCACTCAGATTAGGGTCTGTTCGTTGGTCAAAATCTTCCAGCGTGACAAAGACAATGCCGGCACTGGCAGAATTCACGAATCCATTGACGGATAAACCAGGAAATTGGACGGCACTGACAACCCCTTTTTCTGCCAGCGCGGCCTCTGCAATTTGACGCATGACCGCTTCGGTACGCTCGAGTGTTGCTCCCGATGGAAGTTGTGCAAAGCTGATTAAATACTGTTTATCTTGTGCCGGTATAAATCCTGGCGGGACGAGTTTGAAGCTGTATACGGTATATCCAACAAGTACCGCAAAGAGAATCATCATGATTAACTTGCGTGATGTAAAGACATTCACACTGGTGGCATATCCGTTCCGGGCTTTGTCGAATGCTTTATTGAATAGATTGAAAAACCAACCAAACAGAAATTGTATTATTTTTGATAACCGATCTTTAGGTGCATCAGGTGATTTCAGTAATAATGCACATAAGGCTGGGCTGAGCGTTAATGAGTTCAAGGTAGAAATAAAGGTGGCGATGACAATGGTCAAGGCAAATTGTTGGTAAAACATACCTGATAAACCACTAATAAAAGCAATCGGAATAAATACACCCGCGATCACCAGTGAGGTGGCCATGATAGGACTGGTGACCTCCTTCATCGCTTGCACGGTGGCATCGCGTGGACTTTTCCCAGCGCGGATATTCCGCTCGACATTTTCGACCACCACAATCGCATCATCCACGACAATACCGACCGCCAAAATCAGGCCGAATAATGACAACACATTAATTGAAAATCCAAACAAGTACATAAAAGCGAACGTACCAACAATGGAAACTGGGACGGCGAGTAAAGGAATGATGGAGGCTCGCCAGGTTTGTAGGAAAATGATAACTACTAACACCACGAGAGCGATAGCCTCCAGTAATGTGATGGCGACAGATTGAATTGAGCTGCGTACAAAAATGGTGGGGTCGTAGACAATATTATAATCGACATCGTCTGGAAAATTTTCTTTTAATTGCTGCATGGTTTTGCGCACATTGTCAGAGATATCCAGTGCGTTGGCACCGGGGGCCGCAAAGATAGGGATGGCCACCGCCGGTTTATTGTCCAGCAACGAACGCAAGCTATAACTTTGTGCGTCTAGCTCAATACGCGCCACGTCCGCTAACCGGGTCACGACTCCATTGCTGCCCCGTTTAACAAGGATTTCTTCGAACTCTTCGGCACTCTGTAAGCGTCCTTGCACATTGATGGGCAGTTGTAGCTCGACATTGTCGTTGTAAGGCGGGCCACCAATCACGCCGGCAGCGACCTGGATATTCTGCTGACGAATGGCACGGATGACTTCATCCGCTGTCATACCTCGCTCCGCAATTTTATCCGGGTTAAGCCAGATGCGCATCGCGTAATCCCCAGAGCCAAATAATCTGACTTGTCCGACCCCTTGGATTTGCGCGAGTCGATCCCGTACATGCAGCGTGCCATAGTTACGTAAATAAAGCATGTCATAGCGTTCATTGGGAGAACGCAAATGGACAACCATGGTTAGGTCCGGTGAACTTTTAGTCACTGTCACCCCCAGTTGTCGGGTAATTTCCGGCAATCTTGGCAGCGCCTGCGAAACGCGATTTTGGACCAACTGTTGTGATAAATCAGGGTCTGAGCCAATCGCAAAGGTGACCGTCAGTGTTAATCTCCCATCGGTGGCGGCCAGTGAGTTGATGTAGAGCATATTCTCGACACCGTTAATTTGCTCCTCCAGCGGGGTGGCAACTGTCTCTGCAATGACCGAGGGGTTGGCGCCAGGAAATGAAGCGCTGACAATCACTGAGGGCGGTGCAACTTCTGGGTATTCCGCAATCGGCAACTGGAACATGGCAATAAAACCCGCTACAAAAATCAGTAGCGATGTGACGCCAGCAAGAATCGGTCGATCGATGAAATGGCTTGAAAAATTCATGAAATATTACCTTGGGCAATCCGTGCTTGCCCGTGATGCTCACCACAGGAAACGAGAGAGGGCAACATTGATATGTCACCTCGGGCTTCGGATGTTGATGAATGAAAAATTAGGACTGAGCAAGTGCTTTAACGGTGTTATTGGTCACTTTGGGTTCAACTTCCATATGGGGGCGTAGGCGCATTAATCCACGAATAATGACTTTATCGCCCATCTTAAGACCAGAGCGTATGATTCGATTTCCATCAATGCTGTCACCGATCTGTACTTCACGGTAGCTTGTTTTATTCTCATTATCGACGACATAGACAAATTTGCGATTCTGGTCGGTACCAATGGCACGCTCACTGACTAAGATCTTATTTTCTTCACTGGCACTGCCAAGTTTTATACGGGCAAACATTCCAGGGAGCAGTTGGCCTTTTGGGTTATCGAAAATAGCACGCACCCGAATGGTGCCCGAGGTGGGGTCGATTCGGTTATCGAACGCATGAATTTTGCCCTGATAGACCAATGTATCGTCCTGCAATCGGAGTTCAACGGGCGTATCATATGTGACATTTTTTTTAGATAAATCGCGACGCCTATGTTGAAGGTATGTTTGCTCATCTACCTCAAAGTCGGCATAGATATTTTTGCTGGATACGATGGTAGTCAACAGCGGTGCATTAGCGCCCGCAGATACTAGGTTGCCTTTGGTTATTTCGGCACGACTGACTCTGCCTGAAACCGGTGCCTTGACATAGGTGTAGCTTAGATTAATCTCGGCTTGCGATCGTTGTGCTTCAGCCCGCTTGACGATTGATTCAGCGATTAATTTTTCACTCGTTCGCTCATCATAAATTTGTTGGGAAATAATTTTTGTTTTGATGAGATCACTCGTTCTCTCATATTCTTTGTTGGCTAAGACTGAGCGATTGCGAGCGATGATCAGATCTGCTTTTGCTGTCTCCAGCGCGGCTTGAAATGGACGTGGATCGATAACGTACAAAATATCCCCTTTGTTGACTAATTGTCCGTCTGCAAATCTGACATCAGTAATTAAGCCGGTGGTCTGAGGCCGTATTTCTACAAAATCGACGGCCGTCAAACGGCCTGAAAAATTTTTCCAGAGGCGGATGGGTTGCTCTTGAATCACCACTATATCGACAGGCATACTTGGTGGTTTGGCATCGAGACTGGGTTTGGCCTCTGTTGCATAGACGTCAGGTAAAATAATAGGTGTGCTTATTATCCCCACGGCACCGATAACAAGTGTTATTGTTATTCCTAAAAAAATGGCCAGCGTTGGTCTCTTTGCCATTGTTGTTCCTCCAATGACTTATTTGTGGATGACTTGGCTAATATTTGTGAAGAGTTCACGACAGTAAAGCTAAGAATTGATTGTAATTTATGTTAGGTTAAGCACACGAAACAAACCCGACTTTAGATCATGCTTCAATGCTACTAGATCATTTTGAATACGCGCCATCATGACTTGACCCACGATAAAAGTATGAATCTCAAAGGCCTTGGCTGTCAGGTTTGTGTCTTTATGCAGCTGACCTGCATCAACCATCTCTTGTAAGGTTTTAATATAATAATGTTCTTGCCGCCGGAAAATCTCATCCGCTTTTTGGCGTATCGCCTCTTCATTTCCTGCCATTTCAGATCCCAGCGAAGCAAAAGGGCAGCCGCAAACGTGGCCATATTGTTCATAAGATTTTTTTTGTTTCTGGTAAATAAAAATCGCCAAACGCTCAAAGCGTTCAATCGCTGAAAATTTTAGTGCAAACACATCCATCATTTCTGGCTGATAGCGTTGATAAGAAGCTTCCATCGCGGCAATGGCCAGATCAATTTTTGATGGAAAGTAATAGTAAAAACTCCCTTTTTTTACGCCTGATACATGGCATATTTCATCGACACTGACCGCCCCATAGCTGCTCTGCCAAATCAAATCCATCGCCGTTTCTAGCAGTTTTTCTTTTGTATTTGTAGGAGCGCGTCCCATCGATAACCTGCCAATTTACAACCGCAGCAGGGATGATATCTTATATTTTACTGACCAGTCAAATATCATGTTGGATCAATGCAAATAACCATTCAATTTGACAGAAAAATGGACGAATTAACATCCGGTGAGTGTCAATGGTAAATGTGATCATTTTATCTAGAGGGCTATTCTTTTGATTTTAACTTCTTAATAATCAAAAAATAGGCAGGTAGGGAGGATGCACGGTGACATGTCCCACAATGGATTGAGCTGCCCCATTGTCATAAACTGCGATTTCACCGTCAGTACCGTCGTCGAAATGGTGCTACCACGAAAATGGCTCGCCATCGCACTATTCATTGACATCAAAAATATCGAATGGCCGTATTTAGTCAGAAAAATTTACGTAAGTTTAAATTGATCTCAGGAAAAATAGACGGGTAGTGTGGATTAAGCGCAGCGAATCCACGTGTGACCGGCATGATATCCCGGTTAGCTGGTGAAAGTCCAGCCATGGCCTTTGGAAGAAGGGAACATGTAGACGAAGGCAAGGGTGTCTGAAGAAACTTCCGTTTGCTACTCGATGAGAGAATCACGGTGAATGGTTAGCCAATGACGAATCTGAAGGACAGATATATTGCTCCTGCAATATCTGCATTTCCGCCATCCCTGGCGGTCAAGCTGGAGTTCAAATTTGCCACCTAAGCGTAAGCGAATATAGTGGACCCTAAAAATCGGACAGTCTATAGTGGACCCCGTAAATCAGACCACCCCTTAAGGAGCAATATAGCTCATAATGATGGTTGATTAACAGGAGATACTGCATGAGTAGCCAACGCAAAACCCACCGCGAAAAATTCAAAGCTAAAGTGGCTTTAGAAGCACACAAGGGTGACAAACCATCGGCAGAACTGATTTCAACCCATAAAGTCTCATCGGGTCAAATTAGCACTTGGAAGAAATGTTGACTGACAGGAGCCACCAAACTCTTTGAGTCGGGGCAATCGAAAGCCCTTGATGAAGCAAGCTTAACAGCCCCATTGTATAAAGAAATCGGTCGATTAAAAATCGAACTGGACTGGCTTAAAAAAAATGCTGAATAGCACGTTGGTACAAAAAAGGGCCTGGGTCGAACACGAGCATGAACACATTAGCGTGCGTCGCCAATGTGAACGGCGGGCGCTCAATCGCTCGACGTTCTATCCATCACCGGCCCAAGTATCCGATGAGGAAATACATCTCATGGAGATGATCGACAAAATCTATACTCGTTGCCCATTTTACGGGTCGCGCCGGATAACGGCACAGTTAAACCGTGATCACGATGAGCAACAATGGAACCGTAAACGCATTCAACGATTGATGCGTCTCATGGGAATGAGGGGCGTTGCACCAGGGTCGGATACCAGCACCCTCATCCTGAGAGCAAGATCTATCCTTATCTTCTAAGAGGCGTCACGATTAACCCGGTGGATCATGCCTGGAGCACTGACATCACGTATATCCCTATGAAAAAGGGTTTTATGTACTTAGCGGCCGTCATTGACGGGTATAGTCGATATGTACTTTCATGGACATTAACGAATACGCTTGATACCACATTTTGTTCTGAAGCATTAGAGCAAGCGTTGTTGATCAGTACACCTGAGATCTTTAACACGGATCAAGGCGGGCAGTTCACGAGCCAATCCTTTACGCAAATGTTGCTCGACAAGGCGATTAAAATCAGTATGGATGGACGCGGACGTGCCTTGGATAATATTTTTGTCGAACGGTGATGGCGGACCGTAAAATACGAAAATATTTATATGCATGACTCTCGAACAGTCCTCGAGTTGCGCCATGGACTCGAGGCGTATTTTGACTTCTATAATCAAAAGCGGCTACATCAGAGTTTAGATCATCAAACACCGGCGGCGGTTTATTTTAAAAAATAACAAATCGTGATTTGATGAATTGTGCCAACAGACTCCGTGTGGACAAAGCGTTAATTTCCGCAAAAACGCGGAACATGGCGGCACAACAGATTATTTTCATTAAAAAAGGAGGTTATCTAAACTTTATTGGATAATTAATGAGTACGATATTTTGTCATGAGAATACTATTTACCCCTTCTTATTTATTAGTGACATTGGTCTAGACAATGGGGTCCACTTTAGCGCTTCATATTGTATATGAAAAATCTCGTCAACGACTCGGTACTTAGCACGGGCTATCACGGGTTGATGTGGAATGTTTTCTTTTTCCGCTAGCGAACGATAAGCCTCATGACCATCACTACATAAAACAGATTCTCGGCGGATTAGGGCCATTAAAGCCTCGTGTATTTCCTCTTTTTTATTATACTTGAGGACAAAGTCGGCCATGGCACCCGTACGATCTCGAAGGATCACCACAGGGATACGCTGATCTCGTTCTCTTTTATCCACGCCACCGCGTTGTCTCGCCGATCCTGATAGCGTCCGGCTTCCTTTCTCCGAGACGGCAAAAAAGGTGTCATCGACTTCCACAATATCCGAGAACTCAGAGGATTTCGCTGGGCTCGAATTTTCGGTAGTGGGTCAAACCTGTGAATTGGCGTATAATTACAAGCATGACATATTATC
>CAYUAI010000086.1:0-16353 GCA_964442745.1 uncultured Chromatiales bacterium
CCTATTGTACCAACGTTCACGTGTGGTTTCGTACGTTCAAATTTCGCCTTGGACACAACCCTTACCTCTCTATCAATTTGATTGCTCGCAAACTAAGTTACTCTCTTAATCACTGCTTCTGCTATACTTGCGGGTGCTTCCGCGTACTTAGCGAATTCCATTGAATAATTCGCTCTTCCCTGGGTGGCTGAGCGCAAATCCGTCGCATAACCAAACATTTTAGCTAGCGGCACCTCAGCACGAATTATTTTTCCCATCGGCGTATCTTCCATGCCCTGCACAATACCTCGACGACGATTTAGATCTCCCATCACGTCACCCATATAGGCTTCAGGCGTACTAACTTCAATACTCATCATGGGCTCTAACAAGACCGGGTCAGCTTTTTTTGCTCCCTCTTTAAAACACATAGAACCGACAATTTTAAATGCCATTTCACTTGAGTCTACATCATGATAGGAACCATCAAAAAGCGTCACTTTCACGTCCACGACAGGAAAACCACCAACCACCCCATTCGTCAACTGTTCTTGAACACCCTTATCGACAGCAGGTATGTACTCCCGAGGTATCGTACCACCCACAATTTCACTGACAAATTCGTAGCCACTTCCCTGCTCTTTCGGCTCTATCCGTAACCAGACATGGCCATATTGCCCACGTCCACCGGTTTGACGAACGAACTTACTCTCCTGCTCTACCAAGCCCCGAATCGTCTCACGATAGGCCACTTGCGGCGCACCGACATTCGCTTCCACATTGAATTCACGTCTAAGCCGATCAACAATAATTTCTAAATGCAACTCGCCCATCCCAGAAATAATCGTCTGCCCCGACTCTTCATCAGTATGGACACGAAAACTCGGATCTTCTTGCGCTAATTTGCCAAGTGCCACCCCCATCTTCTCTTGGTCTTGCTGAGTTCTCGGTTCAATGGCAACCGAAATGACGGGTTCAGGAAACTCCATACGCTCTAGCGTAATTACGTGTTCAAGGCTACACAATGTATCGCCTGTTGTAACATCTTTCAGGCCGATTGCCGCCGCAATATCGCCAGCTCGCACCTCTTTTATTTCTTCGCGACTATTAGAGTGCATTTGGACCAAACGTCCGACACGCTCTTTTTTACCCTTGACTGGGTTGTAAATCGTATCACCTGAACTCAACATGCCCGAATACACGCGAAAGAAGGTCAGTGTACCGACAAAAGAATCGGTGGCAATTTTAAAAGCAAGCCCAGCAAAAGGCTCATTATCATCGGAATGCCGTTCAGCTTCAGTGCCTTCGGCATCATCCAAAACCCCGCTAATGGCTTTCACATCCAGCGGAGAGGGCATAAAATTAATCACCGCATCTAACATGGCCTGCACGCCTTTATTTTTAAAAGCGGAACCACACAAACACACAACGATATCGCTCGCCAGCGTCCGAGCTCGCAGGCCGGCTTTAATCTCTTGTTCTGACAACACCCCACTATCGAGGTATTTTTCCATCAATTCATCACTGGCTTCCGCCGCTGACTCCATCATTTTTTCACGCCACTGTTCGGCAGCAGGTAATAAATCAGCCGGGATGTCTTTCGCCTCATATGTCACACCATGGTTGGCTTCATTCCAATAGATGGCTTTCATGCTAATGAGGTCAATCACACCAACAAACGTTTCTTCTGCACCAATGGGTAACTGAATCGGCACAGGATTGGCACCTAAACGATTTTCAATTTGCTGAACGACATGCAAAAAATCGGCACCGGCGCGATCCATTTTGTTCACAAATGCCAGGCGAGGCACTTGGTACTTATTCGCTTGGCGCCACACCGTTTCCGATTGAGGCTCAACACCACCCACCGCACAAAAAACCGCAACAGCGCCATCAAGCACACGCAAAGAGCGTTCAACTTCAATGGTGAAATCGACATGCCCCGGCGTATCAATAATATTCACTCGGTGCTGAGCAAACTGCTTATCCATTCCCTGCCAAAAACAGGTCGTCGCCGCCGAGGTAATAGTAATCCCTCGTTCCTGCTCTTGCTCCATCCAGTCCATGGTGGCCGCCCCATCATGGACCTCACCAATTTTATGAGAGACACCGGTGTAGAACAAGACACGCTCAGTGGTCGTTGTTTTCCCGGCATCAATGTGCGCCATGATACCGATGTTGCGATAATGGTCGATGGGTGTTATTCGTGCCACGGTGCTGCCCTGCTAAACGGTGATCACTTTACCAACGATAATGTGCAAACGCTTTATTTGCCTCGGCCATGCGATGCGTATCTTCCCGCTTTTTAACCGCATTCCCTTTATTTTCATAGGCATCAAGAATTTCATTAGCCAACCGCAACCCCATAGACTTTTCGCTGCGTTTTCTGGCCGAGTCAGACAACCAGCGCATTGCCAACGCAATGCCTCTGTCGGTACGCACCTCAACCGGCACTTGATAGGTTGCCCCACCTACCCGTCGTGATTTCACTTCCACCATCGGCTTGATATTATCGAGCGCCTTATCAAAAACCTCGATGGCTTCTTTGTCGCTTTTCTCTATGACCACATCTAAGGCACCATAGATAATACGTTCGGCTACCGATTTCTTTCCATGACGCATCACCATATTCACAAACCGAGCGACACGCTCACTCGCAAACTTAGGATCAGGCAAAATCGAACGCTTTGCAATAACTCTTCTTCTAGGCATTATTCTTTACCTGGCGAATTTAATTAAAAAATAATCCAATGGTCTATCAAGTTAAGATTTTGGCCGCTTAGTGCCGTACTTAGATCGACCCTGTCTTCTCTCTGAAACACCGGAGGTATCTAACGTACCACGAACGGTATGGTAACGAACCCCTGGCAAATCTTTCACCCGACCACCCCGTATCAAGATAACCGAGTGCTCCTGCAAGTTATGCCCTTCACCACCAATATAGGTAGTCACTTCCATTCCGTTCGTTAACCTAACCCGAGCCACTTTACGAAGTGCAGAATTCGGCTTCTTAGGTGTTGTCGTATATACGCGAGTGCAAACCCCGCGCCTTTGCGGACACCCTTCTAGCGCCGGAACAGAGCTTTTTTCTCTTTTTCGCACGCGCGGTGAACGCACTAATTGATTAATTGTAGCCATGCATCTTGCTCCAAATGCGATTCAGCAGCGAAAAATCAGTCATTTCCGCTGCAAGCGTAACCAAGGACGCGAAATTGTAGAGACATGCCCGCGTCCTGTCAAGGAATGATTTTGATGGTCAAATATTCAGCTAAAATATAAGAAAGGAGCTGCCGTCGGCAACCTGACTAAGAGGCGTCATCTCATGACAATATGAGTATAAATAGAGCAAACGAGAAAAATATCCGAGACAAGAGCTATCATCAAGCAAACACTTAAATTAATACCGCCAGCCAGATGAATTTATCACCAACACACCGCTCGATTTACCAAAATTTGGTTCTGCCGCCGCTACGTAAACCATCACTGGGCAGCAAATTATCACAACTACTCCATCGAATTCAAGTCATTTTAAACAAACAGGATAAATCATCAAGGAGAGCGCCCTCGTTGATGATTTATCACTCATTTTATCGCATCCAGTGACCGGCAGATGATAACACTGCATCACCCATTGAGCGAAAGGCTAATTGACGACTTGCTCTGCACCCCCAGATATTTCTTCGTTATCACTTGTTTTTTTATCCACCCTTCCTGCGGCTTCAACCCCACCCGCACGACGTCTCCGCTCATAGTGGTAGGCCAAGCCAGTGCCGGCCGGTATCAGGCGACCGACAATCACATTCTCCTTCAATCCACGCAGATCATCCGTCTTGCCACTCACAGCCGCCTCGGTTAGCACCCGCGTGGTTTCCTGGAAAGAAGCGGCTGATATAAACGATTCGGTGGCAAGCGAGGCTTTGGTAATCCCTAACAATAACGAATGATAGGTGGCAGACATTTTGCCGTTGGCTTGCACTCTTTCATTTTCCTCTAGCACTTTAGCCCGCTCCACTTGCTCACCCTTCAACAATGGTGTATCACCGGGATCAGCAATCTCCACTTTCTTGAGCATCTGCCGCACAATCACTTCAATGTGCTTATCGTTTATTTTTACACCTTGCAAACGATAAACATCTTGCACTTCATTAATGATATAGCGTGCTAAAGCATTGGTACCTTGCAGTCTGAGAATATCATGTGGCGCTGGCGGACCATCACAAATGATTTCCCCTTTTTCCACCTGCTCACCTTCAAATACGGTGACATGACGCCACTTTGGAATCAGCTCCTCATAGGGATCCGAGCTATCCGTTGGTGTAATCACTAAACGTTGCTTATCTTTAGTCTCTTTGCCGAAGCTAATCGTCCCGGTAATTTCCGCTAAGATCGCCGGTTCTTTCGGCTTACGCGCTTCGAATAAATCAGCAACTCTCGGCAAGCCTCCGGTAATATCACGCGTTTTAGTGGATTCTTGAGGAATACGGGCGACCACATCCCCCACCCCCACGCTCGCACCATCCGACAAATTCACGATAGCCCCACCGGGCAAAAAATACATGGCCGGAATATCGGTCCCTGGGATCAATAAATCATTACCATCTTCCGCGACCAATTTCACCATCGGTCGCAAATCTTTGGCGGCGGATCCCCGCTGTTTCGGATCAATAATGACTAAGTTGGTTAGGCCGGTCATTTCATCCGCTTCGCGATGGATCGTCAATCCTTCGGAGAACTCATGGAACTTAACCTTACCTGCCACTTCCGTGATCACTGGATGGGTATGTGGATCCCAATTCGCCACCACCTCACCGGGCTCAACCGCACTACCATCCCCTTTTGATAAAACCGAACCATAAGGTATCTTATATCGCTCTCGCTCTCGCCCATGTTCATCCACCACGCCGATCTCACCGGAACGCGAAACGGCAACATAAGAACCATTTTTGTGTTGCACCGTTTTGAGATTATGTAAGCGAATCGAGCCTTTGGATTTAACCTCGACATTATTCACAGCAGCCGATCGGGAGGCGGCCCCACCAATATGGAAAGTACGCATGGTTAACTGGGTACCCGGCTCACCAATGGATTGCGCCGCCACCACCCCCACCGCCTCGCCAATATTGACCCGATGGCCGCGCGCCAAATCACGGCCATAGCACAATGCACAAATGCCATAACGCGTCTCACAAGCAATGGGAGAACGTACTTTAACTTGATCAATGGTATTTTCTTCTAACACATCGACCCAGAACTCATCGAGCAGCATGCCCGATTTCACAACAACGTCATCACTGTTCGGGGCGCAGACATCACCCACCACCACTCGACCTAAAACTCGCTCGCGTAATGGTTCAACCACATCACCGCCCTCAATAAGCGGCACCATTAACAACCCATCGGTGGTGCCACAATCCACTTCTGTGACAACTAAATCTTGTGCAACATCGACCAAACGACGGGTTAAATAACCCGAATTCGCTGTTTTTAGGGCGGTATCTGCCAACCCTTTTCGGGCACCGTGGGTAGAAATAAAATAATGACTCACATTAAGACCTTCACGGAAATTCGCCGTAATCGGCGTCTCAATGATCGAACCGTCCGGTTTTGCCATTAAACCTCGCATCCCAGCCAGCTGTCGAATTTGTGCCGCGCTCCCTCGCGCCCCGGAATCAGCCATCATAAAAATCGAATTAAACGACATTTGTTTAATCTCGTTGCCTTCCGCATCCGTGACCGTTTCTGTACCCAGTTTGTCCATCATGGCACGCGCCACTTGATCATTGGTGTGCGACCAAATATCCACTACCTTGTTATATCGCTCACCATTGGTGACTAACCCTGAACGGTATTGATTCTCTATTTCTTTAACCTCTTCTTCTGCTCGCGCCAAAATCTCTGTCTTTTCAGGGGGAATAACCATATCCTCAATCCCGAAAGAAACCGCGGCCCGCGTGGCGTAATGAAACCCGGCATACATCAATTTATCCGCAAAAATCACCGAAGCTTTCAAGCCTAATTGGCGATAACAGTAATTGATCAGTTTCGATATCGCTTTTTTGGTTAGATTGCAATTCACCACATCAAAAGGTAATTCACTCGGGATAACATCACGCAATAAAGCCCGCCCAACCGTGGTGTCCACAATATGCGTAAAAAAATCTCGCTCCCCAGTCGGGCCGATTTTAACATCGTTGATACGCACTTTGATTTTTGCGTGCAAATCAGCCGCCCGACTCTCATATGCCCGATGCACCTCACTAACATCGGCAAAAACCATCCCCTCCCCTTTCGCCGCCACCCGCTCAAGGGTGGTATAATACAAACCTAAGACCACATCTTGTGAGGGCACGATAATGGGTTCACCGTTCGCCGGGGACAATACATTATTCGTCGACATCATCAGTGATCGCGCTTCTAACTGCGCCTCCAAGGATAGCGGTATATGCACGGCCATTTGGTCGCCATCGAAATCCGCATTATAAGCCGCACAAACTAATGGATGTAACTGAATCGCTTTCCCTTCAATCAACACAGGCTCAAACGCTTGGATACCTAAACGATGCAAAGTGGGAGCACGATTCAGCAATACCGGATGCTCCCGAATCACCTCATCCAACACGTCCCACACCTCGGGACCTTCTCGCTCAACCATTTTTTTGGCGGCCTTAATGGTGGTCGCTAAACCGCGGCGCTCTAATTTACTAAAGATAAATGGCTTAAATAACTCCAAAGCCATTTTTTTAGGCAATCCACACTGATGCAACCGCAATGTCGGCCCCACCACAATCACCGATCGCCCAGAGTAATCAACCCGCTTACCCAGCAGGTTTTGTCGAAAACGCCCCTGCTTACCTTTGATCATATCTGCCAAGGATTTTAATGGACGCTTATTCGTGCCGGTAATTGCCCGACCTCGACGCCCATTATCCAACAAAGCATCCACGGATTCTTGCAACATACGCTTTTCATTGCGCACAATAATGTCGGGGGCATTTAAATCTAATAAACGCTTTAAACGGTTATTACGATTAATAACCCGGCGATATAAGTCGTTTAAATCGGAGGTTGCAAAACGTCCCCCATCCAACGGCACTAGCGGGCGTAACTCAGGTGGCAACACCGGCAACACTGTCAGCACCATCCATTCGGGTTTGTTACCTGAACCGATTAAAGATTCGATGAGCTTTAAGCGTTTCGATAATTTTTTCAACTTAGTTTCTGATGAAGTACTGCCAATCTCTTCACGAAGGGTGGTAATTTCTTGCTTTAGGTCAATGGACTTCAGCAACTCGCGAATGGCTTCCGCCCCCATCCGCGCATCAAACTCATCGCCCCATTGTTCAATGGATTCGAGGTATTGTTCATCAGACAGTAACTGAGCACGCTCTAGCTCTGTCATACCGGGATCCACCACCACAAAGGCTTCGAAATACAAAATGCGTTCAATATCCCGCAAGGTCATATCTAACAGTAATCCCATGCGAGAAGGCAAAGATTTTAAAAACCAGATATGAGCAACGGGACTCGCTAACTCAATGTGCGCCATGCGATCTCGCCGGACCTTCGCTAACGTCACCTCAACGCCACATTTCTCGCAAATCACACCACGATGCTTCAAGCGCTTATATTTGCCACACAAGCATTCGTAGTCTTTTACCGGACCAAATATCTTGGCACAAAATAAACCATCACGCTCTGGCTTAAACGTGCGATAGTTAATTGTCTCTGGTTTTTTTACTTCCCCATAGGACCAGGAACGTATTTTTTCCGGCGATGCTAGCCCAATACGTATGGCGTCGAATTCTTCAGGTTGCCCCTGCCGTAATAGATTGAGTAAATCTTTCAAATCGCTATCTCCTTACACAATTCAAGGATTAATACTCACCACCAAATCGGCCAGCCAACATGCTAATTAAAAACATATCAGCAAAAAGCTAATGAATTAAATTCTACTAACGACGCTGGCAAGCCGAGAGCAATGATCAATCGTTGCAATATGGCGATGAGTAAAAGTCGAAACTAACGCTCTAACTCGATATCAATCCCTAACGATCGAATTTCTTTCAGGAGCACATTAAAGGACTCCGGCATACCAGCATCCATCCGGTGATCACCATCCACAATGTTTTTATACATTTTGGTCCGTCCATTCACGTCATCAGACTTAACCGTTAGCATTTCTTGTAACGTATAAGCCGCCCCATAAGCTTCTAACGCCCAGACTTCCATTTCACCGAAGCGTTGCCCACCAAATTGAGCTTTTCCACCCAGCGGCTGTTGTGTCACCAAGCTGTAAGGCCCGGTCGAGCGAGCATGCATCTTGTCATCCACCAAGTGATTCAATTTCAGCATATACATGTACCCCACCGTGACCGGTCGCTCAAAGCGATCGCCGGTTCGGCCATCATAAAGTGTGGTTTGACCCGTTTCCGGCAAATCGGCCAACTTCAACATATTTTTGATTTCTTTCTCCGTCGCACCACTAAAAACCGGAGTCGCCATCGGCACGCCCGCCTTTAAGTTGTCCGCCAGAGTAAAGATTTCCGTTTCGGTCAAATCGTCAATGGGGGCGGTTTTCACTTCGGTATCATAAATTTTATGAAGAAATTCCCGCATTTCAACGACATTCTTGTTTTCATCCAACATACCCGCAATTTTCAGACCCAGCCCTTTTGCCGCCCAGCCTAAATGGGTTTCCAATACTTGCCCAACATTCATCCGAGAAGGCACGCCAAGCGGATTCAACACCACATCGACTTGCCGTCCGTCTTCCATGTAAGGCATGTCTTCCACCGGAACGATCATGGAGATCACCCCTTTATTGCCATGCCGACCGGCCATCTTATCACCGGGCTGAATGCGACGCTTGACGGCTAGATACACCTTAACCATCTTCAACACACCGGGCGCCAGGTCATCCCCGGAAGTAATTTTGATGCGCTTCTCTTCCAGTCTTTCACCAAACTCTTTACGCTGCAGCTTCAAATGCTCCGCTGCTTTTTCCAATTGCTCGTTGGTGTCATCGTCTTTCAAGCGAACTTCAAACCACTTTTCCCGAAGCAGATCATCCAGGTAAGCTTTATCAATCAGCGTTCCGGAAGCCAGCGCTTTCGGTCCACCCAGCGCTTCTTTGCCAATTAACAATTTCTCTAATCGCTGGAAAGTATCATCCTCAAGGATACGAAATTGATCGTTCAAATCCTTTTTGAATTTCTCCAGCTCCGCGTTTTCGATGTATTTCGCCCGTTCATCTTTTTCAATACCATCACGCGTGAAAACTTGCACATCAATGACCGTACCATTCATCCCTGATGGAACGCGTAGCGAAGTATCTTTTACATCCAACGCCTTTTCACCAAAAATGGCACGCAATAATTTCTCTTCAGGGGTCAACTGAGTTTCACCCTTTGGCGTTACCTTGGCGACCAAGATATCACCGGGTTTGACTTCAGCACCGATGTAGACAATACCTGACTCATCCAACTTCGATAAGGCAGATTCGCCCACGTTAGGGATATCGCCAGTGATTTCTTCCGGGCCTAACTTAGTGTCACGTGCCACACAAGTTAACTCTTCAATGTGGATCGTGGTATATCGATCTTCCTGAACGACACGTTCAGAGATCAATATCGAATCTTCGAAGTTATAACCATTCCAAGGCATGAACGCGACAAACAAATTTTGTCCAAGCGCCAACTCTCCCAAGTCGGTTGATGGACCATCGGCCAAGACATCACTCCGAGCGATTTGATCGCCGGTGTGAACTAAGGGGCGCTGATTGATGCAGGTGTTCTGGTTAGATCGCGAATACTTAGTCAAGGTGTAAATGTCCACCCCGGCCTCACCCGCTTCAGTCTCATCATCATTAACGCGCACCACAATGCGACTGGCATCCACCGAATCCACCACCCCTCCTCGCTCAGCGATAACAGTCACGCCAGAATCAATGGCCACGGTTTTTTCGATCCCAGTCCCCACCAATGGTTTTTCTGATACCAAGGTAGGTACCGCTTGCCGCTGCATATTCGACCCCATCAAGGCTCGATTCGCATCATCATGCTCTAAAAATGGAATTAACGACGCCGCGACAGACAAAATTTGCTTGGGTGAAACGTCCATATAATTCACATCTTGCGGCGGGGCTAACGAGAATTCGCCTTGATGCCGGCACGAAACCAACTCATCCAGCAATTCATCATTTTCATTCAACTTGGCATTAGCTTGCGCTACCGTGTACTGACCCTCTTCAATGGCGGACAAATACTCGATGTCCATGGTCGCCTTACCCTCGACCACTTTCCGATAGGGCGTCTCCAAGAAACCATAGTCATTGGTACGTGCGAATACCGCCAATGAGTTAATTAACCCAATATTGGGACCTTCTGGTGTTTCAATGGGACAAACCCGGCCATAGTGAGTCGGATGCACGTCACGCACCTCAAAACCCGCACGTTCACGCGTTAAACCACCCGGACCTAGCGCGGAGACACGCCGTTTATGGGTCACTTCTGATAATGGGTTATTCTGGTCCATAAATTGAGATAATTGACTGGACCCAAAAAATTCCTTAATCGCCGCAGAGACTGGCTTAGCATTGATTAACTCTTGCGGCATCAAGCCTTCAGATTCAGCAATACTCAAACGCTCTTTTACCGCTCTTTCTACTCGCACTAATCCGACGCGAAATTGATTTTCCGTCATTTCACCCACACTGCGGATACGTCGGTTGCCAAGATGATCAATATCGTCAACGGTTCCTTTACCATTTCGAATATTGATGAGTACTCTTAATACGTCAATGATATCCTCATTGGATAGCACACCCGGCCCTTCGATGCCTTCGCGCCCAACCCGCCGGTTGAACTTCATGCGCCCCACCCCTGACAAGTCATATCGATCGGAAGAGAAAAATAAATTTTGCAACAACGCTTGCGCGGCATCTTTCGTTGGCGGCTCGCCAGGTCGCATCATTCGATAAATTTCTACTTGCGCTTCCTGCGCATTTTTTGCGGGATCGATTCTCAAGGTATCGGAGATAAATGGACCATGATCTAAATCATTGGTATATAAGGTTTTAATTTCACTTACCCGATATTTGAGCAAGGCTTCATATACTTCAGCGGTGATTTCGTCATTGGCATTGGCGATAACCTCACCAGTATCTTGATCAACAATATCGCTGTAAAGCACATGCCCAAAGAAATATTCAATCGGCACATTAATTTCTTCGACACCGGCCTTCTCTAACGCTTTAATGTGGCGTTGCGTAATGCGGCGCCCCAATTCAACCACGGCATTGCCAGCTTGATCCAACAAGTCAAAATGTAACGTTTGGCCTCGCAAACGCGTAGGCACCAGGGTTAACATCACCTGGCTATCCGTGAGACGAAAAGTATCCGTCTCAAAAAACATGGCCAGCATCTCTTCCGTCGAATAACCCAGTCCACGCAACAAAATCGTCGCGGGTATTTTCCGGCGACGGTCAATCCGGACATAAACCATATCTTTAGCATCGAATTCGAAATCCAACCAAGAACCACGATAAGGGATTACGCGAGCCGAATAGAGTAACTTGCCCGAAGAATGTGCTTTTCCTCGGTCATGATCAAAGAAAACACCGGGTGATCGATGCAGTTGAGAGACAATAACCCGCTCGGTACCATTAATGACAAACGTCCCATTTCTCGTCATTAACGGAATTTCGCCCATGTAAACTTCTTGCTCTTTGATATCTTTGACTGCACGCGTATTCGGTGCAGCATCTTTATCGTAGATAACAAGGCGTAATTTGACTCGCAAGGGCGCGGCATAGGTCAAACCCCTAAGCTGACATTCCTTAACATCAAATGATGGTACCCCTAAACGATAGCTCACATATTCTAATGCGGCGTTACCGGTGTAACTCACGATAGGAAATACCGACTTAAAAGCACCATTCAAGCCGGCATCCGCACGCTTATCGAGCGGTACATTTTGTTGCAGAAACTTTCGATATGAATCGAGTTGAATTGAGAGTAAATAGGGAACTGGTAAAATATCAGGTTGTTTACTGAAATCCTTGCGAATGCGTTTTTTCTCGGTGAAAGAATACGCCATTAGACTTCCTCGCCGCTGTTAGACAAGTGAATTGTCAAAGATGAATCGAATTGTAACCATTGCTTATCGTGAGCCCGTACAAACCAAATTGCTTGCCTACACAAAATACACTTAACCCATGCACATTTAAATCGCTTATCCAAATATGGCAACCTAGTCCAATTCAGGTTAATTTAGTTTTTTAAAACAAATATTTTGCAAAAATGACAAGCAACTAAAGGCCGGCGACTTGCATCGCCAGCCAATCTGTTTTACAACCCATATAAGGTCCGCAATAGCAAGACCTAAAAAAAAATATTACTTAACCTCCACAGAGGCACCTGCTTCCTCAAGTTGCTTCTTGAGGTCTTCTGCTTCGTCCTTTGATACCGCTTCTTTAACCGCAACTGGCGCACTTTCGACCAAGGCTTTAGCTTCTTTCAAGCCTAATCCAGTCATGGCTCGAACCAACTTAATGACACCGACCTTGTTTGAACCAAAGCTGGTCATCATCACATCAAATTCCGTTTGCTCTTCCGCGGCGGCGGCCACATCACCCGCAGGCGCCGCTGCCACGGCGGCAACAGCGGCCGCAGAAACACCAAACTTCTCTTCCATGGCAGAAATCAAATCCACCACGTCCATGACCGACATATTTGCAATTGTATCTAAAATATCTTCTTTTGAGACCGCCATTGATCAATAACTCCTAAAAAATAATTATTTAAACTCGTGTTTGATGCAGCAACTTAGCAAAATCTAGCGCCCAACATACCAACATCATGCTTCTTTTTGGTCACGAACCGCCGCAATCGCACGCACCAATTTAGTCGGGATTTCAGACATTGTCCTTGCCAATTTCTCAATGGGTCCTTTCATCAAGCCCATCAACTGACCAATCGCCTGTTCTTTGGTTGGCAAATCGGCAACCGCTTTGATTTGTGAAGCCTCAAGCAAATGCCCACCAACAGCAACAAACCTAACCACGAGTTTTTTATTTTCTTTCGAAAAATTGCTAATTACTCGCGCCGCTGCACCCGGATCTTCTTGAGAAAATGCCAAAATAACAGGTCCTATTAGACCTTTCTGAATGCATTCAAACTCAGAACCTTCAACCGCCCGACGCGCTAGTGTATTTTTGACCACTCGTAAGTAAACCCCAGCTTTGCGTGCCTCAGTACGCAAATCCGTCATTTCACCAACAGTGAGCCCTATATACTCTGCGCCAACGGCTGAATAGGCACTCGCGGCAACTTCAGATACTTCAGCAACAATGGCTTTTTTATCTTTTAGACTCAAGCTCACTCGAGCCACCTCCTCAGTACGCCTATAATTTACCTTAAATGTGATATCGGATGAATCGCACAACTAGAAATTCTATTGTCACCCACCGGCAATCAACACCACTTTTTAACCAAACCTACCTGACGAAAAACCCCGAATAGACAGGACAAAAATAGGACCGTAATAAAGCCTAAATATTTCGGGCATAGATATAAGCTAAATCCATCAAAATCACATCTTTAAAAACGACGTGCCAAACAGAAATTCTGATCGGGATCACGCCATCTGCGCAGGTTAAATATTAAGCGGATCATGAATGATCATCAGAACCGCACCTACGGTCTTTGACAGCCGCTTGCGTTATAGACAAACGACCCAAAGTCTTTCGTAACTCCTGCCATTTGGCAGAAGCTAACAAATCACAAAGCTCAGACGTTACCTTAATTTTGGCACGGTTGAGCACACAACCATATCAAACGTGTAACGTCGGCTAAAAGGATAACGACGACAACTCAACAGGCACTCCAGCCCCCATGGTCGTTGAAACCGTTATTTTTTTCAGATACACGCCTTTTGCGCTGCTTGGTTTCGCTTTACTCAACGCCGCCAATAAATTTTGCAAATTTTCTTTGAGGGCTTCACTGGAAAAATCCGCTTTCCCAATACCACAGTGAACAATTCCGCCGCGATCGGTTCGATATCTCACCTGACCGGCTTTGGCATTTTTTACTGCCGTTACCACATCCATCGTTACCGTACCCACTTTAGGGTTCGGCATTAAACCTCTGGGGCCGAGTATTTGACCTAATTGACCAACAACACGCATAGCGTCTGGGGTAGCAATAGCGATCTCAAATTCAATATTGCCTTGCTTGATGGTGTCAGCTAAGTCATCCATCCCCACCACATCTGCGCCCGCCTCTTTAGCCGCATCAGCATTCGCACCTTGAGCAAATACAGCCACCCGAACCGTTTTTCCTGTGCCATGCGGCAACACCGTCGAGCCTCGCACCACTTGATCTGATTTTCGCGGATCAACGCCTAAATTAATGCTCACATCCACCGATTCATGAAACTTAGCTTTAACCCCATTTTTCAAAATACGAATGGCTTCCTCAATGGGATAGTTTTTACCACTTTCGATCATCGCCAGTATCGCTTGTTGACGCTTATTTAATCTTGCCATGCCTAGACCCCTTCCACATCAAGACCCATACTACGGGCACTACCCGCCACTGTCCTGATCGCCGCTTCTTTATCCGCCGCCGTTAAGTCAGGCATCTTTATCTCTGCCACTTCTTCAAGTTGAGCACGCGTTGCCACACCGGCTTTTTCGCGCCCAGGTGCTTTACTGCCGCTTTTGAGCCCTAATACTTTTTTCAATAAGACGGAAGCCGGAGGGGTTTTGGTAATGAAGGTAAAACTTCGATCACTGTATACCGTGATCACCACCGGTGTTGGCATACCGGCTTCTAAATTCTGCGTTTGCGCATTAAATGCCTTACAGAACTCCATGATATTGACCCCATGCTGACCCAGCGCCGGCCCCACTGGCGGACTCGGGTTAGCTTGCCCCGCCTTTACCTGCAACTTAATGTAGGCTTCTACTTTTTTCGCCATGAATTGAACTCCTCATTTTGGGTACCGAGTCGGCGTCATTCCAACTCTAGCGCTTTTCAGCTCCCCGGTTTGGTAAAATTCGTAATTACACCGCCTTACGTAGGGCGTTAGTCAATCATTGACTGAATTCGAAATTTAAGTGTCAGCCTTTTTCAACTTGACCAAACTCAAGCTCAACCGGCGTGGAACGACCGAAAATCAAAACGGAGACGCGAACCCGGCTCTTCTCATAATCCACCTCTTCCACGACACCATTGAAATCATTAAATGGCCCATCGTTAATGCGGATCACTTCGCCAGGCTCAAAAAGCACTTTAGGCCGCGGTTTATCCGTGCCTTCTTGAACGCGCAGCAGTATCGATTCCGCCTCTTTATCGGAAATCGGTGCAGGCTTGTCACTCGAGCCGCCAATGAAACCCATCACACGCGGCACACTGCGCACTAAATGCCACGTTTCGTCATCCATCTCCATTTGAACCAGCACATAACCCGGAAAAAAAATGCGTTCACTTTTACGCTTTTGACCTTCACGCATTTCAACGACTTCTTCCGTTGGCACTAAAATTTGGTCAAATTTGTGCTCAATGCCGCTGTGGCGTATACGCTCCTCCAAAGAGCGCTTAACATGATTCTCATACCCTGAGTATGCGTGCACAACATACCATCGTAGCGCCATTTTGAGATTATCCTCCTTGGCCGGTTAACAATTGGACGCTCCATAATAGCAGCATATCCAATAGCCATAGAAAAATACCAATAATAATCACCGCCAATAAAATCAATAACGTGGTTTGCGAGGTTTCTTTTCGTGTTGGCCAAACCACCTTACGCACTTCAGTGCGCGCTTCTTTGGAGAAGGCCCAGGCACTCTGTCCCACGACAGTTTGCAACGCTATCGCTACAGAAATACCGAAGACAATGAGTAGACCTAACACACGAAATAGGAGAGATTGATCTGAGAACATATAAAATCCGCCAACTGCCCCAAGCAGTAAAACTAAGGCGAATGATAATTTAATTCGGTCTGCCATATTATAATCAAACTCACTAAATAATGGCAGGCCAGGAGGGAATCGAACCCCCAACCTGCGGTTTTGGAGACCGCTGCTCTGCCAATTGAGCTACTGGCCTAAACTTAAACAATTAAAAATCGTGCTACCAGCAAGACAACAAATCACATTCGTCACTGGCGACATTTGGGCATTGCAATGGATTTTTAAGCAATACACGATTAAGTACAACGGGATATGATAGCTCGCACCCAGGTTGCCACCCTGATCGACTTGCAAAAATACCATACACGAATTCGATCAACGCCAATTATAGACGATACGCCCAACAATTATTCGATAATTTTCGCGACGACACCTGCACCAACAGTTCGACCACCTTCAC
>CAYUAI010000087.1:0-16329 GCA_964442745.1 uncultured Chromatiales bacterium
CCTTACTTATTATTCTTGACTTCATTAACAAGGCCTCGTTTGGTGTAGAGAGAAGTTTTCTTCTCTCTACACCAAACGAGGCCTTGTTAATGCATTTTTTAGTTTGATTATCGCTGAACGCAGTTCAGGCCGATCATAAAAACCTTTCGCTCTTTCCACATATAAGTTAAGTACTCGCCCCAAAGAGGCTTAACCATTACTCATCGTGGCTAAAAATGCTTTCGCTTTCTCCCGAATAGATGCATCCTGCTCTGTATCGATTAGCCTTTGCAATTCTTTCCTCGCCTGCTCTGTTTTACCATTCTTAGCTAACGCCACGCTCAAATGATATTTAATTTCGGCCATATGTGGCGCTTGCATACTCGCTTGTTGCAGCAGAACTAAACCCCGCTTAGCATCCCCTAAATTGGTCAACGCCCATCCATAGGTATCCGCAACAGCCGGATTATTGGAGGCTAACTCAAACGCCTTTGCTCCATATTGCAAAGCGCGTTTATCTTTCATGCCGGTGTATAACCAGGCTAAATTGTTTAATATCGCCACATGATTGGGTTGCT
Source organism: uncultured Chromatiales bacterium (assembly GCA_964442745.1). Classification (GTDB taxonomy): domain Bacteria; phylum Pseudomonadota; class Gammaproteobacteria; order S012-40; family S012-40; genus CAYUAI01. The sequence goes on from CAYUAI010000087.1 coordinate 558, forward strand.
GCTGAACGGCTTTTTCGTAATTAGCAACGGCTTCTTGTATGTGATTTTGGGCTTGTAAATGTTCAGCATAAGCCACGCGCACAGGCAGATCAGAGGGGTTTATTTCCAGCCAACTCTGGTATGTAGAGGTGGCCTCCTTGCTCTTGCCTATTTTATTTTGTACTGAGGCAAGTTTGAGTGTTAATGCGGTATTTTTCCCAATCGGGTAGGCTTTCGTATAAGCTTTGACCGCTTTTTTTAGCTTATCTTGTTGAAAGAAAGCATCACCTTCCAGTATCCAGCCTGCCGCTTGTTTAGGGAATGCTTTTTGTAATGATTTGCCGATTTTTCTCACTTCATCATATTGCTTTTCTTTTAGCGCCAGCGCCGCGAGCCCAATATGCCCTTCCATAAACTTGTTATCTAATTGAATAGCTTTTTTAAAGTGTCGTTTTGCACTTCGACTATCCTCAGTGGCCGCTTCAGCTTGACCCAATAAAAAATGCGCTTTGGCCATCTGAGGATAATGTTTCACAAGATTTTTCAATGTCGAAACCGCATTCGTAGGATTTTTCGCAAGAATCTGAGCCCGACCTAATTTTTCCAGCACCACGAAATTATTAGGAAACTGTTGCCGTGAGTGAGTTAAAATTTCCACGGCACGAAGTGGATTGTCCTTCTGAATATGGTAATTTGCAAGCGAGACACTGGGCTGAATTGCCCCTGGATGCGCATTAATGGAGGATTCTAAAAAAGCCACCATTTTCGTCTCATTATTTTCTACCGCAGCAATTTTAGCCATTGCCATACTGGCGCCAATATGACCTTTTTTCAGCTTAAGCACTTGTTGATATCTTTGTTTTGCGCCTTTTATATTTTTCTCTCGCTCATCCAATTGAGCAAGATTCATGATCGCGCTGACATAGGAAGGCTTAATCTTTAAGGCTTTATTAAACTGGGTTCGGGCCGCAGCTATATTTTCTTTCCCTAAATAAGCCGCCCCCATAAAGTTATGGGGTAAAGGATTCTCTGGATGTTTTTTCGCAAATGCTTTAGCGACAGTTAATGCCTTGTCAAATTTTTTATCCTTTAAATGAGCAAGGATCAACAAAATATCGGCTTGCATGACATCATGACCTAATTCAACAGCAGACTCCAACGTTGAAACGGCCTGCTCAGTATCACCACTGGCCAAATAGCTCAGCCCTAGCTGAGTCCGTATTGAAGCCGCATCGGGTGCAATTTGAACCGCTTTTTCTAAGTATTCAGAGCCTTTATCAAGTTGCCCTGATTGCAAATACGCCGTACCCAATAAGCTGAGGAATTGAGGATCATCACCCACATTTTTCTCGGCGGCCCGCAATACTTTCAGCGCTTTTTTCGGCTCTTTTAATTTCAATCGGGTAGCCGCCAGTAATTTTACTGCCGGCACATGCGTCTTATTCGCTACATGAAACTGACTTAAATAATTTGCGGCTTGTTCAAATTGATTTTTTGCATATTGCACAGACCCCATCATGAGTAAACTTGGCAAATGCTTCGGCATCACACGAAATACTTTTTGGAGCGCAGCTTCGGTGGCATCTAAATCGCGCTTTTCAAAATAAATAACAGCAGACAGATAATTAATTAAAGGATGTTGGGGAGCCTTAGTTAACAGCTTATCTAACTGCTGTTTTGCTTCACCAAAATCACGCAGGGCGATTAATGTTGCCGCAATGCCTAACTGTGCCGGCATATGGTTTTCGTTATTTTCTAGTGCATTATTAAAAGCACGTTGTGCTTCGCTATAATCTTGTTTCTGTCTAGCTAATTCACCTTTTAAAGTCCATGCTAAAAAATTTTTCGGTTCACTTTTTAATGCGCTTTCTACAAAATTTGAGGCTTCGGCAAGTTCATTCTTCGATGCCGCATAGCGGGCATTGCCTAATAAAACACGCACCGAGTTTGGTGCGAGTTCTAGTGAGCGCTTAAAGGCTTTTTCTGCCTCGATATTTCGATCGAGCTGTAAATAGGCAGCGGCTCGCATCACTTCAATATTAGCTTGCAAGGTGCCATCAAGTTCATTCGATGGTTTTATCTCCGAAAGAAGATCGCTCGATTTTCGCTGTAATAGATAGGCCTCAGCTAGAGGAGCTCCCCATTGAGCTAACGACGCCCCATACTTTCTGGCTCGCCTTAATTCTTTTTCAGCCCCCGCTCCATCACCTAATTGTATATAGGTTTTACCTAACAGCAATCGAGCCGCCACAAACTCAGGATCTTCTTTTAATGCATTCTTCAATTGAATAATACCCGCACGCCATTCACTTTTTTCTAAATATTGCTGGGCTTCAGTCAACAAATCTTGCTTTTTATCCGCATAAACACCTGACGAAAAAATTGTTCCGTATACGAACAATAATGTTAAAACTACTCGAAACATATTAATCATTAATAAACACCTTCGTATTCAGGGTAAAAATTTATCATGACGTTAACAACCAATAGGCTGCATTAAACAGCCACATTCAATTTCTTTATCAAATCATATAACGTTGGCCGACTCACACCTAATAGCTCCGCGGCTTGGGCAATATTATTATTCACATAGTGTAGTGCTCGCAACACCGCTCGCCGCTCTGCTTCTTCTCGTACTTCGCGCAAGTTAAATGGCAAAGTTTCCGACGTCTCACCCTCTAACTCAAGATCTTCTGCGGTAATTTGATTTCCATCGGCCATGATCACGGCGCGTTTAATTTTATTTTCCAACTCCCGCACATTGCCTGGCCATTGATAATTTTCTAGCGCAATCAGCGCCTCTTGACTAAAGCCATTTATTTTCCGTTTATTTTGCTCGGCAAATCGGCCAACAAACACACGAGACAACAACACTACATCACCTTCGCGCTCACGCAGCCCAGGAATTTGTATGGTAATTTCACTTAAACGATAGTATAAATCTTCTCGAAAGCTACCATCCTTAATCATATCAATTAAGCCTCGGTGGGTAGCGCACAGCACTCTCACATCAACGGGTATCTCTTTCCTACCCCCGACCCGCTCAATCACTCGCTCTTGTAAAAACCGCAACAATTTTGCTTGGAGCGCCATGGGTAAATCACCAATTTCATCAAGAAACAAGGTACCCTCATGCGCATATTCAATTTTCCCCGGCGTCTGCTTAGCCGCACCAGTGAAGGCGCCCTTCTCGTAACCAAATAGTTCACTTTCAAGTAAATTATCCGGAATAGCCGCACAATTAATCGCAATAAAATTATTTTTTTTCCGTAAACTCAATGAATGAATCGCCCGCGCCAAAACTTCTTTACCCGTACCACTCTCCCCTAGCAGCATGGTCGTGGCATCCGTCGGCGCGACCTTCTCCACCGTGCGACATACTTTTAGCATGGCAGGACTTGAACCCAAAATTCCCTCAAGTGGCGAATCCGGTTTCTGTGACAAGCGAATATTTTCTAGCTCTAGCTCTCTAAGACGATACGCTCGATTGACCACCAAGCTTAATACATCAGCATCAATCGGCTTCATGTAAAAGTCATAAGCCCCGAGCCCTATCGCTTTAACGGCGCTCTCTCTATCGTCATTGCCCGTGACAACAATCACTTTCGTTTCCGGTAAGAAAGCAAGCACTTGCTCCAAAGTAAGCAACCCTTCACTTGTTCCACCAGGGTCCGGCGGTAGCCCCATATCCAGCGTCACCACCTTAGGCTCATGTCGCCGTAATTGGGCAACAGCCGCCTCGCGATCACCTGCCATAATGACCTCATAATCATCAAAGCACCAGCGCAATTGACTTTGAATGCCAGGGTCATCTTCTACAACAAGTAGTGATTCCTTTTTTGCCAAGCCAAACCCCTTTTTAACAAAAAATAATAGAATACAGTCACGCTAATCCATTTTAACCTACATTTCACAGTAAGACCTATGTAAATCGCGAAGTAATTTTGATCTCACATTGTTCTTTCCTCGTGAGAGACCAAACAAGATCGCATGTCCGAGTGTAAAATATCGAATTTAAAATGACTCGCCGTTTAAGATGTACAGGGAATAATCAATCTAAACGAAGTCCCTTTTTTAGGCACACTGTCAACACGCACTTCACCTCCCAGCTGCTCGATGAATGCTTTAACTTCATGCGCACCAATCCCCATCCCAGTCAGCCCTTTGGTGGTATCAAATGGCTCAAATAGACGATTTTCGATGAAAGAAACATCCATACCACATCCAGTATCTGTGACATCAACAATCGCATTGTCTTTTGCTTTCGTTAAACTCACTGTTACCTTACCACTTTCCGGTGTGGCATCCTGAGCATTCTGTACCACATGGCCAATAATTGAAACTAAGCGATCCACGTCCACGCTGATAAACAAACCACTGTCTAGCGATAATGGCACAAGCCCAGGCTTACCATTTGCCTTATCTTTTACCACCAGAGAAATAACATCCTTTAAATCAACCAATTGACTGCCATTTGTCTGTAAACTGCCCGCCCTTAACTGCGCTAACAAGCGATTCATCCGACCCACTGCATTATCGACCGTGATGATGGCATCATCCATAAATGCAGGATTATGCTTGTGCTTCTCGGCATTTTTGACGATTAATGATAATTGTGACATGAGGTTTTTCAAATCATGCATCACATAAGCAGATAACCGGTTAAATGCTTCAAATTGCCGAGCTTGAATCAGCTCTTTCGTCGCTTGTGCTTGAGATAAATGAATCGCAACTTGTCGACCAGCGGTACGTAAAAGATCAATATCCTCCCAGTCAAAATCACGTGGCGCACGAGGTTTCGCCAAAACCACAAAGCCATACAAGTGGCGGTTAACTAATAAGGGAACAACCAGCCAGGCCTCCTGATCATCTGATAACCAGCGAGGCAATTCTAACCCTTGATACATCTCAGGGTCATCCTGACATTCATTCAAGTTAATCACCCATTGCCAAGTTTCTAAAAATCTCACCAACGGCCCGCTGTGCAGCTCTCTGACGTCAGGGATACCACCATAGTTTAGTTCAGCAACAGGCACATAGTACTTTTCATTTTTCCTAAGCCATAACATGCCTGCCGGGCTATCAACAAAATGGGCAAGTGAGCGAATCGATCGACCTTCGATATCCGCTAATCCCGTTTCCTCAGACAAACGCCGTATAAACCCCAACCATTCTTCGCGATAGTCATATTTATAGTTAAAAAAATGCTTATTAATAAATACCCGTAAATGTGCTCGCACTTGCTCAGAAGAAAGAATAACAATGAGTAACACACAACCAGCCACTAGCAACGCCATAGATCCAATGGATCCCCAAGCGCCACCATACTCTCGTAAATAGTAACCACCCGCCGCCATCGCGATTAAATAAACACCTGAGAAAAACAAGGCACTGGAGTAATAGACCACACCTCGTGACACAAAAACGTCTAATGACCATTCTGGATTTCGTGCCACCGCCACCGCAATCAATGGAACAGCCATGGCATTAATAAAACCACGAGCGTACCAAGTCTCGACATCGAGCTGCTTAAAGAGCAAAGCATCACTATATAAATAAAAATCAAAAACAAAAATTAAACCAATACCAAAACATAGATATTTAACTCCCCAGCGATTTTCAGGCGGGATATTACGGTAAAGCTGTTCAACCAACGCAAGAATGACAATTGAGGTTAAGACATGAGCAAAAATTCGCAAATCATAACCTAACCAAGAAGGAATCGCATTCTCGGTAATCAACACGTATGAAAGAATAGCCAAAATCGCCAAAGGCAGCGTCCAGCTTAACAAGATGAGCAATCTAAAAAGACTAAAACTAGGCGGATGAGAAACATCAATACTCTTGATGAGTCGGATAAGAAAAATAGCCCATAGAAAATCACGAGCCACTTCTAAGCTGACGGTCAATAACGTTGCAGGAAATGGGCTATCAGCAACGAATGCGGCCGCTATCGCCCACAATGCACTGGAGATAACAACAACAACTAATAATACACCCTGTAGGCGACCACGCCAACTGGTGATTAATAGCAGAGTTAAGATAAGAAAAAATAGAGCCGCGGTGGCGTAGCTGATAACGCCGATATGAGCCATGCGATTATTTCATTTCGGTTAAAGCAAAACCAATCCGAGATTTCATTCAGACATCATCGTAAAGACTAAATGTTATCTCGCACCTTTTCCCCATAAAATCACTTCGGCCGTTAAAAACAAAATCATGAAGTCAAAGAATAAGCTATAGTTTTTAACATAGTATAAGTCATATTGCAGTTTTTCAATGGTATCCTCTAAGCCCGCGCCATAAGGATAGCTAATTTGTGCCCAGCCGGTAATGCCAGGCTTAACACGGTGTCGTTCAGCGTAATACGGGATTGACTCTGAAAATTGCTCGACAAATTCGGGTCGTTCTGGGCGAGGGCCGACAAAACTCATGTCCCCTTTGAGTACATTAATCAACTGCGGCAGCTCGTCAATACGAAGTTTACGAATGATGCGCCCGACTCGAGTGACCCGTGGATCATCTTCTTCCGCGAATTGAGGCGCTGAAATTTTTTCGGCATCTGGCCTCATACTACGAAACTTCAATACCTGAAAAAGCTTCCAATTTTGCCCAACCCGTACTTGGCGATAAAAGATATCGCTACGATCATCGAGAAAAATAGCAACGATAGTCACTATCATGAAGGGAAAGGCAACAATTAACAACAATAAACTCGCCGTGATGTCAAATAGTCGCTTGCTTATTGTACGAAACCAACTCTGACCAAACCCATCTGAAAAAATGAGCCAGCTGGGCTGAAGGATTTCTAAGATTACCCGGCCATTTTGGCGCTCAAAAAAAGTCAGTTGATCAACGATGTGAATACCATTCATTTTACAATCAAGGATTTCATCAACCGGCAACCCCTTGCGACGATCAGTCACCGCAACCACTAATTCATCCACATCATGCTCTCGCGCAATATCAATGATAGGTAATTCATGATGAACAATTTTTGTTGTATCGATCATGGATATCTCATCACCAAATGGCACATAACCAACGATATCAAAACCACGTCGATCAGCCGCTCGGTTCAATAGTTTCTCAATCAAAGCCGCTCGCTGACCGGCGCCTAATACCAAAATACGCCGTTTGATTGTATTTTGATCGACAAGTCGTATATAGGTCATTCTTGCGATTAAAATCCCGATAGCTGCCACCGCAAATGCAGACACAAAAACGCCACGCCCCAAAAAAAGCGCAGGAAATAAATAAAAGATCAAACTCATCAAAACAAAACCGACGAGAAAACTTAATCCAACCCGAAGAAACATGCCTCGTAATCCATTTTGTAGATGGCGCTGGTATAACCCCATGGCTGTCATGGCACTCGCCATTACGACAAGCAACAATAAAGCTTTCGGAAATAACGGCTGTATATCGCTCGATACCTCAGACCCAAAGCGCAGCGCAGTACCAACATAAGTGGCAATGATAAAAATACAAGCTTCAACCAAACCTAAAACAACCAGTGATTTAGGTATATAGTGTTTAAAAATACGAATCATTTAACTTCCAGTACGATATAGATATTGATTTAAAAATGATTACCACATCATGCCATCTGTTCAATCAACACAGGATAGAGCCATCCTGTACATAATTTTCGCAATATCCTAGGCTAACTGACAAAAGCTAGATAGAATAATCATCTATCTAGCTGGCAGAAATCGCCCGTAGCTTCAGCCAATTGCTAACAAAGTGCAAGTATAATGCTTATTTTTGTTTAAATTATGGATACACTCGGTGCTTTTTTAACAAATATTTCAAGCCAGTTAATTGCTACCGCTAAAAATACGTACACCGTGCTTGAAGTGACTGCATTTCCATCGTTCCCTAATACACCAGCTTTAGGGCTAAATGTATGCTCTAAGTATAGCTGGGGCAACCCGATCCGTGGCCAGTAAAGAAACGCGATGACATGACGCACAAAGGGAGTCGCTAAGTTTAGTCAAGATACCCATCGATTTTATGCGCTTTCAGTCCCCAAGCGAACAATGAGCAAATTTTCTGATTTGATTTACGCAATCTTTGCACCTCGGTAGACATCAGCGCCATTAAAAAAGCAAACCCAATATTTGGATTCGCTTCCAAAAAAACTAACAATTTATCGCCATCAATCGCGATTAATTGACAATCTTGGATGGCCTGCACGGATGCCGAGCGAGGTTCCCGGTCAAATAAAACCAGCTCACCAAATATTTGCCCTTCGAATAAATCACTCATCCCTGGCTTAACTTGCTGCTGTTTATCTAAAAATATATTTCCAATCACCCGCACCGCACCAGATTCAATAACATAAAGCCTCCGACTTAATTCACCTTGCTGAATAATTGTTTCATTTGCACGAAATATCTGATACTCCCAACATTCACCTTCTGGAAAATTGGGATGGTCTAAAATTCGCCTCATCGTACTATTCATTATTCATCACTCGCCGCTGAACCTCACCAGTACATTAACGACATAAAACACCTATACTTAAAAATCTAAATCAACCGGCGGTGATTTAGTTAAATGCACCTGGAAAACGTAGTATCATCATGCCACATTTTCATCCGTGATCAGTGGGGCAGCCTCCTAGCAAACACAGCTTCTTACGATAAATAGATGAATCCCCCTCTGCTCAGCCAGTAAAAATGACGACATATAAATCAAAACATAGGAAAGGCGATGACTTTTCGCTAAAATTAGCCACCAAACAATTTAAGAGGATTTATCGGTGAAAGTTACAATATTCGGAAGTGGTTATGTCGGCTTAGTCACAGGCGCCTGTTTAGCAGAAGTCGGCAATGATGTATTATGCATCGATATTGATGAAAAAAAAATCGCCATGTTAAAGCAAGGCAAAGTGCCCATTTATGAGCCAGGGCTCGACAAGCTCATTGAGCAAAACACCAAGGCAGGTCGGCTTTCTTTTGCAACCGACGTAGAACAAGGAGTCGCTCATGGCTTATTTCAGTTTATTGCCGTCGGTACTCCACCGGATGAAGATGGTTCTGCAGATTTACAATACGTCCTTGCTGTTGCCCAAAGCATTGGCGAACAAATGCACGAATACCGCATTATCATTGACAAATCCACTGTGCCAGTAGGTACCGCCGATAAAGTACGTGCGAAAATCGCCGAGACACTCGCTGCCAGAGGAACCCAACATGAATTTGATGTGGTCTCAAATCCCGAGTTTCTTAAAGAAGGGGCGGCCCTCGATGACTTTATGAAACCTGATCGCATCATTATTGGCACCGATAATCCAAGAACTACGGAATTATTAAGAGCCTTATATGCGCCTTTCAATCGCAATCATGATCGCTTGATCGCCATGGATATTCGTTCCGCTGAGCTCACCAAATACGCCGCCAATGCCATGCTCGCGACCAAAATCAGCTTCATGAATGAACTGGCCAATTTAGCCGAACGATTAGGTGCTGATATTGAAAATGTACGCATTGGCATCGGCTCTGATCCACGAATCGGGTATAACTTCATCTACCCAGGTTGCGGTTATGGTGGGTCATGTTTTCCAAAAGATGTTACCGCCTTAGAACGAACCGCCCGCTCTGTCAACTACGAGGCTAAATTGCTGAGTGCTGTCGAGGCCGTTAATGATCAACAAAAAAATCGATTGTTCGAAAAATTACATAAGCATTTTGACGGTAATCTCAGCAACAAAACCTTTGCGCTCTGGGGACTTGCATTTAAGCCGAATACCGATGATATGCGGGAAGCCCCCAGCCGCGTGCTCATGGAAAAATTATGGCAACAAGGCGCCAACGTTCAAGCATTCGACCCTCAAGCGGTAGAAGAAGCCACGCGTATTTACGGTGATCGCCCTGACCTTAAATTATGCGACGAACCTTACGACGCCCTAAACAACGCCGATGCGCTGGTCATCGTCACCGAATGGAGCACATTTAGAAGTCCGGATTTTGAGAGAATCAAATCGAATTTAAATTGCCCCGTCATTATTGATGGTCGTAACCTATACGACCCCAGCTATGTTGCTCAACAAGGATTCACTTACTATGGGATAGGCCGCGGCTTAAGTTAAATCTAGGCAATGTAAATTAGCTTACGAAAAAAAGATAAAATGAAGGATGATATTATGTTCAAGCTCGAAGAAACCCGCATCGGCATCGTTGGGTTAGGCTATGTCGGGCTGCCATTAGCAGTTGAGTTCGGTAAAAAATTACCGACCACTGGCTTCGACATTAATCAAACGCGTATCAAAGAACTTACCGCCGGTAAAGACAGTACCCTAGAGGTCACCGCTAACGAATTATCTCAAGCAAACCAATTAAGCTATAGCGCAGACTTACAAGATTTAGTGCACTGCAATGTTTATATTATTACCGTCCCCACACCCATCGACCAGTACAAACGACCAGATTTGACGCCACTGATCAGCGCATCGAAAGCGATCGGTTCCATTATCAAAAAAAACGATGTCGTTATTTTTGAATCAACCGTCTACCCTGGTGCCACCGAAGAAGTATGCGTCCCCCTCCTTGAAAGCGTATCAAACCTGACATTCAATCAAGATTTCTATGTCGGTTATAGCCCGGAACGCATTAATCCCGGCGATAAAGAACACCGCGTCACCACCATTCTCAAGGTCACCGCCGGCTCGACCCCAGCCGCCGCTCAATATATCGATCAAATATATCGCCACATCATCACCGCTGGCACCCATTTAGCCAGCTCCATTAAAGTGGCTGAAGCGGCAAAAGTGATTGAAAATACCCAACGAGATATCAATATTGCACTCATCAATGAATTAGCGTTAATTTTTAATCGATTAGGCATCGATACCTTAGAAGTGCTCGAAGCCGCCGGTACTAAATGGAATTTCTTACCTTTTCGTCCTGGCTTAGTAGGTGGTCATTGCATTGGTGTTGACCCCTATTATTTAACCCATAAGGCCCAAGAAATTGGTTACCATCCAGAGGTTATTTTAGCCGGACGTCGCATCAATGACTCAATGGGGGCTTATATTGCTGATAATGTGATCAAATCATTAGTGCGTAAAGGCATCCATGTCGTGCATTCAAAAATCCTGGTATTAGGATTAACCTTCAAAGAAAATTGCCCGGATCTTCGTAATACCCGTGTCACTGATATTATCAATGAATTTCAAAGCTATCAGGCACAAGTTGACGTTTATGATCCTTGGGTCAACCCCGAAGAAGCGCAGCATGAATACAATATCAGCGTGATCTCTGAACTTGTCGATGATACCTATGATGCGATTGTGTTAGCCGTGGCTCATCAGGAATTCATACAAATGGGCGCAAAAAAATTACGGGCGTTAGGTAAATCACATCTCACTTTATTTGACGTGAAATCGATCCTCCCCAGGGATGATGTTGACGCCAGACTGTAACAAGAAGGACCTCAATAAATATGAAAATTTTAATCACTGGTACGGCCGGCTTTATTGGCAACCATCTGGCGCTGCGTTTACTCGATCGCGGCGATGAAGTAATCGGCATTGATAATCTCAACGATTATTATGACGTTAACTTAAAAAAAGCACGCTTAAATCGCATTAAAAATCACCCAAATTTTACTGAAGTTCGAGTCAACCTAGAAGATAGAGAGGCGATTCAAACCACGTTTGCGACGCATCACCCAAAACGCGTTGTCAATCTCGCCGCACAAGCCGGCGTTCGTTATTCATTAAAAAATCCACATGCCTATATTGACGCCAATATCCAAGGTTTCATGAATATTTTAGAAGGCTGTCGCCACCATAATGTCCAGCATTTAGTCTATGCTTCAAGCAGTTCAGTCTATGGCGCAAACACCAAAATGCCCTTTTCGGTACACCACAATGTCGACCATCCCGTGAGCTTGTATGCAGCTTCAAAAAAAGCCAATGAATTAATGGCTCACACCTATAGCCACCTCTACCAACTTCCAACCACCGGGTTACGATTTTTTACCGTTTATGGACCTTGGGGACGCCCAGATATGGCGTTATTTATTTTTACCAAAAAAATTCTGGCCGGAGAACCCATTGATGTCTTTAATCATGGTAAACATAAACGGGATTTTACTTATGTCGATGACATTGTTGAAGGCGTGATCCGCACCCTCGACAACGTTGCCTCAGCGAATACAAACTGGAGCAGTGATGAACCGGACTCCGCGACCAGCTATGCACCCTACAAAATTTATAACATTGGTAATAATACGCCAGTGGAATTAATGCATTACATTGAAGTGCTTGAAAAATGCCTGGGCAAAGAAGCGAAAAAGAACTTCCTGCCACTACAAGCCGGTGATGTACCTGCCACCTTTGCCGATATTGACGATCTTATCCAAGACGTTGGCTTTAAGCCAGCGACATCAATCGAAGAGGGGATTGCTAAATTTGTCGAATGGTATCGAGGCTATCATCAATAGCCGGCGATGCATACTCAAACAAATTTTTCTGGATGGGATGCAGCAGTGATGGGGTGTATTATCTAACGAAGATGGCCAACAGCCGCACAAAAACTAAAGGGGTCATTGATACCCCTTTAATAAATATGGAGCTGGCGAGAGGAGTCGAACCCCCGACCGGCTGATTACAAGTCAGCTGCTCTACCAACTGAGCTACGCCAGCAAAGAAGGACGGTATTGTATATAACATTTAAGAAAACTGCAATTCAGTGACAAGCAATTGTAGTCGACTTGACTGTTTTATAACCGGATAGAATGGCTTGCCAAGTATTTTCATTCAAATCACTTTCCTTTGTCGTCTCTACCCGAACCCAAGTCGTATCGACCAATTTTTGTCTTTCTTTAAGTTGCGCTTGATAACCCAGTTGAATGATCTTTTTTTGAACGCTTCCAGCCGATGTCTTGCTAAGGTAGACGCCGAGCGATACCGTATTTTTTTCTGCACCATCAGGTATTCGCACAATATCCTTAATCCCCTTAGCCTTTAGCTTTTCAACCACCAAACGTGCTCGCGCCGTGCTGCCATAAGCTGGCAAGAACACCCAGTACCCAGCAAATTCCGACCGTTTGCGATCAACGGCCGTGGATGTCAAGCGGTATACAAATAATTCATTCTGAAATGTCAACACGTCCTGCTCCTTATCAAACGGCCCAATTTCATAACACAATGAAATGCTTTTGCTTGCCAGAGGCATTGCTGGAGATAACACAGACTTTCTCCCTTTTTCATTCGATTGAAGTTTCTGAGAAGATGACGCCTCCATATCGGTCATTAACAATCCGACTTGGCCAGATGTCGCAATATCTAAATCAATCGCTGGCAAAGGTGACTCAGTCACTTCATTTTCCTGCAATGACTGTTCAGGCGCCAATAACACTAAGTCCTTTATTTCTCCTTCCGGTTGCTGAAGTGCATCTGCACTTTCATCATTGCGGGTTAAATGAAACAGAAAAGTCAGTAGATTGATGACAGTGATCACCAAAACAACATGCTTCACAAAGAAGACTCGACAATAGAGGGCATTCCCAACAAAAAAAGTTCAGGAATAGGCTCATAATAAACGGACAAAAGTAGTATTGGCCGTGCAGTATCACCCCCTGTAATAAAACACGCGATACTCGCTTGATATTTTTCTCTTACGATATCTATTTTGTTTCGCCTAAACATGGGCAACGCTTATCGCTTGCTAATCATTCAACTTGCAAGATTAAAATAACCGGAGACTCACATCACCTGAGTAGAAACGCTTTATACCCTGATCTGTCTCTAAGAGAAGCGCGCCCGTCGAATCGATGCCTAGCCCTCGCCCGCGAACCACGCCATCATAAGTTTTCATTTCAACCGGCTGGCCAGTCACACAGTCGTAACGTTGCCACTGACTGAGAAACCACTCAAACCCATGAGCTTGCCAATGTAAAAGCGCCTGCACCACTTCAGTAATTAAATGGGCAACCAGTTCATTACGGGAAATCAGCTTATCCTCAGCGATGCTTTTCACATCTGTCCATGGCTGATCAATCGCCACATCGGACATATCACGCATATCGTAATTCACTCCAATACCAACGATAATTGATCGAAGGCTATTGGACTCGCCACAGAGTTCAACGAGAATTCCGGCCAATTTTTTTCGCTGCCAATAAATATCGTTAGGCCATTTTATAACAATATCGTGTAATCCTGAACGTTCAAGCGCTTTACATAAAGCCACCGGAATCACTAAATTCAAACCTTCCACTAACTGATTAATTTCTGAAAGCTGCCATACCAATGAAAAATAAATATTCTTCGCATAGGGAGAAAACCATTGCCGGCCTCGCCGACCTCGCCCGGCCGTTTGATGCTCAGCTAAACAAATTTTAGCATTGCTAGGCAACAGACAGTGCTCAGATATTTTTTGCTGAAGATAATAGTTAGTTGAATTAACAGTAGGCAACACATCAATCGAATCGATATGCAAAATAGATTCTGTACAAATTAACGGTTGAATGATTTGTCTATCCAACAACTCAAGTGGTTTTTTTAGACGATAACCTTTTCCATTCACTGAATATACGTCTATATGATAAGACGCTAGCTTCTTTAGTGCTTTCCATACAGCACTCCGGCTTATGCCTAACTTTTGGCCTAATTTTTCTCCAGAATGGAACTTACCATCCGCTAAAATGGATAATAAATCAAAATGTCTCATTTGTATTTGAGTGCAACCTAGGCAATGGCAAGTCACTTCAGCTCAATACGAACAACTACTTCAATTGAATAGTGACGGGCTCTTGCGTTTCCATGGGTATTTTCACTTTTATTTGCTTGGTGTTTTTATCGAGTGCTATCACCGTAATTACATGCAAACCTTTATGTCGATAACGTAGACTAACTAATCCAGACGCATCCGAAATCTCACTTTGCTGATTGGTTGATTTCACAATCACACCAGGCACAGGCAAATTTTCTTCATCAATAATTTTTACCAATATCCCATAGGCCTTATCGATCCCCAGCAAAGCACATGAAACCAAACTAAACGAAATTATTGCGACAAAGCACCATAACAAATGCCCTGAAATACATTTGTTTGCATGTATTGCCATTCTTTTTTGCATTTTTCCCATAAGAAATTCAATTCGGTCATTTCCGAAAACGTATACTCCCCCCCGAAGAATCAAGCGAAACCCATATGGGTTAAAACAATCATTATCAAATATCAGTCACAAACAAAAAACCCCTTGTACCAAGGGTACAAGGGGTCTGTCATTAGAGAACCTGGCAGTGACCTACTTTCACATGGGGAAACCCCACACTATCATCGGCGCTCAGTGGTTTCACTTCCGAGTTCGAGATGGGATCGGGTGGATCACACTGGCTATGGCCGCCAGGCAAAATCGTTACAAAGCCCTCCAGTTTCCACCAAAGGCCTTCTCATGTCCTTGCGTGCGTCTCTCAAAAAAACTGCTTGGGGTTATATGGTCAAGCCTCACGGCCAATTAGTACTGGTTAGCTTCACACATTACTGCGCTTCCACACCCAGCCTATCAACGTCGTCGTCTTCAACGGACCTTCAGAGAGGTCAACCTCTCGGGAGATCTCATCTTGAGGGGGGCTTCCCGCTTAGATGCTTTCAGCGGTTATCCCGTCCGTACTTAGCTACCCGGCGATGCCACTGGCGTGACAACCGGTACACCAGAGGTACGTCCACTCCGGTCCTCTCGTACTAGGAGCAGCTCCTCTCAAATCTCCAACGCCCACACCAGATAGGGACCGAACTGTCTCACGACGTTCTAAACCCAGCTCGCGTACCACTTT
>CAYUAI010000088.1:0-16327 GCA_964442745.1 uncultured Chromatiales bacterium
TTGCGGGGGCAGTATTGGAATTGCATCGAAACGCGCACCAATTTCCCGTTTAACTGGGATGCACCTGAAAACTGGCGGTCATAGTAAATCATCAGCCGAGTCCCTGTCAAAAATAATTGGGCGGCAAGACGGTCAAGCGAAATAACCGCGCCCTCTTAAAATTTAAAGAGGCTGATTAAATTTTATTCTATTTTATCCACAAGAATAACTGAACACTATTCAGCCAATCAATCCCCCTAATAAAATATTGTGATAGGCAAAAGGCTAGTATTCTGTACCATTGATGCTATGATGAAAAAACTTAAGGTGACTTTAATCACTAGAAGAGCAATGCAGAACAAAAACGAACGGCTAACAATCAATAACAAATATGATTGATATCGTTTTTGCTGATAACAAAAATAGAAGAATTATTTCTGTCATTACATTTGAGAAGGGGGTTGCATCATGTCTTATCGGTTACTTGAAAAAGTTGACGACGCACTCGACCAACACGCCAGAGAATTGCCACCGAATAGCGTCACATTCCAATCGATCATTCGCGAAGATGCCTTTGGCGAAATTGCCTCATATGCACGCAGCGAAGGATTTAGTCAGCTAGCTTCGTTACTCGAAGCTGCCGAGTATGCAAGCTGCCAACAGGCGACATAATCCAACGTTATAAATACGACATTTTAACGTGTTGAATACGACAGCAACACCGACGCGTAAGCAAAAAACCAAGCGACCACGATGCTGAGCGGGTTGGGCTGTGCTCAACCCTTCAAGCCACGGCACGGTCAAGTGCCTAAAACACTAGTATCCTCAGGGAGCGATACTTATTTTTTAAGTCGCCACTTAATTAAAAGTATAGCAAAGGAATTCGCCACGCCAAGTTTTTTTCATCATTCAAACGCGGCCAACCACCCCGCCATCACCAATTGCTATTTTTTTGCGCCACCATTGATGTATGCTATAATCATACGAATGACTTTATCGTAGGGACCCATCGGGTGACTCAATCCCCCCAATCAATGATTAAAAATACCTGGCAACTGTTACATCAAAAACCGGCTGGGAAATGGTTATTTAGCCAAATAATGAATCACATCGTGCCATACTCGGGCTCCATCAATGCAAAAGTCATCTCACTCACGCCCGGTCAAGTCACACTGCAACTAAAAGATAAACGAAAAATACGAAATCACTTACATTCTATCCACGCCATCGCCTTAACCAATCTCGGCGAATATTGTAGCGGCCTGGCATTATATACCAGCATGCCTGCACATATCCGCGGCATCGTGGTAAAACTGGAGACAGAATATTATAAAAAAGCACGCGGCACCCTCACCGCCGTGAGCCATTGCCAATGCCCTGACATCTTATCCAATACCACTTATTTGGTTAACACAGAAATCAAAGATCAAAACCATGAGCTGGTTGCCAAAACCATCACCCACTGGCGATTAAGTCCAATCAATCACTAACGGCTTACTACATCATGTCACAAGCATTTAGCAATCAATTCACCCAACACGCTCATATTCAATTACCGCTGATCGGGGGCGCCATGTATCCCTGCAGCAACCCGGAATTGGTCGCAGCGATATCTAACGCAGGGGGCATTGGTATCGTACAACCGGTTTCACTTACCTACGTCTATGGCTATGAATTCCGGGCTGGGTTACGTTACATAAAAACCCTCACCAACAAACCCATTGGCATGAATGTACTTATCGAACAATCGTCAAAAGCCTATCAAAAACGCATGCGTCACTGGATTAATATCGCCTTACAAGAAGGGGTGCGTTTTTTTGTGACCTCATTGGGGAAACCTGACTGGGTCGTTGATCAGATACATGCAGAAAAGGGGATTGTGTACCATGATGTGACGGAAAAAAAATGGGCGGAAAAAGGAGTGAAAGCTGGCGTTGATGGTCTCATTGCTGTCAACAATCGTGCCGGTGGACATGCCGGCCAACACCCAGCAAAAACCCTTTATCATGCACTGACTGAATTTAACCTGCCCTTGATTTGCGCAGGCGGCATTGCAAATCCGTCAGGCTTTTTAGCCGTATTACAAATGGGATATGCCGGCGTGCAAATGGGAACACGATTTATTGCCAGCCACGAATGTCAAGTCAATACGGCGTATAAACAAGCGATTGTCAATGCCAAATCCACGGATATTGTGCTATCAGAACGTATCACGGGTGTGCCTGTCTCGGTGATAAACACCCCCGACATCGCACACATGGGATTAACCGCAGGCCCCCTGGCACGCTGGATGTTACATGGAAAAAAACGCAAACATTTGATGCGCGCCATTTATACATTTAAATCAATCTGGCAATTAAAGCGCGCATCTGTTCAAAAAAGCAAGCAACAGGATTTTTGGCAAGCCGGAAAAAGCGTCGAGCATATTAGCCACATAGACACGATCGATAATATCATATCAAGCTTTCAACGTGCCCTGAACAAAATCAGAACATAGAATGGAAAGAGCGAAGCGAAAGCGATCAATCACGACCAAAACTACTTTTATTTCACTACGGGTATAAATAGCAATTTTTTTTCGAACGCCCTTGCAAATAACTCATCGCAATCTCACGAAATGGTGTTTGAGAAACAAAACTATTCATAAATTCCACCACCAGTGGACGCTCTTTGTATTCCGCTAACAACTTAATGACTTCGATCACCGTACGGTGATACTTCTGCCCAGTCGATACCGAATTAACTGGGTTAAACACTCGATTCCATAGAATAGCCAAGCTATCAATCGTGCCAATTGTCACCAAAGCCGCACAAGCCGCATAACGATAGCGAGGCTCGTACTGCACCACATTGTCAAAAAAATCGTATAAGCACTGTTGGCGCTTATCAATAAAACCCATAGCATAAATCAAATCAAAACGCCGCAGGCGACCATGGTTATCCGCTTCTGAATATAACGATGATCTTGCCAACTGAATAAATCGCTGAGCACGATTGTCAATTTTCTCTCGGCACGCCAAACTCACTAAACGATCACGCAAATTCGCCGGAGAAATACGATCTAACATGGCATTACTATCTTCTAATTGTGTCAGGAAACCAAGATCTCTTAACGCGAAAAACTCACGATCGATTCTGATGGTATCTACCTTCGAATATAAATCCATAATTTTTCCGTGAGAATAGTACTCTGAAAACATCGTCATTAACCCCTCACATGTTGTCATATACGCTAACGAATTTAATGTGAAAAATCCTTATTGATGATATGCAATACCATGAATGATTCTTTCTTCACCAAGACATATTTCCATGTTTGAACTTATATACTACAGAGGATTTAAGCCGACTAACTGTGAAGCAACTCACAGCTAGTCGTAATTTTTCCTCACGCACTGACAAAAAATGGAAAACAATATCCCCAAAGCCAACTAATGTTATACTTTACGAGTCCATTATGGAGGCAGGCATAGACTTATCTTAAATCAACTGGGAGGATAGTTATGAAACTAAAACCGCTGATGATAACTGCAATTTTTGCATTATCAATCGCCATGCAAAGCAGCTTTGCCACACCTACAGGTGAGCAAACAGCACTCGCCACCATCGCAAATATTATGATGAACCTCAATCATTTCCCAAGCGCATCAGAGAAGGCTCAATTAAGGACAATCGCCAATGACGAGACAGTATCGACACATGAGCGAACCATTGCCTCTGCGATGGCGAATCTACAACATTCAGCCACAGCAACCGATAAACGGAAACTCAGTAAAATTATAGAGGATAAATCCGCCCCAGCAGCAGTCAAAGAAATGGCAAGTATCGTTTTTCACTTAAACCACAAACCCAGTGGTGAAGACAAACAAAAATTACAACAAATGTTAGAATAACAAGTGGCTTTACGCTTTTTCTCTTATCATCTAAATCGTATTCCCAAAAAAATCAGCGTATATCTGTAGCGAATCATTTTTAGATATTGAAAATGTTGGGGATTCACCACACCTAAAAATGATTCGCTACAGACGGTATAATAATCGACATTTTCAAGCCTAACGCTAGCATCACAGCAATCTAATGACGATGCTAAACTCAATAATACCCTCCATCAGATGAGTCTTTAGCAATGAATACGTGGAAAGAAATGACGGCCGAACTGTTTGCCAATCCCAAGGGGTACTTGCTTGATCAACATCGTGATGGACAACAAACCATTCATGTTTATCAAAATGAACAACTGCGCTGGATGCGCTTTAGTGATCAAGCGATCCAAAGCGCCATGGCCCGCCAACAGCCAACACGATTAATCCTTCCTTATACAGAAACCATAACCGGAGCGCTTCTATTCAACGCTACCCCTGAAAAAATGGCCATTCTTGGCATGGGAACCGGCTCCCTATTACGCTATTTCCACCAACAATTACCCCAGTGCAAAATCTCATCGGTTGAAAAAAGCCAAATTGTTGTCGATATAGCCCGTCGCTACTTCCACTTACCCCGCGAAAACCACCGATCCCAAATCCATGTCACGGATGCTCACCATTTCATCCAAAAGAACAACCAACGATTTGACATGATTGTTGTGGATCTACATGATGCCTCGCCCATTCAGCCACTGCTATTAACCCCTGATTTTTACCAATCCTGTTACCAAGCCTTAAATCACAAGGGCATCTTAGTGGTCAATCTGTTAACCGAATCAGCGCACAGCTTTTCCGTCGCATTAAAACTCATACGATTTATTTTTAACAAACAAGCTTTATGTGTGACGGTTCCTGAATACCTCAATGTTATCGTACTTGCGTTTAAAGAAAACAACCTAAGGCTGAAGGGTCAACAACTGGCCCATCGAGCCCAAGCATTACAAGCCCACTTTCTCATTGATTTTGATCAATTTATTCATCAGATCATCGTCACAGATGAGCCGATATTCACTGATATGTCTTTGATTGATAAAAAATAACTTAAAAACTTAAGCTAGCTTCAGAAATGCGCAGTATACTGCTTGGTCATTAGGCTTACTCGCTGTATTCATGAGCGATAAGACGTGTTATGATGTTTTACAAAAGTCAAACATCATAACACGATCGTCTATTTGACGAACATTCGTTCCGACGAGACAAACGATGAGGAGTTTCCGTTATGACAATAGTAAAAATAATGGCTATTTTATTTTATAGTTGTGCTATGTTGTTTATCATCAGTACTGCTCACGCACAACCGGTGGCCACAGCCCTATCAGCCATGGATATTGTGCAACAATGTGACAACAAAAACCCCGGTAAAGATCAAGTCACCCAACTCACCGTCACCATCAAAAATAAATTCGGCAAATCACGCAAAACAGTATACTACCGGTTTTGGAAAAATTTGTTTGACACGGAACAACAACTCGACAAGATGACCCTGTTCACCATCGCCCCGCCAGAGGTCAAGAATACCGCCTTTATGCGTTATGCTTACGCCCCCGACTTGCACAAAAATGCAGATCAATGGATTTATTTACCAAACTTAAAAAAGCTTCGCCGAGTATCAATTCGTGATTTAGGCGATCGTTTCCTGGGATCGGATTTAACCTATGGAGATATCGCTATGCGGTTACCTCGCCATGATAAGCATACTTTATTAGGCAGCAAAAGATCAGGCGCAAACCAAATATTCTTGATTGAAAGCCGACCTAATGAAACTGACTCTATCTACAGCCGCAAGCAGGTTGAATATGAAATGTCCGAAGACAGTTGCCTAAAGCGCCACATTCGTTATTATGATCGCAAAGGAGCGCTGCTAAAAACCCAATCGATTGATTGGCAAAAAATCGACAATGCCTGGCTGTGGAAAACCGTAGAAATCAAAAATGCACAAACCTTTGGTTCGTCCATTTTTGAAATCAGCAAAGCGAAGGTCAATGTAGGCATTTCAGAAAAATGGTTTACTGAACGGATGTTGAAACGCGGTTTATAAATGTTCAACATCCGATACCCAATAAAAAATTTTACGGAAAGATCATCAAAACTTGTAACCCACCTGAAAAGCAAAGGATGTTTTAGTATCTTCTGCTTTACCATCCTTATCCGTAAACATTTTATTATCTGCGGTGACATAAGAAACTTCGGCTCGCACAAATCCATGTTTACCGACATTCATGGTCGGCGTTACCGTCAAGGTAAAACCGCTATCAAAACCATAAATGCCGCTATCACCATCACTGATGTATTCTAAACGGACAGGCAAATCAATGGAGGGTGCCAAGTTCGGAACGGCATAAACCGCGATTCCAAAACCACTGTCATCGGTAGCACCCATCGGTTTGTCATCAAGCACATGAAAATCAATATTCACTCCGACATCGGTACCGCTCATATTCGTACTGACAATAAGATCGATAATATTTCGACTCGCATCACCATCACCATCGAAATAATTAATGGCATAATCCACACCGCTGGCCGAACCATTTAAGCCCACCGCAAATGCTTTTGATCCACCTGCCGCTCCATCGTTATTTGCTTCGGCATAAACACTCATATCACCCATGTCATAAGAGACACGTGCCCCCGGATAATATGCCGGTTGTGCATTCCACAAGGCACCGAGGCTAATATTTCCGTTATCATAACTATTGGCTACCTCAAAACCCACATTGGAGGCTAACAAACCAGCTTCCACCGTGACATTTTCAACAGGTGCCCAACTCATCCAAGCGTAACGTAATGTCGAATCCGTATCTGCACCATCACCATTTCCATCCAAGAGTGTTACCTGCGCAAAATTCCCATAGCCACCAAAAAAACCAACGCCACCGGTTTTAGGTTCATCAGAACCCAATTCAATAATAAAATCAGACACGATAAAATTATCTTCATTGCTACTACCGGTATTATTAGAAAAAAAATAACCGGCCGAAGCACCACCTGACAAAGTAATATCCAGATTAGCGGATTTTACGGACCCGGCAAATAACGGAGCCGAAATTAAAGCAAAACTACACGCCACAAATAAAGTGCGTTTTATCATCTTCATCCCTCATAATAAACTAATGAAAAATTTTGCCCGATTTTCATTACTATCCACTATTTTAATAAGGTATAATACACAAATTCATGCTTATATCTCAATGAACTAAAAACCACACTTTAGCTACACTTACACTGTTTATATAATGTATATTCCTAATCAATCACTACCGATTAGAAAATACAGATGTGAGTTTTATCAGTTCATTAATAAGATGTCTACCCTATTTTTTTACATCGTACACGCAGAAAATATTCAGAGCACTCGAATCATACCCTCAAGTACTGCTGAATCAAGCCTGGCTCAAGTTCATCCATGGCACCTTTCGCCACCATTCGTCCTTTATCCATGAGACAAAAGCTATCTCCAACTCGTCGAGCAAAAGGTAGTTTTTGCTCGACGAGTAAAACTGTTATGTTTTCTTCTTCATTTAATCGTAAAATGACTTCACCAATTTCGTGCACAATATTGGGTTGAATGCCTTCTGTCGGTTCATCGAAGATCAACACACCTGGGTCCAGCGCTAATGCTCGCCCAATCGCCAATTGCTGCTGTTGACCGCCCGATAAATCACCACCGCGCCGTTTTAACATTTGCTTGAGTACCGGAAAAAGCTCAAAGATACGTGAGGGTATTTCTTTTAATTTATCTCGCCTTGCCACCAAACCTATCCGTAAATTTTCTTCCACAGTCAACTGCGGAAAAATTTCTCGACCTTGCGGCACATAACCAATGCCTAAGCGCGCCCGTTGCTCGGCGGGTTTGTTTGATAAATCGATATCCTTAAATTGTATACGGCCGCTAGCTATCGGCAATAAGCCCATGATCACGTTGAGCAACGTTGTTTTACCCACCCCATTGCGTCCCATTAAACAAAGACACTGTCCTTGATGAAGCTGCAAATCCACATCCCATAAGATATGGCTTTCTCCGTAGAATTGATTGAGCTGCTGAATGATTAACATAATTATTCCCCAAGATAGACTTCAATCACTTTTGGGTTATTCTGCACATCAGACATACTCCCCTCCGCCAACACCTGCCCTTCATGCAGCACCGTCACTCGGCGAGCAATGGATCGAACAAACGCCATATCATGCTCAACCACGACCACCGAATGCTGACCCGCCAAACCGGTCAATAACTCAGCAGTCCGTTCGGTTTCTTGATGCGTCATGCCGGCAATCGGTTCATCCACCAATAATACACGTGGGGCTTGCATCAATAACATCCCAATTTCTAACCATTGCTTTTGACCATGAGACAATTGAGCCGCACGTAACTTCGACTGACGAGACAACATCACGACATCCATAACCTCGTCAATCCGGTCTCGTTGTTCGCCATTTAATTGGGCAAACAAAGTCGGCCACACACGTTTATCCGCCTGCATGGCTAATTCAAGATTTTCAAACACGCTATGCTCGGGAAAAACGGTGGGTTTCTGAAATTTTCGACCAATGCCAGCGGTAGCAATTTGATATTCCGTCATCCCCGTCAAGTCCATTGTTTGTCCAAAATAGACGACGCCTTTATCGGGGCGTGTTTTACCGGTAATCACATCCATCATGGTGGTTTTTCCTGCACCGTTAGGACCAATAATACAGCGCAACTCACCATCTTCAATGTATAAATTTAAATCATTCAGCGCTTTAAATCCGTCAAAACTGACCGTGACACCCTCAACATATAAAATGGTATTTTGATGAGAGATATCCACCTTGCCCGGTATTGCCGCATGACGTCCTTGCGCCATAAAATCAAACACTCGATCACGCCGCATACCATCACGTAATTTATCCAGTGGTTTCATGATGACCTCCGGCTTTATTGTTTTTATTTTTCATTGTTGCCGCCAAGCCAACTAAACCACGCGGCAAAAAAATAGTCACAATCACAAACAATGCACCTAGTGCAAACAACCAGATTTCAGGAAATACACCGGTAAAATAGGTCTTAGCATAATTCACCAACACCGCCCCCAGCACCGCACCATACAATGTGCCACGACCTCCTATCGCGACCCAAACCACTAATTCAATGGAATTAAGCGGAGAGAATTCGCCCGGATTAATAATGCCTACTTGAGGCACATATAAGGCCCCTGCAATACCGGCCAATACCGCAGATAACACAAATACCCAGAGCTTATAACTCTCAACTTTATAACCAATGAAACGCGCACGATCTTCCGCGTCTCTAACCGCGACCACCACCCGACCTAATTTTGAATTAATAACAAATCGAGCCAATAAATAAATCAATGCCAACACCAATGCCGTCACGATAAACAGGGCAATTCGAGTGCTATCCTGATGTAAGCTAAACCCTAAGATATCTTTAAAATCGGTCAAACCGTTATTGCCGCCAAAGCCCATCTCATTACGAAAAAATGCCAACATCAGCGCATAAGTCAGCGCTTGAGTAATAATCGATAAATAAACACCCGTCACCCGTGACCGAAACGCAAACCAACCAAATAAAAAAGCTAACAGGCCAGGCACCAGCATCACCATTAGCATGGCAAACCAAAACTGATCAAAACCACACCAATACCAAGGCAACGTCTGCCAATCGAGAAACACCATAAAGTCGGGCAATTCCGCATTGCCATAGACGCCACGATCACCGATTTGCCGCATAAGATACATGCCCATGGCATAACCACCTAACGCAAAAAAGGCCCCATGCCCCAGGCTCAATATGCCGCAATAGCCCCATACCAAATCCAAGGCAATAGCCAAAATAGCAAAGCTCAAATATTTACCTAATAACGTCACCGTATAGGTGGAAACATGCATCGCTGATGTCTCTGGCAACATATTAAGCAACGGCACCGCCACCGTAACAATCCCCAGCAGCGATAAGAAAATTTTACCACCACGATCATTCATCAGGGTCGATAATAAAAATCCGGAAGGCTTCATCACGAGTTCTCTGCGGCTCGACCTTTTTGTGGAAATAACCCACGCGGCCTTTTTTGAATAAACAAAATAATGACGATCAACATCAGAATTTTCGCCAACACGGCACCTGACCAAGGCTCCAGAAATTTATTCATCATCCCTAATGACATGGCGCCCACTAAAGTACCCCATAAATTGCCTACCCCACCGAAGACCACCACCATAAAAGAATCAATAATATACGCTTGCCCCAGGTTAGGCCCAACATTAGTCAGTTGACTCAGTGCAACACCGGCAATGCCCGCAATGCCCGCTCCTAAACCAAACGTTAGCGCATCCACCCAACCCGTACGTATTCCCATGGCTTTTGCCATTTTCCTATTTTGAGCAACCGCACGCACCTGCAATCCCAAAGAAGTATGTTTCATAATGAACAGTAAAACAGCAAATACCAACAAACTAAAAATAACAATATACAACCGGTTATACGTCAACGATAACGCACCATTAATGTCCCACGAGCCACTCATCCAACTGGGCGTTTCCACCGCACGATTCAATGGAGAAAATATCGTGCGTACCAATTGTTGCAATAATAAGCTAATACCAAAGGTCGCCAACAAAGTTTCCAGAGGCCGCCCATAAAGAAATCGAATCACACCCCGCTCAATCAGCACACCAAATAAACCCGATACCAAAAATGCGGCCGGGATGGCAACAAAAAGCGACCACTCGATATAATTTGGCATCAATAATTGCACCACATAAGTGGTATAGGCCCCCAACATAATCAATTCACCATGGGCCATATTAATCACCCCCATAACGCCGAAAGTAATCGCCAAACCAATGGCAGCCAACAGCAATACTGACCCCAAACTCATGCCAAAAAAAATAGTTTCAATTAATTCGTATAATTTTAAGCGAGTCTCGATTGCCCCCAGGGAGGTCTTAGCCGCCAATCTAATCTCTTTATCCGATTCCATATACTGTCCCTGCAAATCTTTTTCGAGCAAGGCATTCAAGCGATTTTTCGCTATGGGTTGTAAACTACCGGTTAATGTCTCAATGGCTTGCAAGCGTATCGCCTTATCATCGCTCGCCATGTCAAACAACGCCATGGCTATCTGAATGGCCGCTAACACTTCATCATTGGTTTCATTGTTAATGCGATTGCGCAACAAGCTCACTGAGTCTGATGCCATATTATCAGTGAGCCGCTGTACAGCGGCTAAACGCACGGCAACATCGTCATGGGCCAAGCTGAGCTTGGCAATAGCTTCGCGTAATTGTTTACGCAAGGTATTATTGATAGAAATTTTTTTTAATTGGCGTTTAGAGACTAAACCAAGATTTGCCGAAGAGACAACATCAGTGATGAGATATTCATCATTCTGCTTGATAGCAATCACTATTGTTTTATCTTTTTTACGATAATATAAATTTCCATCCAGCATCTGTTGCAACAATGGTTGAACCCGTGGATCTTCAAGTTGTTCAAGCCGATACAATACTTGCGATTTTTTACTAAAGTTTTTCGCCGTCAACTGTTTAACAGTAACAACGAATGGATCATCCCCGGCTTGCTCTGCAGAAAGTAGTAATGGATTGAGTAAAAGAAAAACAAAGACTATCAAAGGAAAAATATTCATTATGTTTGTATTGATATTGGTGAGAAACAAACAGGTTAGGAATGGGTATAATATAACGGGGTCCCACGCAGGAGCATGGGAATCCGCTATATTGATTTATTATTATACTCAGCCCATTTTATTGCGATACCTAATACTCGTTAGAAATTTTGACCAGAACATTTCCCTGTTTTTATATTAAAGTTCCCGCAATTGATCGGTGGCATCCAAGAAGAAACAATATCTTTGCTACCTGACAGATAGTTAGACCAAGCATCCCCAATCACCGTATCAGGTGTTTGCCATACCGTTTCAAACTGACCGTCATCTTGAATCTCTCCAATCAAAACAGGTTTTGATAAGTGATGATTAGCATACATAACTGCCGTCCCACCACTCAGATTCGGCACAGTCATTCCTATCATGGCATCAGCCACGGCATCAGTTTCGGTGGTGGCCGCTTTTTCTACCGCTTTCACCCACATATTAAAACCGATGTAATGCGCTTCCATGGGGTCATTGGTCACCCGCTTTTTGTCTTTAATAAAGCGGTGCCAGGCATCAATAAATTCATCATTGTCTGACGTATCCACGCTCATGAAATAATTCCAGGCAGCCAAATGACCTACTAGTGGTTTGGTATCAATGCCAGAAAGCTCTTCTTCACCCACTGAAAAGGCCACCACAGGAATATCATCGGCAACAATGCCTTGGTTACCTAGCTCCTTATAGAAGGGTATATTTGCATCACCATTGATGGTCGAAACCACGGCCGTTTTTATTCCTTGAGAACCAAATTTTTTAATATCAGACACAATGCTTTGCCAGTCCGAATGACCAAAAGGTGTATAGTTAATCATGATGTCTTTGTCTTTGA
This sequence comes from uncultured Chromatiales bacterium, assembly GCA_964442745.1. Lineage (GTDB taxonomy): Bacteria > Pseudomonadota > Gammaproteobacteria > S012-40 > S012-40 > CAYUAI01. Next base: position 12,408 of record CAYUAI010000088.1, read on the forward strand.
CGCCACTGGCCTTTAAATACGCCTCTAAAATCTTATTGGTTGTACGAGGATAAACGTAATCGGTACCAGCTAATACCCAGCGTTTGACACCTAACTCTTTTGCTAAATAATCCACCGCAGGAATCGCTTGCTGGTTCGGTGCTGCCCCCGTGTAAAACACATTACGCGAAGACTCCTCTCCTTCGTATTGCACCGGATAAAACAACAAACTATTGAGTTCTTCAAACACCGGCAACACAGATTTACGTGATACCGACGTCCAACAACCAAACACCACATCCACTTTCTCCTTTTGGATCAGTTCACGCGCTTTTTCCGCAAACAATGGCCAATTAGAAGCGGGATCAACAACCACCGCTTCTAGTTTTTTACCCAAAACACCCCCTTTTTTATTTTGCTCGTCAATCAACATCAGCATCGTGTCTTTTAGCGTCGTTTCACTAATGGCCATGGTGCCAGATAAGGAATGTAAAATCCCCACTTTAATGGTCTCCGCCGCCAACAATACATTCGATAACAAAAAACAAATCATAAACAACAAGCCCTGAATTTCACTCATACGCTTGCCGCTTCCCCAACTAAATATCTGTTTCACACTCTCATCCTCCTGTGATACGATTTCATGGCTAAATTTGCAATTGAATACCAAAGATTCCATACTGATCTTTATCTGATTCAGTTAATATAAATGAAAAACGTGCATTGTGCCCATCCACAATATAATTCATACCTACATCCCATTGGTCAATGGAGTCGCCTTTATCTGGAGAAAAACTTTGGAATCGCGCCACCGGCTGAATACGACCTAATCCCGTTTTATTCGGCAATAAATAGGCGAGTGAGACTAAATAACTTTCACCATCACGTACTAAATCCGCCCCATTAGTATCATACCCATAGAACGCCCCTTCTACCGTCACTGCCGCACCATCCATCAGTTTTTTCTCCATGAGAAAATCCACATTCCAACCGCTAAAGTCTTCAGTGCCTCCGCTATTATTACGGGTAAAGTCCGCTTGCTGCATGACAACGACCCCAATCGCTAAAATGTCTTTCGTACCATAATAGGTACTACTATTATAATATCCAGGTTCTGGCTCCCAAAAATTATATGTCAACCGCCCGGAAAATAGTGGGGCATCATCTTTATTCGGCGCACCTTCAGTCCCTTCAAAAACACCCGCTTGATATTTAAATTGACCCCCGTCCGTTTGTCCCCAAACGGCTAAACCGTCATCCCGCCCTGCAAACAAAGCCGGGTAACGCTGGGCAACACCAGGGAACTCCCAAGTACTTAAATAATAAGGCCCATCGAAGTTAGAACGATCACTGGGAGGTAAAAACCGCCCCATCCATATATTAAATGTTTCTGCCGGCTCAAATTGGGCGATGACATCCAAAATACGCATTTCATTCCCATCAGTCGCCGCATTCTGAATTTCAGAATTAAAAGTGAATTTAAGTTCTTTGCTTATTTGAGCGCCGGTATACAAACGCATGCTTTCAATGCCAAAATCCAAGGCCTTGTCATCACCACCTTTTTTAACAACCAGACTTGAACGCAAACCAGCGCCGATCGTCAATGATTTTGACTCACTTATTTTTATTGTGCCACCGGCATAAGCCAGCAACGGAACGGTTAATGTACCGACCAATACAGACAAGCTCAATGTGGCGAACACATTTGCGCCTTGTCGTACTACCTCCTTGACCATGTTTTTTTTCATCTCTCCTCCGAATAGTGCAAATCAGAATAACTAACTCTGCAAGTTATAAACCCAACACATAAGCTACGATTAATTGTAGCTTTTCACCGGCCTTGATCAGCATATGAACAAATAGACGCACCAACGATAAACATTTATTATCACTATCACACCGAGAGAGAGCAAATATTTTTATGTGAATGAAAGTCTTTATGGTTATTTGTACAGGAAATGAAATTTCAAAGTGAAAGGCGTTGCTGTAAAAGCGGTTTACATCGCCAACTTAAACGATAGCGAAATACTGCGTTACTGTACGGTTCCCGCAGCGCTGCAAGCATAACAAAACTATTTTTCTTTTTTTAGACTTGCATTGATGTGGTTGCAAAACGACCGACTAATTTTTATGCTCCCGCGCTGTCACTGATCAATAGTTGGTCCACTGGTTGGTTGGTCAATTTCGAGACAGCACGCACCGCACGATCAACCGCACTTATTACGCTCATTGAAGCACACATAATCAAATAATCATCCCACGACAACTTACGGCGAGTCATTGATCCAACAACCCACCATGATTGAATTACATCTTGACTCAACTGTCTCATTAGCGGATAAATAGCATCCTAACCGCAATCTCAAAATTTAAAGGAATCCAATCAATGATATTAAACACCTCTTTGAGCACTGCCATTCTTGCTTCTGTTTTATTGATCACCGCCCAGGTAGCAGTAGCCAGTCCGCCGGGTGAGGGTGATGACGATAGTTCAAAACACCATCAAATGAACACACAACAACCGATGAAAGGACATCATGACAAAATGAAAATGGCACACCATGGCAAAATGGGACAACACAAGTCAAAAGAAAAAAAAGGGCTTCATCGCACCTTTACACCCCATTGGGCAAAAACCCTGACAGGCGAACAAAAACTTCTCGTAGATAAAATGCATGTCAATGTTGCCAAACAACTCGCCGTACTTAAAGCTCAAAAACAAGTGAAAAAAGCAGAACTGGAAAACTTAATGGTCAATGACCAATACGACCAAACAGCCGCCTATGCATTGATCGATGAAATGGCTAAAATCAAAGCAAAAATGCTCAAAATCCGTTACGACCATGTGGCAGAAATGCGAGCGGCATTAACCGAAGAACAACGTTTATCCTATGACATGGATCGTTTCAAAGGTAAAAAACATGGTAAAAAATAATCCCATCCAACAATAATCGACCATTTACTACATTAGCTTAATCATACAAATGCTTAGGGATGAATAACGCTTCATCCCTTTGGCATCCATCTGAAATAACAATTTCAGACTGCAAACATCGGAAAACCACAACTAAACTCTATCATGAGAATAAAACGATGGCGTACAGTGACTTCACACTTAAGCGGGTCAAAACTGAATTCGATTTAATGACCATTGAAGACCAAGATATTTTTGCTCAAACAGACAGCCTGCAAATCAGCCCCTACCTCAAAGAAACGCTCGATCGTAATGTCCCTCTAGCATTGGCCATCAACACCGAAAAAGCACGATCCGAATTAATTATTATTAACATTTTGCTGGAAATAAAAACCAACAACCTGATCAGCATTTTCTCCGGCATTGAGTTCACCGTAGACAAAGAAAAAGATTTAAATGGATTTTGTGATTTCATTCTAAGCCGATCTTCGGAACAACTCTATCTAGATGCTCCTATTTTGAGGATCGTTGAAGCTAAAAATGAAAATATCGTCGGCAGTATTGGTCAATGCATTGCGGAAATGTATGCAGCTAAATTATTCAATGAACGCGAAAAAAATGCGATCACAACTCTATATGGTGCTGTCACAACGGGCGATGAATGGAAATTTTTAAAATTACAACAACAAGTCTACATTGACGTCAAAAAATATTATATCAGCGATATCGAGAAAATTTTGGGTATTTTATCAAGCCTATTTGTTAAGGAATAACAATTCATATATTGTGTTATGCTCGACTAATACAACCGACAGGAGAATACTTGATGATTGTAGAAAAACCTAACATGGTGAAAACAGGGACGATAAGGAATGGGTTATATAATATAAGTTCACTTATTTAGCACTTTGAATAATCTGCTTTCAATAAACGATTCAAAAACCACCGTTCCTTTGCAACTTACAACGTATTCCCGTTATTAAGGAATACCATCCCCCTGTTTTCACCCGATTGCACTGGGTTCCTC
>CAYUAI010000089.1:0-16264 GCA_964442745.1 uncultured Chromatiales bacterium
TAATATGTCTTCTGTTAATCATGTACTGAGAATTAGGTTTAAGTTTTAGATAAATTCACACATAAAAGTAACTTTAACCTATTGTTCAACGGTCGGCACATCGCTCTGATAGGATCGTGCGATTGGTAACACGATACCTCCCGCCGTCTATCTTGGCATGGAGCATTCATCGTGAGGCTGAATCTGACTCACGACTATCAATACCTCGCTCCAACTCCCCTTGCTTGCGAAGCTCTCGCTTTAGAATTTTGCCGGTAGCATTTTTTGGTAATTGCGCCATAAAAACCGCTTTTCTAGGCAGTTGATGCCGGCCTAAAAGGGGTTGACAAAAATCAACAATGTCTTCAAGGGTACATGACTCATCCGGCTTCAATACCACATAAGCTACCGGAATTTCACCTCGCAACTCATCGGGCTCGCCGACAATAGCCACCTCGTGTACTGGAGAAAATTGATATAATACATCCTCTACCGCTTGGGGATACACATTCATGCCATTGACAATAATCATATCTTTTAATCGATCATCAATATAAAAATAACCTTGCTCGTCCTTATGTCCTAAATCACCAGTGCGTAGCCATTCACCAAAAAAAACTTGCTCGGTTTCTGCGGGTCGATTCCAATAGCCTTTCATCACATTCGGACCCCGCACACAAATCTCACCGATGTTATTGTCTGCCACGACCTTGCCATCTTGATCCATGATTTGTATCGCCACATCAGGTATCGGCAAGCCCACCGAGGCCGGTTTTCGCAATCCACCAATGGGATTGACACAAGTCACTGGCGAACATTCACTAGGGCCATCGCCTTCATAAATCATTTTACCAAAACGTGCTTCAAATTTATTCATGATGGCTTGTGGCATGGCAGCCCCTCCTGAGATGCAAAATCGTATCGATGAAAACTTATCCACCTGCTCATCCGTACTACTCAATAACATATTGTACATGCTCGGCACGCCCAAAAAGATGCTCGCCTTACCCGTAGCGATGGTGTCCATCACTAAATTAATATCAAATTTAGGCACCGGTAACAATGTGCAACCATACAATAATGGAGTCAGCATACCGACAGTAGAAGCAAAAGAATGAAACATAGGCAATACCACCAGTATGACATCCTCCCCCGGCCTGATAGTCATTGCGGTTTGCACACTCGCGGTATTGCTAACCAAATTCCGATGGGTCAACATCACCCCTTTAGGGCGGCCGGTAGTCCCGGAAGTATAAATGATCGAGACAACATCTTGCTCGGTATCACATGTCAATATCGGCGGGGTCTTAGCACAAGATAATAACGTGTTAAATTTACGATCTGCGGTCTCCGAGGGATGCTCACCTATGTAGAAATAATATTGCAAAGAAGCCGTATTTTGACGAAATTTTGACACACTATTGGCAAACACTTCATGATAAATTATCGCTTTCGCGCCGCTATCGTTGAGAATATATTCAATCTCGCCAGGGGTTAACAATAAGTTAATCGCCACCACCACCGCTCCCGCTTTAACTACCCCTAGATAGGTCACGACAAACAGATCAGAGTTTATGCAATATAACGCCACCCGATCACCTGGCTCAATACCTTGCTCAGTAAGACCCGCCGCCACCTGATCGGATTGTTCCCCAAAACTTGCAAAACTCGTTGTCTGTCCTAAAAAATTAATCGCCGTGCGGTGCGCATATTGTTCCACCGATGCGTTCAATACTTCATGTAAACTTTTCTGTTGCAGGTCTATACTTGTTGGCACGAGCCTTTCCCCTTAATGAAGGTATTCAAAATGTTTGGATTTTATTGCCATGCAATCTCATCCTAACAACAATGGAATTACGTGTTACCCATATAATCATGGCCCAGTGGCGCGACTCATGAATGTTTATCACTGGCAAACTAATTAGCTGAAACAATTCGGAAATAAACAATGGAAATTGCATCAAAGGAAATAAAGTACGCAAATTGGCTGGTAAGCCACCCGTGGCTTGCATTATTCATCAGCTTTATCGTCGTTATTTCAACCACAGCGGGTATGTCCAAGCTGGCATTTATCACTGATTACCGCGTATTTTTCTCAGAAGAAAACCCCCAGCTTGTTGCATTTGAAAATCTGCAAAACACGTATACAAAAAATGATAATATACTCTACGTCATTAGTCCAAAAGATGGCAAGGTATTCACCCCAGCCACGTTAGCCAGCATCGAACAACTCACCGAAGAAGCCTGGCAAACGCCTTATTCCATTCGGGTCGATTCGATCACTAATTTCCAATACACCTATGCCGAAAAAGACGATCTTATTGTTGAAAACCTCATTGAAGAGGCCGCCTCATTAACCGATACGGCCCTGGCCCGCGCCCAAAAAATCGCCGTCAATGAGCCATTACTCGTCAATCGTCTCATTTCACCAAGCTCACACACCACCGGCGTTAATGTCACTGTTCAATTTTCAGACAAAAAAGATGATAATCACGTGTATAGCGCGGTCCAATTTTCACGGCAACTGGCCGCCAAAATCGAAGCACAAAACCCGAATTTGAAAATTTATTTGACCGGTTTAGTCATCATGGACTACAGCTTTGAAGAATCCTCACGCAAGGATTTGCAAACCCTGGTGCCACTCATGTTCCTGGTTAGCATTTTGGTACTGGGCGCATTGCTGCGCACTTTCAGCGGCACCTTTGCAGCGGTACTTATCATTACCTTCGCCATCGTCACCGGGATGGGTTTAGCCGGCTGGTTCGGCATTAAACTCACCCCGGCCTCAGTCGCCGCCCCCAACATCATATTAACCTTAGCAATTGCCAACAGCGTTCACATTTTAGTCACATTTTTCTACCAAATGCGCCAAGGTGCCGACAAGCAATCCGCCATGGTTGAGAGTTTGCGCGTCAACTTGCAACCTATCTTTCTCACCAGCATCACCACCACCATTGGCTTTTTAAGCATGAACTTTAGTGATGCCCCCCCCTTTCGGGATCTCGGCAATATTGTCGCCATGGGGGTTATGGCCGCCTTTTGTTATGCCATTATTACCCTGCCGGCCCTCATGATGTTACTGCCCGTCCGCGTCAAGAAATCCGACACTCCCGGTGTTCGAGCCATGGAATTATTGGGTAATTTTGTGATTCGTCGTCGAACGATGTTGCTCTGGTTGACCAGTGCCCTAGCCATTACAATGATCGCTTTTTTACCGCGTAACGAATTAAATGATGAGTTTGTCAAATACTTTGATGAATCCGTTGATTTTAGAATCGCTACCGACTTTGCCACAGACAACCTGACTGGCATTTATCAAATTGAATTTTCACTCAATGCGGGAAACCCCGGCGGCATTGCTGATCCAGCCTTTCTAAAACAGGTTGAGGCCTTTGCGCAATGGTTTAGCCAACAGCCAGAAACACTGCACGTCAACAGCATCACCGACATCTTCAAACGGCTTAATAAGAACTTGCACGGTGACGACGATCAATGGTATCGCCTTCCGCAACAACGCGAGCTGGCCGCACAATATTTATTGTTATATGAAATGTCACTGCCCTATGGTCTCGATTTAAACAACCAAATCAATGTCGACAAATCCGCCACACGCTTTACTGCCACCTTAAAGAGCTTGTCAAGCAATCAATTGTTGGCACTTGAGCAACGCGCTAAACATTGGTTAATAAACAATACACCAAGTCATATGCACACCGATAGCGCCAGCACCACATTGATGTTTGCCCATATTGGCCGGACAAATATTCTCAGTATGTTAATTGGCACGACCATCGCCTTAGTGCTCATTTCTGGCATTCTCATTATCGCATTTCGTTCGGTTAAAATCGGCCTGATCAGCTTGGTACCTAATTTAGTCCCCGCCGCCATGGCCTTTGGTGCCTGGGGTTTAATGGTCGGCGAAGTTGGCCTGGCACTGTCGGTTGTCACCGGTATGACCTTAGGTATTATTGTCGATGATACTGTTCATTTTCTTAGTAAATATTTGCGTGCAAGAAACGAACGCGGCAACAGCCCATCTGACGCTGTTCGTTATGCGTTTTCCACGGTTGGCACCGCCTTATGGGTGACCTCTCTGGTACTGATTGCCGGCTTTGCTATGCTAACATTCTCCAGTTTCAAATTAAACTCAGGCATGGGTCTGTTAACCGCGATAACTATCGCCATTGCACTTATTATTGATTTTCTACTCTTACCTCCATTGTTAATAAAAATTGAAAACCAAAAGGACACTCATCATGCGACCACCTAACATGTGTCACAAAAAGCGCTATCAATTATTCATTATCTTAGGTCTTTATCTGCTTTCCATCACCTTAGGCCAAGCCCAAACAGCGGAAGAAAAAGGTCTGAGCATTGCCCAAGAAGCCGACCAGCGCGATCTCGGATTTACAGATTATCAAGCCGAGATGGTCATGGAGTTACGCAACCGACACGGTGAAAAAAGCACCCGCCACCTGCATATTAGTGGCCTAGAAGTTGACAACGATGGAGACAAAACTCTTTCGATCTTCAATCAACCGAGAGATATCAAAGGCACCGCCATGTTGACCTATTCACACAAGCTCGATCCAGACGATCAATGGTTATATTTGCCGGCTTTAAAACGTGTAAAACGTATTTCATCACGCAATAAGTCCGGCCCGTTTATGGGGAGTGAATTTGCCTTTGAGGATCTGGGATCTCAAGAAGTAGAAAAATATAAATACAAATATTTGCGCGATGAAACCATTGATGGCATAAATTGTTTTGTCGTTGAGCGCACCCCAGAATATAAGTATTCAGGTTATCAACGGCAAGTTGCCTGGTACGACAAAGCAGAATACCGGCTCATAAAAATTGTTTTCTACGACCGAAAAAATGCCTTATTAAAAACGCTGACTTACCAAGATTACCATCAATATCTCAATCGATATTGGCGCGCTAACATCATGAATATAGAAAATCATCAAACCCAAAAAGGCACGACCGTCACCTGGAAAAATTACCGATTTCGCACCGGCTTAACCGAGCGTAATTTCGATCGTAGCAGCTTAAAGCGTGCCCGCTAAACCGTGACTTTAAGGAATGGGCGACGCAATCACTTCCCATTCCTAATTTAACCTGGATATTTTTATTTTTTTCTATATTTAATGATTTTGGCTGGGGCACCTGCAACGACAGAATATTCAGGCACATCTTTTGTTACGATGCTACCAGCCGCAATGACCGCACCTCGATGAATGACTACACCCGCCGTCACCACCGCATTGGCACCAATCCAAACATCATCACCAATAATCACATCCGCGTTTAACATACCTTGATTTTTAATCTTTAATGTCGCGTCGTCATACCGATGATTCGAAGCAACAATCATAGTATAGGAGGCGATCCTGACATCGTTTCCGATAATCACATTTCCACCCCCTAAAACAGATACGTAAGGATTCAATGAACAACTCGAACCAATACGAATCCTTGCTCCAAAGGTTCTAATAATACATCCTTGATGGAGGACACACTCGTCTCCAATTTGTACTAGACTGTTTTTTCTTCCCGCATAAATGCTCACGAGCCGACTCATTTTCGTATTTTTACCCACCACAATTCTTGTCACGCCGTTGAGTATAGTACTTGAGTCCACACTGATATTATGAGGTGTTTTTAGCAAAAGATAAAACAATCGCATCCGATTCTTAATTCGAGGGGAAGGGTTAATAAATTTTGATATATTATTGAGCCCCATCACGCCTCCCAAGTTTCATGAGTCATCACGTGCATTCCTTAAAATTTAGCGATAAATGCTGTCAAAAAAAGAAAAAATGAAGTCTGATCGAAATTTTGATTAAAAATATTGCTATCGACATTGGACAGACTCGCGTTTAAACATCGCGAACAAATTAATTTCACAAGGATTTTTCTGAAGAAGGGCATACGTTGTTGTATTGCCGACTGAAGAAAATTTTTTGTAGGGTCCAGGTCTCAAGCGAAATCAAATGCTAGGCTACCTGTCGGTTGATACGCAAAAAATGGGTAAAAAAGCGTAGCCTACCAATCAAATAAATCGCCTAAGGAATGGGCGACGCAATCACTTCCCTAACTCAGCCCAAGCGGATCGGCTGGATCCACATGCTCCATGAATGGCAACTTGCGATCTTGATTAGTCACTTGATACACTTTACCGATCCAGTTATTGATAATGGCTTCTCCCGTATCATGCCACGTGTTATTTAATCGATTCGCGATGAGCTGCTCTGGAAAGTCAGGCAGCGCACGATTTGATCGTTTGGCAATCATAATATTCTCTTGGTATTCTTCAAGAATGGCTTGCGCTTGAGGACTAAAATAATGATCAGGAAAAGGTGGTTGGTTTTTCCTATCTCCTTGGATAAAACGGTTAATTTCGCGTTTATATTCCTTTAACAAACTAATTGTATCGTATTCTGGATGACCTTGAAAGTAAACCACTCGAAACTGATCTTCGCTCACCGCTAATTGCACCCCAGCCTCGTCACTCTCGACCAAAACATGCAAACCTGCCTGCTCAAACTGTTGTCTGGTAACCTCGTTGTAACGTGAATGTGGCACATCAAATAAGGTATTGACATCATGAATGAGGGGGTGTTTTTTATTGATGACTCGATGTTCAAAAACACCCCAGCATTTCTCCGATAGACGTTGCCGTTTTTGCTCGTGTCTAAATTGCAACACCGCGTGGGTTGCCAAACATGAACACAACGTGGATGTCACATTATGATATGCCCAGTCAATAATCTCAATCAGTGGCTGCCAAAAAGGCTCCGCGTCTAAACTCGGCTGGGTGACATTCGCCCCGGTAATGATGAGTGCATCTAAACCATGGTGTTTGATTTGCTCAAAACTTTCATAATAATTGTCTACATACGCTTGCACTTGCACACTTCTTTGCAGCTCAGGCAAGGTAAAAGGATGAACATAGAACTGTGCAATCTGGTTGCTTTCACCGATTAATCGAAAAAACTGTCTCTCGGTCGCGGTCAGCGCACCATCGGGCATCATATTCAAAATACCAATATGCAACTCACGAATGTCCTGATGCATCGCCCGACCAGGTGATAGCAACGCCTCGCCTTCTTTTTTCAGACGCTCGAATGTTGGCAGCTTAGAATGGGCAACTAATGGCATTTCATAACAACTCTCTTTTTTCTGTCTGGTTAACGACAGTCATACCACACATAAAACACTCAGCCGATCTTCGGTCATCATGATTGACGAGCAACCACCTGTTCTAACAATTCAATAAAATCCTTCTCATTGGTAACCGTTGCCAATTCACGCGTGGTCACGGTATATCCATATTCTTTAACGATCTTATCATAACGCGGAATCCGAGCCTTAAATAAACGGGGAAAAACCCAACGAGCAAAGTCATCCGGGTCGATGAGAGAAACATAAGTCAAATCCTTATTGCTCATGTATTCTTTCAGTTGTTCGTCCAAAAAACTCTCCCGGTAATAAAGCGGTTTCGGATCGTTTTCTGCACGCTTAATCAAAGCTTGTTCATCATCTTCGTCGGCTTTGATATATAAAATTAGGGTATGTTCCGCCAGCAACTGAATGACATCGGGATCATCTAATTCACAAACACTCCCCCCCACATCATTGATCAAATGCTGGTAGCCATAAATTTCTTGAGCCTTGCGAATAAACTCAGGGACATCCTTCATGGCGGCAATTTCTGCTTGCCGATGCAACTCTTGACGACGCTTAAACTCCTTCAATACCAGCCCACCTTGCTCGGGATTACCAATCTTACCCAAAAAACTGGACACGGGATTCAAGTTATGTACGGTAATATTATTACAAATATAAATAGAATCCGATCGCAACAAATCCCTTAAAAAATGCACTCGCATCGCTTGTTGCTTAATATTATCTAAAATCGGCTCATCGAGATAACGCGTACCAATACGATAGTCCCCTGAATAATGAAACCAGTTGCTATTCATCAACATATTTGCCAAACGCGTTTTGCCCACCCCTGACATACCTAATAATGTCACGCATTTGTTCTTCCACGACTTAAATTCTTCAAGACTTAATTTCACTCACACCACCTCTAGGACGTTTTTCATCCGCCTAATCTCAGCAATCACATGACTCGAAAAAATCAATACCCGCCATTATATACCCTAATGCATACAGATTTTACCGTACCATGGATCATTTGACACTCACTAATTCCCCCACCCGCCACAGCTTGACTTAAGCATTTCGAACAAAAATCCATCAAAAATGCCCACTACCACCAAGCCACTGCCGAACATATAAACAACACGATACATAAATAGCCCAATCACAGCGATAATGACTTGCATCGTCAATACAATTAAGCGTATGATACGCTCGATTGCGCCCGTAGCTCAGTTGGATAGAGTAACTGGCTTCGAACCAGTTGGTCGGGAGTTCGAATCTCTCCGGGCGCGCCATTTGTCCCCTCGCCTATCTATCCGTCATTATTCCTCCCCAAGTTAATTAATCAATTAAAGTTTTCCTCCCCAAATAACGCTTATTATACTCAGCACGGGCATAAAGTGGGATTTTCGCGCCCAAATTTGACGCTAGATTTGGCCGGTCTGATGACGCAAAATCGCAGTAATCGTTTGTTCTTTTCGGAGAGTTTTGTAACGGAAGATCGGTCACCAAAAGTAGGCAATTTAGGCGAAGATCGCCTGACGATGGGATATGAAAATGATGGTTGATGCCCGTGCTTGATATCAACACAAAACTCACCACGGATCACCGACACCATGAGTGCATTGCCTAATCTGCCAAAGCTAATTCTGTTGCACGACCGCCACCCGCCAGCAATTCGCTGCTGCTATGAAATACAAATACCTAATGAACATCTCTTGAAATACAATAATTTCAAGGAGTTTCGCAATCAATTAACGTACTTCAGCACACAGGGATTTTGCACCCAATGGTTAGATCTGAAAGGACGCCTCAATAAATCAAAAAACAGCTTAAAAGTACAGCGCATGCGGGTTACATTTAATCAAATAACTTCCTAAGGAATGGGCATGTGATAACCTCCCTGTTTGGCGCTCAGATTTAGTTCGTTCTGATTGAACAAAAGTGCAGGAATAGTGGTTCTCTTTCGAGCTTTTGTGATGGAAGAACGGGCCAAGACGAGCGGAAGATGGGAGGCGAAACCGGGAAATTATTGCCTGCCCATTCCTAACCCTCCAGATCAACAATCATTTCACGTAATTGAGATTCATGCTGTTCAATATTGGCGGTCAGCTTAAACTGAATCACCGCACGGTGTAAATTCTGCGGCGGCGTCGACACCTTGAAATACTGATTCCCCTTTAAATAATCAGTAAAAAAACGCAGTCCCAACTCAAAAGGAATTAACCGAATGGCATCGAAAAGAAAGCGATAATCAGAACGGCCCAAAAAATAGACTTCAGACAAATACCCTCTCAATACTTCACGGCATATATCTATATCAAAAATCACTGGCTGCTCAGCTGAAACCGCTTCCCCCATGACATGACACGCCGAACGTAAACAATCCCCGATATCATAGTGAATCAAACCCGGTTTCACGGTATCCAAATCGATCATACTGACCGCTTGATCATGACTGACATCAAACAGGATATTATTCAATTTTGGATCACCGTGAATCGGACACTGGGTCAACTCGTCTTTTGCCTGCTCTAATACCGATGCCAAATGCCGATGACTATCAATAAATGCCAAACAATAATCGATCTGCGACCGACAGCTAAGCGACTCATGTCGATGCACATTACCATCAAAATCGGCTAAATAACCTGGCGTCACATGGAATCCCGGCAAGGTATCGTGCAATTCGGTTTTATCAATACTGTGAATTAAATTGTGAAACCTGCCAAGCGCAAATCCAATTTCATAAGCTTGCTGCAGATTGGCTAATTGGCGAAGGGTCTTGGTTTGTTCAATAAAAGCTGTCGCCCGCCAATAATACCCGCTATCATCAACCCAATATGCCTCACCCGAATTCGCTAGATAAATACGCGGAAGTTGAAAATCCCGCCGATCAGATACCGAATAAATCGCTGCCTTTTTCTGCGCCTGCTCACAGATCACTCGCATATTTTGCATAATCAGCGCCGGTTTCGGAAATACCTTGGCGTTAATCCGTTGCAAAATGACTCTATTATCCGCCGCCTCGACCTCAAGTAAGTAGGTATCATTTATGATTCCCTCACCGTAATCCGCCGTAGAAATGACTGTACCTGGCAGATGGAACTGCTGTGCAACATCAAATGCTTTCATTTTTTTCTAAACATCCCCAAAAATCCTGATTAGAATAATCGTCGTCATTCCCCCTCGCCCCAATACACCTCACCTCTCAGCCAACTTTATGAAAAATCCAGCACGATATCAAAACAACGGAGTCATGTTGGGAGAAAACGACAGTCTACAATCAATATTATGTTCCAATCATTAGCCATTACAAATAGCGAGTCAGGCTAAGCGATTGAATAGATAGCGAGTAAATTAACAAACATTAAAAACAAAAAAATACACCCCTGTATTTGATAAGATAGGCGGCAAAACAAATGCCAACATATCCATTTTTATACATTACTTTTAATAAGGAGCCACTGATGAAAAAAATCCAACTACACTTGATTGCTTTGTTTTCGCTTTGCTGTTTCAGCCAGGCCAATGCTGCCAATATTTTTCCAGAAGATATCTATTTAACTTTAAAAGATTCTGGACAAATTGCCAAATATGCTGGTCCCGCCATCTGGCAAGCCAACCCTGTCATGTTATACAACAGCCTCACCTCGGACGGAAAACGCTTAGTCGTAAGCAGTCCCAAACAAGCCAGTATTTATGTATTTGATGCCTCATCAGGTAAACAATTAGCCGCCATTCCCGTGGGCAAAGCTTCCAAAGGACTAAAAATATCGCCCAATGACCAAGAAGTATATGTCGCCAACGAAGGCGCGGCTTCCGTCAGCGTCGTTGATTTAAACCAATACCAGGTCGTCGCCACCATCAGCGTTGCAGAAATGCCACATAATATTCGCTTTAGCGATGATGGAAAAATCGCTTATGTCACCTTACAGGGTGGCGCAGGCTTAGGCGTCATTGATACTCATACCCGCCAAATCGTCAAAGTTATCCCAACGCCGGGCTTGATCGGCCCCCACAATCTCGATCTATCAAAAGATGGCAACACGGCCTTTATCCGGGATACCTCAAGTCGCGTTGGCGTTTTAGATCTACCATCCGGACAAATGAAAAAAATCATTGACGTCGGACAAGGCCATGGCGGCATTGATGTTAGCCCCAACGGCAAGCTGGTTTTCACTGGGGCTATCGCCGATGATGTGGTCACTGTCATCGATGCCAACACCCTGCAAATAATCAAAAAAATCAAAGTTGGCTTCGGTCCGCATGGCGTGCGCACCAGCAAAGATAATCGCTGGTTGTACGTGGTAGTCACCGCAGATGATCA
This sequence comes from uncultured Chromatiales bacterium, assembly GCA_964442745.1. Taxonomy (GTDB): domain Bacteria; phylum Pseudomonadota; class Gammaproteobacteria; order S012-40; family S012-40; genus CAYUAI01. Next base: position 11,483 of record CAYUAI010000089.1, read on the forward strand.
ATTATATATCATTGATACCGAAACGCTGAAAGTCGCAAAAATATTCAGTATCGCCAGCTTTCCATTCTGGATAGCAGTCAACGGCAACCCTTAAACCTGATTAAATAGTTGTCCAAAATTATTCTAGCCATTCAAGCAAAGTCAATGGTGTATTTTTTACCAATATTTCCTCATATTTCGAAAAGAGCTTCTTTTAACGCCTTAAATAAAACGGGAGTGGGTCGAACCTGTGATTTGATGTATAATCATTCGTATGACCTATTATCAAAAAGCGAGCGGATAGAGATAAATAATGCCATACAGCGACTTCACACTAAAAAAAGTAAAAGAAGCGTTTCAACTTCACGTTATCGAAAATGAAAATCTCTTTTCCGAAATCAACGCAATTGAAGTCAGTGAATATTTGAAAGAAACTTTAAAGTATAATGTTCCCTTAGCTACCGCTGTAAATACAGAGAAAGCGCGTTCAGAACTCATAATCGCCAACGTTCTACTGGAACTCAAAAAAATTGTCCAAAATGGTAAACGAAGAAGCCTAAAAATTTCAAAGAAACGGGTCGTAATTAACTCGAAGCTAAAAAACATAAAGCCATGAAAATGTTGGCCTTGCTGCCAAGCTAATATAACCGTGTCGGAAAAGACTATCAGCTAACTTTTCCATCGTCATATCAAGATAAATCCACACGAAAGGGGTCAATCCTATTTGTGCTTATGAACACCACCGGTAATAGCAATCTAGATCTTACTGAGAAAATTTCGTTTGCTCAAAAGTGCGTAATCTTGCTTCTTCGATTATTGCTACCTCCACATGTGGACAATGAGAAAGCAGCAGGTTTTCTACGCACTGACGTTGGTCAAAATAACAAAGTCATTGAGTGGGCAGTAGTTCGCCCAGACAATCTGATTGATGAAAGTGAAATTACCGAGTACGAGCTACACTCTTCACCAACGAGAAGCGCAATATTCGATACGGGCACTACCAGTCAAATTAATATGGGTCACTTTATGGCTGATTTAATTACAGACAATGACACATGGATCAGATGGAAAGGGCAAATACCGGTGATCTACAACAAAGCATCGTTGTAGCTAAAAAAACGATTCAAGATTGCATTAGCCCGTAAGTAGGCACTTTAGGCCTCGCAGGAGCAATATCTCTGTCCTCCAGACGGCTCCTCGCGAATTAGCCTTCGCCTAAAGCCGCGACGGCTGGTGCTAGTCGTTAGCGTTAAATAAACAAAATATTAAATTAACGGTGATCTTCCTACAAGGGACTTTCAGCCGATCAGCTGATGTCCATGTTGAGCGTACCAAGGGCGATATGCATTCAAGAGGGCCGTAGTAAATGAAAAAATGTGGATGGGTTAATTCTTCTCCTTTAGAAGCGGAGCACCACGATATCGAGGTCATATGAAATTTTCAGGTAATGAAAAGGTAAATAAGTTCATGGATGATTTGCAATCTACATCGCCTGACAAGCTGGAGATAATCGAATTAATAAGGAGAATATTCCTCCGTGCTAATCAAAAATTAACTGAGGATATAAAATATGGAGGGTTGGTTTTTAACCTGTCTAATTCACTGATAGGTGGTATATTTCCCTACAAAGAACATATTTCTATTGAGTTTAGTAATGGCGCGGATTTACCCGATCCCTCTGGAATGCTTGAAGGCAAAGGGAAGAAAAGAAGGCACTTGAATATTGTTGAAAAGCAAGACATCGATACAAAAAATGTCGGTATTTTTGTGGCAAAGGCAGTAAAAACTTAGGAGCTAATATATGGTGAGGTTTGGATATACAATTAATTATATTTCAGACGTCGATGAGACTTTGTCATTTTTTGAAAAAGCCTTCGATATGAAACGAAAATTTATCACCGAAGAAAAAGACTATGGTGAGCTTGATACGGGTGAAACAATCTTGTCTTTTGCCTCACATGATCTGGGAAAATCAAACTTTCAGGGTGGCTATGTGAGCGCTTCTGAGTCTGAAAAACCGCTCGGTGTCGAAATTGCTCTAGTTACGGATGATGTAGCTAGAGCCCATAATAAGGCAATTGAGTCTGGCGCCTCGGAGTTGAAAGCACCCGAAACGAAACCTTGGGGGCAAATAGTTTCTTACGTGCGTTGTCCTTCTGGTATTTTGCTTGAGCTATGTACACCCATGAGTGGTTAATGCGCCCTAGGGGTTTTCTCCCTCGGTCTCCACACCAACCATCATGCGACCCCCAATGAGTGGTTCGGATATTATGGGTCAGCGAAATTTCATCAATATTCCCCAACGATTCCAAAAGAAATGGTTAACGACTGACACCATGCTGTCAGTCGTATAAATTTATACTGGACTTTAGGGCAGCTAAATTGACCCGTTCAATCGATTGACAGGGAAAAAATATAATGTTTATCGTACTACTTAAATTTTCTGATAATAAAGGCCAAGCTGGCCAATTCATGGAAGGCCACAAACAATGGATTAAGCTCGGTTTTGATGACGGCGTATTTTTATTAGCTGGCAGTCTTCAGCCTAATTTAGGAGGGAGTATCGTCGCACATAATACCTCACTGCAAGACCTTCAACGCAGGGTAGATGGTGATCCATTTGTCGCAGAAAATATTGTTAGTGCGGAAATTCTTGAAATCACCCCATCAAAAACCGATGAACGCCTAAATTTTCTTCTTGACTGAGTCATTACCCCGTCATTTTGAGATAAGGATTAGCCATGACAGCTTTAAGTGTGAATCTGAATAAGCTTGCGCTATTAAGAAATTCTAGAGGGCGCGATTTTCCAAATCTCATTGAATTCTCAAAAAAGTTTACTTTATTAGGTGCTCATGGTATTACCATTCACCCAAGAGAAGATGAACGTCATATAACGAAAATAGATGCCATTGAATTGGGAAAATTTCTTTCCGAAAATCCAGCGGTTGAGTTAAATATAGAGGGTTATCCATCCGAAGAATTTTTAACGCTGATTGAACAAATTAAACCAACACAATGTACTTTAGTGCCAGATAGTCCAGAGCAATTAACCTCCGACCACGGTTGGGATTTAGAAAAAGAAGGTGAATTTGTTCATCGTGCTTGTGTGAGATTGAATGAAGCGGGCATTAGAAGTGCTATTTTTCTTGATCCAGAGGTTAATCAAGTTAAGTTAGCCTCGGATACAGAAACTAAAAGAATAGAGCTTTATACTGAAAAATATGCGGCAACATTCAACACACCAAAGCATGAAGAGGTGTTTGAGCATTATCAAGCCGCTTCACTTGAGGCCCAGCGATTAGGTCTAGGTGTCAACGCTGGGCATGACCTAGATTTGAATAACCTATCTAAATTTCTAACAATCGGTGATATTTTAGAGGTATCAATAGGTCATGTGCTTACTGTTGAGTGCCTCGAATATGGTATGAAAAATGTTATTGGTAAGTACTTGGATATATGTATTTCATCAGAATTACAATATTAAAAAAAAGTCTAAATCGGGTAGCCGAGGGTTTTTCTCCCTCGCCCCTCATATTCAGCTTCATGCGAATCCGTAATGAGCGGTTCGAATATGATGGGTAAACGAAAAACAGGGAAGTAATTACTTAGAGTAATATAACATTAGCTCTTGCCATTCGCCAATCGTTAGCACTAAATAAACTAAATATTTAATTCACGGTGATATTCCTATAATTTTTCGTATGTCGAAAACTCCATTTCACACAAAAAAGCAACCACTTTTTCCTGCCGCTGAGCATAACGTTAGGCGAGCGAAAACTTTTGTGAGCTATCGTTATTTTCAGTTGAAAGACGATGTATAAAGAATTTCTTAGCACGACAGCCATTGCGCTCACGTTTATTGCATTTTTTCCATATATTCACTCGATACTCAAAAATGAAGTAAAGCCCCATGTGTTTTCCTGGGTGATATGGGGTTTTACTTCATTCATCGTCTTTCTAGCACAATTGGAAGGTGGCGGCGGAATCGGAGCTTGGCCTATTGGGGTGTCTGGGGTAATAACGATTTTCGTTGCACTATTGGCGTACATCAAAAAATCAGACATTCGCATTACAAAAACTGATTGGGCTTTCTTTGTATCAGCAATGGCTTCCTTACCATTCTGGTACTTTACCTCAGATCCATTATGGGCCGTACTTATATTGACCACTGTTGACATTCTAGGGTTTGGCCCAACAGTACGGAAGGCATACTCTTACCCACATGAAGAAAATATATTATTTTTCTCACTTTTTATGGCACGTAACTTAATTTCCATCATGGCATTGGAGTATTATTCACTGACAACCGTACTCTTCCCTGCCGCTATAGCCGGGGCGTCTTTGGCCTTGGTATCAATGATAATGATCCGCCGGAAAATTGTAGCAGGGAACTGAGAGATTGAGTTCAATAGTAAAGCCGGGGTTATTGATAGTGAAATCGCCAAGGAATGGGCTACCTAATGATGGATGTCATGGTCTGAAATTTTTGAGCGATCACTCATTCACAACTTTAAAATATTTTGCATTGCTAGAAAATAAGATTCATATTATTTACAACCGCTGTCACAGCAATAATGACATCACCCGCTCTCATATTTTAATGATATCCTACATATACCCAAAGCGGTTGAGATTTAGGTATTCAGTGCGAGGTATATTTTTGTCTTGACACCAACAGTAGGTGCATTAGACGACACCATCAGGGCAAAAATAGAGCCGCAATAAAGCCTAAATCTTAAACGCTACGGGTATATAATACTATGATTGTAGAAAAACGTACCACTTTTGGAAACCGTAAATTC
>CAYUAI010000090.1:0-16089 GCA_964442745.1 uncultured Chromatiales bacterium
GGTTTGACCCACTACCAAAAATAGGTTGGCGCTGGGTGCTAGCCGCTAGCACGAAGGGTCATCAATTGATTAAAAAAATGGGGTTGCCGAGTGCAGTCGATCCCGAGCCCTTGTCTCCCAGCAAACGCTATCGGCCGCCTAATTCAATCATCAATGAGTTTGAAATCAGTGTCCAAATCTTTGAAGTGAGATGAAAATGCTCAAACTGGTGAATAGTTTTGTCAGGCAATCAGCTTAATGGCAGTGAATCTCCCACTAAATAGCCTATTAAAAAAATTTAGCCAACCAAAGCCGGAAACGAAGACCGAGTTCGGAGGTTAAGCCCACTTCAGTAAAACGTATCTGGTTGTTTTTATCAATAATGAATGAGGTTGGGAAGCCTTGGATGCCCCAGTTTTTTGTGTGTATACCATGCACATCAACGATGGTTGGGTAGTTGATGTGGTTTTTTTCGGCAAAATGTTTTACGGTGGATAAATCGCCAGATTGACTGGCAACAGCAATGACGGCATGGTCTTGGGTAATGTCATTGAGGCTGCTGTGCTCAAACTGACATATTTTACACCAGGTAGCCCAAAAATGTACCAGTGCAGGTTTTTCTAATTGTGCTAGGCTGGTAAAGTATTGTCCATCTAATAACATGCCTTGTAGCTCCGGTGCTTGGCCTGAAGCTGTGGTGCGTGTTTGATAGAGCTGCACGGCAAAATAAACAGCAAGCAGGATGAGCACATTGATCAAGAGGCTTTTTAATCGTTGGTATTTTTTGCTTGGCTTAGGCATCATGGCCGCTTTGTTTGATGATCGGGGCCGCGGTTGAATGTTTTTCGATTTTTTGCCCAATATGGCGTTGATCACGTTTGGCGGCTAATTCGACTTGATGTTGACGTTCTTCGGTTTTGGCTCTTTTTTCCGAGGTCAGCTCGTTGATGCATTTGGGGCAAGAAACGCCTTTTTGATAAGCGGGTGATTGTTTGTCTTGCTCAGAGATGGGGGAGCGGCAGCCGTAACATTGATCATAAATGCCTTGCTGTAAACCATGGGTGACGGTGACTCGTTCGTCAAAAACAAAACAATCCCCTTGCCATAAGCTTTGTGCTTCAGGAATGGTTTCCAGGTATTTTAATATGCCACCCTTGAGATGGTAGACCGCCTGAAATCCCTGTTCCAATAAATAGGCGCTGGCTTTTTCGCAGCGAATACCGCCGGTGCAGAACATGGCCACTTTTTTGGGTTTTTTGGTGCTGAGGTGTTCGGCGACATAGTCAGGGAATTCCCGAAAGGTGTTGGTTTTTGGGTTGATAGCCCCTTGAAAGCTGCCAACATCGACTTCGTAATGGTTGCGAGTATCAACCAGCATGACTTCTGGGTCAGAGATTAAGGCGTTCCAGTGTTCTGGCTCGACGTATTGTCCCACGGTTTTATTGGGGTTAAGGTTGGCAACCCCTAAGGTGACAATTTCTTTTTTGAGTTTGATTTTTAACCGAATGAACGGTGGTTTGGTGGTGAATGATTCTTTATGTTCAAGGTCGCTGAGGCGAGCATCGGTCCGCAAGTATTCCAGTACGGCGTCAATGCCGACACGGCTGCCAGCGATGGTACCGTTAATGCCTTCTGAGGCGAGCAACAGCGTGCCGGTTATTTTTTGTGTTTGGCAAAAATCCATGAGCGGCGCTTTGAGTGCCTCGAAGTCAGGGAGATTGACAAATTTGTATAATGCAGTGACAACAATTGAATTCATTAATTAATTACACCATATTTACATCGCAGGATAGTATTATCCCGCCGATCATTTTCGGATTGAGTGTGTTACTGATCGGAACACCCACCATAACGATCACATTATATCCTCAGTTGAGGTCATTTTCGATTCAAAAATAACAGAGAAATTCATGAGTAGACCTTTTCGTTACATGGATGCGCCTAGTGTTGACCGCAATGACTGGAGCAATGTTAAGGCATTAATGCCTTATCTTTGGGAATATCGGGGGCGGGTATTGTTAGCCTTGCTGTGCTTGCTATTGGCTAAATTCGCGATTGTGGGCATACCGGTGGTTCTCAAGCAGATCATTGATCGCTTGGATGCGACGTCGGGTATCACATTGATGATGCCGGTATTTTTGTTGCTGGCTTATGGCGTATTGCGTTTTAGTAACTCGCTGCTCAGCGAATTGCGAGATATTTTGTTTACTCGGGTTCGTTATCGAGCCATGCGCCGTCTGACCATTCGTACCTTAGAGCATTTGCATGACTTATCCTTGCGCTTTCATTTAGAGCGTAAAACAGGGGCGATTAGCCGAGATTTGCAACGAGGCGCTAGCAGTTTAAGTACCTTATTAAATTATTTCACGTTTAGCATCTTTCCTGTCATGGTGGAGTTTTTGCTGGTGGCCACTTTTTTGATGGTGCAATACGATGTGGTTTTTACGGTAATTATTTTTGCTTGTGTGGCGGTTTATGTGACCTTTACGCTTTATATGATGAATTGGCGTATGGAGTATCGACTCACCATGAACCGGTTGGAATCCCAGGCGAATAACGACGCGATTGATAGCCTGATCAATTATGAGACCGTCAAATATTTTGGTAACGAGCGGCGTGAGTCACGGCGCTGCGATGAAACATTGAGTGAATGGGAGGATAACGCGGTTCGTAGCCAGGCGGCTATTTCGATATTGAATGTGGGTCAGGCTGTGATCATTGCCATCGGCGTTACGTTGGTGATGTTTTTTGCGGCGGCTGAGGTCGTTGATGGTGACATGACCTTGGGGGACCTGGTATTAGTGAATGCATTTTTGTTGCAGTTATTTATGCCTTTGGGATTTTTGGGGATGGTGTATCGGCAAATAAAATATTCCCTGGCAGATATGGATCAGCTCGTTAAGCTATTGCGTGAAACGCCGGAAATCAAAGATCAGCCCGATGCTAAGCCACTTGTCGTGACACGCGGTGAGGTCAAGTTTAAGCAGGTGAGTTTTGCCTATCAGACGAATCGGCCTATTTTACACCAGGTCGATTTTACCATCCAACCGGGTCAGAAAGTGGCGGTGGTGGGGGCTAGTGGTGCGGGGAAATCCACCTTGGCCCGCTTGTTGTTTCGCTTTTATGAGGTGACCTCGGGGGGCGTGTTTATTGATGATCAAAACGTCGCCGATGTAACACAGCAAAGTCTGCGGCAAGCCATTGGCATCGTACCGCAAGATACGGTGCTGTTTAATGAAACGATTTTTTATAATTTAGCCTATGCGAATTTTTCGGCATCGAAAGAGCAGATTTTTGCGGCCGCTAAAATTGCCAATATTCATGATTTTATTATCAGCTTGCCCGAAGGGTATGAAACCGTGGTGGGTGAGCGGGGATTAAAGCTTTCCGGTGGGGAAAAACAACGGGTGGCGATTGCGCGAACGATCCTAAAAAAGCCGAAAATATTGATCTTTGATGAAGCCACATCGGCCTTAGATAGCCATTCAGAGCAGGTGATTTTGGCGGCATTAAAACAAGCGGCTGTCAATCATACGACGTTGGTGATTGCGCATCGGTTGTCGACCATTGTGGATGCGGATGTCATCTTAGTGCTGGATCAAGGGCGAATTATCGAGCAGGGTGAGCATGTGAAATTGTTGCAGCAACAAGGCCGTTATGCCCAGTTATGGGAACTGCAACAGAAGAAAACGCAAGAAAAATTGCGGTGATGTTTATTTGAGTATAAGGATGATCTTTACCCTAACGTTTCAAAAAAACGGGTTAAAAACCGTTACACGGCTTTATTTACCACCTCTAAGAACGAATACTCGCTTTTTCTAAAACTCACTATGAGTGACATGGCTCAATTTAGAAAAAGCTCCGTTTACCGACAAGGATGTCGGTGCTAAAAGTAGGCGCTCTAGGTGAGGGGCGTGAGCACGACTGCGTAGGGTAATGCAGGAGCAATGACCGAGGACGCGGAAGCTTTCGCCCTTATCGACAGCAACTAAAGCTTTTTTCCTCACTTTTTTTGAAACGTTAGGGTTTAGGCAGTTGTTTGCTCGCCCAAATAGCGAGTCGATGGCGCATGGATTTTTGTGATATTTGATCTTGAGGCATGGTTTGGATCACTTTATCATGCACTAATAGGCGATAAATGTACTCAATTTTTTCGGCGGCCGAATCGGTGGGTTCGAATTCAACGACACCTCGATCCTCCCCGTATTTCATGCCTGCTCGAATCGCTTCTTTGACTAATTCAGTTTCATTTTTTAATTTCTTGGTTTTTGCCATGTTTAGTGATTTCCTCATAAAATGAAATTTACTCATTAAATGTACACGACTGTTTGTTAACTGTCGAGTGACGTGTTTCGTTCTATGGACTGCAAGATAAGCATCAATTTGAAATCAATAGTATTCTGCACGATAATGGCGTTTGGCTTAGGGTGAGTGTTTGTTATGTGTGGGATATTGGGTTTGTACAGTGCGGCTGACAATCTGAATGAAGTGGCCGTCAGAGTCAATTTACAACGTGGCTTGCAGCGTTTACACCATCGGGGACCGGATGGACAAGGAATTCATGTTATTCCTGCTCACGGCGTGGCATTGGCGCATACTCGATTATCCATTATTGATCTGGATCCTAGGGCAGATCAGCCCATGTCAACAAGTGATCAGAAAAACTGGATTACATTTAACGGCGAAATTTATAATTACCAGGAATTACGCAAGGAGTTAATGATTGCCGGTGTGACATTTGTGACAGCGAGTGATACTGAAGTCTTATTGAAAGGATATCAACACTGGGGTATCGATAGATTATTAAAAAAAATAGTGGGTATGTTTGCCTTTGCGATTTTTGATGTGGATCGTCAAATGTTGATTTTAGCCAGAGATCGTTTTGCTAAAAAACCGCTGTATTATTATCAACATGAGGGCGTTTTTTATTTTGCCTCAGAATTAGCGGCATTGCTTGAGTTGTTGCCCATCCGGCCGCCGTTATCTGGGGAAGGTTTAGCGGCTTTTTTAACGCTTAAATTTTCCCCGCCAACATCACATTTATTAACGGGTGTTCAGTCGGTGCCCGCTGCTCAGTATTTTTTTCTTGATAATAAAAACACAATTCAGGCGAAAACATATTGGACACCTTATCAACATTATCTGGCGGGCACTGAGTCGCCATTAAGCATTGAGGCGTTGCTGATACAAGCCGTACGTCGTCGTTTAGTCAGTGATGTGCCCATTTGTTTATTTTTAAGTGGCGGCATTGATTCTTCGTTGTTGGCGGCCATGGCTTCGGCAAACCACAATCAGCCATTGCGTTCCTATTGCATTGGTTATAAAGACCATCCAAAAGATAACGAGTTTGAGTATGCGCAAATGGTGGCGGATCGATATCAGCTGGATCATGAAGCCGTTTATATTGATGATCGTCAAGTGATGGATATATTATCGGATGATGCCTCTGTTTTAGATGAACCGATTGCTGATTGGGTATGGGTTCCTTTGTATTATTTAAGTGATAAAGCGCATCGCGAAGGTTATAAAGTGACGCTGGTGGGGGAAGGGGCTGACGAGGTATTTTTTGGCTACAATTCGATGATGAAGCAGCTTCGTCTCTTGGGAAGACAGCAGGGCAGTTTTGCCCATGGTTTGGCGAGCTTTGGGCATTATATGTTAGGTTGGCTGGGGCGTTATAGCAATCGAGGCCATCGGCGATGGGACTTATGGCGGCGCCATGTGCAGCATGAACCCCTTTATATGGGTTCTTCGTTTGGTATTCCGCAGACCTTATTTGGCCGAGTTTTGGGACAACGTTATCATGGCGACACCAATACGAATTTAGGGTATGAATATATCAAAACATTGCAACAATCGCAGCAAAATCTATTGGGTAAAGTGCCCGATTTAGTTAGCTTAATTTCATATGTCGAGATCTTTGCAAAGATGAGTGAAATTTTGTTAAAAAGAGTGGACCGCATTAGCATGTTAAACTCATTAGAAGCACGGTCACCCTTTTTAGATCAGGATTTGGTTGAGAAAGTGTTTTGTTTACCAGGAATGAGCCGAATAAGCAATCAATCTAAGAAGGCGTTATTGAAAGATTTTGCCTATGGATATTTACCTAAAGATATCATCGATCGACCGAAAATGGGTTTTTCTTTTCCATTTAAACAATGGTTGCATCAGGATATGGGTAAATTGGTGAGGCATCAATTTGAAACCAGTCGAATTTTTTCGGAAGGTTGGTTAAATCGTGACTATTGTTTGGCTATTTTAAACGGACATGTGCGCGGTATCAGAGATGAAGCGCCTCGTATCTGGATGATGTATAGCTTAGCGAGGTGGTATGACAGATGGGTCAGCTAACGCGGGTCGCCATGGTGACTCGGCAGCTCGCCAAAAACACGGGGGCCGCACGTAATACCCATGAGCATATTCGTTTATTTCGGGCTTTAGGTGCAGAGATCGATGTGTATGCCGAATTGATCGATAAAAGGAAAGTGAAAAATAGCGGAGGTAATCCTTTTGCGGTGAAGGGGTGGTTCTTAAAAGGTTACCCACATCGCAAATATTTTAATGATCGGGTGCTTACAAAAATTGCCAAGAAAAATTATGACTTGGTGATTGGACATGGCGATATTATAGTCCAAGATGTGTTGTTTTTGCATAATTGTGTGCATGCGGCCCATGAGAAAATATTTGACAGTCTTTTGGCCGATACCGATGAAATGGCAAAATTACATGGTGAGTTGTTAAGCAAAAAACATTTTCGTTTGTTGATTGCTAACTCGCATTTGATGCAGCGAGATATAGAACATCGTTTTGCGATTGATGCAAACAACATTGAAGTAGTCTATCCAGGTTACGATCCAAAGCAATTTAATACGGATAATAAAGCAAACCTACGTCAACAACGTCGCCAATTCCTAGCGATTTCCCCTGATACGATACTCATTGGTTTGGTGACTTCGGGGGATTTTAAAAAACGCAATGTGGATTTTTTTATTCAAGCCTTTGCGCAATTGAAAAAAAATAAACATGATGATGTGCATGCACTGATCGTAGGCAGTGAGTCGCGTTTAAAACCCTATGCGACGTTGGCGGCCTCTCTCGGCGTTGCAGATAATATCACATTTTTACCGCCTAAACCGTTTGTCAATGAAATTTATAAAGTCTTAGATATCGCTGTATTACCCGCCAAATGGGAAGAATTTGGCCGGGTTGTGTTAGAGGCCATGGCTTCGGGTTTGCCCGTGGTTGTTTCACAAGAGGTGGGTAGTGCTGAAATACTTGAAGGAAACGCTAGGAATTTTATTATTAGCTTGAGCCATATTGAGACGTTAATTTCATCATTGAGTTTGCTGGTGGAAAATAAAACACTGCGTGAGCAGTTAGGTCAAATAAATTCGATAACGGCATTGAAGTACACTGAACGAGTCCAAGCAAAAAAATTAATGGCTATACTCAAGCAGCGTGATTTTGTCTAGTTCGTCGCTTAAAAATAAATACACATAAAGAACAGTGTTAATTTTACCCAATGACGGTCGACAATGATGTGACAAGATCGCCATGTTGGGCAACGGTAATACACTATTATCTAAGCGCTTGAATTATGATTAAGAAAATTGCTATTAATGAATTACAAGTCGGGATGTATATTCACGATCTCGATGCGGACTGGGTGGACCATAATTTCATCAGGAGTCGCTTTGCTGTCAAAACCGATAAAGTTCTAGAAAAAATTAATAAAACGAATCTCAAGCATGTTTATATTGATACAGATAAAGGCACTAATATTGATACGGCTGCCACGGTAGAGGAAGTGCAACAGGAGTTAGCCAGCGAAGCGCAGCAGTTAGCAGAAACAAAGCTTGGTTTGGAAAAGCAAGTGCCTGTTGCCCAAGAAATCAAGCAGGCTAAATCCGTATTCAAAGAAGCGCATACGGCGATGCAAACGTTAATGACAGATTTTCGCCTAGGAAAGCAAGTCGAAGTCGAAGCCATCGAGCCGATTACTGATAAAATGGTGGATTCGGTATTTCGCAACAAGGATGCGCTGGTGAGCTTGTGCCGCATTAAAAATAAAGACCAGTATACTTTCATGCATTCTGTGGGAGTGGCTGGTTTAATGATTACTTTTGCGCGGGTTCTGAATTTCAGCCATGAGTCGATAAAAGAAATCGCCGTCGGCGGGATGTTGCATGACATCGGAAAAATGACGACGCCTAATGAGATCCTCAATAAACCCGGAAAATTGAATGATCAGGAATTTGTTGTTATGCGCGACCACGTGGTGCAAAGCCGAGTCATTCTGTCACAGACGCCTGGTATCACCCAAAATGCGTTGGACGTCGCAGCGCTACATCACGAGCGAGTGGATGGCAGCGGTTATCCCGATGGTTTGAAAGGTGACGAAATCTCCCTGGTGGGAAAGATGTCAACGATTGTTGATGTCTATGATGCTTTAACTTCGATTCGTTGTTATAAAAACGCCTGGGAGCCGTCTGATGCATTGAAAAAGCTGCTGGAATGGAGCAGTAATCATTTTGAGCCCAAATTAGTGCATGAGTTTATTCGTTGTCTTGGCATTTATCCCGTCGGTACCTTGGTGGAATTAGATTCCGGTAAGGTGGGTTTAGTCATCGAACAAAATGAACAAGACCTGTTAAAGCCCGTTTTACGGATATTTTATCACAGTAAAAAGCGTTGCTACCTTCCTGTCAAGCAAGTCGATCTTGTTAAAGAAAAATGCGACTTCATTCAGTCAGCCGTTCCACCCGCAAAGTATAATATCGATCTCGCTGCATTTATGTAACTTCCCTGTCTGTCATCAAATTAAAGTGTTTTATTTGATCAATTCTCCGAGTGCCCTTGGTGATTAATTAGCAGTCATTGCGGGTCGAAATGGGAGGTGGGTGAGGTCGTAGTCATCGTCAATGGCGATGGTTAATCGGCATTTCGGATAAAAAACAATCAAACAATCTTGTCGAGTGATGTAATGTAATGCGCATGTCATGCTATTTTTGGCTATAATGCGCCGTTGGCGTGTCGACGATGTGCATGCCTGGCCTCCGTTGCGTTAACCTAAAACATCCGTTGATCTGCGGGGAAATAAATAACCGATTGATTATTATTGATTTAGTGATTTAAATCAATATTTGGTACTTTAATATTCAATTGAGGTTCCGTAGGTTTAACCGTTGTGGCTGTGGTTGGTATGGATTTTGGTTATGTGTTCGGATATTTACTTTTTACCGTAGGCCTGACGCATGCTCAAAGAGCAGCAATAGATAATTTATTAACTTTTAGAGTAAGAACATGACTGATTTAGAAAAGTATAGAAATATTGGTATATTCGCTCACGTAGATGCCGGTAAAACTACCACCACCGAACGCATACTCAAGCTGACCGGAAAGATTCACAAAGTGGGTGAAGTGCATGATGGGGCCGCGACCACCGATTTTATGGAGCAAGAGCAGGAGCGGGGTATTACCATTCAGTCCGCGGCGACCACCTGTTTTTGGAAAGATTATCGCTTCAATATCATTGATACGCCAGGCCACGTGGATTTTACCATTGAGGTGTATCGTTCCTTGAAAGTACTCGATGGTGGCATTGGTGTTTTCTGTGGCTCGGGTGGTGTGGAACCGCAATCAGAAACCAATTGGCGTTATGCCAATGACTCTGAAGTGGCCCGAGTGATTTACGTTAATAAAATGGATCGCATGGGCGCTGATTTTTATCGCGTGGTCAAGCAAGTCGAGGAAGTGCTTGGTGCCAACCCTTTAGTGATGACCTTGCCGGTCGGTATCGAGGAAAATTTCATCGGTGTGGTGGATTTGCTGACACGTAAAGCTTGGGTATGGGATGACTCGGGCGATCCGATGAATTATGAAATTCAAGAGCCACCGGCTGATATGGCGGATGTGATTGAGGAATGGCGGGAAAAATTAATCGAAACCGCGGTTGAGCAAGACGATGCGTTAATGGAACAGTATCTTGATGGCAATGAGCCGGCATTGGATGAGATTAAACGCTGCATTCGCAAAGGTGCCATTGCGCTTGATTTCTTCCCGACCTATTGCGGTTCGTCATTTAAAAATAAAGGCGTGCAGTTAGTGCTGGATGCGGTGGTGGATTATTTACCGAGTCCAACGGAAGTCAAACCGCAACCGGAAGTGGACTTAGAAGGCCATGAGACGGGTAATTTTGCGATCGTCGATGTGAATAAGCCGTTACGTGCTTTGGCTTTCAAAATCATGGATGATCGATTTGGCGCATTAACCTTCATTCGTATCTATTCAGGTAAATTAGAGAAGGGCACCAATGTGCTCAATACCTTTACAGGAAAAACCGAGCGTATTGGTCGTATCGTGGAAATGCATGCCGATTCACGTGAAGAATTGTCAGGTGCTCAGGCGGGTGACATCGTCGCCGTTATTGGTATGAAAAATGTCCAAACCGGGCATACCTTGTGTGATCCGAAAGAGCCGGCCACTTTGGAGCCCATGGTGTTCCCTGATCCGGTGATTTCCATTGCGGTGGCGCCGAAAGACAAAGGTGCTTCTGAGAAACTGGGGATTGCCATTGGCAAGATGATTCAGGAAGATCCCTCTTTCCGTGTGGAGACGGATATCGACAGTGGTGAAACCATTCTAAAAGGCATGGGTGAGCTGCATCTGGATATTAAGATCGATATTCTCAAGCGTACTCATGGGGTTGAGGTCAATGTAGGAAAGCCGCAAGTGGCCTACCGTGAGACCATCACGAAACGTGTTGAAGACAGCTATATCCATAAGAAACAAACGGGGGGTTCTGGGCAATTTGCCAAGATCGACTATAGTGTCGAGCCGGGTGAGACGGGCAGTGGCTTCGTATTTGAATCGAAAGTGACTGGTGGTAATGTGCCGCGTGAGTTCTGGCCAGCGGTGCAAAAAGGATTTGTGAACAGTACTGAGAAAGGGGTCTTGGCCGGCTATCCTTGCCTGGATTTTAAAGTGACTTTGCTCGATGGTGGTTTTCACCCAGTGGATTCTTCGGCGGTGGCCTATGAACTGGCGGCTCGGGCGGCTTATCGACAGTCCATGCCCAAAGCCGGTCCACAATTGATGGAGCCGATTATGAAAGTGGACGTGTTCACACCAGAAAGTCATGTCGGTGATGTGATTGGCGATCTGAATCGTCGTCGCGGTATGATTAAGTCGCAAGAGCCAGGCACCACTGGCGTTCGGATTAAAGCCGATTGTCCACTCAGTGAAATGTTTGGTTACATTGGTGACTTAAGAACCATGACGTCTGGACGCGGTCAGTTCTCGATGGAGTTTTCACACTACCTGGCCTGTCCAAAAAATGTGGCTGAAGAAGTGATTAAAGAAGTTGCTGAACGCAATAAGTAACAACTTGACCCGCGATTGGGCAAGGAAGACTTGCCTAATCGCGGGTTGTTATGCCGCATTGCAGCCTGGGTGTAGCGTCATCTGGGAAAGAATAAAACCCCACCCCTTCAAAGCCACTGGTGACTCGATCATTGAAATAATTCAAAATGATTCGCCAATGTTTATTGAGTGTTTTAATGAATTTGTCAAAGCAGGTGATCTCACTTTTTTTCAGTTTGGCCAGCGCATTAATATGTTCCATGGTGTGATAAAAAACCAACAGTTCGACCACCTTGGTGATCGCTAAACCTAAGTCAGAAAACAATGGTTTCACTCGGGTCCAACTCCAACCAGCACCATCACAGATAAACGTCCCTTTTTCGTTTTCCTTTTTCGAGCGAGTGATATATCGAAACTTCACCAATATCTTTTCCACAAATTGATAGCGATCGGATTTTTCACCTAAAACGCGAAAGGCAATGGCTTGGTTGCCCTCTAGAAAATGCTCAAGGGACTCTGTTGTGGCTAACTTATCTACATTTATGATTGTTTTTATCCGTGGCTCATGAGCAGGAATTGAGCTTATTTCACCTATTTAGACTCATTTAGTATTGGATAAGGCTTATCGTTGCCACCTTGATAGTGGTCTGTCATAATCGACGGATCAATACCCAAATATCACGTGCTTCGGTGGATGGGTTCAGGGCTTATTCATCGTTTCGGCCATCCTACCGGCTCAGAGCCAGAGATTTATTTCAAGACACGCGGTGAATATGTCCCTATACGCTCTGCATTTTCATTCCTGAAAATGAAGCTCTTGAAATGAACCTCTGGCCCTGAGCTGTCGGCGAAGAGGGGGGGGTACGCTCCGATGGCTTGGAGGATTTAAGGATCGCAGGGTGATCAAATTGACCGAGACTTATGAACAAGAGCATTTTAAATGACATTGGTTTTCTTCGCTCTTGATGGCGCAAAGGTCGCTTGACGGAGGGATATAAAATTTTCGTTTTATGACAGGGTTGAATATAATATCTGAATATGGATTTTAAAACGACATTATTAGCTGATTTAAACAGTGAGCAATGTGAGGCGGTGGCGGCGCCCTTGGATAATTTATTGGTGCTTGCCGGCGCTGGCAGTGGCAAAACCCGAGTGTTAGTGCATCGCATTGCCTGGTTAGTGCAAGTTGAACAGATTCCTCTACATAATATTTTAGCGGTGACGTTTACCAACAAAGCGGCGGCTGAAATGAAGGGTCGGATCAGTAGCTTGTTAGCTCGCCCCCCCGTCGGGCTTTGGGTAGGAACTTTTCATGGATTAGCTCACCGTTTATTGCGCGCCCATTGGCAAGAAGCGGCCTTGCCGAAAAATTTTCAAATTTTAGATGCCGATGATCAATTAAAAATGATCCGGCGGGTGCTTAAAGACTTAACACTTGATGAAAAAGCCTGGCCGGCGAAAATCAGTCAATGGTATATCAATAGTAAAAAAGATGAAGGCTTGCGTCCACAAAGCCTTGATGGTTATGAGGATGCAAACGAGCAAACCCGTATCAGAATCTACCAGGCTTATGAGGAAGCTTGCGGTCATGCTGGGGTTGTGGATTTTGCTGAATTGCTGTTACGGGCACATGAGTTATGGTTACAACAGCCACCGTTATTAGCCCATTATCAGCAGCGTTTTTCGCATATTTTGGTGGATGAATTTCAGGATACTAATACCATTCAATATGCCTGGATTCGGTTATTAGCCGGCGCACGAGGAAAGGCGTTTATTGTCGGCGACGATGATCAGTCAATCTATGGTTGGCGTGGTGCGCAAGTGGCGAATATTCACCAGTTTCAAGAAGATTTTAAGCAAGTTCGATTGGTGCGTTTAGAGCGTAACTATCGATCTACTGGGCATATCCTGAAGGCGGCCAATCACCTCATTACGTTTAATTTTGGCCGGCTAGGGAAAAATCTCTGGACCTCAGATGATGATGGGAGTCCCGTTCAGTATCACGAGTCCATGAATGAGCAGACCGAAGCCAATTTTGTGGTGGAAACGATTAAGGCGCAATTACAACAAGGTGCAGTGCGTAACGATTTTGCAGTATTGTATCGTTCCAATGTCCAGTCTCGGGTGGTGGAAGAGGCGTTGGTGTTATCCGGGATTCCTTATCGCGTTTATGGTGGCTTGCGATTCTTTGATCGAGCGGAAGTAAAAGATGTACTGGCCTATGCGCGTTTGATGTCGAGTCGGACGGATGATGCCGCATTGATGCGGATCATTAACTTTCCAACCCGTGGTATTGGTGAACGCAGTATCGCTTTGATACGCCAGCAGGCCTTGTCACAGGGTGTATCCATGTGGGAGGCGGCTCAAGTGATGTTTCAGCAGAAACAGTTCACTGCCCGAACGGCCAATGCATTGCAATGTTTTTTTCAGTTAATGGAGAGCATGAGTGAAGCGACTCAAGCCTTGTCGTTGCGTGATAC
Source organism: uncultured Chromatiales bacterium (assembly GCA_964442745.1). Taxonomy (GTDB): domain Bacteria; phylum Pseudomonadota; class Gammaproteobacteria; order S012-40; family S012-40; genus CAYUAI01. Next base: position 13,821 of record CAYUAI010000090.1, read on the forward strand.
CTTTGAGCAGATTTTAAAGGACAGTGGTTTGGTATCCCATTATGAACAAGAAAAAAGTGATAAAGGACTGTCTCGTGTAGAAAACATGCAGGAATTGGTGAATGCGGCGGAGCAGTTTGTATTTGAACTGGATAAAATTTCTGCCGAAGTCTCAAGCTATGATGAGGTTGATATTACTTCAGACGATGATCGCCTCGCCATGTTTTTGGCCTATACTGCCTTGGAGTCTGGCGAACAACAATCCGAGGATAGTGAGGATTATGTACAACTGATGACGCTACATTCGGCCAAGGGTTTAGAATTTCCAACGGTTTTTATGATTGGCCTGGAAGAAGGGTTATTTCCCACTGAACGTTCGTTGTATGATGTGGATCGGTTGGAAGAGGAGCGACGTCTTTGTTACGTCGGAATTACTCGAGCATGCAAACAACTCTATATGACCAGTGTCATAACACGCCGTTTGTATGGCAAGGAAAACCATGCAACACGTTCACGCTTTATCGCGGAGATTCCTGGTGAGAATATTATTGAAATAAAGACACGTACCCAGATCTCCAGGCCTGATCGTCGCTGGCAGCCGAAAAAGGTCCCATCCGAGACAATTAATGGATTTCAGGTCGGACAGCGCGTGTCACATAATAAATTTGGCTATGGTATTTTGTTAGATATTGATGCTGCCTGCGCTAATCCGCGAGTGCAAATTAACTTTGATCAAGAAGGGGTGAAATGGTTGGTATTGTCCTATGCAAAACTATCGCCGGCCTAAGATTTGTTGGTTCGGCTACTGATAGTCTCTGCCCGAGAAAAGTAGGCTTTTTGAGCTTCTTGATCCTTTGAAAGTTGGCCAGGCCTATTGATGAGAATGCAGGGGTGGCATGAGTATTGAGATTGTTGAGGTAATAGGCAGATCAACCCAGGGCATGACCAAACCGTTCATTTGTAGAGGTGATGATGAAAATATTTACTTTGTAAAAGGGATAGGAGCTGGTAGAGCCAGTCAAGTTTATGAGTGGCTGGCAGGAAATTTAGCCAAGAAAATAGGGATAGGCATAGCGCCATTTGAAATAGTTACTATACCGGATGAATTGCTTGAAATCTCAGGAGTTACTTCTTTGAGCCAATTGGGAGTGGGTCCAGCTTTTGGTTCATGTCGGCTAAACCTTGTGGAACTCCCTTATTCAACAATTGCCAGAGTACCTGTCGACATTCAAAAAGATGTGTTGGTCTTTGACTGGTGGATACAAAACGCGGACCGAATGCTTTCTGAGGATGGTGGAAATCCCAACCTTTTTTGGGCGCCAGAAACAGAAAAACTTGTGGTTATTGACCACAATCAAGCGTTTGATTTACAATTTTCGGAAATAGACTTTCTTAGCTATCATGTGTTTAGCGATCAGGCAAATAGTTTATTTGGCAATCGAGTGTTAAGAGAAAGCTATCGTGGTAAATTTAATACCGCACTAAAAAGCTGGTCAGATATTTGCTCTACGATACCAGAAGAATGGGAGTTTATTGATCAATAAATGACAGTTCCGGTTGTTTTTGATCTCGATGGATTGTATCGGATATTAGCTCGCTGCACAGAAGAAGATTTTTGGGATCACTCATGAAAAAAATACCTTGCCAATATGCAATTGTGCGTTTTTCACCCTTTGTGGGAACTGGGGAATTCGCGAACGTAGGCCTATTGCTAATGGCTCCAAAACATGATTACTATGGGTATAAACTCGAACTTAAACGATATGGACGAATTACCCGATTTTTTGATGATTTAGAACCCAATATTTATCGCAATTCAATTAAAAATTTGGATGTGGAGTTAAAACGAATTGAAATAATGTTGAAGATTCATGGTTATGGCAAACGTTTTCAAACTAACGATATGACGTTTGCTCAGGGCTTATTTCACGAAATAGTTCGACCACGCGAAACAATTATTAAGTTTAGTGATACGCGTGTGGTATTAGCCGATAATCCAAAAAAAAAATTGGATGAGCTGTTTGCTTATTATGTAGGACGCAGTTTTGTGACAAAAGAATATAGAGAAACTGTGTTGACGCGTGGCATAAGAAAATGGTTAACGAGTGCAAACATAGCCGATCGTTTTATTAAGGCGCAAGTCGGTGACGAAAAATATCATTGGAATTTTCCATTTGTCGAATATAAAAACGATCATCCAATAAAAATAATTAAACCACTTTTTTTAGGGCATGAAGAACCAGCCCTTTCAAGGTGAACAATCAATCGCTAGGCTCTTCACCGCGAAGCA
>CAYUAI010000091.1:0-15809 GCA_964442745.1 uncultured Chromatiales bacterium
TTAAATCATTTTTTAAAGAGCCAACGGTATCCTTTGCTGCGGCCTAGTTAGTATGAAACGTTTGCAGGCGTATTAGGCAGCACTCAGTCAAAGATTGTGGTATCAACCATTCACCGCTCCAAAGGTAAAGAGTTCGATGAGGTTCATGTCGTTTTACAACGTGATCATAACCAGAGAAACCCTGACTATTTTAAGCGGCTTTGCTATGTGGCTTTATCCAGGGCAAAATCACAATTGCACATTCATACATTACCCAGGCAATCTTTTCAGATATTAGAAAGTCTCGATATTGAGGTTAGGGAACATACGGCCAAGATTTTCACTCCAGTCAACAAGCGTATACTGATCATGCAACTGGAAGATGTTTATCTCAGTTATTTATCGAGAAATAACGACAGCCGGAACTATATCTCAAAGACTAAAATAATGGCTGGAACAACCGTGCAGCTAAAAATAAATAAGCAGGCGAGCAGATTCAGCCTTATACACAATAATACCGTCATTGGTGAAACGTCTAAAAAATTCACGGGAAAATTACAGCAATCGATGTCAAAGGGATATGTCATGGGAGAAAGCAAAGTTGAGTATGTCGCAAAATGGTTTTGTGACGAAAAAAAACAATATAATGACATTTTTTATGTAAAATTTTTTTAGAAAAATTATCGATACATGACAGAGCGAAAAATCCAACGACAAGGACCCATGAAAAAAATGAATCACCGGCTTAAAAAATATGCAGACAAACAGATGCAGCACTTGTTACTCCACCCGACCTATCCTGGGTGATTCGATTGCGATGAAACGGCTTACGATTAATAAAGTTATTTTGACTCATTGTTCTACTGATGCATCGACGCTGGGTTCCCACGGGTGGCGAATATTTTTTTAGCGCTGGTTTTTTTGTAAGTTTAAGCTGACTTCAGGGAAAATCATTAAAAAATATCGCTTTCTTTTCTCCATGCAGCGAATCCACGTCAGCGATGAACGATGTAATAGTGTGCCAGTGAATGATGACACGGCCAAGGGCGCATTCATTGGTTTTCGAGGCTTGTTCCTCGTGGATTCGCTACGCTTAATCCATGCTACCTGTCTATTTTTCTCTGACATCAATTTAAACTTACGCTTTTTGTTTAGCCGGGTATCGCCGAAAAATGGGATCGGAGCAATAATCCCTCGCCCCTCCATCATTTCCGATACTTGTAGAGCTCAGGGTGTATGGCTAAACTTTAAGAGTAACAGTCTATGACGGAGCGACTAAAGCCATGACAATACGATGGGACCCATCAAGATCGATTAAATCCCCCACAGGTAAAAAACTCCAGGCGAAAAGTTGGCTCACCGAAGCACCGCTGCGCCTACTGATGAATAATCTCGATCCTAATGTCGCCGAGCATCCTGAACAACTGATCGTTTATGGCGGCCTAGGCCGGGCGGCGCGTAACTGGGCGTGTTTTGATAAAATTGTCGAGACACTGAAACGATTAGACAACGATGAAACATTATTGATTCAGAGCGGTAAACCTGTTGGGGTCTTTAAAACGCATGAAGATGCCCCGCGAGTGTTGATAGCCAATGCCAATTTAGTGGCGCATTGGAGTGATTGGCAGCATTTTAATGAATTAGATAAAAAGGGCCTGATGATGTATGGCCAAATGACCGCGGGTTCTTGGATTTATATTGGTTCACAAGGGATTGTTCAGGGTACCTATGAAACCTTTGTCGCTGTGGCGAACACCCATTTTAATGGCATGACAAAAAATAAGTGGATACTCACGGGGGGGTTGGGCGGTATGGGTGGGGCACAACCCTTAGCCGCAACCATGGCTGGTTTTTCCATGTTAGCGGTGGAAGTGGATGAAAGTCGTATCGATTTGCGGTTACAGACGGGTTATCTGGATGTGAAAGCGACAAATCTGGATGAGGCATTAAAAATCATCCGTGAGGCTTGTGATCAAGGGCGAAGCCTTAGCGTTGGTTTATTGGCCAATGCGGCAGACATCTTTGCTGAATTGGTCCAAAGGAAAATCATGCCTGATGTGGTCACTGATCAAACCAGTGCTCACGATCCACTCAACGGGTATTTACCGCAAGGTTGGACGCTAGAAAAAGCGACCTCAATACGCCAGCAAGATGAAGCCGCTGTGATCAAAGCGGCCAAACAATCCATGGCAGTACAAGTCACCGCCATGTTAGCGTTGCAGTCGATGGGCGCCGTGACGTTAGACTATGGTAATAATATTCGGCAAATGGCATGGGAGCAAGGGATTGAAAATGCCTTTGATTTCCCCAGTTTTGTGCCAGCGTATATTCGGCCCTTATTTTGCGAGGGAATTGGCCCTTTTCGTTGGGTCGCGTTATCAGGTGATCCTGAAGATATTTATAAAACAGATGAAAAAGTCAAAGCGCTTATTCCCGATAATCCACCACTGCATCGTTGGCTAAATATGGCCCGTGAGCGGATTCACTTTCAGGGCTTGCCGGCACGGATTTGTTGGGTTGGGCTAACAGATCGGGCACGTTTGGGTCTGGCTTTTAATGACATGGTGGCCAGTGGCGAGTTAACAGCACCCGTGGTCATAGGGCGAGATCATTTAGACGCCGGTTCGGTGGCCTCGCCCAACCGTGAAACCGAAGGCATGCTGGATGGATCGGATGCGGTGGCGGATTGGCCATTGTTAAATGCTTTATTGAATACCGCGAGTGGTGCCACCTGGGTGAGTATTCATCATGGTGGCGGGGTGGGAATGGGATTTAGTCAGCACGCCGGCTTAGTCATTGTTTGTGATGGCAGTCAAGCCGCCGCGAAACGGATTGCCCGGGTTTTGTGGAATGACCCGGCCAGTGGAGTGATGCGCCATGCGGATAGTGGTTATCAACGGGCTAAGTCATGCGCACGAGACAATGCATTGGATTTTCCTATGCTGGATGATAAATAAATGATGAATCATTTGATAATAAACCCAGGCCAACTCACCTTGGATGATTTATACCACGTACAAAACCAAGCGTTACCCATATCGCTTACGAGTGCATGTGAGGCAATGATCCATCAATCGGCAAAAGTGGTTGCTGAGCGGGTTAAACAAGGTCACACCGTGTATGGTATTAATACCGGATTTGGATTATTGGCCAATACCCGTATTGAACCCGAGGCGTTAGAAACATTACAACGCAGCATTGTGTTATCGCACGCGGCCGGTATTGGCGAGTTTATGACAGCGAATACCGTGCGATTATTAATGGTGTTAAAGGTCAATTCTTTGGCTCGGGGTTATTCCGGAGTCAGACTCTCCGTGATTCAAGCATTAATTACCTTAATCAATAAAGAAATATATCCATGTATTCCCATTAAGGGATCGGTAGGCGCCTCCGGTGATTTAGCGCCGTTGGCCCATATGAGTGCGGTATTATTAGGAGAGGGAGAAGCCTTTTATCAAGGCGAACGTATTTCGGCAACCATCGCTTTGCAATTAGCGGGCTTACAGCCCGTCGTATTAGCACCTAAAGAGGGATTGGCTTTATTAAATGGAACCCAAGCTTCAACCGCATTATCCTTACAAGGGTTGTTTGCTGCAGAAAATCTATTGGCCGCCGGCACCGTGATTGGCGCGATGACCATCGAGGCGGCAAAAGCATCACGCTCCCCTTTTGATGCGCGTATTCATGAGGTCAATGGTCATCAAGCACAAATCCATATGGCAGCGGCCTATCGGGCATTATTGGAGCACTCATTGATTGAACAAAGCCATTCCCATTGTGAAAAGGTACAAGATCCTTATTCTTTGCGTTGTCAACCGCAAGTGATGGGAGCCTGCTTAACACAGATTAGAAATTCAGCTGAAGTGATTTTAATCGAAGCAAATGCCGTATCGGATAATCCGCTAGTGTTTGCTGAGCAAGATGAGATTATCTCTGGCGGTAACTTTCATGCGGAAAGCATTGCCATGGCGGCAGATAATCTAGCTTTAGCTATCGCAGAAATTGGCGCTTTAGCAGAGCGCAGAATCGCTTTATTAATCGATAGTAAGCTGAGCGGTTTACCACCGTTTTTAGTGGATAACGGTGGTGTTAACTCGGGTTTCATGATCGCTCAAGTCACCGCCGCCGCGTTAGCCAGTGAAAATAAAACACTGGCCCATCCCGCCTCGGTTGATAGCTTACCGACGTCAGCCAATCAAGAAGATCATGTCTCCATGGCAACTTATGCCGCCAGGCGCTTAAAAGATATGTATGAGAACACGGTCGGTATTTTAGCGGTGGAATGGTTAGCCGCCAGTCAAGGCTTGGACTTTTTAGCGCCGCTTAAATCGTCGCATCGTTTGGAGCAGGCAAAAGCCTTATTACGTAGTCAAGTCACGTTTTATGATAAAGATCGGTATTTTTCGCCCGATATTGAAAAAGCCGTGGGACTGATAAAAAAACAAGTATTGAAACCATTAGTGAGTCAGGCAATACGCATAACAGAAAAATGATTGACGAAGAATCAACCCCTTGTTTAAGGATTTAGAACGAGCGGGGTATAAAATATTCCTACGTCTTCTATCACCTTTACTGCATAAACCATTTGAACTTATACGCTTGAGGCGCTAAATTTATAAGAGACAAGTTTTTCATTCTGGAAATCAATGAAATCACATACGAAACCAAGTCAATTAGACATTGCCAAAAATTGGTTGCCACGGTACACCGGTATGCCACTCGCGGGGTTTGGTGATCATATTTTGCTAACTAACTTTCAATATTACGTGACACAATTTGCGCAGCGATATGGATGTGATATTTATGGGGAAGATAAACCCATGCAAGCCGCGACGAATGCGTCGGGGGTAACGATCATCAATTTTGGTATTGGCTCCCCTAATGCCGCGACGATCATGGATTTATTAATCGCGATCAAACCGACGGGGGTGTTGTTTCTCGGCAAATGCGGTGGTTTAAAGCGATCCAGTGAAATTGGTCATTTTATCTTGCCGGTAGCTGCCATACGTGGAGAAGGAACCGGTGATGATTATTTTCCACCCGAAGTGCCGGCGTTGCCTTCGTTTAAATTACATAAATATGTTTCAGATAAAATTGTTGAGCATGGTTATGATTATCGCACAGGAGTGGTTTACACCACCAACCGACGGGTTTGGGAGCATGATGGCAAATTTTTAAGTCGTTTGAAACGGCTGCGCTGCATTGCCATTGATATGGAAACAGCGACGATATTTATCGTAGGACATCATAACCAAATTGCTCGCGGTGCCTTGTTACTCGTGTCGGATGTGCCGACCACGCCCGAAGGGATCAAGACAGATACATCAGATCAAAAAGTGACCCGAGAATGGGCGGATATGCATTTAAAAATTGGCATAGAAGCCATGACAGATGTGGGTGAAAAAGGGGATAAGATTAAGCATTTTCGCTATTAAGCGATGAGATGATTTGATGAAAAATTTTATTCAAGGTTTACCTAAAGCCGAGTTACACCTTCATATTGAGGGTTCACTTGAGCCTGAACTGATGTTTGCGATTGCCGAGCGTAATGCGATAACATTGCCTTTTGGCTCCATAAGCGAAGTGCGTCAGGCGTATAATTTCTCTGATTTACAATCATTTTTGGAGATTTATTATCAAGGCGCCAACGTATTGCTTCATGAGCAAGATTTTTATGACATGACTTTGGCCTATTTTGAGAAAGCTCGGCAAGATAATATTCGCCATGCAGAGATTTTCTTTGATCCGCAAACACACACGGATCGCGGCGTTCCCTTTCATACGATCATTACCGGCATTGCTCGAGCACAACGGGATGCTCAGCAACGGTGGGGCATCAGCGCTTTACTCATTATGTGTTTTTTACGACATCTGAGTGCGGAAGCCGCGATGCAAACTTTAGAGGCGGCCTTGCCTTACAAAAAGCAAATTATGGCAGTGGGGCTTGATTCATCCGAGCGTGATTCCCCCCCCCAAATTTTTGCAGAAGTCTTTCAACGAGCAACGGTGGAAGGTTTTTTGACGGTAGCCCATGCCGGAGAAGAAGGCCCTCCCGATTATATTTGGCAGGCGTTAAATCAGTTAAATGCGGTACGCATTGATCATGGTGTGCGTTGTTGGGAAGATCCGACCCTTGTCGCTCATTTGGCGAAAACGGCGATTCCATTAACGGTTTGTCCGCTATCTAATGTGAAATTACGAGTATTTAACGATCTTAAACAACACAACTTGAAAAAACTGCTTGAGGCAGGTTTGCGAGTCACCATCAATTCAGATGATCCAGCCTATTTTGGTGGATATATAAACGAAAACTATTTAGCAACCCAGCAAGCTTTAGATTTAACGAAAGACGAAATAATTGTCATTGCCAAAAATTCAATTCACGCGAGTTTTTTAGATAGCACACATAAACAGCAACTGCTCGGGGATATCGATCAGTATGTGAGAGATTTTGTGGATTAAATTTCCCAGCGAAAACTAACGTTAGGAATGAGTGACGTAATCATTTCTCCGGCTTTGTCTCGATAACGGCTCTAGGCGTTATTCTACCGCCTAAATCCCTTTAGTTGTCCTGCGTCACCTAAAATGCCTACTTTTACAGCTTGATGTATTTGACAGAGATAATCGATAGCCATATAGTAATGCCAATATACCATTGATAAGGCTCATCATGATACCGAGTAACAGAGCCCCCTAAATACGTTGCAACCCCATGGGCCATAGCTCCCAACCAAAAAGTATAAATATTAACCGACCCCAGCCGAAACGCCACCTATTTTATGTTAGCATACCTAGCCTACAAAAAACGATGGCCGCTGGCATTAAATTCTGAAATAGAGAGAGACAATGCTTGTTGATAAAATAAGAAACAGAGAAAGTGGAATTATTCTCTACGGAATTACCCCCCCTAAAAAAGGAACGAGTTTAGAGAAAATCAAAGAAATTTCTACCCGACAGATACAAAGACTCCAGTCGCTGAATATTGACGGTTTAATCCTCTATGATATCCAAGATGAAAAATCTCGAACATCCGAAGAACGCCCCTTCCCTTTCATGGAGACATTAGATTCATTCTCCTATAGTGAAGAATATTTGCATTCTTTGGCTATCCCAAAAATTATTTACCGATCTGTCGGAAAATATAGCCCATCAGAAATGTCCCAATTTATTACGAATGCATCATCAAAAAATAATTTGACGGTATTTGTTGGCGCTTCATCCAAGTCTCAAGCAGTAACATTGTCAATGAATGATGCTTACAAACTAAAAGCGGAAACAAATAATAATCTTCTTTTAGGTGGCGTCACCATTCCAGAACGACATCAAAGTAAGGGCGACGAACACCTTAGAGTCTTTAATAAAATATCCCAAGGCTGCAGTTTTTTTGTTTCACAAGGTGTTTACGATGTCAATGCGTCAAAGAATTTTTTGTCTGAATACTACTACTATGGACAGAAGCATAATACTCCACTGGTGCCAATACTGTTTACTTTAACTCCTTGTGGATCGCCTAAAACGCTTCAATTTATGAAATGGTTAGGCATTAGCGTTCCTAAATGGTTGGAAAATGAATTAATTCACTCAAATGATATTCTCCAAAAATCCGTTAATTTATCCGAACAAAACTGGCGAGAACTAAAAAGTTTTGCAGATGAAAAAGGAATTCCCATTGGATGTAATATTGAGAGTGTTGCCATTAGGAAAGTTGAAGTCGATGCCTCAATTGAATTGTTACACAGAGTTAGAGGGAGCGGGATAAACTAGCCCGGTATCCTCCAAGAATGACAACCTCTAGCTCGGTCGTCGAGTCGTCGGGGGGATTAAGCGCGGGATTAAAGGCTTAATTTAAAGGAGGCCACCGTAGCTATATATTACGATTATGACAACAAAATACTAAATTCGTAAGTTTAAATTGATGTCAGAGAAAAATAGACGGGGAGCGTGGATTAAGCAAAGCGAATCCACGAGGAACAAGCGTCGAAAACAAATGAATGCCCCCTCATTCAATACCACACACATCGTTCATTAAAGTGGACCCTAAAGTCAAGACAGTTATTCCAAAAAATAAGATATAAAGTTAACGATTGAAAATTCAATAAAGCTGTCGTTAATGAGTTCGTGGCCAGCCTGTGTGGCCACCTGAGGTGTAGTGGTTCAGACTTGATCTGACAGCTACCGGTTTTTCCGGAAGCGGTGTATTGTCAGGTTAAGATTACTTATTCGAGTTTGGCCGTGAGCAGGGAAATCTAGAGCCTATGTTTGAACCGCTTCTTCCGTAGCCTCATCAACTCTATTCTTGGGGTTAGGTTTTCTGCGGGGCTTATCCAGTAGAGCTTGTACTCCACCTTCGTCAACGGCATCTTTGTATCGGTAAAATGTAGTGAAGTGTCAGATTAAGTCGAAACTACTACAGTGCAGATGGCCTCTGATTTAATGCTTTTTTCGTCGAAACTATGTTATCAGATTCAGGCCATCTTTTTTTATTTCTGCACAATAAAAACTAAATATTATCGATTTAGTGCTGGGGACTTTACGCTTAAAAATGTGACTTTCTTAATCTCACTAAAGGTGAGATCTTAAAAACATGAAATTGTTGGTCATATGCTTTATACATAGTGTATTACTTGTTTTCTTCATGAGATTTTTGAAACTATAGGGTTACTTCTGTTTTTCCCATCGCAAACCGTTCAATGCTCACTCGCTGCACTGGCTTTTCATTTTTATCTCCACCCCCGTGAATATCTCCCATAAAAAACGTCCCACCCGGAATTACCACCATTTCCGGACCTTGACTACCGTCTTTCAACGCATCTCGAAAAGTTTGTATCGTCGGTGCTTGGCGTTTTGCGATCAATGGAAAGCGCAACGTCTGCTCGCCGGGTTTGAGTTTTTGCCACTGATCCAGGGTTTGATAGCCCTCGGCATTGATGACAAAATGATAATCTCCGGGTTCTAAGGCCATACCGGCTCGATATTTCGGACTGATGTTCATGATGCGGATTTATGCCCCTGCGGGTTCGGTCTGCACGGTTAAATAACTCGAACCAATCCTTCCCTTGTTAAATTCAGGCACAAAATAAAAATCCCCGACCAACGAAGAGCCTTCCCATGGGGTTTGCTTATTATTCATCGCTCAACGCACCTCGCGGCGAACTTTACGAAACATGTGACCAATTTCTAATTTGGGTTGTTTCATATATCGCAATAAGAGATGGGTATAGGTGCCATTACGACCCGAACCATCGGCCGCCTACTGCCCGGTGACGTGGCATACGCAATCAGCGTTCCTACCGGCGCATCAATCTTAGCTAAACCCGAAACCGCACTGCGAAAACTCCGCGCATACGGATTATTTCGACAGGCATCGCGCCTTATCACAGAGGCGAACAGCCTAAAAAACAACCAAAATAACGATATTGCAAGTCAACCATTTATTCAGGCGGACAGATCAGAAGCTTTGGGGAAAAATAATTGAAAGCCTTGTCAACGTTGAAGTCTTGGGTTCAGGATAATCACGACGATCTACGGCCTGATGAGTGATGCCCGACATAAAACATTAAAAATGTATCGATTCATTATTCCAATAAAATCCGCTATGATGTCAGTTTTATGACGATGGTATAATGGATCACCATGACGGATTATGACAGCCCTTGGAAAGAGACCATCGAATTTTTCTTTGAGGATTTTTTAGCCTTTTTTTATCCCCAAGCCCATGAGGCGATTGATTGGCACAAAGGCTATGAGTTTCTTGATAAAGAACTTGAAAAAGTGGTTCGCGATGCTGAACTCGGTCGTCGTTTGGTGGACAAACTGGTTCGAGTTTAGCGTCAAGATGGGGAACAGGAATTGGTATTGATTCATGTGGAAGTTCAAGGTCAACATGATGCTGACTTTGCGGAACGCATGTATGTTTATAATTATCGAGTGTTTGATCGGTACCGGCGAAAGGTCGCCAGTTTTGCTCTGCTTGCCGATGACCGTGCAAACTGGCGCCCGAACCACTATGGTTATGATTTATGGGGCAGTTGTAGCAGCTTAACATTCCCCACCGTTAAACTGCTGGATTATGAGTCACGTTGGCAAGCATTAACCCAAGAACCCAATCCCTTTGCCATCGTAGTGATGGCTCATTTACGTGCCAAGAGTACCGCCAAAGACCTCGAACATCGATTAGGCTGGAAAGTGCGCTTAGTCAAAATGTTATATGACAAGGGTTATGCGCGAGAAACCGTATTGGCTTTATTTCGATTTATCGATTGGGTGATTGAGTTACCCGAAACAGAAAATACTGAATTTTGGCAAACATTAACCACGTATGAGCAGGAGAAAAAAATGCCTTATATCACGAGTGTTGAACGTATTGGCATACAAAAAGGCATTGAACAAGGGATGTTAAAAGGGGAAAGCAAATTATTAACCAAACTGTTAACCCAACGCTTTGGTCTTTTGCCCGCATGGAGCTTACAAAAAATTGAACAGGCCAGTTCCGAGGAGCTTGAGCAATGGGGGATGACGTTGTTAGACGCGGATACGTTAGAGGATGTTTTTAAATAATGCCAGTAGGTGATTGATTTTTTATCAAACTTGACTCATTTGTCACGGAAAATGCCAAAGCGCCAAAACTTTATCAGTGATAGAATTTATGACTGAGGAGGTACAGGTATACTGTTGTCAGTCCATGGTGAAAGCTCCATAAAACTCATTTATATTCGACGAGACCGATCATTGCACTCGTTAAATTCACTTGAAATATTGCCCTCAGCCTGCTACAAGTTAAGCTATGGCGGAACAGTTTCACGTTAGATTCTGTCATGGTTTTGGCCAGGAGGAGATGACCTATGCTGGAACATCGCTGGACAATGCGTACACTGATAAGTGTTAACGTGGTATTGTGTTATGAACCGCTCGGTTTAGTTCGTGGAGAAAGTCGCGATCTTAGCCTCAATGGTATGTTTGTTGATACCGGACGCGTCATTTTACAAAACAGCCAACCAGTTATTATTTCATTTTCTGTGCAAGGTGTCACCGCAAATGCCATTCAAACGAATGGTCAAATTGTACACACCTCAGAACGTGGCGCTGGACTGGAGTTCGTTGGCATTTCTAAGAAGTTTACGCAAGTTTTGGAAGAAGTACTCAGTCACTACTCAGAGGACGATTTTTATAAACGTTTACCTGATCAACATTCAATCGCTTAGTTGCGAGTCAACCCCACAAGCCGCGACCCTCGTACTCGAATAGCATTCGATCGACTCGCGGCTTTCATCACCTCCAGCTTCGCCATTAATTCGCTGACTTAAGACAACGGCTGTCGCCCTAAAAATGCGCGTGACAGCGTACCGCTATCCACGTACTCCAACTCGCCGCCAATGGGCACACCATAAGCGATACGCGTGGTTTTAATGTGACGCAAGCGAACCATTTCCATAATGTAGCTCGCCGTGGTTTCGCCCTCGACGGTGGGATTCGTCGCTAAAATCACCTCTTCAATGCCTTGCTCATCCAAGCGCACCGCTAACTCATGCAACCCCAACTCTTTAGGCCCAATACCATCCAACGGTGACAAATGTCCCATCAGCACAAAATATAACCCGCGATAGCCCGCTCCCTGTTCAACAGACATCATGTCTGCTGGGTTTTCAACCACACACAGTAACTGGCGATCACGTTTTTGATTCGCACAAATCTCACAAATATCAGACTCGGTAAATGTACGACATAAACGACAATGACCGATACGCTCCATGGCCAGATTAAGCGTTTGAGCAAGGATTTTTGCTCCGCCTCGATTTCTTTCTAGCAGATGAAAAGCCATGCGCTGTGCTGTTTTCGGTCCAACCCCTGGCAAACAGCGTAAACTTTCCATCAATTGATTCAATAACGAATTCGACATACCCGCCAGGCCCATTGTAAAACACCCTAAAAAGGTAACTTAAACCCTTCCGGCATATTCATGCCACCCGTGACATCCGCCATTTTTTCTTTGGTTTGTTTTTCAACCTGTCGCACGGCGTCATTAATGGCGGCGGCAATTAAATCTTCGAGCATTTCTTTATCTTCGCCCATCAAGGTCGCATCAATCTGCACTCGACGCACATCATGTTTACCGGTCATCTGGATATTCACCATACCGCCACCCGACTGTCCCGTCACTTCTAAACTGGCGATCTCTGCTTGCGCTTTTTGCATATTTTCTTGCATTTGCTGCGCTTGTTTCATCAAATTACCTAAGCCACCTTTCACTTTCCTCTCCTTCTCTAAAATTTCATTAACCACAAATAATCGATGATAAGCCGTCGGCTATTTTTCTGTCAGACGTATGGATTTGGGATCAAGCTTCGCATCAAACATGGTTTTCATTGTTTTCACATTGGGATCCGCTTCGATCAATGCCACTGCGTTTTGCATCCGCTCAGCCTGTAATCGGGTACCCCGGTCGGCTGGCGTTTCCTGCTGAGGCTCACCCACTTTCAAGTTAATTTTTATGGGTGCTTGATAATATTCAGTCAATGCACCCTGCAAACGCTCAATTATCGTCTTGCTGGCCAATTGAACATGGGATTTTTGTAATATTAGCGTGATCTCATCCCTTTCACGACCCTGATAGGCACAATTCAACGCTAATTGTTTGACAATACCTGCAATCTTAAGCTGCTGTACCGTCTCTGCCCACGAAGCCTCACCCGGCTTGGCATTGGCCGCTAGGGTAACGCTTGTGGCGGGTGGCGATGAATCTTGACTCACTCCCGGCACGGGTGGCTCCGGACGTGATGACACTGTCGCCTGAT
The DNA here is from genome assembly GCA_964442745.1 of uncultured Chromatiales bacterium. Lineage (GTDB taxonomy): Bacteria > Pseudomonadota > Gammaproteobacteria > S012-40 > S012-40 > CAYUAI01. Next base: position 12,771 of record CAYUAI010000091.1, read on the forward strand.
TTGCAGGCAATGAACGCATCACATCAGGTAGCTGTTTTGCGGAGACAGAAAGGTTCGCGGTGGCTTGTTCAGCGCTTGCCGGCTGATCACTTAGCCCAGGGCAAAATGCCAGCATACGCAAGATAATCATTTCAAAACCACTTCGGGCATCTGACGCCAATGGTAAATCGCGACTGCCTAAGATCCCAATTTGATAATAAAACTGAATATCTTGTGGGCGAATGGTACTAGCCAGCTTGCTGATTTCTTGATCTTCCTCACCCATGGCGGCTGGCACGACTTGAGCAATAGCAAGTTGATGCAACAGCGCTAAAAACGCATCCAGCACCTGGACAAAATCCACCCCATGTTGTGCTAAATGATCCACCGCTTGAAGCACCGCTTGCCCGTTATTGTCAGCTAATGCCCGCAAAATATGTGAGACATGCCCCCGATCAATACTCCCCAACATGGCCCGAACTTGGGCTTCGTCAATCTCGCCTCCGCCGTAGGCAATGGCCTGGTCAAGTAAGCTCAACGCATCCCGCAGGCTGCCTTTAGCCGCCCGGCTGATTAACGGCAAGGCTTTCTGCTCAAACGGAAGCTGTTCTTGGATTAAGAGATGCGCCAAATGCGTACTAATTAAATCCACCGAAATGGTCGTAAGATTAAACTTCAAGCAGCGAGATAAAATGGTAATCGGTAAACGTTGCGGGTCGGTGGTGGCTAAAATAAATTTAACATGCGGCGGCGGTTCTTCCAGCGTTTTTAACAACGCGTTAAAGCTGTGATTGGATAACATATGCACTTCGTCGATCAAATAGACTTTGTAACGACCTTGAGAAGGCGCATATTGCACGTTTTCCAACAATTCTCGGGTATCTTCGACCTTAGTTCGCGACGCCGCATCCACTTCCATTAGATCGACAAAACGACCTTCATCAATACTCAGACAGGCCGCACATTCGCCACACGGCGTCGAGCTAACGCCTTGTTCACAATTGATTGATTTTGCCAGAATACGGCCCAAGGTGGTCTTTCCTACCCCTCGCGTTCCGGCAAATAAATAGGCATGATGGAGTCGATCATTGTCCAGCGCATTAATCAATGCTCTTAAGACATGTGCCTGACCCACCACATCACTAAATTTTCGAGGGCGCCATTTTCTGGCTAACACCAAGTAACTCATTCCCAGATCCTATCAAACGAGCCAGTCAACGATCAACTAAAACTACCAGCTCAGCGCGTATCCCAAACACTTTGACAAGCCACTAAAGCCACCTGCCATATTAATTTATGAGTGAGACTGACGAATGAAAAATCCCAAAGGTGTGGCCACTCGATATATGGAAAAACATGAAGTACGTCTTGACTTAATGATTAAGATGATAAGGCGGCGACCCACACCCGCCACACCTCGGCACCCGAGTCCACTATTACCGCTGCTCCCTTCCGGGCCTGACGGGGTTCACAGTCTATCGTCGCGAGGAGACCGATGTAAGTCACCATTGACTAAAATACCAACATTACCAGACGAACGCGATAAGTGGAGCGCATATTACCAAGGTTTATTTCCGATGACAAATGCTTGTGAGTTATTTTTATGGGCAAGGTCAACGGTCAGCCTAATAATCTACCCAACTGTCCCTAACATAAATGTAGATGCGCCAAAAAATAACCAAAAGTAGCCGCCGTAGATAATACTCAGTCGATACAAAACTCCAAACAAGACTTACCTCAAAATTTTACGTTTTCTCTCGTTTCAAAGCTTGCGAAGTCTCCAGTTTTCGCCCATCAGGCAGAGATTGATCATTACTTTTTGAATTTTTCCAATATTTTATCCAGCGTATTGACCTGCACGCCACTATCGAGCCTTTCCAGCTCAGCTTCGAGGACCTGACTCCGCTGGCGTATCCGTCCGGGCATAACATATCAGGCTTAACGTTTCATCCGCTTTCGGCTGATATTGACAAAAAATGAGCTGCCACCATTTTTCACCATTGTCGTTCATTTTTGCTTTTGACGACTGATGATAATTGCTCCAATTCTCTTTCTCTTTGTGCTTGTCTTTCGTTTTTGTACGTTACCGCCTTCACCCTAAAGTGGGTTTTCTCAGACAACAGCCCATTTATCATAATTATCAGCGATCAGCTTGGATCATACTTACATATGCAGAAAAACTCAACTAAACGCTGCATTATTAGGCGCAACAATGATCCACCATAGACCCTATTTAATACAGTTTGTCAATTATCAATATAACTTGAAGTCAACAATTTATTGAAAATAGTGTCGAAGTCCGTTTATTCATGCCATATGCATGAGACAGCTATGAAATCAAGAGAAAAAATATCAGCACAAGCAAAAATTTGACCCCCTTATTTAAACTCTATTCTGCACATGCTAACTTGTCAACTCACGCATTAAAACATCAGTGTCCCCTTTACTGCTTTGGAGTCAACCCAGCTTTTGCTTGATGGCAAGAACTGGGTTGGTGTTTAGAATTAGCTATTGAAGAATAACCCGAATACTGTAGTTACCAAAATCCATACTGGATTCAGCGTTTGACGCGACACGAATGTAGTGAATATTATCTTGACTCGCCTTAAAGCTCACACGATTATGGATATTATCATTTGCCGTTGGGGTACATTGCTTGATCACTTCAATACTATTTTCATCATTAACTGTTAACGAAATACCAATATCCGTTGCTCTAAAGTTACCTGTGCAACTCGTCCCTGGTGTTTGCACTAAACCAGTTTCAACATCAAACACCTCAACCACATAGGTTTGACTTGCTTTAGCCTCAAACCGATACCAATCCTGATCACTCCCTGATGGCATATTGGCTTTTACCGGATAACCCCAACCCAGTTTAGCTAATGTTTGAGCTTGGTCAGTGGCATCGTTAGGTTCAACTTCGTCGACGGGGAGATAAACAGTGACACCCGTGGTATCAAGTTTGCTATCGACTTCACCATCGTTGACGGTTAAACCAATGAGATACTACCCGAGCACAAATAAACTATACCTATCAATAAAAATCGTAGATAATGT
>CAYUAI010000092.1:0-15605 GCA_964442745.1 uncultured Chromatiales bacterium
GATTAAATCATTTTTTAAAGAGCCAACGGTATCCTTTGCTGCGGCCTAGTTAGTATGTTGTCTTCATTTCTTACCAATGGGGAGGATACGTTCGCTCATAGCCAGAGATGGATTCGATACGTTTCAACCACGCGTCAATTTTTGGATACGATGTCACCAGCGGTAATAGGCCCAGTTTGAGTGGTGCCGCCTCCGCTTGGTTTAGTGCATTGATTAAACATTGTAGCCCCGGTAACCTAATAATATCTGCCGCGCTAATCTGATCACCGATCATAAATGGCTGGTTTGATAGTTTTTCCTCAAGTTTAGCTAACATCTCATGACACAAGCCAGCAGCTTGTTTGATGTCGTCCGCTTTCTCTGCCGCCTTACCTGACCATAATGGAAACACTACCTTAAATAAACTGGGACTGGCATAATTAACGTGCTCAAGTGCACTCTGCCAGATATGAGCATATTCGCGAGAGGTTTCACCGAACAACGGTACGTCAGGATATTGGCGATCAAGATACGCGATGATGGCGAGGGATTCACAAATGATGGTATCGCCATCTTTTAACACCGGAACTTGGCCCAGTGGATTCAATGTTAAAAATTCTGCTGTTTTAGTTTCACCTTTTGATACTTCAAGCAATTTGGATTGATAGGCTAACCCTTTAACCTCTAAGGCCAGTAATACCGACCATGAATAAGGACTGCCACTGACCCAATACGCTTCGATACTCATAATTCACTGTTCTCCTTCGTTTGCCATCAATAACTGAACGTGCATTATAGCGCTGAAATTTTAGCGGCAATATAACCATTTCACTCGAAATACTATCCAATCGTCTTTTAGCATTAGACAATAGGACTATTGTCATGGGTGGATAAATATGCCATGGTTAGATTCAGCAATATTATTTAAGCCTAGGTGATTGATGGATGTTTTAGCGGATGTTTTGGCAGTGACTCGATTTAGCAACACCACCTTGTGTCAAGTGGCTTTTACCGCGCCTTGGGGAATTGAGTTTACCTCGGCCAAACGTGCGACCTTTCATATTGTGAGTCGTGGTAGTTGTTGGTTGATCATTGATGATACGACGGCACCGATTCGTATGGTACAAGGGGATGTGGTGTTATTACCGCATGGGCGTTGGCATGCGATGGCCGATCCGCCTGATACGCCGATGGCACATTACACCGATGTGGCACAACCGATGTGTTTTAAAAGCTTGAGTGATGATATTTCAGTGGCGTTGTTTTGTGGTGCCTATTATTTTGAACAAGATGGACCACATCCTTTGTTATCGTTATTGCCTCCGGTGATTTATTTGCCTGCCAATCAAGCGCAAAGCCACCAAGCATTGCAAACCATGGTGCGTCAATTAATGTACGAGCAATGCAGTGCTGATCAACCAGGCAATAGTGCCGTCATTGCTCGATTGATGGATGTGTTGTTTATTTACATGGTGCGAGCTTGGCTGGCAAAACAGCCTGACGATAGCGGCGGATGGCTAGGTGCCTTGCGTGATCCGAAAATTGGCAAAATTTTATCACTGATGCATGGCGCACCGGAGCAACGCTGGACCGTTGAATCCTTAGCGAAAACGGTCTCAATGTCACGTGCGGCTTTTGCCAAACGTTTTTCAACCCTAGTGGGTCAAGCGCCATTAAGCTATCTAAAACACTGGCGTTTAGATTTAGCTGCAAAACTGCTCAAAACCTCAACCTTGCCGATTTCCACCGTGGCAACCACCGTGGGTTATGAGTCTGAAACCTCCTTTAGCAAAACCTTTCGCCAAAGTCGTGGTATGTCACCTGGGCAATATCGTGCTGTCCATCGTGATGAAACGACAAAAGAAACCATTCCATAGAAATCGATTACTGATTTTTTTGATTTGTTCAATTTTCCCACACTCCGCCGTGATAGAAATTCGTCATGGCCCAAATATCTGCGATGTAATCACAATCAACTCATCACATTAATTTCAAAACAACCAAGCGATAAAACTTGACGCAGCCTATACGGGTAATGTAAAAAGTACTGAGACAATATTCCTTGTCTGTCACTTGAGCCTTGATGCCACATTTGTTGCTAATTGATGTGGGGTGGATAAGCGCAGCGCATCCACCAAAAACCACGCCGCATCACTCCACATTCATCTTTGAAATACCCTCCGGCTCCTCAGCTCCCCAATCCATCTCATAAATTCCTTTGTCAACCCATCGGGAAAACGAAGACCACGGCCAGTCTTTTGGGCTTTTCACCCGTCCATGTTTTACCGGATTGTAATGAATATAATCCATGTGTCTGAGCCAATCATCTTGATCACGAATCACGTGTTCCCAAAAACGGCGTTGCCATACCAAACGTTCGTTACGCTCATTACTTTCTGGGTGAATTTTACGTGAAACGGCCTTTTTGATTTCACGCCAACGACTAGAATAGTCGGCATCCATTTCTGGTAGGCGCCATATACAATGCAAATGATCAGGCAAAATGACGATAGCATCCATTCGAAACGGATAAGACGACTTCACTTTTCGAAAAGCATTTCGTAATATTCCAACCCGATATTCCGTATTAAAAACAGCTCTCCGCTGATAAGTAACCACCGTAAAAAAATACACACCACCGGCAATATAAGCTCTATGATATTGACTCATAAGATATTAATTGATTTATGTATTTGGTGGATGCGCGGCGCTTATCCACCGGACAAAACTGTCTCCGATTTGATCCTCTCTATTGCGATATTATTTCACCATCAATGTTGATTTGCATTGATACGCATTGAGCCTTCCCTATTTTAATCGTTGTTGGCTAAAAAATATCGATGTATCCATAAAATCCACATTTTTTTATAACCAAGACACGAAAGTGTACTGACTTTAAAAAAATGTTTGGGATTTATTTTGTAAACCCAGCCAATTTTTCGTTGTTGCGCTTGGCTCTGATTAATGTCGTTCATGTGCCAATCGAAAGATTTTTAATGATTGTCATCAGCCCAGACCCTCCTAGGAAAATCATCGGGTATTCGCGTCAACCAAGAATAAGGGGCTAAGTTGATTGCCCGATTGACACAGCGTATACGCCGGACTATAGTAAGTTATTACATTAGTTATAACAATCAGAGGCTATGTTATGCTCAAAGTAAAGATTACCCCGATTGGTAACTCACTGGGGATTTTATTACCAAAAGAAGCACTTATAAAAATGAATGCGGCTAAAGGCGATACCTTCTATTTAATCGAAGGCCCAGAAGGTTATACACTAACGCCCTATCAAAATGATTTTGAAAATCAGATGAAAGCCGCTAAAAAAGTGATGAAAAATTACAAAAACGCTTTACATGAACTTGCAAAATGAAAGAACCCATATGGATTTTGCACAAAACGGTGTTGGCGGTTCATCAGATGTTACTCGCTTCACATGGTGGCAATGCTGGCATTCGAGATTTTAAATTACTAGACTCAGCGCTGGCTAGGCCAAGACAACGTTTTGGTTATGAACTTGAATCAACAATTTTTGATTTAGCATCATCATATAGTTTCGGAATCGTAAAAAATCACCCATTTATTGATGGCAAAAAAAGAGTAGGACTTACCGTTGGTGCAATTTTTTTGGAGATTAATGGTTTCACTCTTAACGCAGCAGAACCAGAAACCGCTGTCGTCTTTGAAAACGTAGCTAAGGGATCTTTTGTAGAGAAAGAACTAGCACTTTGGTATAAAAACAATTCTTTGAAAACTTAGTTTGTGCCTTCCCGAAACCTACATAAGATGGATCCAAAAGTCAAGACAGCTATTCCAAAAAATAAGACATCAGGTTAATAGTGAACATCAAATTAAAAAAAGATGTGACAGCAGGAGGATTCAGGAAACAAAGTCGAGATGCCCAAATAGAGAAGCTACTTCGTGTCCATTTTCCCCCTCCCGTCTGCGGGTTTTTCCGCAAGTGCAACATCTTCATAAATAGCATCCATGCTTGTAGAAAAATCAATGCTGGCAAGTTCGACTGCCGCCTCTTCTACATAAGGGTACAAAACCCAATGGTTCGTCGCGTCACGGCGAAAATAATCGACACTTATCCTATCAGGATCGATAATAAGGTATTCCTTTAACTCAGATAATTGCCGGTACATAGCAAATTTACGGCCTCGATCATAGGCTGAAGTTGATTCCGATAAGACTTCGATAATCAGGCTCGGATGCTTTTTATAATATTCGTATTGCCGGTCACGCTCATCACAAGTGACCACAACATCGGGATAGAAAAAGGCGTCTACCGTCTCAACGTGAACTTTCATCTCTGCCATATAAACCGGGCACGTGGCTGCGTAAAAGGGCGAATAAATTGCCTGCAACGGTAACATGGGCATCTTTTGCCCCTGCCATCGCACAAATATCACCCTTCACGTATTCGTGCTTGACGTTACTAGGTTGATTTTTTTCCCAGGCAAGATAAGCTTGTGGCGTCAGTGTCTGAGTATTTTTAGATAAAGACATGCTATCCTCCATCGTTTGATCACGTCGAATCTAATCAATTAAAAAATTGACAAATTATACCGAGCTATTTCCATTAAGCCAAACAGTAATAACTAAATGCTGAGATTATTGGTATACACAATCCCTTTATTTCCTTTATAGGTAATAGGTGGTGATATTTTTTTAATAACGTCTACCCGCCAGCCCCACTTATCTCCGGCTTGCCAGGCCCAAATGGAATTTTTCGTCACACAATGTTTATCTACATCAGCATAAAATTGTTTTTTTGATTGATATTGAAAACACTCGGTGAATTTAATAATACCGATAATTCTTGATTTGAATTTTTTAGTTTTTCCGGGTGTTTCCATTAACAAGAGCGCCTGATTTAAATATTTATCAGGCAGCGGGTAGCGTCGAGTTTCGATCACCTTTACACCTTTCAGTATTTTATCAGCGATGGGATACTGAATGTTAATGGCGGTGTAATGATCCTGGTTGGATATCATTCTTTTTTACTCGCTTTCTCACGTACTTTTAGCTGTTTAAATGTTAAATTTCCTAATGGCGTATCAATGCCAATAGGATCGATCTCAGGGCTTTTATTACTACTGAGTTTTAAGCGAGTTGTATACTTGATACTGCGGGCATCAATCGTAAAGTGTTTAACTTGGCCTTTTGCATTGCAACAATCGGTTTTGTTATCCCAGAGGTTTTGATGTTTCCAAAAAAATGACTCGCCGTTGCCAATATAACAAGTGGTAAACTCAATACCTTGTTTTTTGCAAAGCCCATGAATTTTTTCGTAATAAGCCGTGATTTCACGCTCGGAGTACTGATAAAGTGTGGCATGCCGTTTACTGTCTTTACTAAAAAAACTCCTTAAATCAACTCCGGTAGATTCAGTGATGTGATTCATTGATTGGCCAGCGAGTCGTACAAATCCGACTAATATACTTTTTGCACCATGATCTGCGACCGCTTGGATAATATCATAACTGAAGTAATCAAATGAAAGTTGGCGTTTTAATCCATCAAAATCTGGGTTGGTGTAATAGCCATCAGGATAAATCGGAAATAAAGGATTAATACGCACGGTTGTCCAAAAACCATTATCGGTTAATTTTTTAACGGCGTTTAGCCGCCTGACAGATGAAGGTGCTCCGGGTTCAATCAGCTTATTTAAGCGATCATTGATGGAAGGAATACTGATTTGAACAGACGCTAAATCGGGATCTAATACCGCTAGATATTCATCATAGGCTACCAGGTCTGAGCGGGTCACGATAATATACGGATATTGATAATATCGTAGCAGTTTTAATAACTCATAGGTGACGCGATATTTTTTATCCATATGCATGAATCCATCGGAACCTGATCCAATACGCAGGGGTATTCTTTGTTCTAAAACCTTCCGCCATTTGCTCTTTTTATCGGTTTCAAATACGGTATAAAATGCCTTCCAAACGGTAGTAATATCACGTGGCATAGGGAAAGGTTCATTCCAGTATTTGTGCGAAGTTAACTCCACTTTGCTATAACAATATTCACAATTGTGAACACAACCCCGACCGTAGGTATCCATTTCGAAGGCATATAAACATTGCTGGCAAGTCGTATGGGTATTGATGAGTTTAAACGGATCATTGGCACCAAATACGATACCACCACGAGGTTGATTATAGCCAAAACGTTGTTCGAGACGCCGGTAAATTTCAAAATCATAGTCAGTTTGATATTTTGAAATATTCCGCAACTTTTCAGCATTCGCTAACACCTTATCTGACTTTGGTGTGGGGGCTTGTTGGCGATTGACGGCCATGGCATTCAGTTTTTTTTCTGAGCTTATTGGCAATTTGACAATATTATTTACCTTATTACTTTCCACATATCACCTCGAAATAAACAAAAATAAATTAGTTTGAATTATTTTTCTTGGTGTTTAGTTAACGATGTATTATTATATGCTCGTAGCGTTTGAGATTGAGGTTATTGAGTACGAGGTATATGGAATTTGACAGTTGGTTCACTGGTACGATTATAAAGTGTTCTAGCTAATCACTCTTGAACGCTGGTTTGAGCATTACCCCATTACCATTAAGTTAATGGTAAGTATATGGTATTCCACGCTTAACGTATGTCTTCCGTAAAATATAGGCGCTTGAAAACAACCTTCCCCGCAGAGCTTTCGAGCATAAAGACGAACTTAACTTAAGCTCAGGTGGCGTTGTTATTCGCCTAAAGCGCCTGTTTTTGATCGACATTATAGAAATATGTCATGGCCCAAGTAGCTGCGATGTAATCACAATCAACTCATCACATTAATTTCAAAACAACCAAGCAATAAAACTTGACGCAACCTATACGCGTGATGTAAAAAGTACTGAGACAATATTCCTTGTTTCAGAAAGTGAAGCACCGTTTATCTAGGAGGCTGTCCGAGAATGGATGGCCTATGACTCGGCGCACATTTCCCGGTCCTTTTCAGCGAATAGCAACGGCTATTCACCTCAAATGATCGAAAAATCTGCACTCAAATGGATTGTCCTCGCAACGACCGCCATGGAGGGTGGAAATGAGAGTTTAGCAGGAGCCATCAACCCGCCGACTTCCATTCTCGGACAGCCAGCCATATCAATGGAAGGCAATATGAAACCGCATGAAACGAATTTATTATTGCAGGCGAAATATAATATAACTGCTTATTTTTATGACATTCTCGATTATCCTTGGGAGAGGGTGTATCGGCAATGGCGTCCAAGTTTGGTGGGCGATTTGAGAGGTAAAGTCTTAGAAGTTGGCGTTGGAACGGGGAGAAATCTACAGTTCTATCACCAGGACATCGACTTGGTAGCCATTGACTTAAGTAACCAGATGTTACACCGAGCAAAAAAACGAATGACGAAATCAAAATGTAAAGTGAGGTTAGTAAATGAAGATGCGACGACCATGCAATCAATAAACTCAAATGAATATGACTGGGTATTTTCCACGTTTATGTGTTGTGTGATGCCGGATGAAATACAGCAACTCGCTATTAAGCAATTCAGTAGAGTACTGAAGCAGGATGGAAGGTTTAGAGTTTTAGAAATCGTATTTTCAAAAAATAGTCAAATAAAAAAAAGACAAGAAAGGCTCGCTTCGTTTGTTGAAAAAGTATATGGCGCGAGATTTGATAGAAATACTTTAAGCTATTTTGAGCAATCACCACATCTGAAAATCACAAACACATCTTACTTAAAAGACGATACCTATCTGTTAATTGAAGGTGTGCATGTCTAAAAATGACTAACACAATTGATCAACGCGGACAATTTACAGCGTTGTTTCAAAAATGAGAATCAAGTTTTCACTTACATACTTAACTTTCATCACTGCTAGCCATACCATGCCTTCCGAAAAATTCGATCGCCTCTTTTCAACGATTTCCGTATATCACTGTGGTACCGTATCATGATTTAATCCATTGTAAATTTAGACTGGCTTTAGAATAAATCATTAAAAAATACGGCGTCATCTTCTTTTCCTCAGGTAGCGTGGATTAAGCGCAGCGAATCCACATCCGCCATGAGCGATGTAATAACGTGCCAGTACCGCATTGAAATAACGGCAAGGCCAGGTGCATTCATGGGTTTTAAACGCTTGTTCCGGTGGATTCGCTGCGCTTAATCCACACTACAAATCTATTTTTCTTAAATTTACTGCGGCTCTAGCACACAACAGGATTATCTGTTGCATTTTTTAACCGAATTATCCGTTTCAGTCTGCCATTTTCCCATACCCCTTGAATCCATCTTAAGCCTAAATATTTAAGAAATCACCGCCGTAGACCGATCATTAAATCGGATTACTGTGGAATGAGATAGCAATTCAAGAGATAGGCATTGACATCAATTTATTGATCATGTTGAAAATGTGTATTAGACGTTGAAGTGACTAGATTAATGGTTTTTGGAGGATTGATGAATCTAGTATATGCACGACAATTAGTGATTACTTTCATACCATCTATATTGATGCTCGTAGCCGTTGCAATGGTAAGCGTACTATCTCAAATAGATGTAGGCTATCTTACTAGGGATGTGGCAGCCATTGCAAATATTCATCCTCTTTCAGGAGCGCTTTCGAATCTAGGGATTTTTCTGTGGTGCGTGGCAGCATCCATTTGTTTATTTTCAGCAATGATTCTCCGGCATTTTAATCAAACAAAGACTTTCTGGTTTCTCGTTAGTTCGGGCATTTTATCAGCATATCTTATGTTAGATGATGCATTTATGCTTCATGAAGCATTAGTGCCTGGATATTTCGGAATAAGCGAAAAAGTCGTATTTGTGATTTTAGGTATTTGTGTATTAAGTTATTTGATGATATTTAGAAGGATAATATTAGAAACACGCTACCATTTCTTGCTATTATCTCTAGGATTTCTATCGCTTTCTGTTGTGATTGACACAATTCTTCAGCTATGGTTACGCCCGCTTGGTCACTGGGAATTATTTTTTGAAGACGGGGCTAAATGGCTTGGTATTGCAAGCTGGTGTAGCTATTATGTACACACATCTTATCAATTTGTTATCAATGTCCATGCCCGACCTAATCGGGTAGCCTAGTCGCACAAATAGGTGCGATTCGCTTTGCTTAATCCACCTTGCCCCTGAAATCAGTTTAAGCTTACGGCAAAATAATAAACCCAGGGTAAAAAAAACCTGCAATATATGCAGGTTTTTTTTACCCTGGGTTATTTTTAGTTTACGGAATCACATTAATCCGAATACTCGGTGGCGTACTATCAAAACCGCCGACCGATGTTCTCACGTTTAATGTCACTCGATACGAGCCAACACGACTGAATGTGACCGTTCCTGGGTTCTGTACAGAGGTATTCAACGAGGCACCACCGAAATCCCAATAATAAGAAACTGTCTGTGTCGTCGCTCCTGTTGATGAACCCGCAAAATTCAAACTGCTACCCACTCGAATTGTTGCATTACCTTGAGGTGATAAGATATTAGCTTGTAATTGTCCGATGCCTCCGATGGGCGGTTGTGTGGGAAAAGAACCAGGCTGACTGACAATAATCCGACGTGTTCCCCCAATGCGTAAAGTCTCACCTGTTCTTCGATGAGTGCCGGATACCTCAAAGCGCACTTCAAATTCGCCGGCATTCCGAAATAGAACTCTACCCGGATTTTGCACGGTTAAATCAGGCAGTAAATTCGCATTACCAAATCCACTTAGTCGGACGAAACGCCATAGATAATGGATACCTTGATATTGTCTTGAGTCCAGGGAATCCCCTTGAAAGCTGACTTCTGAACCCGCACTAATAATTATATCATTGGCTGGGGAAAGAATTCCGCCGGCTAATAATCCATTATCAATCACCCGAACAATGATAACCGCTCGCGAACGATTTAACACGTTACCGAAGGCATCAACTATCCTAACATTTAACGTGACCTGGTATTGTCCACCATGACGGAATATGACAGAACCCGCATTGCTTCGATTGGTGGACGGTGCAATGTTATCACTAAAAAACCATTGATATTCAACTTTATAGCTTGCTGATGGGGTCACGGGACGTGCGATAAAGTTCAATTGTTCACCAACATTAATAGTAATATCATTACCCACCGGACTTAGAATCGGGCTTTGTTGTGGTATCTGTGGTGGTAAATTCGACCCAATGACAGTAATGGTACGACGCACTTCTTGGCCAACCAAAATACCATTGGTGTTCCCTGCAACGAAAGAAACGTTATAGATTCCAGCCTGGGTAAATGTAATGGTTCCGGGATTAAGTAAGCTAGACGTTGGGGCGGCCTCATCGAAATTCCAAAAGTATTGCAATGGGGTCAACCTTGCTTCTGGCAACCCTGTCGCGGCTTGCCCGGAAAATGTGACGTAATCACCCACTTGAATCGTCATATCATAGGCCGGTGAAATAATTTGATTTTGGGTGGCGGTAGGTCCTTGATTACCGGTTGACTGAACCGTAATGATACGTATTGGAGGATTGGGGTCCGCGAGTCCTGTTGCATCTGCTGTGATAAACCGCACGGTGTAAACCCCTGGATTGTTAAATCGAATGAGACCAGGAACTCGCTGGGTTGAATCTTCATTGGTGCCACCAAAATCCCAAAAATAACGCAACGGTCGATTATTTTCTGGATCAAATCCATCGCCTGAAAAAAACAAGGCATCCCCCGGACGAATCACGACGTTTGTGGTTGGTGAGCTAATGATTCCCCTAGGCGGAAGATTATTAGAGACATTGCCTGGTAATACAGTCACCACAACTTGTGCCGCTTGGATGTTCGATACCCCTGAATTAGTTTGGACGTTTAAACGTATTATAAAGGTACCGGCGGATAAAAAGCTTAGACGACCCGGTGTTTTTGCTGTTGGGCTAGGTACAGGAGAGGTAATTGCTCCCCCAAAATCCCAAAAATACCGCAAGGAAGAAGGCCCAATCGCCGGACCGAAACCTGAACCGATAAAATCAATGCTTTCACCTACACTAATAGTCACGTTGCCACTCATCGGTGACATAATCAATGGCACGGGAACGGCAACAGGTGTATTAGGTAATGGAGACGGCGCCGGGTAAGGGGTGCTATAACCTGGTGCATTCGTGGCAGGTTGAACAATAATAACTCGGGTACTGGGTGTTGGATCAGATATGCCTAAATTATTTGTCACCATTAACTTAATTACAAAAACCCCTGGTACATTAAAAAATATTTGACCAGGATTCTGCGCATTCGAATTCGGGCCTGCCCCACCAAAATCCCAATAATAATTTATCGGTGTTCGCCTCAAGGTATCGGAAGCAGCGGCTGAGAAATTCACTGATTGACCTGTCATGATCGTCATATTCTGCGCGGGGCTTAACATTAAGCCTTCCGGCCAAGCGGCCAAAGGTGAAATGTCCTGGTCAGCAACGGCTTTAATGGACGGCGAAGCCAGCGCCCGGGACTGCGACCTTTTCACCTTTAGCGTATTACATTCTTCAGGTGCATTTTCGATATTTTTTGATACTTTATTATCATCTTGAGACGCTGTCACCTGACAGACAAAACCGTTGATTTTGATTTGCCATGCACCCACATCAGCGTTGGTGCTGGCTAGCAAATTATTCGCTAAATCATCAATGAGCTCGATTTTTGAGACCCCATTACTTCGACCAGCAACCGTCAACGTTGCGGTCTCCTTATCCCAGCTAGCATGTGTAATAGTTAAATCATTCGATTGAGACGTGTCGGGATTATCACATGCCAACAGAACAACTGAAATAAAAAAAATGAGAAACAATGAAAAACAATGAATACGACAATAATGGCTTAACGACATTTCATCTCCCCCAAGAAATGATACTTCAGGTGCGGCCGCGTACGGAACGTTATTCTTTTAAAGCATCGAAGCAGAGCGAATACAGTTGAAGGCTATTTTATGGAAAAGTAGTTTGTCTGCCTTCATTTATAATGATTCTTCTTCGTATTGTTAATACACCTACTTATTGTTATTAAGTTGTATAACTTTAATA
This sequence comes from uncultured Chromatiales bacterium, assembly GCA_964442745.1. Lineage (GTDB taxonomy): Bacteria > Pseudomonadota > Gammaproteobacteria > S012-40 > S012-40 > CAYUAI01. Next base: position 12,023 of record CAYUAI010000092.1, read on the forward strand.
CAAAAGACTGCCCAGAGCAAACACTAAGTGATCAATATGTTGCGAATATCCACCGCAATCGCTGGGAGGCTTATCCTTAATTATAGGACATCATATGTAAAATTTCGCTCGGTCATGCCACCTATTATTGACCACAAACCCATGATCGTTGTTATTGGTGCACTGGTATGCTTTTTTCTTAGCGTGCAAGACAAACATGCGAGCTATTATACTACAGCGATTTCTAATCATATTAGTTTGATGGCTGACAGTCACATAATATCTATCGCCAAGGTATCAGGATATTGGCCCTTGCTTTGCCCGACTAACCGATTTTTACGCGTTGCCTATCCCTCAGTTCATCGTCACGATCTCGATCGAGTCGTTAATCTCATGACATATGTGCAGGAAAAACGCAATACTGATGAGTGAAATTCACTCGCCGCGATATTATTAAGCGATTTGGATTTACATCGGGTCTCAATGGATACTAGACTGTAAAGAGTTGCAAAGATTTTCAACAACAATAAATAACCATAAAAACCGGCATAGAAGCCTACCAATTAATCGTGCTTAGCCTTGAGTTCCACACTGTTTTTTCTTCAACCGGCAATACAATCTGTATTACCTCCATCAGAAAAGCCAGTGTGAAATCCAATGCCTTTGCGCTGCTGTGATTTGAAGTTTTGCACCCTGTCGGTCAACCATTGTTAACACTTCACGCTCTTCCATGTGAGGCTATTTTCAATGCTAATTTTATACCGTGGGGAAACATCAAGTTATCGGGGAGGTAACTTGGTACAGGAGGGGGAATAATTCATGAAATATTACTTTCAATGGCTATTACTAGGCCTTTTGTATTTTTGGATCGCCGGTTGCTCGGAATCCATACCTTCAGGAAAAAATACTGCTATTGAGGCAAAAGACGCTAAATCTACCGTACGCGCCACAGAGCAAACCGCCGCTAATCGCATCTTAACCGGTCAAATCGGTGTGAAAGCGACGCCATTTGATCAAGCCATATATGATAACGTCTCACTGGGTTTAGGTGGCTTAGCTTACGATAAATGGTGGATTCTGGATGACTTAGGTAATATAGGTATCCTTCCGCCTAATACCGAGAGTAATCACCCGCTTTGGCCAAAATTTAATACGAAAAAAACCAATGATACCACCTGGCGATGCAAATCCTGCCATGGCTGGGATTACCGCGGCCGAAAAGGCGCTTATGGCCGCTCAAGCAACAGCAATTTTACAAAAATTAAAGGAGTCATCACCGCCGATGATGACACACCTAATTTCACCACACCCGCCGATATTTATGCCTTCATTGACGCCGGTCAGGTGTTGGTAGCCAACGACCACGCTTTTGGCACGGTTATCACCCCTGAAGTATTGCATGCACTCACCAAATTCATTGTGACGATACAAGCAGAAGACACTGCCGGACAAGAACCATGGCTAGTCATTGATAGCGGAACTAAATTAGTCACGGGCGGCAACGCAGCCAATGGAAAAATTATCTATGATATGTCCACAGAACAAGGTCCTGCCGGTGGTGGCTGTGATGTCAATTGCCATGGAATTGATGGGCGATTGATTGACTTTAGTGTTGATCAAAAGAAATTTGTCGATACCTATGCCTGGGATAATCCATGGGAGACGTTACATAAAATACGCTTTGGACATCCCAATGCGGATCCGCCCATGCCCGGATTAGTTTGGTATGGTGCCCAATTTGGTTTTCAGTCCGGTATTGACGTACTGCGGTATACTCAAGAAGCTTTAATCCCGAGTACGGCGGGGTTTGATGTAACACGCTATGCGGCAAGTCGCGATCAGGTCATCGCCGATTTTGCACGCGGTGGAATGTTATGGGATAAATGGTGGACAGGTACCAATGAAGAAAATCCATTAACCGTGCCTGCCAACGCTTCTGCCACCCATGCACTGTGGGCAAGCTCAGGTAATATTGACAAAACCAACGATACCACCTGGCGATGCAAGTCGTGCCATGGCTGGGATTATTTGGGCGCAGCGGGTGGCTATGGATCGGGGAGTTACTTCACTGGCATTAAAGGCGTGGTGAAAGAACCAGGGGGTACTCTGCCAAATAACACCGCTCCAACGGAAATTTTTGACATTATCTACTCGGGTACTATCACTGCACCCGGTGATCATGGATTTAGTGCCGTCGGTATCACCGACGAGGACATCTATGCTCTCACTCGTTTTGTTATTTCCGTGCAGGAAGAAGCCCTAAAGGGCCGCAGTATTGCCTCTTTCATATCAGCTGAACCCGACCCCACCACTTGTGATCCGCTGCTCAAACCAAAAGATTGCTATGCCGTTGTCAGCGGTGGCAATGCCGGGAACGGTTACGATTTTTATCATCGATTACCTTATGATCCTGCCGCTGTTGATCCACTGACCCAAGGTGGCTGCGGTACTACCGCCTGTCATGGCGATGATGGACGGGAAATCATCATCAATGAAATCCAAGCGCTTGATGATTTGGCAAGAATCAATCCTGAAGAATACATTCATAAAGTACGCTTTGGTCATCCAGGCAGTGATATGTTAGGCACGGCAGATTACCAGTTTACAGGCCTAGGACTACAAGCCGCCGCCGATGTTACCAAATACTCTCAAGGAGGTTTGACTAGGAATTTAGTCACCGGTGGACGACTATTTGATAACTGGATGGTTGAGGCAGGACTTGATGCGCCACCGATACGCCATGCCATTTATGACTTAGCTGTCGATGTGCCTATCTTAGCCGATGATCAAACCTGGCGCTGCGCGATGTGTCATGGCTGGGACTACCAGGGTCAATCCAGTTTATGGAATGATTTGTTATGGCTAAAAGACCTACGTGAATGGACATTAACTAACGTTTATAAAAGCCTTAACGAGGGGTACCCCGTTTTCGATGGCAACCAAATTGTTCAAGCACATAACTTTGGTGATTTCATGGGAGAATATCAACTTTGGAGTCTAGCTGAATTCATCGTCAATGGCGGCCTTGTCGATACCTCCAAATATATTCGTGTTTTAGGCTCGGCTTATAACGGTAATGATACCAACGGTGGTATGATATACAACGGTGGTTTTCTCAGCATGAGTTATGAGCCTGACTGGATAGATTTCGATTGTCAACGCTGTCATGGCGGTACCGGCACAGGTATCGGCATCGTTGACGTTTTTGCGTTGGCCTGGCAGGAACCATGGCGGTTTTTTCATAAAATCCGATTTGGCTCGCCCATGCCACCCGGAACAGATCCCAGTGCTCGAATGTTTGGTATCTTAGAAACGCATTCCATGCTTGGTGAAGGATTTTTTCCTGAAGAAATGCACCCGGCGGACAATCGCGATGCCGTGGATGTCATGGATTTCGCCCAAAACCAATTTCTTCTACGGCCGGCAGGACAGCAAACGCTGCAACAACTCATGCGTGAACGTCAAGCCACTCAGTGATTGACATTAATCGCTTGCTCGTCATAATGTTGGCGAGCAAGCTGAACTATCTTCATAGCGTTATGGGTATATAAACTATGGCGTGGCCGGATTAAATAGATACTATAATAGACCTTAAAACCCAATT
>CAYUAI010000093.1:0-15349 GCA_964442745.1 uncultured Chromatiales bacterium
CCCACAAACCAAACTCTCTCATGATTTGATCAAATTGTTCGAGTTTGCGTAAATCGGGTACCTGTAAATAGTGATTCTTTGGGTGAAAAGCCACCCAGACGGGCAAAGCTTGGGTGGCTGTTGAGCAATAAATCAACCTGTTCGGGTTCGGCTTTAAAGCCCATCAGTGATGCGCCAATAAAGCTTTTGAACAGAGAAAAAAAACATTTAGGTTTGCGCCCTGCTAATCGATTAGGAACTTCGCCAGGGAATAAACTCAATGGGTCCGTTTTGACTTCTACTGGTGCCACCGCCTCTTGTTGATAAAGAATCACTGGCGGCACTTCATCGTCCATACGCATCGTGGGTCGATCAAACAACAAACGCTGTTTGGCTTGTGCCGTGCTCTCAGGGTTGATTGGTTCGTTCTCATCACGCTTGACACCACGGCGATTAAACGCATAAAGGGCATCGTAATAGGCGGCTGCAATGTCACGATAATCTTGCCAAACGAAGTCATGTAAGATCGTAAACCATACGCCATCAATGCAATGTTGCAGACTCACATCGTCATCATGTATGACATGAATCAGGGGGATTTGTGGGTGTTCAAGTGGCACGAGTGTTAACATGGCATGTCACCCTAGGGGTGTGAATGGACTGATCTAAAGTATACTAAATACGGCGACAATTTTGTAATTTTTGTGTCATGTTTGAGGGACAGAAATCGAGAAACCCTCTGCCTGTCGTATTTTCCTGTTTTAGTCTCTTGTGAAAATGCAGTGAAGTTACAAATTTTCTCAAGAAAAGAATTCAATATTATGCTAGTATATCAGCGTGCTTTTAGTTTATGCGTAGGCTCTATAGTGATAAAGGGTCAAAATAATAGGGGTCAAGTTATTTTTTTTAATAATACTTATGATCAAATTAACCTATATATATATTCATTTTTCATAATGTTCGAACTGACCATTTCATGCCGTTCACTTATCGGCATACAATTTCCACGCGGCGATTGAGCGAACGGCCCGCGCCGGTGGTATTGTCTGCAATCGGCTGTTTCTCACCACGACCTTGTGCCGAGATCCTGGCTGTATTGATGCCGCGTGCCACAAGAGTCGCAACGACCACCTCGGCGCGACGTTGCGAAAGTTGTTCATTGTATTCGTCCGAGCCCTCATTCGACGTATGGCCAACAATCGTGATGTCAGATGCTGTGACAGATTTCAGTCCCGTGAACAGTGCGTTTAGCCGTTCGTGGGACTCTGCCCGGATAGACGCGGAGTCAAAATCGAAGTGAATGCCATGGACAATGGAACCACATCCGATCAAAGGGACGGTCCGCTCTGAACATTTCGTCTCTATATTAGGCGCAACGGCCCCAGCATAGAGACGAAATGGGGCGCCATTAGTCGATCGAGTGCCAATGATCTCACCATCATCGGTGATGGTGAGCACGAAGGTGCTAGGTATGTCGCCCACGCGTGTTTTCCCGGTCGCACGCAGAAGGTTGCCGTCTACCGTTCCAATAAGATCACCTACGCGATCATAACAGCCGCTGACGCGTACATCCTCCTGCTTGAGTTCCAGTATTACGCCGCGCCCCTTCCACTTTCCAGTAAAGGTATTTAGCAGCGGTACCGGTTCCTGGTGGCCATGCCCGATAATCTCGCTAAACTCGAAGAAGGTCTTATCACGCTGGATGTGGATGCCGCTACCCAGAGTCAACTGCACCCACCGCACCGGCATTTTAGTGCTCGTCGGAAAAACCGTGACCTGATCTTTTTCAGTGTGTGTCTTAAGGATTGTGCTGGCCAGCACTTGAAACGGTCCCTCTGGGTCGCGATCCGAACCCGCAATCTCGATAGTTTTGACAAAGGTCTGTGAAGGACTCGGCGTTTCAAGGACATTCGGTATGGCAAAGTTGCTAAACGTCGTCCGTGCCGGAAGCTGAAAAATAAAGACTATTTTTGTGTCCGCCGCCCCGGGTTTTGGCGTTAGGCTAAAGCCTCGGGCATCGCCATCAATTGCCAGAAGCGCATGATCCATTCCAACCCTCAGAGCCTCCTCCGCCCCCTTTATATTCACTGGAACAGCCCCTTGCGAAAAACTGAGGTAGTCAACACTCGGATGATCTTCAGCGAAAGAAACAATCGTAAAGGATGTCGCCACAGCAAACAAAAGAAGTCTGAGGGGGGTTGTATAGGTGGATACGTGCATCATCTGATTCCCTTTCTGGCCAAACAGTGAAACCACAGAAATAATCCCGATGATTCTTGATTTGAATTTTCCGATTTTACCCCGTGTTTCAATTAACCCTAACGTTTCAAAAAAACGCAGGTCGAGTATTTTTCAATGTATCAATAATGAGAATATCTCCTATTAGCAAACACGGGCTAATGCTTCCTCCAATCGGTGCCACTCATCCTCTAACAATGGTAAACCAAATCGAATACTCATCGGCTCTGCGAAATATCGAGTCAAAATACCTTGTGTGGCCAACCCTTGATGAATCGCTAAGGCATCTGACGATCGTATCCACTGAAAAAGTGCCGTACCACCGTGCGGTTGCAAATCAAACCGGCGTAATAGACCAATTAATCGTTCGCTATCCTCGATTAAGCGTTGTTTGGTTAACTGCTGCCAAGCCTCATCCTGCAACGCCAACTTGGCCACTGTTCGGGCGGCATGGTTGATTGTCCATGGTCCTAATTGGCTCGCCAATTGTTGCAACAGCGCTGACTCGGCGAGCACACAACCAACACGGGCACCGGCTAAACCAAAAAACTTACCTAAAGAGCGCAATACAATTAGATTCTCCCGGTGACTATATGTCGATAAACTAGACTCCGGTGTCATATCCATAAAGGCCTCATCCACCAGCAACCAACCGGCACGTGCCGACAACTGTGCATGCCAATTTAAGAGTGTCGTTGTATCCAACAAATGCCCCGTTGGATTGTTTGGGTTCACCACCACCAATACATCGAGTGGCGGCAATGCCTGATTTATTTCATCCCGATGAACGACAACACATTGATGTCCAGCTCGCTGCCAAGCACGCCAATGTTCCGAGTAGCTGGGCGCAAAAAAACCAACCTTGCTGACCTTTCGTAACCCTGGCAAGGCTTGAATGGCCGCCTGGCTTCCGCTGACCGGTAACGCATTTTTGCTGTGATAATAATTAGCGGCAATGTCACTGAGACCATCATCCACTTGTGGTAATTGATGCCAACAGCGCATCGCCAATAGCGGAACCGGCCAAGGGTCTGGATTAATTCCGGTGGAAAGATCTAACCATTCAGATAGCGCAATCCGATATTTTTTAGCCGCCGCCTGAATCGCCCCACCATGGTTATACTCAAGCAAAAATCACCTCATTTTTCATTCTGGTCAACACTGGCTTCATTAAAAGTGGCCATGTTATTGTGTAAATCTAATGCCAGACGCATTACCGGCAATGCCATCGCCGCACCGCTCGCCTCCCCCAAACACATATTCAATTGTAAAATTGGCTGAGCGTCTAATGCTTCTAATACCATTTGGTGAGCGGGCTCGGCCGATAAGTGACCAAACCAAAACCAATCCCGAGCGGTCGGACAAAGGCGGCTTGCTAACAATCCCGCCACACTCGATATAAAACCATCCACTAATACCGGTATTGCCAATTGCGCGCACCGTAAATACGCACCGACCAAGGCGGCAATTTCAAATCCACCTAACCGGCGTAGCACATCGGTTGGCTCGCTTAACTGTCCCTCATGATGTTTTAACGCCCGCTGAATCACCTGTGCTTTATTTAATACGCCTTCGCTATCCAGCCCAGTGCCCGGTCCAGCAACCAACATGGGAGGCGCCTTCAACACCGCACAGACCATGGCGGCCGCCGAGGTGGTATTGGCGATACCCATTTCTCCACCAATGAAAATATCGGCCTTGGCTGACTTAGCTCGCTCCGCGGCATCATACCCCACCTGCAAGGCTTGAGTTAACTGATGTTCAGTCATCGCTGGCGCTTGACAAAAATTGGCAGTGCCTGAAGCCACTCGATGGGATAACACCCCAGGCAATTCCCCTGGATGCGCTTTAACGCCCACATCAATCACTTCCAGATGCGCGTTTAGCATTTTTGCGAGCACGCTGATCGCTGCCCCGCCCGATGAAAAATTGCGCACCATTTGTTGTGTCACGGCTTGCGGAAAAGCCGACACCCCGGCTTCCGCCACCCCATGATCGGCGGCAAAAATAACAATACGCGCCCGATCTAAAACCGGTTGTTCATTGGCTTGCATGGCAGCCATACGCACCGCTATGTGCTCTAACTCGCCGAGGGAACCTGGTGGTTTAGTGAGTTTACCTTGTCGAACGATTGCCTTTTTTTTGACCTGAAGGTCAATATCTGCCGCTTGTTCGGCCAACCACTGAATGTCCAAATCAATTCTCTCCTTGAGCAACGACCCAGCAAACGGGTATCATAGCTGAACCCTGTCACAAGTGGTACGGGGAAAATAATTATTCGATAAAGCTTGCTTTTTAATCATACTCATGACAGTCATTTATACAAAAACAGCCCATCCGATACACCTGCAAAAATATCGCTGCAAAATTCAGCAATGCGGTCACAGACAAGCACAAAGCTCGATTGCCACGCCTCATGCCTGATCACCCTAACCCTACTTGTCCAGCACTGTTCATCGCGGCACCGGCCTCCGGCCAAGGCAAAACATCATTAACGGCCGGGCTAGCTCGCTACCATCATCAACAGGGACGCCGAGTTCGCGTTTTTAAAACCGGCCCCGACTACCTCGACCCGATGATTCTGCAACAGGCCAGTGGTCACCCTGTTTATCAATTAGATTTGTGGCTGGTCGGAGAGCAAGCGTGTCAAACCCTGTTATACAAGGCCGCATTGGAAGCTGATTTAATTTTAATCGAAGGCGTGATGGGCTTATTTGATGGCGAACCTTCCAGCGCAGACTTGTCGCAACAGTTTGGCATTCCCATTTTAGCGGTCATTAATGCAGCGGCGATGGCGCAAACATTTGGCGCCGTGGCACTGGGTATCACTACTTTTAGATCCACATTAGATTTCGTCGGTGTTATCGCCAACCGGGTTGGCAGCCAACGACATGCGATGTTGATTCAACAAAGCCTGCCGGAAAACATCCCCTTCTTGGGTTGCCTTTTCCGTGATCAAAACTTGGCCTTACCGGCGCGGCATCTGGGTCTTATCCAAGCCGAAGAAGTTCAATCACTCGACGATAAACTCGACGGTTTAGCCGCCGCCGTTGCCAACACTGAACTGCGCCAATTGCTACCACCGGTGACATTTCATAAACCCACCCCGCTCCCACCGCCAACCACCAACTTGCAGGGTCTCAAAATTGGCATTGCCAAAGATACCGCTTTCTCGTTTATTTACCCAGCCAACCTAGATACACTGCGTGAACTCGGCGCCGAATTATATTTTTTCTCACCACTCAAAGATAGTCAACTACCCACGTGCGATAGCCTATGGCTCCCCGGCGGTTACCCGGAATTGCACTTGGCTCAGTTAAGCCAAAATCAGGCAATTCGACATCATTTAATGACCCATCATCAACAAAACAAACCGATTTTTGCGGAATGTGGTGGCATGCTATATTTGTTAGATACATTAACCGACATTAATGGACAGACAGCGCCCATGCTTGGATTACTGCCAGGCGCCGCCCACATGACACATAAAACCGGCTGTGGTGGCATGCAAATCGCGCCATTGCCCGAAGGCGATGTCAGGTCAAGAACCTTCCATCATTCTCGATCTGAAATAACGCTAGCGCCCATCGCTTTTGGCCAACGGTGCAGCAGCGATTGGCCCGGTGAAGCCATTTACCGAATGAAAAATCTCACCGCCACCTATTTGCATTTATATTTCCCATCCAACCCTCAAGCCATTGCTGCCTTATTTGGCGGCAATACCGTTTAATTCATTTTAACTGTTAGGAAAAACTATGAACCTGAATAAAACCCCCACCACCATTGTCACTGGTTTTTTAGGCAGCGGAAAAACAACCTTGTTATCACAAATCATTAAAAATGCCCAAGGCAAGCGTATTGCGGTGGTAGTCAATGAATTTGGCGAATTGGACATTGATGCCGACTTAATTCGCAATTGCACACTGCCTTGTGACAACGACACAAACAGTCAACCAAGCGATTCAGGCGTCTATGAACTGGCCAATGGTTGTATTTGTTGCACCGTAGAAGAAGAATTTTTACCCGTCATGCAGCAACTGGTCGCACGACGCGACCAAATCGACCATATTCTCATTGAAACCTCTGGCCTAGCTTTACCAAAGCCCTTAGTACAAGCGTTTAATTGGCCAGAAATAAAAAACCATTGCACCGTGGATTCAGTGATTACGGTGATCGATGGACCGGCGGTCGCTAATCAACGGTACGCTCACGACCCCGAATTAGTCGCTCAACAACGCTTAGCTGACGACAGTTTAGATCATGATCCCAGCCTCAAAGAACTCTTAGACGACCAGCTCAGTTCCGCTGACTTAGTGCTGGTCAGTAAAAACGACTTATTGGCCGACCATGAACACCAAAAAGTCACCAACTTCATACAAAATACCATTGCCAATGAAGTAAAAATCTTGCCGATGATCAATGGTCATATTGACCCTCGACTTATCCTCGGTATCGGTGCCGCGACTGAACAGCGTATTGAACAAATTCATACCCATCATGACCATCACCATACGCATGATAAGAAACATCATCATGCTCATGAGGCGTTTTGCTCGGTGAGCATCCAATTGCCTGAAGTTAATAGTCAGCAATTGCAAGATGTGATTAAACAGTTGATTGCCGACCATCACATTTATCGCGTCAAAGGATTTGCGGCCATTCATGGCAAACCCATGCGTCAAGTGATCCAAGCTGTCGGGCCTCGGCTGGAAACCTACTTTGATCGATTGTGGCAAGCCGATGAAGCCAAAACCGGTCGATTGGTTTTTATCGGAAAAACCTTAGACCAAGCGGTCATTGAACAATCCCTGTTAAGCGCAACGGCCTAACCAACAATATGCATTTATTGAGCGCTAAACCCGGTGGTTATAACGATGAAGAAGGCATTATCGATCTGCAACAAACGCCGGGTGATATTATCATTATTGCCTCACAAGATAACCTGCTGGCGTCGCTGGCTCACATCGCTAATACGTTACCCAACGACTACCCCACCATTCGACTGGCCAATCTGCTGCATTTAACAAGACCCGCCGCTTTTGACTTATACTCGCATAAAGTCTTAAGCCAAAGTCGCCTGATTATTGTCTCATTGTTGGGCGGCAAAAGTTATTGGCCGTATGGTATTGAGCAACTGGAAATACTCGCTAAACAATACCAGATACCGGTCGCCATATTACCCGGTGATGATCAGCCTGATGCTGAATTACTGCATTACGGAACCATTGAGCCACAAGATCAATGGCAATTATGGCGCTATCTGCGCGAAGGCGGAACGCGTAACATTCGGCATTTTTTTTATTTTATCGGTCATCGGTTTTTTGAGCGTAACGACAGTTTCGAATCCCCCAAACCACTGCCCGCCACCATTGTGTATCACCCACGCCATAAAGAGACGAGCTTACCCCAGTGGCAATCGCAATGGCACGCGGATCAACCGGTCGTCGCATTAATTTTTTATCGTTCTCATTTTCAGTCCGGCAATACTCAAGTCTTTGATGAATTCATCCATATTTTAACTGAGCATGGCATGAACCCATTACCCATAGCGGTATTGTCGATTAAAAATGCCGCCTGTATGGAAATGATCAACCATTTATGCGAAACCGCTGGAGTCTCATTGGTTTTGAACACCACTGGATTTTCTGCCGCCAACTATTCTTCAGACGGTGGTTATACCACCCACCACAATCATTGTTTTTCCATCAATCGTCCAGTACTACAAGTTATTTTATCCAGCAGCAGCCAAGAAGATTGGCAAAACCAATACCAAGGTTTACGAGCACGAGATATCGCAATGCATGTCGCCTTGCCCGAAATGGATGGTCGGATTATCTCTCGCGCCATCAGTTTTAAAGCCGCGATTAGCCAAAATACACGGACACAATCCGATATTATCCATTATCAGCTTGAGCCTGATCGTGGCCATTTTGTGGCCCAGCTTGCTAAAAACTGGACGCAATTACAAACCCTGCCTAATGACAAAAAACGCATCGCCCTGATATTAGCCAACTATCCCACCAAGGATGGACGCATCGGTAATGGCGTCGGCTTAGATACGCCAAAATCCGTGATTAATATTCTTCGAGCATTGCAATCTGAGCATTATCCTATCAGTGATATCCCTGAACAGGGTGACGAACTCATTCAGCGTTTATTGGCCTATGTCACCAATGATACCGATCAGCTTAACCTGCGCTATTGTTCACAAAGCCTCACATTACAACAATACCATGAATATTTTTCCCAACTCCCCCAAGTCAACCAAGCGGCGGTATTAGCACGTTGGGGTACGCCGAAAAACGATCCCAAAGTACGTCAAGGCCGCTTGATGGTCGCTGGCATTCGGCTCGGACTCACCTTTGTCGGTATCCAACCCGCACGTGGTTATAATTTAGATGTCAGCGCCACTTACCATGACCCAGATTTAGTGCCGCCGCATAGCTATCTGGCCTTTTATTTTTGGATTCGCCATAGCTATCAAGCCAACGCCATCATCCATGTCGGTAAACACGGCAACCTGGAATGGTTGCCCGGCAAAAGTCTCGCCCTGTCCTGTCAATGCTGGCCGGAAGTGGCCCTGGGACCCTTGCCGCACTTTTATCCTTTTATTGTCAATGACCCCGGTGAAGGCAGTCAGGCAAAACGACGCGCCCAGGCAGTAATTATCGATCATTTGACGCCCCCCATGACCCGCGCCGAAAGTTATGGCGATATGCTAACCTTAGAACACCTGCTGGATGAATATTATCAAGCGCTCGACTTAGATAAGCGGCGCGCCAACCACGTCAAACAACAAATTTTACAACTTAGTCGCCACTCACATCTCATCCAAGAATTACCACTCGATCAAACAGACGACGAATCCGTCTTGCTCAACCATTTAGATAATTATTTGTGCGAACTCAAAGAAGCACAAATTCGCGACGGATTACATATATTAGGTGAAGCACCCAAAGATCAACAACGCATTGATACACTCATTGCGCTGACTCGCTTCCCTCGCGGCCAACGATTAGCGGAAGAACAAAGTATTCTACAGGCGCTGTGTCTGGACCTTGGTCTCGCCAAAGATTTTAACCCCGTCCATTTTGACGCGGCTGAACCATGGACAGATAAAAAACCTAATTGCCTCCAATCACTCACACCACAAGCCTGGCGCTCGGCTGGTGATACACGGGAACGTCTTGAGCTGTATGCCCAACAGCTTGTCAAAAAAATACTATCACAGCCTGCCTCAGTAAAAAATAGCTTTGACAATTTACCCGCCACCCGACCGGTATTGACTTATATCGCTTCCGATATCTCGCCCAAATTAGATCAAAGTGGAAACGACGAAATTGAAAACCTCATCAACGGATTGGCGAACCAGTTTGTCCCAGCTGGCCCCAGTGGCGCGCCTAGTCGGGGGCGACTCGATGTATTACCAACGGGCCGCAATTTCTATTCGGTAGATACCCGCGCTATCCCCACCCCGGCGGCTTGGCAACTGGGTAAAATTTCTGCAGAACAAGTCGTACAACGTTACATGCAAGAGCATGGTGATTATCCACGCAATATTGGTCTTTCCGTTTGGGGCACCTCAACCATGCGCACTGGCGGCGATGATATCGCCCAAGCCTTCGCGCTCATGGGTATTGAGCCGGTATGGGCGACAGGCAGTAATCGAGTCATTGACTTTAACATATTACCGGCTTTTATCTTGGGACGACCACGGGTCGATGTCATGTTAAGAATATCCGGTTTTTTCCGAGATGCGTTTCCCAATATCATTGGTCTTTATAATAGTGCGGTCAAAGCGCTGGCCGAACTGGAAGAACCGGGAGACACCAATAGCATCCGGCAACATGTACTCGATGACATAGAAAATTATCAACAACAAGGACTCGACCCAGCCAACGCATTCAAGCAGGCACACTGGCGAGTGTTTGGCGCTAAACCCGGCGCTTACGGTGCCGGTTTACAAGGTCTAATTGATGAACGCTGCTGGCAAGACAAAACAGATCTGGCAACGGCTTATTTAAACTGGGGAGGGTATGCCTATGATTTAGAAAATACCAACCCCCAAGCCATTGATGTTTTTAAAAATCGCTTGTCCAATCTAGAAATTGTCTTGCAAAACCAAGACAATCGCGAACACGATATTCTCGACTCCGATGATTATTATCAATTTCAAGGCGGCATGAGCAACGCCGTCACTGTGTTATCCGGTCAGCAACCAAGTATTTATCATGGCGATCACTCCAATCCATCGGCACCCAAAATTCGTACCCTCAAAGAAGAACTAAACCGAGTCATTCGCAGCCGAGTCAGCAATCCAAAATGGATTGACAGCATTAAGCGCCACGGTTATAAAGGTGCCTTTGAGATGGCCGCCACCGTCGACTATGTCTACGCTTACGATGCCACCACTGACCTGATTGACGATTACCAATATGGCTTAATCGCAGATAATTATTTACTCGATGAGGTGACTCGGAATTTTCTCATACAGCACAACCCCCATGCCTTAAAAGAAATGGCCGAACGATTATTAGAGGCTATCCAACGAGGATTGTGGCAGCAACCCGGCGAGTACCAAGCTCAATTAGAAGATATATTATTGAGCACCGAACAAAGGCTGGAAGGTGCCAGCTAAACCAACATTGATCAACCCAACATTAGAAAATCACCCAATGATTTTACTATCACCATTTACCCATGACGCAAATCAGGAAAAAAATCTTGCTTCATACGCTGGCAATACGCCGTTAAATTAGACTTAGATAAGGCAATCTCTTTAATAGGCGACTCAATCGGCACCCAAATGATATGGGCTAACATAGCAAACGCCGTGGCATCTAGCAACGTAGCTGTTTTCCCCATCATGTAGTCTTTATCTCGTAAAAAATCAGCAATCGCGATGATATCTTGTATTCCTAAATGATAAACATCATCTTCGCTATATAAACTCATCCCTTGCCCACTGAGATAGCTTTGTATTTGATTACGCATGATGGCAGGAAAAATATTTTGTACACCGGAAGGAAATACACCAAAAAAAGCATTTTTGGTTTCCGGCCAATTTTTTTCATCCACCCAACGACTATACAAACAAGCCCAGTACAAATGATCCTCTAGCATATGCCGCATTGCATGTGAAATCGCTTTTGCCGAACTGGATAAAGACTCATCTAAATCACTTCGGTAAGTGGTCGAAAGATATTCTAAAATCAGCCCTGAATCCGGAAAATCTTGCCCTTTGTCACGAATGTAGGGTAATTTCCCTTTGGGTGCTTTACGAGAATCTGCCATCAATGTCACCTGATAAGGCAACTTCGCCATGCGTAAAAATGTTTCGACCTTCAAACAAAAAGGACTTCCACTCGGTAAATGCCAGGCCGGGGGAAACTGAAATAAGGTAATCATTAATTAAAAAATCCTTCACCGACTAACAACGGAATCTCTCCGCGAAAAAACAGCCATTCCAATCAGTCACACGTGTTGGCGAATATCACGCCAACACGATTCGTACCCTCATAGCTTATGCTAGCCACAGAGCAATGTATATAGCCGATCCTCAAGATAGATTCAGCATTGCCCATAACCCGTCCAATTTTTGATTATCCACGAACAATCAATAAGATAAAATCACATCCACGATTAGAAATTAACCACACGGGATATCCATCAACAAACTATCGTCAGATAAACACTGCATTAATCCATCCTATTTCCACTTCATCTATAAATAATTCTCAATAATGACCGACATTATCAAAGGTCGGAGGGTATTTAAACCTACATTTCGCACCCGTGCATACGAATATCGCAAAAGAATTTGATTTCACATGTTTTTTTATCAATGAACGGCATACCTTAGAGTATTGCCGGGCAAAGAAAAATCCATGTAAAACCATAAATCAAACACTCCCCCATACTCGGGTGCAATAGGTAGGTTTAAATCAAATTTTCGGCATTTTATTTGCTGAACACCCAAAAAAGACGCATTTTTAAAAAGTGTCAAGAATTTGATAGGCATCAATTTAACTACTTAGTGACGGAAATACGCTCATAGCTTGTTAACAGAGAAAGCCGTCCAACAAAGGAAAGACAGATGATAGAAAAGCGAACCCCGTTATTTTTCCTTTTAGCCATCGCTGTTTTCATCAGCGGCTGTAGCGGAAGTGACGAAGCTAATACAAAAGTGGCAAGCGTAAACGTAACCGCATCACCTGGCGAAGTCGTTGCCAACGGAACCCATACAGTCACCGTGATGGCGGCTGTCAAAGATGATCAAGGCGAACCTGTCAGTGGTGCCACAGTCAACTTCACTAGCACACGTGGCACATTTAGCTCCTCAACCAGCGCCACCTCAGCCACCACAGATAGCAACGGCCTCGCTTCAGCCACCTTATCGAGTACCAGCATTGGAAAAGCTGAAGTATTAGCGATTGCCGGCGCATTTAGTAGCTCTTCCAGCATCACCTTTATACAAGATGCCAACGACCAAGTCACCTACTTATCCTTAAGTGCAAGCCCTAATGAAATCAACGCCCAATCGGCGGGCACTGTATTATTAACTGCCGAAGTCAAGGATGGTGAAAATCCACTGACTAATGTTGATGTAAAATTTGAGACAGATTTTGGTTCTTTAACCAGTAGCTCAAAAAGCACCAACGAAAATGGTATCGTGTCAGTAGGACTCAATAGCAACACGGCGGGTATCGCTACGATTAACATATCAGCCGGCGGCTTCAATCAATCAGTGACCGTTAAATTTATCGAAGATGTCAGCGGTCAGGTGGCCAATATTACGTTGGGTTTTAATAAAGACGAAGTGGTTGCAGACGGCATCAGTAAAATTCTCATCACCGCCACCACACTTGATACGGGTGGCAATATTGTAGTCGGCGCTCCTATTCAATTCAAAACATCACTCGGCGACTTAACACAAGATATGCAACTGTCATCCTCCAATGGCACCGCCTCAGTAGAAATCAGTAGTAGTGAAGTCGGACAAGCCGACATTATCGTCTCAGTCGATCAAATAGAGAAAATACAGTCGGTCACATTTTTTGCGGAAGATAATCAAATACAAACCATCCCACCAAGCACCATGTCGTTGTCCACCTCCAAAATAAGCGTCACGTCCAATAATGCAGAACAAGCCAAAATTACTGCCACATTATTGGACGTTAACAATGCGGTTTATCCCAGCGCCTTTGTCAGATTCAAAGCTGACGGTGGGCAACTCAGCCAATCCAGTGTGACTTCTGATGAAAATGGTGAAGCCTCGATTTTTTTCTCATCCGGCTCCAGTGACCCATCCAACCGTATCGCTACCGTTACAGCTATCTCCGGTAGCTTAGAAAAACAAATACCGATCCAAGTAATAGGTTCCAGCGTTATCGTTAAAAGTAACTCTAGTTCACTCATCATAGATCTAGATAATCCAGACAATTTCAACGAAAAAAATGAGAACCTGAGTCTTATTGCTAGCAATAGCAATGGCGATCCAGTGTACGATACTGATATTCTCGTAGTCGTATCGAGTCCCAAAGCTAATAGCGCGACTTTATCTCTCGAAGAAGGGAAAATAGATAATCCTGAAGACATGAAAAACATCAACAATAACAAAGTAGAAATTAATGGCGTCAAAACAAACATAGACAAAGATGACTTTATAATAGAAATAAACGAAGGAAAAACTGATATTAATGGTCGCTTTGAAGTCACTCTCACCGCCGCATCTGCTGGCACGGTCACGGTCACAGCCATCGCACTCAACACATCTTACTCCAAAAAATTTACCATTAATGAAATCACACAAGCTTTTCAAATCACTGCGCCAACCGATGAACGAGAAGATAGCGATGTGAATAGCAAGCTAGTCATTAATGTGAAAGCACCTAGCCCCACTACCGAAGTCACTTTTATCACCTCTTTAGGTACGTTATTGGGCGAAATTGACAGTGGTAATAAAATAACCCAGGCCGTTGTTAATGGAGTTACCAGCGTAGAACTCACCTCCACAGTCGGAGGCACCGCTACCGTGGAAGTATTTGACAATAATGATAATTCAATTATGGATCGATTGATTGTCGATTTTTCGGCACCCGCCATAGAAGCAAAATATATCACCATTCAAGCTGACCGTAACGTGATACCACTGAAAGTCGGTGAACTCAATTATGAAGCAAAAATCACAGCTCAAGTGTTTAACACCTATGACTTCCCGGTACGCAATGCCACGGTATGGTTTACCATCGAAAATGCCACCGGTGGGGGTGAATTCTTATCACCGGTTTATGGGACCACACTATCGGACGGCAGTTTTGAAACCACCTTTAACTCCGGTACCATCAGTTCCACGCCGGAAGGTGTCATTATTAAAGCCCGCGTTATTAACAACGGTATCGAATTTACCGATGCCATTCCCATTGTCATTGGTGGCACCGCCGGTTCCGTCGTCGTGGGTCGCAGCACTACGCTTTCCTCCATCAATGAAAACACCGCCTATAGTATGCCTATGTCCGTATTAGTCGCTGACTCCAATGGTAATCCTGTTGCGGGTACTACCGTCAGTTTAAGCGCCTGGCCCAACGGTTATTACAAAGGTTACTGGGAGCCAGTTTACAATGCTACAGGTGATATTGTTCGATGTATTCGACGTCCCACTTCACTTATGATTAACAATGAAGATATTAATAAAAATCTGATCATGGATCTAGGAGAAGACATTAATAACAATGGGATCATGGATCTAGGGGAAGACATTAATAACAATGAGATCATGGATCTAAGGGAAGACGTTAATAACGATGGCACGTTAACACCCGAAAATTCAGCAGCGGGTACCTTGCCAGATATACTTATCACGGATAAAAATGGCTTAGCCACCTTCAATTTAGTGTATTTGAAACATTATTCTGCCTGGGTGGAAAGTCAAATCCGAATCAGCACCATGGTACAAGGTACTGAAACCACCTCGGTATTGAATTTTATATTAACTCCCCTGGAAGACGATGTTAAAGCCTGCTCCTTACCTGATTCCCCATTTGGCAATGAATTGGCCGATGAAACACTCGATGTAAAACCTGGCACCACTCTACTCAAAGAAGGGGATTCCACCACCGTTATCGCTAGTGGC
>CAYUAI010000094.1:0-15027 GCA_964442745.1 uncultured Chromatiales bacterium
GCAAGGCAAAAACCTCTAAAAAAGGTATCTATTTAATCCGGTCACGCCATAGCACGTGATGACATCACTCATGGCGGATGTGGATTCGCTACCTGGGGAAAAGAAGATGATGCGTTATTTTTTTAATGATTTTTTCTGAAATCAGTTTAAGCTTACCTCGAAATCATCATGTGTGTGGAATATAAAAATTTATGGTTTATTTTCCATTAATGATGGATGATAGACCCCTTATTATATTTGATTAAAAGGACCCAAAAACTTTTTTCTACTTAGGAATGGGCGACGTAATAATCATTTGGCATAAATCATCCGCATTTAGAGTCACCGCAGTTAAGGCACGTCAAGCAGCCATCCATTTTTAGTGCGGCCTTAGTGTTACACTTTTCGCACAATTGAGCCCCGTCTGGAAACTCTGATTGATTATTTTGTTCACCAAGATGGGTTTCTGCCTCGTATTCAGCGCGTTTTTTTCGAAGAAATTCTTTTTGATGATCATCTAAATCATCATCTTTAATCATGCCAATGAGGCGCAAATGCTCTTCCAGTACATCGCCAATTTCTGCGACGAGGGAAGGCATGTATTTTCCGCCTTTTTTAAAATAACCGCCTCGGGGATCAAACACGGCTTTAAGTTCTTCCACTAAGAAGGTGCTATCGCCACCTTTACGAAATACCGCAGAAACAATACGCGTCAGCGCCACGATCCACTGGAAATGATCCATGTTTTTTGAGTTAATAAAAACCTCAAAGGGGCGTCGATGCTCATGCGGCGTATTGGGATTGAGTACCACATCGTTGATGGTGACATATAAAGCATGTTCGGTCAGTGGTGTTTTAATTTTATAGGTTGAGCCAAACAGCATTTCGGGGCGAGCAATTTTTTCATGCATTTGCTCTACGGTTTGTTCTGGTGGTGATGTTTCCGTCGGTATTTTCTCGTTGGCATTATCTTCTTTGACAATGCTGAAGCCAACGATTTTATTGGTGATAGATAGGCTCATCGAGTACTCCGTGTGGCCACTCGACTTTTTTTTATGTCGAGAGGCGGGTGTTAATCGTTAGTTAAAATTTACCGTAATAACCTTCTTTTAGGGCATCATAAAGATTGGCAGCGGTATGCATCTCTCCGTCGTATTCAATTTGTTCATCACCTTTCGCTTCGATAGCGGTACCATCATCTAAGGTAAAACGATAAACCGTGTTTTTTAAATCTTGTTCTTTAACCAATACGCCTTGAAAGGCTTCTGGGTTAAAGCGAAAAGTGGTACATCCCTTCAGGCCTTGTTCATAGGCGTATAAATAAACGTCTTTAAAATCTTCATAGGGATAGTCGGTAGGAATATTGGCGGTTTTGGAAATAGAGGAATCAATCCACTTCTGGGCGGCGGCTTGCACATCGACATGTTGCTTCGGGGTGATATCATCAGCGGTAATGAAATAATCCGGTAGTTTTTCTGCCTTAGTCTCTGCATAGGGGCGGGCATCGGGGTTGATCATTTCTTGATAGGCTAATAATTCAAACGAATAAACGTCAACTTTTTCTTTGGTCTTTTTGCCTTCTCGAATAATATTACGAAAATAATGATGGGCAAAACTGGGTTCAATGCCGTTGCTGGCGTTATTGGCCAGTGATAGCGAAATAGTGCCGGTAGGGGCAATGGAAGTGTGGTGAGTAAATCGAGCCCCGACGGCTTCGAGTTGTTTAACAAGATCGGCATCAATATCCGCAATATTTTGCATATAATGACTATATTTCGCATGCAGTACCTTGCCTTTGACAAGATCACCCACTTGATAACCATCAGTACGCATTTGTGGTTGTTTGCGTAGCATTTCTGGGGTGACTTCAAAGTCTTCTTCCATGATGGGGGCGGGGCCTTTTTCCAGGCTCAAGTCCAGTGCGCTACGCCAACCTTGCACGGCCATCTCTTGGGTGACTTTTTCAGTGAATGCCAAGCTCTCTGTCGCCCCATAACGCATGCGCAACATGGTCAGGGTTGAGCCTAAGCCTAAATAGCCCATACCGTGTCGTCGCTTGTGCAAAATTTCATGCTGCTGTTGTTCCAGTGGCAAGCCGTTTATTTCCACGACGTTATCTAGCAGGCGGGTAAAAATGGCCACCGTGGTGCGGTATTCTTCCCAGTCAAAGTTCGCTTGTTCGGTAAAAGGTTTGTTGACAAAACGGGTGAGATTGATAGAACCCAATAGACAAGAGCCGTAAGGGGGAAGTCCCTGTTCACCACATGGGTTCGTAGCCCGGATATTTTCGCAGAACCAATTGTTGTTCATTTCATTCATTTTGTCGATCAAGACAAAACCCGGCTCGGCAAAATCATAGGTGGACGCCATAATCGAGTCCCACAAGCGGCGTGCTTTAATGGTCCGATAGATTTTACAGGCCACCAGTTCTTCATCATTGATGATATAGGGGTGGGTGACGGGCCAACTGCGCCAGATAACTTGTTGTGCATTGTCAAGATCAATGGCATCTAAGGCGGCTTCTTTTTCCGTTAAAGGAAAAGCCAATTGCCAGTCGATGTCATTTTTTACAGCTTCCATAAATTCTTTGGTAATGAGTAAGGAAAGATTAAATTGGCGTAACCGACCATCTTCACGTTTGGCTCGGATAAATTCCATGACATCGGGATGTCCGACATCGAAGGTGGCCATTTGTGCCCCTCGTCGGCCACCCGCTGAGGAAACGGTAAAACACATTTTGTCGTAAATATCCATGAACGACAATGGGCCTGAGGTGTAGGCGCCGGCCCCAGAAACATACGCGCCTTTGCCACGTAATGTGGAAAATTCATAACCGATACCCGAACCGGCTTTTAAGGTTAAACCGGCTTCATGAACTTTCGCCAGAATGTCGTCCATGGAATCTTCGATGGTGCCGGAGACCGTGCAATTAATGGTTGAGGTGGCCGGTTTGTACGCTAGAGCGCCAGCATTCGAGGTAATACGCCCGGCAGGAATCGCCCCTCGGCGAAGTGCCCACAAAAAATCTTCATACCATTTGTCACGTTTCGCTTGGGTTTCTTCAACCTCGGAGAGTGCCCGTGCCACTCGCTTATAGGTATCATCAATGGTTTTATCAATGGCGGTGCCATCTTTTGTTTTTAAGCGATACTTCTTATCCCAGATATCAAGGGAGGCTGTTTGAAAATCAATTTCCAAAACAGTATTGGGTACAGCTTTTAAATGGGCTGATTTCATCGGTACGAACCCCTTTCTAGTTTTTGAGACGTCATTTGGATCAAAAAAATACCACTGCAAAATATGTTATTCACATCCTGTTTTTGCGGTGGTATTTTTTTGACTCGATGGCGGCTAAATATTAATTAAAAATGGCGGAGAGCGTCATTATTTCTTCCCGCTTTGGCACAAAATTTAATCAGCTCGGCTATCGATTAGAGCGACTGAAGTGAGAGTATCAATGTAGGTTTTCAGGTTCAAGGTACATCATTGTTGGTTATATAATCGCTGAGGTGAGTGATTGCTCTGTCAAGTAATATCGTCATTTTTCTTTCGTAAAATAAAGTTCTTGTGAAATCAAATTGCTGCGCGATGACTTCACTCTCGTCGTTTAAATATTGGCTAATTAGCGAAGTTTTCATACCACTATATGTTGTGTATTGTAGTTTTCTTTACATCAAGTTGCAAAGATAATAAAATCCTTAAAAAACATTAGGTTGATGTTTAATCTTTTAATTTCAGGCGGTTACAGGAGGCTTATTTACTGGGCGGTGCAACCACAATATCTAGTGTTTTCTATTTCCAATTTTTTGACGCCAATTTGGCATTATAATGAAGTCATTGGCTTCTTCCTACTTGCATTTCGCCACTCGTATATGATTTTGTTTGATTCCTCGGCCATGCCACAAATATGAGCGTTTCTCAAAAAATTTTAGAGGGCTATTGAAAAAAAAATTGCGACCTCCATCTGGTAAATAAGAGCAAGCAAAACGAATATGTTTATTCATCGAGACGGATGAGCAAAGCCAAAAATAAACATAGTCAATGTATTCAAAAAACTGAGGAGTTTTAAAAATGATGAACGTGACTCGATATGAACCCTGGCAGGCTTTAACCCAATGGAATCGTGAATTGGGTCGGGTATTTTTTAGAACGTCATTGAATGGTGATCGGCCCGTGACGAAAGCGCAAATAGATGATTGGGTGCCGGCCGTGGACATTCAGGAAGAAGCTGACAACTATGTGATTTATGCGGATATTCCTGGGGTGGACCCTAAAGATATTGAAATTACGATGGAGAAAGGTGTGCTCAGTATTCAAGGTCAAAGAAAAGATGAAACCAAAGCGTCATATGAAAATTATCAACGTGTTGAGCGCGTGCAGGGTTCATTCTCCCGGCGTTTCAATTTGCCCGAGCAAGTCGATACAGAGTCGATTTCTGCCACAGGTAAACATGGTGTGTTGGAGATAATCATTCCCAAATTAAAGCTAGAACCACCTCGAAAAATTAATGTTCAAAGCTAGTGTTTTATCAATACTAAACTCATTTCTCCCTCTACCCGTATTGCTTGCAAATCACTGAGTGAGTAAGGCGGGTAGCCCTTCAAGGCAGAGGCATTCATGCTTCTGCCTTTTTTATTTTTTCTAACATTTTTTTGTTGAATGGAGCCATTGAAAGAGGTCTTTATCATCTTGCCTCTGGTGTCTTTAGTGGGCGATAATCTGCTTAGTGTAACGAAATTAAAGTAGGAGTGTATTGTTGATGAAAGCCATTGTTCGACCACCGTTGATTTTTATATTTTTTTGTTTTTTCGTACTTCCTATCAATCATGTATTCGCTGCGATTCCTTTTGAACAAATGGCTGAGGCAAGCGGGCAACCCGTCCCTTCACTCGCACCAATGCTGAAAAAAGTAACACCCGCCGTGGTCAATATATCAACCCGAAGTCGGGTACGAGTGCGAGACAATCCGTTATTTCAAGATCCATTTTTTCGGCGATTTTTCAATATCCCTGAACGACCACGTGAGAAAATCACCCAAAGTCTTGGTTCGGGTGTCGTGATCGATGCCGAGCAGGGTTATGTGATTACCAATAACCATGTGGTTCACAAAGCCGATGAGATTACTGTGACGTTGCGCGATGGGCGGCGCTTGCTGGCAAAAATTGTTGGCACTGATCCTGATTCAGATGTGGCTGTCATTCAAGTCCCGGCTAACGACTTGAATGCGGTACCGCTAGCGAATTCCGATAATCTGCAAGTCGGTGATTTTGTGGTGGCGATTGGTAATCCTTTTGGCTTGGGGCAAACGGTGACTTCAGGTATTGTCAGTGCATTAGGGCGGAGTGGTCTAGGGATTGAAGGCTATGAAGATTTTATTCAAACAGACGCTTCGATTAACCCTGGCAATTCAGGCGGTGCGTTAGTCAATTTGCATGGCGAGCTCGTGGGTATTAATACCGCGATTATTGCGCCAGCCGGAGGCAATGTGGGAATAGGTTTTGCTATACCTGTGAATATGGTAAACGATATCATGCAACAGCTCATTAAACACGGTGAAGTCAGGCGTGGTCGGTTAGGCGTATATATTCAAGATTTAACGGCGGATCTAGCCAGAGCTTTTGGTATGAAGCAGTTATCAGGTGCGGTGATCTCGCAAACTGTGAATGATTCACCAGCCGAGCGGGCTGGCTTGCGAGCTGGTGATGTCATCATAAAAATGAATAAACGTCGAGTGTCTAACGCCAGCGATTTACGTAACTTGATTGGTTTATTGAGGGTAGGTCAAAAAATCAATGTGACGGTGATGCGTAATGGAGAAATGTTAAGTTTAACCGCTGAGGTGACGGCCTCAGAACCGGTTAAAACAATGGGTAAAAATATTTCTCCTCGGCTGAGTGGGGCAGAGTTATTGATTGAGGAACCGCTATATCAGAATGGCCAATCAGGTATTCGTGTGCAACGTGTTACGCGAAGAAGCGCCGCCTGGCGGGCAGGTTTACGTGCTGGGGACATTATTTTTTCTGCGAATAAGCAACAGGTTTCTAATTTTGATGAGCTGAGACAAGCGATTGCAAGAAGCCGTAGAAGCCTTTTGCTGAATATTTTAAGAGGTGATGGCGCTTTGTTTTTGTTGGTTGAATAAGGAGTATTCATCTAATCATCGACATTGGGCCGCCTATCATTTGAGCCCGATTGATCCTTGCTTTTTCAAAAATTTTCGTCAATCGACAATACAACCCGTATTACCTCCTTCGTTATCTTCAAATGTTAGGCGGCCCAATATCGGTTTTGTTAGGATTTTTTGGTAATTACATCACAATCATTTAATTATGTTTGCTCTTTACTATTCAACAAGTTTTTCAAAATTCGCCGTTGATTCGGCGAAGAGAACCTTTGCATTTTGATAAACATCATTGGAAAAAAATATCTCTTTTATCTCCGAACTAGGGAACCCAAACATCGCTAACATATTAACGCTGTCTTTTTTGTCAGTATTATGAACAGCTTTTGATATCCTATACTCCTTTAATATTACAATATCCAGTTCATTCATCAGTGGTTTAATTTGATTCCGATACTCACGATATTTTACTTCATCAGTAATTTTTAGCACAAATACTAACTTAATCATATTGTTGTTTTCTCCGCTTGTAGCTGAATGAGCATAAAAAACGGCGAACACAGCCAATAATAAAATAGTTGTTTTGTTAAATACCATGCAATTATTTCTCATCGGGCTTGGTTAATGATATGGCAGTTGAGAGCTATCCATAGAATGGAAAAAGCTTCACCATCTCTTACCTATCTCGCTTTCTTCGTTGAGCAACCTGTTCGCCAGCAAGCCCCCAATTTCCAGACATCAAATCAATATCAGCACGATTGAATGCTCGATAAAAATTAATGAGGGCATATTCTGGATTTGAAGCCTTGACGTCAATGTACTCAGATCCTGTTATTGCTGTTTCTGTAATTAGCATGACTAGTCATATAGTTGTATATACAACTTTTATATTAAAAATATTACTGGATTTTTTTAGCACTTTCCCGAAGCTGGTTGACAAGCATTCTCAGTTGCTTTTTTCCAATACTTGAAACCATCGCCTGATACAAAGATTCTCCAAGATCATCCAAGGAAGCATGTATCTTATTTGCCTGACCCGTTGGATAGACGTTTTGTTCACGGCCATCAGTATCCACTGATTTTTTTCTTGTCACTAGCCCCTTTTCCTGTAGGGCGTCAACAAATCTAGTAATGGTTGACTTTTTAAGTCTCAACTCACTAGCAAGTTTTTTCGGGGTAATGCCAGGTCTGGATAAAACAACACGAAGCATGTAGCCATGTGCAGGTGATAGATCAAATACATCAAAAGCCTCCGCCCACTTTTTGTTAACTAAGCGGGTCAAAGCATTGAGATTAAAATAAAGACATCGATCAAACATTTTAAAATAATAGCATGCTATAGTTGTATGTGCAACTATAAATTAATGGGTTATAAAGCTATTGAATGAAAAGTGGTATTGGTGATGAAATCATACGGCGATCGCTAAGGAGTGGGCATGTAATAACCTCCCTGTTTGGCGCCCTAGATTGGGTTTGTATTGGTTCGTTCTGAGTGAACAAAAGTGCAGGAATCGTCGTTCTATTTCGAGCTTTTGTGATGGATGCCTACATGGATGTAGGTAATTAGAGCAATGCAGGCGCCATTGCCGAAGAACGGGCGAAGACAGGCGGAAGATGGGAGGTGAAACCGGGAGGCTATTGCGTGTCCATTCCTAAGGTATATAAAATCCCCGACCCGGTGTCCACCGATAAATCGACGGAAGATTCCACTCCATCCGAAGACACGCTCCCTCCGGATCTTGGCTACGCGACGGTGCGCAAAATACGAAAATAAGGGCGTCATTGAGGTGGTGAACACCGGCGATGGCGGCTGGGTTAACGGGTCGTCCTATTTGGTCGAGAGAAGAATGGGTGACATCCCCGATTAATCACGAACGATCTGACATTGACTCTGCACACAGACCACCGCTGGCTCTGACACAACCATACAATTAGAAATATGTCCAAGCCTCATATTTTCTTCCCTTTGCGCGGCGTTAAACTGAGTCACCAGTGAGCTGAGCACATCAACATCTGTACTTTGTGATGAATAGGCTAAATAGTGGGTAGGTCCGCCACAAGGTTTGTTCCCCACCGCGATAGTGGCGCATTGATTATTATCGGTACAACTGGCAATGCCAATGGTATCGATAATATCTTGATAAAGTGGCGAATTCAGTGCTGGCTTGGTATTTCGGTCTTCGGGCACAAAAGACAATACCGTATTACTGGACTGTTCAACGAGTCGCAGTTGAGTTTCCGTAACTTGATAGCTAAATGCCCCATCGAGTGCTAATAGGTAGGATTGTTCTTGATGCATAATATCGTCAGGTGTTAAACAAGCACGCTTAGTGGCTGCCATATTCTCAAACTTGAGGTTTTTTTCAGTCAATTGCACCTTACCAAAATAATAGTTACAACCGGCATTGCCTTGAACCTCATCCATGGCACTGAATTCTAACGACGTCATATTGTCAATGACATCAACCGGTGTTGCATCGAGCATCATTCTCTCTAATATCCATTTTGTCTTTGACAACATTGTCAGTGGTACAACATCCACATTCGGTGAAAAATACTCAACGACAAAGCCATTATTTTCACTCGCCCGAGAAAAAGATGCAAACTCAGGATAATGGAACTCAGAATGAAAACTAAAATTGACAGAAACATCAGGTGAATCAAGATTAGATTGAATGCGATCAAAAAGCGCAGGCATGTCAGGCGCATTATCAAGCTTTAACGTAAGAAACTTGCTTGCCACATCAGAATCTAGCGACACGACCTGCACAACTTTCTCATTAACAACAGTTATCTGCCATGTGCCTTGAAGAGGCGAAAAACCTGTTTCACGATAATGAAACTGATAAGTATCCAGATTCTGCGCTTGCCACGCTATCCGCGCTTGGCCGAAAATCTCCTGCTCAATAATCTTGAAAAAGCAAGCGGTTAATGAAAATATGGTAATAAAAATTAAAATGATTGGTTTTTTCATGGTGCGGGCGCCCCAACCACCCAGAGATCCCTGATTAACGGGAGGGCCGTAAAACAGGGTTGTCTAATATTCCGCGATGCGAGAGGTTTAATTTTCTTATTATTTTCCATAGATTTGACCTAGCAGATAAGATTTAGTTTTTTCAATGATCATCCCTATTCTACTTTAATCTACGCCACGTTATCCATAACGCTATGGATATATTATAGACCGATATGTTTCACCGGTCTCTTCAATCTAAATGATTTCACTTGTCAATTAACAAAGAAAGCCACACACCATCGAACATCTAAGCGGTCAATGGCATTGGTTGGCATTTCAGCCATGAGGATACTTTTTGGATTCTTACAAAAAGGTCGTTATACTTCCTATACTCATTTTTTATAGTGGATTACTCGTATTATTCTATAGGCTGTGACACGAGTACGGCATCCTTATAAACTAGGCATCTAATTTCTCGAACGTTTTTGACGGACAGTGTTTACTTAAAAAACGATTGATCAAAGCGAGAGTTAGAATACAACAATTGCTCAGAATTACAAAATTAGACTATTAGGGGAATAATTATGCGTTGGCGTGGAAAACGTAAAAGTAACAATATTGAAGACCGGCGTAACATGCGTGCCTCTGGGTTGGGTGGTATGGGCAGAGGTGGGAGTGGCATTTTACGTCTGCTTCCTGTGGTCTCTAGGTTTTTGGGAGTCAAAGGGACGGTGATGCTCGTTGCATGTGTGGCGGCCTATGGTTTATTTTCTGGAAATCTGGGCAATATGTTAGCCGGCCTTGGCTTACAACAAGGCCTGCCGACCCGCTTAGCGACAGAGCCGTTTAGCGAAACGGCAGCAGAAAAAGAACTGGTGGATTTCATTTCAGTTATTCTGGCAGATACCGAAGAAACCTGGACCACCTTGTTCCAACAAAAAGGAATCAGCTATCAGGAGCCACGTCTAGTGCTGTTTAGAGGGTCAGTAAAATCCGCTTGCGGAATGGCTCAATCTGCGATGGGACCTTTTTATTGTCCTGGTGATCAACAAGTCTACATCGACCTGAGTTTTTATGATCAATTGAAAAATCGCTTTAAAGCACCGGGGGACTTCGCCCAAGCCTATGTGATTGCCCATGAGGTAGGTCATCATATTCAGACCTTACTTGGTATCTCCAAAAAGGTTCATGCTGCTCGCAATAAACTCAGTCAGTCAGAGAGCAACAAGCTATCTGTTCGACAAGAGCTACAGGCTGACTGCCTTGCTGGTGTTTGGGCAAATCATGCTAATAATAGCCGACAACTACTCGAAGCGGGCGATATAGAAGAAGGCCTGACAGCGGCAAGTGCGATTGGTGATGATACGATGCAAAAACAGTCAAAAGGCTATATCAGTCCTGACTCATTTACCCATGGCAGTTCAGCACAGCGGGTAAAATGGTTTAAAATAGGTTTAACAAATGGCGAGATGGATAGTTGTGATACGTTTAAAAACTATTTTTAGACCACGTAGGCCAAGATGGACTGAAAATTAAAGGGGTGCATAAAGCACACCTTCGTATTCAATTCGATGTTACGCCCCTTTTTTTTATTCCCTGGAAAACTGAAAGTTTTGTCCTGAAAAAATAGGCACCCATCATTTGCCCGTTGACAGTATATGGAGCGAGGCGCCTAAAAAGCATTCATATTCTGGGTGATATTCAACCTGTTTTCGGGTATTTATCGGCCACTTGCTCTGAGTTTGATAGCGACCACTGATTTGAGTCAACGATAAAGAGCTTCCAATGGTAAGTGATCATCTTTTGTTTGCCCAACATCCGGTGATCCTCACCAAAGGAAGCGATTTGTGAAATTTGTCAGACGACTCGATTTATCTATCGAGAAACGCATTAACATCGCCACGCTTGCCATGCTTTGCTAAGGGACCTATGGTGCCGTAGCGCTTTAAGGCCGATGGTTCACAGTTACCTGACACATTGAAAACCGATCAACCCCATTGTGTCACGGTTTTAGGGGATGAAATATTTGCGTGCCACCGACCGATACTCATGACAGTCGAGCCGGTGAGTACGGCTATTTTACGCATTGAACTCGCGCCAAACCGCAACGCAGAAACATGGAAAAATCACTTTCTACCAATCCAACATAATCAATACAAGGCCTTAGGTCTGAGCAGTGATCGGGGCACGGGATTGGTCAAAGGATTTTTTGATGCCTGCCCTGATAAATCCTGGTACTCAATTCATTTCCATGAACTCAGAGATCTGTGCGGGTATCTCACTCGCCTCGAAAATCAAGCGTAGGCGATGATTGAGCAAGAAAGTGAATGTTTACGTAAATTTAGCAATGCCCGTTCTAGTGACAATCTACATAAACGATTGAGTGCGTATGAACACGCCCTCGCATTGGCCTATCAAATGATCACTTACATTGGTTAATGGACAGCGTTCGAGTGCGGGATTATCGGTCTCTGGCTTGGCCGCATTGGCACCAAGCGCATCAAACGAAATCCGCCATCAAGCGTTATCATCAAAATGAGTGTGATTTTTGGTGGCGCTGTGCTGAACCCTTTCTGGGCGAGTCAGCACACGCCGCCATTGATGACGCTTTTGGCCGATTAAACACGATGATCAGAGCTTCGTCATTGGTGGAAATGGTGAACTCGTACATCCGCCCCTATCTTAATGCGTTCAAAGGCCAAATCACTCAAGAGACATTATGTTTTATCATAACCATCGGCGCTACAAAGAAGGTAAACGTCAGGCGCCCATTGAAATACTGACAGGGAAAAAGCTCGATAAGCACAGGGGGGAATTGTTAATCGACATCCTGATCACGGAGCAAGCCGCTTCACCCAAAAACGTCGATGGGTTGATTAACAGGACTAACCCAGGGTTCGCTCAAAGAAATTCGTCTGCCTTTTAATCAAACTGTTCACTGCTTTGGGCGAATAATGACCGGTGCTATTTTTATTATTATGCTTGACTCGATTTATTCAAATACCTGTAGACAATGGATACAGGTATTATGTATTTTTAACTTAGATAAGGATTACCCTGCATTCAAATGGCGCTGAATGACCCATGGTTAAAACAGCAAGGACTATTTTCGCCGAGGGAAAGTTGGATTTCGTTTACCCATAATGTTCGAACCGCCCATGGCGGATTCGCATGATGGGTGGTGTGGGGGCTGAGGGAGAAAAACCCTCAGCTACCCGATTTAGCTGATTTTATTTTTATAATCAGTTCTGATTACATATCCTTTTGAGCCGTCTTGTGAAATCACTTCTCCAGGGATACCTACTACAACCGAGTTGTCAGGAATATCCTTTGTAACAACACAATTTGCACCAATAGCAACATTATTTCCAATTTTTACAGAACCAACAATTTTTGCACCAGGCCCAATATAGATGTTGTCTCCTAATGTTGGATAACCTTTGTTTCTTCCTCGGTTAGCTTGTCCCAAAGTAACACCTTGTGAAATATTGCAGTTTTTTCCTATTACACTTTGACCATTCACCACAATTCCACCGAAGTGCCCGATATAAAACCCACTTCCAATTTTAGTATCTTGTGGAATAGAAATACCCAATTTGTATGTTAAGCGACTAAGCAAAAACCTTGAAAATGGATAAATGGAAAATTTTAGTATTTTATTATTTTTTGTATAAGAGCAGGTTCTCATCCAAAAATTATATTTATAAGAGCTGTCTTTTAGGATATGCCGAATAAGTAAAGGTCAACCAACATTACCTGTAATGCGATAAAGATCAGAAAATATCAAAAATTTGTATTTTTTATAGTTCATCAATTGCGTTCCAGTCAGCAGTGGGTCAGGAAGTGCCGTTATCGCAATGGGGTCGATTCCCCATATTTCCCAGCGTACAACTTTCTAGTACTGGGTGATCCCCGAGCAATTGCCCCGACAGGGGAATAAATATAACATCTTAGCTTGCGCTTAAGTATACCTCACGACAGGTGATAAAGCGGCGATTGTGAATATGCTTATTCAAGAACCTGTAATTATCCGACTTCCAGATACGTTTAAATCTCATGCTCCGAATTCGCCGCCGGATATATTGATCAAGTTCGTTAAAACGACCAAGACCGGTGGTGAATGGTGCAGAGAAGTATCGTACGCTACCTCGAATAACACGATTAAAGGCCACGACCACATCGGCATCCAGATGGTGACTCCGACGGGTAATATCCTTGATCTTATCCTTAAAGCGTTCTTCCGTTTTTTCACTCATGCGAATGGTGAAAACTGAGACGTAGAAACCAAGATAATCGAAACCACTACCAAAGAATGATGTGAGTTTTCTCGGGATTTAACTTAAGTCCGAGTTCATTCTCGATAATATCGGTTACGAATTCCGAGCGCCTTTTCCGCTTGATGTTTAGATTTACCGAAGACCCGAAGTCGAGTCAGCCAAGGGAACCACCCCCTCGGCTGTTCTCAGAATCCAGCGTGAACTGGGTTCCCACCATCCAACCATCGGCCTCAGGCCAAGCTTCCAATGTGGAAACAGGCCAGGATGCTTTTTTGCAATATCACCAAGCCTGTGTTCCGCACGTCTTTTATGGCGCTTCAGCTTTTTGTATTTCCTCATCGCCCATAAAAAAAGCTTACGGTTGATATGCCGTAGTGTCGGGTACATGGCTGATTTGTAAAAGCGTCCATAGTCATTTATCCAGCCCTGGATAGTCGACCTAAACATTCGGGCAATATCAAGAAGTGATTTGTCACTGCGTCAATGCAGTTTCCAACGTCTCACTTCTTGTCTTATGGCCTTGCCTGCTTTGGCGCTCATGGCCGGGCTGAAATTAATGAAGAACTTACCCCACTGATTTTTCGCCCGTCTTGCGCAAAACGTATCACCCAAGAAGTCAAAACGAGTGACAGCGTGTTTTCCCTTTCTATCGTCGTCTTATCAGGATGTATTTCAAGGTCACATTCCTGCCACCTATCCGCCGGTGCACTCCTTATCATCTCCGCTTCTGCGATGTAGTTGCAGTGGACAAGCCCATCGTCGGGGTACCGACAGAATGGCTTGTTTGGAAATCGTTTTTCTATCCACTTGTCAAAAGCATAATGCATAAACAGATTGGGTGCGGCTCTTTTACGACAACGTGATTAATTGAAAATCGGCCTCCAATGGTGTAAAGCAAGTTTTCTTTTCTCACAAAAAAACACACCAAAAGAGGCCTTGTTGATGAAATCACAAATCGTCGCGAATGAAAACCCTTTTTCGTCTTCTTATGAGCAATACCTCTCAATAGTTGATCAACTCAACACATTGGCTTGCGTTGAAAAAACGCACAGTGACATCGAGTCACTCATTCAGATAGAAGGCCGAGAATTGCTAAGACGGTTATTGCAAGAATCGTTAGATCAACGAGGAAATGGTGAGGTTGGCCCTTGTGTGGAAGGGGCGGATGGCCACTCACGCACCCATCGGCGAAAAAACTAAACCCGCACTTACCAGAGCAATTTTGGAAAAGTGAAGGTGACTTGTATGGGCTGATTGCCTGACAAAACTCCAGGTTAACTCTGGATATTTCATTTAGAAACATAAAGATATTGAGCTAAAAACCTATGCGACAATAGACCTTCATTCACCTCCTAACAAATCGAAAAATGAAGCGTCCACCTAAACGCTATCAAACCCTTTTGAGTTTTTTTACAGGCTCCCTTTGGCTCGATAAACGCCACTGGGTAAGCTCAAAGTCAGTGCTCAATATGGCCATGCTAACTTTTATCATAACGTTCATCTGACAGAGGCACAGTTTGGCTCTGTCCATATTGCGTTTGCACGACTTCCTGGTAAAAAAGAAACCGATTCAAGTGATCAGCTTTGATGGCAAAGGTATTGTGGTACGAGAAGCGCCCCGTCTTAAGGTACAAAAACAGTAACTACTCACCCCAAATTCATTGAGTCCAACTCCCCTGACAACGCCATTTGAA
>CAYUAI010000095.1:0-14968 GCA_964442745.1 uncultured Chromatiales bacterium
GATAAATCTGACCGCCTAAAGGCGGTGGTTTTAACCTTAGTAGAGACTAATAAAAGAGCACTACAATCAACAGCTTATGTCTCTCGTCGATCAATATATTCCCCAGTTAGATGTGACGCCTCTTAAAATAGAAAATTCCATAATGGGGCTGACCAATGCCTGTAACAACTATTCCTGCTTAAGGTATCTATCCTTTGCTTTGCCTTATCTTTTCGTTTGGAGATTTATTCAACGCAACTTTGGCCTTTTTTGTAAAAGTGACCATTACGCAGGCCAATAGCTTAATGGCTCTCCGCCTAGCGACGGCCAGGAGCTTGTCCCCCAATGAGACGGCAAGATAACTTTGGCCACGCCCAATGAAACTACAGTCCTATTAACACACACGCTCAAATGATGAGCAATCTGGCCTCGTAACTCCGCCGGATAGGCATTTTTGAGTATAAGCCAAGCCTCACAATGATAGTAACAAACGCCTCTCATTGATTTTGGCCTCAAACATTCAATTGCTGACAATAGTGTGTCAATGGGTTTTTACATCAAAGTGTACGGTAGTGAAACCAACTTTAGTCCCAATATACATCATCATAGAATGGTGCCTACTTAAAGTCGAAATAAATTACAATAGCAATGGCTAACAGTGAGCAAAAAATTAGAAACCAAACGAAGAAATAAAAAAAACAAAAAGATTTTTTTTTCAATAGGATACAATGACTACTTAGATTTTTGCTAAATATAGTTTGAACATAAAGAACAAAATTATAGAAAGCAAAGATAAAAAAATAACGTGAAATTTGCTTTCAAATTTGTCGGTAAATCTTACAAAGTCCATCTATGGAGCAATATTCAGCCAGGATTTCATTAGGAAAAAATACAAGATGGCACTTTATTGTTTTGAAAAACATAAAGTTACACGACGGCCAGGGGAGAACTCAAATATTGGTATCAATGATGCAGTAAAATAAACATGAGACTATTCTCTCTCTATACCCACACTTCCTCCAGGAGGACACAATGAATAAATATCTTAAACTAACAGCGGCAGCAGGCTTTCTTCTTGCCGCGACCAATGTCAACGCAGTTGTCGTTAATGTTGGTGGTATAACATGGAACACAGATGTACTGCTTGACTTTACCGCTCAATCAAATTTATATGAAAACAACTTAGACGCCGTTGGTGATATTGCAGCCGGCATAGGCTTAGTAACATCGTTAAATGGTTTAGTTAACTTTTGCGCATTATGTGAACTCACATACGAATTCGGCGGCTATAAAGTTATCTCTGCAGATGATGATAACGGTGATGGCCAAATAGATCTTGTTTTTGAGGACGGCTGGATAAACTTTTATGTAGACACACCAGCAGACTTTGATCTTGAAGACAAAACCACTGCCAACAATGGTTCACTTTGGCTGTCACTAATTGGCCATCTAAATGACCCCATAGGGCCAATAGGCGCAGGAACACTTTTTGGTACATTAGAGCCAGGCGCTACTTTTGGAGTAGGGGCAGAAACTGGTGCGGGTAGGGGTCTATTAGATGTAACTGGTGGACTGGCTGCAGCCTACTTTGATACAAATACAAGAGCTGACGCTATCGGTGGTTTCGCAGACTGGTCTTTTAGCTCTAGCTTTCAGCCGTTCCCTAATGGTGGCTCAACTCCAGATGGCTTTGCTCTAGTCGGCACTGCAGAATTCATAGGTGATTCTGCTGTTCCAGTGCCTGAACCAAGTTCTTTAGCACTTTTAGGGTTAGGATTAATTGGGTTTGGCGCCGGAGCAATTCAACGCCGCCGCAAAACCACTCTTAAATAAATAATTTATTTAAAAGGCCGTAAAAGTTACGGCCTTTTTTATTGACACAGACCATTATCGAGTCGAACTATAAATCTTTGCAGATGTCCCGGTAGACTTAGGAAAATTCCGTGTTATACTAAAAAGCTTTTTCCCCTTCCCATATTCCCCATGAAAATATGCATAAATCAATCATTTCGACCCAAGCGAAGCCCAAAAAACATCTGATATTTAGTGGTTTTTTTTCATATTCTCTTGCATCCTCCTTCCAAAACACCTTTTCCGTATTTTTTTGATAATCTCTCGGCAGGTTTTAGCCGTAACTTTGTTAAAGGCTTTCTCTAAGTTCTATTCAGACATTGGGCAGCCTAAAATGTGTGATTTCTGATTTATTAATGAACACTATGTTGATTAAATTTACAACTTTAATGGCCATTGTTAGAGCAGCCGGGGGGATTTTTCAACATTACAAAACCAGAGTCTCAATAAAACAGCTAACATTGGTGTTTTTGCAATATGGACGTATCAAAAAACTATTACAACATTGCAAAACCCAAGTGAATTGAATTATTGTTGTACGTTTTGAGTACTAATAAAACAGTTTTTCAGAGAACAGGCTGTATCTAGTACAACATAGATGGATTCACTGCGCTTAATCCACACTGCAGAGTCTTAGTCAGGGCATCGTTCGAACCTACTTGACTTTTCCAAAGTATAAAAATTTCAAAAACTTGCAAGACTTTCACTTCGGTCGTTTTTTGCACGAAAAAAGTTAGCTTTTTTTTGCTGCTATTTTCGGCAATTTTTGTGCATATCGCCATCAATTTTCGTTCACTTTATCATCAACACGAGTCATAGGTAGGAGACCAACCAACTAACTACAAAAAATTTCATGCCTAATCACAAGCGATA
This sequence comes from uncultured Chromatiales bacterium, assembly GCA_964442745.1. Lineage (GTDB taxonomy): Bacteria > Pseudomonadota > Gammaproteobacteria > S012-40 > S012-40 > CAYUAI01. Next base: position 2,704 of record CAYUAI010000095.1, read on the forward strand.
CTCAACAATGAGACCACTAAAGCCACTGTATTTAAGAGATAACCACTTGTTTTTTTAGGGTACGTATGAAAACATAATAAATAAAAATGAGTTATCAAACACCACTGGCAGACAGAATCGATATGTTAACAATGGAAGCATCGCCACCCTTTGCTGCGGTGGATTTGGGTTCAAACAGTTTTCACATGATTATCGGTCGATTTCGCCTTGGTAAACTCGATGTCATGGCGAAATTTCGAGATATGGTTCAATTGGGTTCTGGACTGGATAAGTCGGATATATTATCTAATGAAGCAAGCCAGCGGGGATTAACTGCGCTGCAACATTTTAGCACACTGCTCACTGAGCATCAGCCAGAAGGTATTCGGGTGGTGGGTACGGCAACATTACGCAATGCCAAAAATGGCGCTGAATTCACCGCCGCCGCAGAACAAATATTAAACTGCCCCATCGAGATTATTTCTGGTGATGAAGAAGCCAAGCTAATTTATAACGGTGTATTTCATAGCAATGCGATCACCGATGACGAAAACATCCTGGTGGTTGACATTGGCGGCCGTAGCACTGAAGTTATTTTGTGGCACTCACCTAACACCCCGTTCAGCCGTGAGCGTCAACATTGGCTGCATTTCAGCCACCCATGGCATCTTTCCCGATGAAGCCGTGATTGCCAAAGACATCCTCATCGGACAAGCCTTTATTCGCAAACAACTCGACCGCCTCATTTCACAATTTGAACCTATCCCGCCAAGAGTTTTTGGCGCCTCGGGAACAATTAAAGCGGTCGGAAAAGTTATTGGTGATTGCGCCTGGAGCCGTGACGGTTACATTAGCCGTGACTCACTGGACCGTTTATTCACCTCCATCAGCACAGCCTCTCACCTCAGCGAATTGCAATTTGACAACTTATCGAAAAAACGTATGAAAGTTTTTCCCGGTGGCATTATCTTACTCAGAGAGATTTTTCGTAGTCTAAAAATCGAACAAATGGAAGTATCGCGTGGAGCATTAAGAGAAGGGGTGTTATTCGATTTATTAGCAAAATACAAAACCCGAAACTAACGCCATTCGTCAGGGGAGGCGATAATCTATGAACCAACTCGAAAAGCAACAAACTGAACATGAAAATTTACTCATACAAAACCAACAATTGCTTGAGCAAAATAAACACCTAAAGACAAGCAATAAAAAAGCCGTCGCTAAATATCAGCAAGATGAAGAACTCAAGCCCTTCCAGGCGGAGCTCATTCGTCTGCAACGCTATTTGGAAGATCATCAAAAGAAAATGATTATTATTTTCGAAGGCCGAGATGCCGCTGGTAAAGGTGGAACCATTCGACGTGTCACCCGCTATATGAATGAAAAACACTATCGCATTGTTGCTTTAGGAAAACCCACCGAAGAACAACGCACCCAATGGTATTACCAAAGATATATTGCACACTTCCCCCATGCCAGTGAAATCGTACTGTTTGACCGTAGCTGGTATAACCGCGCCATGGTAGAAAAAGTGTTTGGTTTTTGCTCCCAAGAAGAATACCAACATTTTATGCGGGGCGTAGTCGGCTTTGAACGAGATTTGGCACGGCAAGATATCATGTTATTAAAGCTCTATTTTAGTGTCACCAAAGAAGAACAAGCCCGCCGCTTCGAACGACGCAAAACAGACCCGCTACGCCAGTGGAAGTTGAGTGAAGTCGATTTACAGGCTCAAGATCGTTGGGATGATTTTACCGATGTTAAATACGAAATGCTAAAGCGCACTCACACCATCGAGACCCCCTGGACCATTATTCGCTCCAACAATAAACATCAAGCACGCTTAAATGCCATTAAATTGGTCCTAAACTCAGTGGCTTATGACAAACTAGACAACAGCCTAGATTTCACACCCGCCCCACAAATCGTTGTGTCAGGCGCAAGAGAATTGGAACATATGGAAGCACAACGTATTCAAGGTGGCAAGTTTATTGGCTAACCGTATTATATAGTAGTAATAGGGTGCATTATATGCACCAAACAACGGTGAAGAGCGCAACTCATGATCGATTAACACTGAAGTATGGGTTTATCGTTATCCACCCTACAAAAATATCGAATGGATACAGAATTAATGTAGGGTGAATAGGCGTAGCGCCTCCACATGATAGACTTACCTATTCCTTATTTCATGTCTGCAAACGCACTTTCCAATTGATGTGGATGTTCAAGAAAAGTGGTATACATTTGCACGGAAAAATCATCCGGTAAGACATCAATCTCACCTTGTTTTAATGCTTCGAACGTTTTGATCGCGACTTGTTCTGGTTTAGGTTTATCCATATCCATGCCTTCGGCTAGGCGGGTATCAATGGGACCGGGATAGACACCCACCACTTGAATATTGAAACTCGCCAAATCAGTACGCAAGCCTTGGGTTAAAGAGTGCAGCGCCGCCTTAGTCATTGAATAAGGTCCTAACACGGGAAAATTGCTAATCCCGGCAATGGAGGATATATTCACAATAGCGGCTTGCTCGGCATTTTTGAGCAAAGGCAACAGGGTTTGAGTGATATGCAACGGACCAAAAAAATGAGTTTCCATTTCAAGACGTGCAATTTCAAGGGCCTGATCCGATGACGAAGTACAGGCATTAGCGATACCCGCATTGTTGATGAGAATGTCTAATTCCCCTACTTGCGTCTTTAGTTTCATGATATGATCGGCATTGGTCACATCCAGCAACAACGGTTGAATAACTTGCGGGCCATAGGCCACGATAGATTTTAGATTGTCTAAATTTCGAGCCGCTGCATATATTTTTTTGGCACCTTGCTGCAATAAAATTTTCACAAAACCCTCACCAATACCACGGTTAGCGCCTGTCACTAAAGCAATTTTATCTTTTACATCGAATGCGTTCATTGTTCACTCCTGTTAAGTTTTAAGCTAGACAGATAGCCAGTATTATCATTTATCCTGATCGCTTTGATAATCTCTCAATTTGGTATAGCATTTATTCATAATATGAATGAATTAATTTTGATCGATTATTACCCTATGGAAAAGCGCCATTTATTTGCTTGTATGCAAGTCTTTATCTCGGTGGCAGACAGTGGCAGTTTTTCAGAAAGTGCCCGTCGGCTTGGACTGTCTCAACCTTCCGTCTCCCGTCAGATCAATCATCTAGAGGCGTATTTAGGGGTGAGACTATTACAACGCACCACCCGTCAACTTAGCCTCACCGAAGCGGGACAAATTTATTATGAAAAAGCCAAAAAAATTCAGCACGACGTGCTTGACGCAGAACAATCCATCGCGGGTTTCAAAGAAACCCCTTCTGGCATCCTAAAAATCGCTGCCCCTTTCACGTGGACCGATATTATCATCACCCCTTACATGGGGGAATTTTTAAAAAAATACCCTGATATCACCCTTGATATCGAATGTAATGATCATTTTCAGGACGTAGTGGAAGATCGTCTGGACTTAGTCATACGGGTTGGAACATTAGTTGATAGCTCTTATATTGCGGTACCACTGGCTAATGTGCGAATGGTATTATGTGCCACAGCTAATTATTTAGCTCAATATGGCACGCCCAAAATCCCGGCAGATTTGCAGTACCATCACTGCATCGTGTACGAAACATTTAATCAATGGTTATTCACCAAGCATCAACACGAACAACTCATGCAAGTCTCTGGACCCGTGACAACGAATGCCGTGACAGTCATGCTATCGGCGGTACAACAACATCTCGGCCTGACAGTATTGCCCGATGTGTTAATCAACAAGTTATTGCATCAAGGTGTACTCGTCGAAGTCATGCCAGCCCAATCCATTGCAATTAAAAACCTACCCATTAATCAGCTATTCGCGCTGTACAGCAATCGCAAATACTTACCGGCAAAAGTGCGTGCTTTCATCGATTTTTATCGAGAAAAATTTTTCAAAAATCAACAAGCACTCACTTAAGCGAGTGAGTTTTCATCACAACAACACTTGTTCAATCGCACCTCGTTTGGTTTTTTCCACAAAATTTTTCATCCACTCATCACCCAATTTATATTTGGCTAATTCAACAACAATGTAATCAGTATCCAAACCGGTTTCATTGCGGTAGCGCGATAAACCTTGCACACAGGCAGGGCAAGAGGTTAACAATTTGACGTTACCCTTGTCTGCTTGCGATTTACCCGTGAGTTGTTGAATACTTTGGTTAAGCTCTTCTTCTTTACGAAAACGCACTTGGGTGGCAATATCAGGGCGTGATATGGCGAAAGTCCCCGCTTCACCACAGCATCGATCAGATAAACTCACCGATTGATTGAGCAACTTATTAGCAACCGCAATGGGTTGATAGGTTTTCATGGGACTATGACAAGGGTCATGATATAAATATTGTACGCCTTGCACGTCACCTAAGCTGAGCTCTTTTTCCATCAGATATTCATGAATATCGAGTAACCGACAGTCTGGAAAAATTTTATCGAATTGATAATTTGATAATTGATCCATGCAAGTTCCACAAGAAACAATCACCGTTTTGATATCAAGATAATTTAAAGTATTGGCTACACGATGGAATAATACCCGGTTATCCGTGGTAATCCGCCGCCCTTTTTTTTCATTACCGCTAGCGGTTTGTGGATAACCGCAACACAAATAACCGGGGGGCAATACCGTTTGGGCACCCACCTCGTATAACATCGCCAACGTAGCCAAGCCTACCTGACTAAACAAGCGCTCGGAACCACAGCCTGGAAAATAAAAAACCGCCTCTGAATCTTCAGTGACTTTGGATGGGTCCCGAATGATCGGTATGGTTTTCTGATCTTCAATATTTAACAAGGCTCTTGCGGTTTGTTTCGGTAAACCATCGGGCATGGGCTTTTTAACAAAGTTGACCACTTGCGCTTTGATTGATGCGCGCCCGATGGTGGCCGCAGGCCGCTTGTTATTGCCAAGCATGGGTATTTTTTTAGCCACCGATGCAGCTAACCGCTGCCCGGCATAGCCCCATTCAATGAGTGTTTTACGCATGGCCTTGATAACCATGGGATCATTCACATTCAAAAAAGCCATGGATAACCAAGTACCCACGTTCATGTGTTTTTTGCCGCGATTTTTGAGAAGATTTCTCATGCGAATAGACACCACCCCAAAATCAATATCCACCGGGCAAGGTGGCAAGCACTTATGGCATACGGTGCAATGATCAGCCAAGTCATTCATTTCATCAAAATGACGCAAGGAAATACCACGACGCGTTTGTTCTTCATATAAAAAAGCTTCTGTGATCAAACCCGAGGCAAGAATTTTATTGCGCGGTGAATATAATAAGTTGGCGCGTGGAATGTGAGTATTACATACCGGTTTACATTTGCCGCAACGCAAACAATGCCGCACATCATCGTTTAGGGCACCGAGTTCGCTATCTTCCAGAATTAAAGCTTCTTGCTGTAATAAGCGCAGCGAAGGTGTATAGGCACGCTGCAAACCGGAGCCCGGCATGAGTTTGCCGCGATTGAACCGGCCATGTGGATCGATTTTTTGTTTATAGTTGACAAAAGCCTGAATCGCCGCGTCCTCTAAAAATTGAAACTTAGTGATACCGATACCATGTTCACCTGAAATCACACCGCCCAACGATTTTGCCAAGGCCATCACTCGCTCAACAATGCGGTCGGCTTCTTGCAACATGTCATAATCATTGGAGTGTACCGGAATATTAGTATGCACATTACCATCCCCGGCATGCATGTGAGTCGCCACAAACAGCCGACTACTGCGAATGCGCTTGTGTATTTCATCGAACCGTTGACGAATCGTTTCTAACTCATGACCACTAAAAATTTCTTTGAGCGGTTGCTCAACAGCTTGTCGATAAGAAATAACCATCTCACGGCGCAACAAAAGATCAATTAACTGATCATTGGGTTGTATTTTAGCAACGACATCAGTCACCAAAATAGCTTGGTAGTTGACGGCCGGACTAGTCAATTCGCTAAGGATAAGTTGCCATTGATTTTTTATTTTATCCAATACCGCTTTTGCCGAGGTTGTTTTCTGCGTTAGTATCGCATCAATTTCGCTGCTCGCCTGGTAGTTTTCAATTTGTGTCTCACTAAAGCGCTCAGTGTTTAAATAGTCATAAACGGCATCGATTATTGTCAGTTTATTTTTCATCGAATATTCAATATTAATACGCTCGATTTGCTCGCTATAATCAGCTAAATGCGCTAACGGAATCACCACATCTTCATTGATTTTAAATGCATTGGTATGAGCCGCAATGGCAGCAGTACGGGTACGATCCAGCCAAAATCGCTGTCGCGCTTCTGGACTCACCGCGATAAAACCTTCGCCATCACGTTGGTTTGCCATACGCACCACGGTGGACGCCGCCTGGGATACCGCGTCTTCATCATCGCCACAAATATCGGCAATCAAGACCATCTTAGGACATTCACCTCGCGCCGCTTTGGTGGTATAATTGACCGCTTTCACATAACGCTCATCCAGGTGCTCTAAGCCAGACAATACCACCTTGGGTTGCTGCGCCAGATAATCATTGATTTCCACAATCGCTGGCACCGCATGGCCGAGGTTATGTCCGAAAAATTCCATGCACACGGTGCGTATCGCCTTGGGCATACGATGTAGCAGAAAAACCGCCGAACTAATCAGTCCATCACAGCCTTCTTTTTGAATCCCTGGCAACCCCCCTAAAAATTTATCGGTCACATCCTTGCCTAAACCTAATTTACGAAATGCCGTGCCAGGCATTGCTAATATTTCAGGTTCACTGTCTAGCCGAGTTTTGCCATCCGCCTGATATCGGGTAATTCTAAACGTCACCAAATCTTGTTGATGAATTTTCCCCAGATTATGGTTAAGGCGCACCACTTCCAGCCAGTTGGCATCGGGCGTCACCATTCGCCACGAAACTAAATTGTCTAATGTGGTGCCCCATAGCACCGCTTTTTTGCCGCCGGCATTCATCGCAACATTGCCACCAATGGTCGAGGCATCTTGTGAGGTCGGGTCCACGGCAAACACATAACCCTGTGCAGCCGCCCGTTCTGAAACCCGCTTAGTCACCACACCCGCTTCGGCTCTCACCGTGGCCACCGGCGCTTCGACACCCGGGATAGACTGCATCCGGACTTCGCCTAAGCCTTCCAGTTTTTCTGTATTAATCATCGCCGTCTTGGCATGCAATGGAATTGCGCCACCGGTATAACCGGTACCGCCCCCTCGCGCAATAATGGTCAACTGTAGATCAATACACGCCGCCACGATCTGGGCTAATTCTTCTTCGGAGTCCGGACAAATCACTACAAATGGAAATTCCACTCGCCAATCGGTGGCATCCGTTACATGAGAGATACGAGCTAGGCCGCTAAAGTCGATATTATCTTTACGAGTATGTTTGCTTAAACGTGCTAATGTTTTTTTTCGTAAATCTTTTTGTTGCTCCAACCATAACTCAAATTTAGCGATGGCAAACTTAGCCTGTTCGATGAGTTCCATGGTTAAGTCATTACCCTCTGAACGACAATGAATTTTCTCGATACGATAATGCAGTGCATGAATTAATGACTCGCGTCGTTTTTTATTTTCCAGTAAATCATCTTGAATGTAGGGATTGCGGGTAATCACCCACATATCACCGAGCACTTCAAATAACATCCGGGCAGACCGCCCGGTGCGCCGAGAATCTCTCAATTCATTGAGCACCTCCCACATTTTGACGCCCAAAAAACGGATAACAATTTCGCGATCCGAAAAAGAAGTATAGTTATAGGGAATTTCACGAATACGCATGGACTAGAGCTAAACCTCGCCAAAATTAAGGGAATATACAAGACAAACATTTTAACCTAGATTTCATTTCTGAGCATGTATAAAGTCAAAAATTAGCTTGGTTTTTTTGCTAAAATAAATCGATAAGCATTCCCAGCAGAGTGAAAATATTACGGAATCAAAGACCAAACCCACCACCGCAAGTGTGGTTTCCCTCTTATGTGATGAAACATATTCAAATGAATATGTTTCATACAAACAGACAGTACACGCTAAAAACGATAAAATAGCCAAACCACCACTGCATACCGTAACGTTTTACCGATGGCGATATAAACCAACGCGGGCAGCCAGCGTATTTTTAACCAGCCCGCCATCAAGCAAAGTGGATCACCAATAATCGGCAGCCATGACAATAATAATACCGGGCTACCCCAACGCTGAATCTGGCTTAAGGCTTTTTGTTGCTTTGCTTCCGAAAAACGGCGTACCGGAAAATATTTTACAATGATAAACCCAATGAACCATGACGACATGCCGCCGAGCGTATTACCCGCCGTCGCCACCAAAATTAACCACAGGGGTGAATGTTCTGCTAAGTTAAGCAAATAAACCAACACCACTTCAGAACCACCGGGTAATAACGTTGAAGATAGCAAAGCGCTACTAAACAGCATCCATATCTTTAAATCAAATAAATCCATGATACATTTTAAACTTATGCTAGATCGATTACGATGACATCTTGCCAACCCAAACTCGTAAGTTTAAACTGATTTTAGGAAAAATAGACTCGTCGGGTGGATTAAGCACAGCGAATCCACAAAAATAAGCTATGTCTTTACAATCGCTCGACGAGAATTTGTAATCCACTCGCTCCAGGATCCGACATACAATTTAGCGCCTACCAATCCCGCATGCGCCATGGCCAAAAGACCATGGCAAGCTGTTATTCCAGAACCACACATCAATATGACTTGAGCGGCTGACGCCGTGGTCATTTTAGTTTGATAATCACGCCGCAAAGTACCACTCGGACAAAACTGCCCATCTCTTTCCAAATTATTTGTAAAAGGCATATTAATGGCCCCCGGAATATGCCCAGCCACCTTGTCAATGGGTTCTTCAATGCCCTGAAAACGGGCCTCAGTACGAGCATCAAATAAACAATACTGAGTCGTTTGCAAATGCTGCTCAATAAACGGCGTATCAACCCAGGCATCATCATCGGGTTTAGCAAAAAATTGCCCAAACGTTGGTTGAGGTAACTGCTGATCGAGTGGCCGTTGCTCTTGTTGCCATTGCTGCAATCCACCATCAAGCAAAGCGACACCCTCATGCCCTAACCAACGCAACAACCACCACATGCGCGCCGCCATCGCACCACAACAGTCATCATATACCACCACCTGTGTGCTCGCTGTCACTCCCCATTCAGACAACCGGTGACTTAACATGGTCACCGATGGCAAGGGGTGCCGACCACTTCCAACGGTGCTTGGCCCGGATAAATCCTGATTCAAATCGGCATAGAGGGCACCGGGTATATGCGCCTGTTGATATAGCCGCTGCCCCTTTTCACTATCCGCCAACGAAAATCGGCAATCAAAAATAAGCCATTGGGGATCGTTTAAATGTTCCGCTAAAGTCGTGCTTGTTACCAGTGTCTTTTCCATCTTATACCACCTCTTTGTAACGTGTAATAAGTTCATGCATGCCCCCACCCTCTCCCCAAAATCATCTTAAGGTTTGGCAATGACAAAACCGCTTGCTATACTGCTCGCAGGCCCTATTAAAACCGGTATTGAACAATTTAAATGAAATTCCATTTAATCTTTATCATCCTTTCTTTTTGTTTCACCGCCTTCATCACGCTCATGCTCGGCCGGTTTGGCCTAAGACCACCCGCAGGTTACTTAGTCGGCATCAATCTCTCCACTTTTTTGCTATATGTTTATGACAAACAGATTTCATCAACGTCTTTCAGACGTGTCCCAGAAAATATTTTGCATTTGCATGCACTACTCGGCGGTTCCCCCATGGCATTTGTCGCCCAACACTGGCTTCGTCATAAAATCCAAAAACCCACCTTTCAGTTGATCACTAAGAGTATTATCATATTGCAAATGGTGAGCATTACCCTATTTTATTTAATCGTCGAACAGGTGATTGTATTATAGATCGGGTAACGACGATCAAGACATCGACGGGTCATTAATAGGCTCTGCTTGATGCATTATTCGGCAGGCTTTCACAACCTCAAAGAAATTTTAGTCACGCTGGCTATATTCCCCTAGATCATGGTTTCTTCTGCTCGTTGCGTTAATACTTCAAAGGCCGTGTCCGTCACTAATATGGTGTGCTCCCATTGCGCAGACAATTGATGATCTTTGGTGACGGCTGTCCACTGATCAGGCAAAATTTTAACCTCTTTGTTGCCCACATTGACAATGGGTTCAATGGTAAATGTCATGCCAGGGGTCAATATTTGTCCTGTGCCTCGTTTACCATAATGTAAAACTTGTGGTTCTTCATGCATTTTCAGCCCAATACCGTGCCCACAAAAATCTTCAACAATACTGAAACCATGACTACGCACATATTGATCAATCACAGCCCCAATGTCCCCTAATGTTGCTCCCGGCTTCACTTCTTGTATGCCAAGATATAAACATTCCTGAGTCACTGCCACCAAGCGTTTGGCCAAAATGGAAGGCGTGCCGGCAAAGAACATTTTACTGGTATCGCCATGGTAACCCTCTTTTTCGACGACCAAATCAATATTGAGTATGTCACCATTTTTTAATTTTTTATTTTTAGGAATACCATGGCACACCACATGGTTAACTGATATACAGGTTGTATTTGGATAATTATTATACCCCAGACAGGCGGGCTTTCCACCGTTGTCCACAATAAAGTCATGACAAAGCTTATCGAGCTGCTCCGCCGTGATACCCGGTTTAACATGCTCATCGATCATCTCAAGTGTCGCCGCAGCGAGCTTGCTTGCAAGCCGCATTTTGGCAATCGCTTCAGCACTTTTTGGGTCCGTTGACATTAACATCATATCTGCCTCAAAGATTATTCACTATTGGGCATATAATAAACATTCACTGTTAATGATTCAAGTTTGCCACCATTCATCTAAAAATCTAGGGGCAATACTATATTTAACGCACCTCCTGGTTTTTTTTGCAGCAAAGCGTTAATAATTGTCTCTGAGACTTGCTTGCCAAATACATTTCAAGTCAAAATATCATACTCATAAAAAAAATGGGCTTGGAGGCAATATTTAATGCCATACCAATCCTTTGTTTTTTAAATAACCACTTAGGTTTAATCCTCAGCAACTATTGGAAGCTTGTTTTCCCTCAATAACTGTTAAGGATAATAGATAATGACATTAGCAAAAAAACTCGGCGCCGAATTCATTGGCACCTTTTGACTGGTATTAGGCGGTTGTGGTAGTGCAGTACTTGCTGCCGCTTTTCCAGATGTAGGTATCGGACTACTCGGTGTTTCGTTTGCTTTTAGACTCACAGTATTAACGATGGCGTTTGCCATTGGGCACATCTCAGGCTGTCACTTAAATCCTGCCGTATCGATCGGCTTATGGGTAAGCGGTCGATTTTCTGCCGCTGAACTCGGTCCTTATATTGTTGCACAAGTGGCCGGTGGCATTGCCGGAGCCGCCGTGTTATACCTCATTGCCTCGGGCAAGGCGGGCTTTGATTTAACGGCCGGGTTTGCGTCAAACGGTTATGGCGAACATTCGCCAGGTGGATACGGTCTTGTCGCTGCCTTAACCACTGAGATCGTCATGACCTTTATGTTTTTAATCATTATACTCGGAGCCACCGATCGTCGAGCACCTTCAGGATTTGCCCCTATCGCCATTGGATTAGGCTTAACGCTAATTCATCTCATTAGCATTCCAGTCACCAATACCTCCGTGAACCCAGCAAGAAGCACGGGTGTCGCGGTCTTCGTCGGAGACTGGGTAGTATCACAGTTATGGCTTTTCTGGGTTGCACCGATTATTGGTGCGGCATTGGCCGGTCTCGTTTATCTCTGGTTAGGAAAAGAAAAAAAAGAAGAACCTAACACCTCAAATTAAATACGCCGCTTTGCGGTATGTCACATGGCGAGCGTCAGGCTTTGCAAAAATCGAATGCCAAGGTGATGGAAAAACTTGACCTCGCGATTCCTAAGAAAAAATTGAGACGCAGTAGACAGAGTGGTGCTTACCCTTAGTGGATTCTACAACTCCGACCTCATCGGTAGGATGGATTAAGCGTAGCGAATCCACCAAACAAGCGACAATATAAAACCCATCTCAGAATATATCCAAGCGTATCGTAAAGGGAGGTTATTAGTTTTTCACGGTAGTGGTGCGTTATGCGCACCATAGCCACTTAGATGACATAGTTCATTAGGTGCTAAACAACGACTATTATTCACGATATCTCGG
>CAYUAI010000096.1:0-14961 GCA_964442745.1 uncultured Chromatiales bacterium
AGTGTGTCAGTGACGGGCTTAACCGGCAACGGTTTGGTGTTGCAGAACAACGGGGCTGATGATTTGACTATCAGCGGTGATGGAATGTCACCATTTTTCACGTTGTTAAATGATGGCCAAGCCTACCAAGTCACAATCAAAACCCAGCCCACGGAGCCGGATCAAAGCTGTAGCGTTGTGGAGGCCGCGGGCACGGTGAATGGCGCTGAGGTTAATGTCGATATTAATTGTGCAAGCTCAAATTATATTGCCATCACAGATATGATTCCAACGACGCCGAGTGTATTAAAAGTTGGTGACCAGGTGCAAGCCTCGTTTGAGTTTTTCACGAATGAAACCGATGGCGTGGATATCATCGTGATACTTTTTCCCACGGAAACGATTGGCAAAATCCGTAGCCCAAACAACAATGGCACTGCAAAGCTCGGTTTTACAGTGACTAAGGAACTCAAGGGCAATGTAACGGCCGTGGATATTGAAATGTTTTCGGTTAAGACAGGCCAATTATTAGCTAAAATGCGTAAAGCGGTTGACTACCAATTTGAGGGGGCAGACAATCAAATCGGCAATCAAGCTAATAGCATCACTAATATACAATTTTCTCCTCCGTGGCCAGCGCTGCTTAGTGCTAATGAGCGAGTGAAAATCACCTTTGAGTACCAGACTGATCATGCCGCTGGCGTAAAAATCTGGGCAAGACCCTTTACTCAGGGTAAACTGACACCTAATTATGCGGCGTCTGAATCACCCGTGCTACCAACAGGAAAAGGCAAAGGTAGTCAGAATTTTACGATTACCTCAGGATCGTCATTAATCGATCAAATTCAGTTTGAAATGTGGACGCCTAATCAAGAAATTCGCTTAATGGAACAATTTGAAACCGTAGGCTTTCAATATCAAGCCGTCTTACCAAGACGGCCTGTCACACCGCCTGTGACACGGCCAATTACACCACCGATACTGATTGATCCTGTGACACGGCCAATTACACCACCGATACTGATTGATCCTGTGACACGGCCAATTACACCACCGATACTGATTGATCCTGTGACACTGCCGATTACACCACCGATATTGATTGATCCTTTGTCAATGTCGCTCACTGTTTTCCCACAAAATGGCTTGACTAACATCACCCTGAATCCTGTTTCGGGGACTCACTTGTTGTTTGGTGAAAGTATCAATCTGACCTTTGATTATGAAATTGCCGACCCGCAAGGGGCTTATGTGATTATTCGGCCCATGGCTAATTACCGGTTTATCGACAATGTGCGTGTTTGTGATATTACCGTGTATCCGGTGGGCACCGGCAGTGGTGTCTGTGATGTTTCGGTGTTAGGTGGTAATGATGGACAGGTACTTGATACCATCCAGTTACAACTGATTAATGCCGCTGGTGATACGGTTTTATTTGAGCAAAATAGACCGGTTAACTATTTGTTTCGCTCGAATAGCTCGGGCAGGTTAAAGCAGTCTCCATCAATTGTAAATAATCGGCTAATCGATCAACCATTATCGGAATACCTCACCGTGTACCCACCGATGAGTGCCACCAATGTGCCGCGACAAACCTATGTGGTGGCTAATTTTTCTCAACCCATCGATACACTCAAGGCCACTAGTGAAACAATAACGATGCAAGGCCCTACTGGGTTAATTGGGGGGATACTGGAGGTTAAAGATGACAGTCTGCTGTTTATTCCTAGTGTGCCATTGGTACCGGCCACCCAATATCAGGTAACCATGGAAACAGTTTATGAGGCAACGAGCGAATTCGCGTTGACCGCCCCCTATCAGTGGTCGTTTGTGACCGCCACCCAACCGACATCGATCTACCAGTTCAGCAAGCTGAGTACAAATTTATTCACGTTGATCGATCATACGACGGATAACATGATGCTATATCCTGACGAGCAAAGTATGCTGCTTAACTTTAATGTACAGCATGTACCGCCTTCGGTTACTGGCGCCGCTTTATCATTTTCCATGAAAACCCTAGACCCTTTTGGTGAAGGTGGCATCATTAGTGTTTATCACTTTACTGCCAAACAAGTCTCAGGATTGACGACAGCCTGGTCCGAACGCCGGTTGATCAAATCATTCATGGCACCTAATACCAGCGAATCCATCAACTATTCTCTGGATATTACCGAATGGTTAAATCAAGCCAATACACACGGCCAACCAGGCATCGGATTTTATTTGGATATTGTATTAGGCTCGGATCGTTACCAAATTCCTTTGGCTCAAACTCATGACAGGCATGATCAGCTACCGATGATTCGTTATATTATGTAGTGTGGATTAAGCTCCGCGAATTCACTCCACTAAGATAAAGCCAAGATGTGAAACCGGGAAGTTATTGCATCGCCCATTCTCTACTCGGTGACTATTTTTGGTGGCTTCCTATGTAAAGTCGCCTGCTCATAAGCATAGGTATATTGAAAAAGTTTATGTTCTTCAAATGGCGCGGCTAAAAATTGTAGTCCGGCAGGCAAGCCAGCTTGCGTAAAACCCATCGGGACGGTTATCGCGGGTTGTCCGGTGTGCGGGGCAATCACTGGACTATTGTTTCCATGAGCTGATTTTAAGTCCCCGATTTTACGGGGAGAGTGACTCCAGCTAGGGTAAATAATTGCATCGAGCCTGTGCTTTTTCATGGTAGCCAGTACGGCGTTGAGAAATTCGTTACGGCGCGGATCTCCCTCGACATCAATACAGGGTGGGGATTGTTCTTCTGGTTTGATATTAATAGCGCTAGCCCATTTCATGGCACTGGTATTTCGTTTATCAAACAATTTTTTGTCGATTATTTCCTGTAAATTTTTAACAGGGGCAGCGGTGCCTAATGAATGAAGGTAATTATCCAAGTCATAGCGAAAACGGCTGCAAAATCCGGTGGCATTTTTAAGTTGGTCAAAATTTTCGATGTGAACATCATCAATAATGGTGGCACCCAATTTAGACAAATCTTTGATTGCTTGATCGAAAATAATAATAATTTCAGGATCACTGGATTCGTCATAAATTTGTCTGAGTATACCAAGTCTCGCCTTTTGTAATCCTGTTTTTTTTAAAAAGGCGGTGTAGTCATTTTTAAAATATTTTTTTGCTGGGGCTGTTGCTGGGTCAGCAGGGTCGTAACCACCGACAATATTAAATACTTTTGCAGCGTCTTCGACCGTTCGCGTTAATGGTCCGGCAATATCACGATTGAGCAATAAAGGTACAACACCATCACGGCTTGTCATGCCAATGGTTGAGCGAATACCAACCAATGAAAGATGAGAGGCCGGTCCTCGAATGGAGTTGCCTGTATCCGATCCCATACCGATGATTCCAAAATTGGCCGCAATCGCTGTGGCTGTGCCACCACTGGAACCTGCAGGCACTCTTGTTATGTCATAAGCATTTGTTGTTTCACCGTGTGTGGAGCTAATTGTTTCATAAGGGCTAAATGCCCACTCGCCCATATTCGATTTTGCGACGATGATTGCACCGGCTTGCCTGAGTTTTTTAACCATGAATGCATCATCCGGTGGCAGGGAATCTTTTAGTGCAATAGCCCCCGCTTCGGTAGGCATATCTGCCGTATCAAAATTATCTTTTAAAATGACAGGGGCGCAATGTAAAGTGGCGTGCTTGCCGGTTGCTTTAAATTCTTGGTCCAGTTGTTTGGCTCGATTGATGGCATTGGGATTAATTAGAATAATGGCGTTCAAGCCGGCGGCTTTGTCATATTTTTCTATTTTCTTAAGATAACGACGAGTGATTGATTCACATAACGTCCCTTTTTTTATCGCCGTGTGTAGTGTTGATAGCGTTGCTTCGTGAATACTGAAATTAGCATCTAATCTTGGTTTTAAAGAAGTACATGCCGTGAAAAATCCTATTGAAACAGCAATGATGATGAGTTTTTCCATTATTTAAGGCTTTTTAAAAATTTAATATATTCGGCACTATTCCAATCTCTTCCCCCAAGTGCAAGATAACGTAATTTACCTTCAGGAGAAACAAAAAAAGTTGCTGGCAAGCCTCGTGGTTGCCAGGCTTCCGTCACTAGGCCATCGGTATCTAATAGCGAATTTAAATCTGGTGCAATGATTCCGAGAAAACTAAATACGGTATCTTCCGATTCGGCGGTATTAACCAACACTATTTCAGGTTCATTATGCTTAGATTTTTCACTCATTGTTTGAATTGTTGGCATTTCTCGGCGACAGGGGCCACACCAGGTTGCCCAAAAATGAACAAAGACCCAATGACCTCTGGATTTTGTTAAGTCAAAAGGTTGTTCTTCCATATCGTTCAGAATCAAAGGCGGCGCTGTTTTTTCATCCAGCTTTATCATCCCTTTGGGTAATGAGTTCTCAGCGCCTACTTGATGAGTGCCCAGCAATAACATCAATAAAAAAATAGAATAAATTATTTGATCAGTTCGATATCTTCTATACATTTTTCACCATGAATGGTAACAGTTTTTAGTCGACCGGATTTGTCCGGTTTGGTATGAAAGTTCGCGATCACTGTAAACGGTTTTGATTGTTTTGAAATGACAATACTACCACCAATACTCTCGTCGGGTCTCAAATCACGAGACTCTGGCATCAGTGTCCAACCAAATGTTGAACGATGCGCTTGATTCAAACCAATGGCATTCCAACGTTTTTTCCAATAATTTCTTTTTATACGTTTAATGGGTTTTCCATTGCTTAAAAATTGCCAGTTATCCAGTTCCAGCCACAATGTTGTCTGCGCTTTGTTTTTTACAATGACAGTGATATAGCAGGTATTTAATATTTCATCAATCGCTTTTTTTTCAAATTCTCTTCCCTGATAGAAAGCTGAGATATTTTCAGGCGTGCGTTGCACAATGCGAAATATAATCTGTTCATCTTCATATTTTGGATGATATATTTCAGCGGCGATGAGGCTGGCGCTCATAAATAAAGCAAACATTGAAAACGAAAGTAGCATAATTTTCATGGCGGTATATTCTGCTCAGATTGTCCGTCTATACCTAAATCCCAAACGCTTTGGGTATATTTCCTTGTTTTTTCCATTTATCAGGAAAATGAATGATAACACGAGAGTAACCGCTTGATACAAGTTGGAGGCGCTTTAGGCGAATAGAAACCAAATCTACGCGTAACTTATACAACGTATTTAATTTACATTCCTTAGTTTCCGGTATAGTTGGCTGCTAGGTAATCACCGTTAATACTTAGGAACACATACAAGGTACGCTTTTCCGGTTCGACAATACGATCATTAGTGAAAATAACCATCCATTCCGGGTGCCCACTGAATATTTTCTTTTCTATTTTCGAAGCTTTGATAGAGGCCCAGCTTTTATCCAGTTTGCCTTTCCCTATCAGCCGGGTTAAATTTTCTATTGCCGTGATCTCAGCTTGGTTTTTGTCGATAGGTTCATGACTGTGCGAGTGATCGTGATCGCCTCCGGCGATAACGGTGACTGAGAAAAGACTGAGTAAGAAACCAAATATTAATGTTTTTAATTGCATGTTAATCATCTCCTAAAGTTAATCAATGGTATCGTGGGTTGTAGAAATCGATTTTTTTACGGCTTCCGTTTGATCTAATGTCTTCTTTAAATTCAGATGTTGATATTCGCCTTTGGTTTTCAATGTAATGGTGACGGGAGAGGTTGTATTGTTTTTCCAGTACCAACCATGCGTGCCATCAAAGGAGGTGATTAAAGAACCGCTTGATTGGCTGTCAGTACTCTTTTTGAAGCTCTCGAAATAACCTGTTGTATCGCCTGCGGGTTCGCCGTGAAAATCAAAAAACAGGGCTTCGCCGTTAGTTTTCCATGTGTATTCAAGTATTGCCCCTTTTGTAATGAAAAATTTGTATTCCTTGTCCTTCCTTGCTGGAATGGTTATATTGATTGAATCTTTCCATTGAGATTGCAGAAATTCGTCGGGATTTGTTGTTGTCGCAACAGCGTTATTGTTTCTTACATTCTCAAAAGATTCGGTACTCACCGAAAATTCTTCGGGATGACTAGTATGTTCATAGCCGTGCATTTGCATAAGAAAAAGCAATCCTCCGGCCAGAATTAGCGCATAGTTTGCAATCAGACTGAAAGTCTGGAAGGCATGGCTTTTTCGCCAGGTGGTAATGATGAGTAGCATGAGGACCAGTGCGCTGATCTGCCCCAGTTCGATGCCGACATTAAATGAAATAATGTTGAGCAATAGGCTGTCTTCACTCAATGGCAGTTCCTGTAATCGAGTGGACAAGCCGAAGCCGTGTATCAGGCCCAGGCCGGTAATCATTACCATCATATTAGGCGGATTAACATTGAGGTATTTACGAAAACCGTCAATGTTGGCAAAGGCAATATAACAGACGCTTAGAGCAATGATTGCGTCAATCAGAAAATAATTGAGCTGGATCGCATTGAATGTGGCAAAAATTAGCGTCACGCTATGACCCAAGGTGAACAGGGTAATATATTTAATAATATCCTTGATACTGGTTAGGAAAAAAATAATACCAAATACAAACAACAAGTGATCATAACCTGACAGCATATGGGTAATACCTAACCACATATAGCGTAGATTACCGCCTTCGATAATCGCCAGTTTGTCGGCCTCTGACATGCCATGGGCATAACTAAACTGAGGCAGAATGACAAGCAAGAGTAGGCTTGTCATCATTAGGGCGAGTCTTGATTTTAATATCATCTATATTTCTGCTCCTGAATCGACAAAGCCGAGGCTAGGTCATCTATTGATGGATACATTAAAAATAAAAAGGGTGACAAGTGCAAACCGCCAAACGAGTACACTACAATAGTGAAGCTTAAAGTTACGATGAGGGCCTGATTAAGGTTGAATTTTTTCACCATCGCCTCTGCGGTCAAGTTATCACGTTAATTTCTATCACGAGACCATGGCCGTCATCGTTGGCTCCGAAAGAAGCCATATGGATCTCAATATGATGTTTATGCTCATCCATTCCTACACTGATCTCATTTGCTCATGGTACGGACTATGCGTATGTAGAAATAACAGCGCTACGATGGAATGATATCATCAAGACAGGGTTGTGGCGATTGTGCATGCAGCTGGGATTCATAGGGCTACTAAGCAATAACTCGTCCAATAAAGGGATAAAGATTTTTCCATACCAAGCAGAGCATTGTCAATAGCTTAGCTATTCTCTTATGTGCATATTCCAGGCAGGTCGGGTTGAAATCAACCAATTGATATTGTTACGTCCTCATCCCATTTCTCCTGTTTTGGTATTGGAATTTGTTGTGCTTTTAATTTTAAACGTATTACCTCTCTTAAATTTCAGTCGGGCGTTTTTTTCTAAAACAATAAGGTGGCACGGGTTTGAAACTTTTTATTAGCGGTGTTAGCGGTTTTCTTGGCAATCAATTAGCGATGAATTTATCTCGATGGTATACCGTGGTTGGAATGTATCACAAGCATGTGCCGTTGACAGGTGCTAACATTGAAATACATTCATGCCCAATGGAACAGCTGGATCAATTGACATCACTGCTCAATCGAGTCAATCCCGATGTGATTATTCATACAGCAGCGATGAGCGATATGCAAAGCTGTTACGATCAATTTGATAGGGCTTGTCTTGTCAATGCAACGGCAAGCCATGAAATGGCTAAGTGGTGTGCTCAGTATGCAAAACAGTTTATTTTTATATCGACAGAGCATGTATTTCATGGCGATCGTGGTAATTATCAGGAAACTGAAACGGTAAATGCGAAGTCTCATTACGGTAAAAGCAAAGCCTTAGCTGAAAAATTGATTCAAGACGTTTTGCCTACCTGTGCGATCATCCGATTGGCCACGATGATCGGTTTACCTGTGGCAAAGCATCAAAATAATTTTACCGTGTCAATGGTTCGACGCATGCAAAACCAGCAAGAAGTTTTTTTATACGAGGATGAATTTCGTAATTTTGTTGATATTTTTGATGTCATTGAACTGATTAAACAAGTGGTCGATCGTCAAGCCATCGGTATTTTTCACGGTGGTGGCTTGCATGTTTTAAGTCGTTTTGCGTTGGGACAACGGATTGCTGATATCTTTGGTTTAGAGAATCATTGGCTTGTACCGACCTCCATAAACTCCCATCCATTAGCTGCCACCCGGCCTAACAATACTTCGTTATCGATTGAAGCCACTTGCGATCATTTAGCTTGGCGCCCCAGGCATCTCAATGACACATTGATCGAATTAAAAGCGAAATTTCACCCCGGCTGATGTGATCGTGCTTGATCTTTGATCCCACGCTGATTTTCCTCACTCGATGAAGCACAAAACAAAAGTAAATGTATTTGCAATCATGTGACATTTAATCAAGAATTATAGTTATCTGGTAATTTAGATAATGACTGCGATTAAATCCAGCTAAGCGATGAAGGATTTTTATATTTTGTTGCTAAGGAAGTGGGTATATAATAGTTTCCCTGTTTGACGCCTAGGTTTGGTTTGTATTTGTTCGCTCTGATTGATGACTGCATGGAGGCAGGAGCTGCTTGCCGAGCAAAAGTGCGGGAATAGTCATTCTATTTCGAACTGTTGTGATTGAAGAGCGGGCACCAAATTGTTTTGTTCGTGGAATTATCGGAACGTGGATTTGGATTGATGTTTTTTCATGAGGCTTTACTTTTGGAGAGCGCAAAACTTGGCTAGAATGAATATTGCGCAATGCTCAATAAGCTTGCTTGTTTTCGTGGCTTGCGGCTGGATATTAAATGTTATGTCAAATCCAGCATTGGACACATTAGGACTGACAGAAGCAGAACAGGCCTGGTTGGCAAAACATCAAGTCATACGCCTTGGCGGGGAGTCAAATTGGCCACCGTTTGATTTCGTTGGTGGGGATGGTACACATCAAGGATTAGCGGCTGACTATCTGCAATTGCTCAGCCAACGCTTAGGTGTTGTCTTTGATGTGGAGACGGATGCGCCTTGGTCGGTGACCGTGGATCGGTTGAAAAATAAAACATTAGATGCCATCGGAGCCATTGCTAAAAATAGTGAAAGGGAACAGTTTGCTCTTTTTTCGCGTCCTTATACCACATTTTCTTCTGTTATTTTTACCCGAAAAAATTATCCACCAGTCGCTAAATTTGATGACCTATTGAATAAAACAGTGGTGGTTGAGCAGGATTATTATATCCATAATGTATTGCAGGAGAAATATCCCAATATTGAACTATTGGTGGTGGATGACACACTGCAAGCATTAGAGGCGGTGTCTCAAGGGCGGGCGGAGGCCTATATCGGCACGCTTGCAGTAGCGGCTTATTTACTGGAAAAATATTTTATTGCGAATCTTAAAGTGTCAGGAAAAACACCGTTTGACGGTACTGAACTCACGATTGGTGTTCGCAATGATTGGCCTGAACTGGTTTCGATACTAAACAAGGGGCTGGCTTCGATCACAGCGACTGAGCACATTGAATTGCGTCACCGATGGATTGCCATTGATTATAATGATGATAACGACCAAGAAATCGTCGATTTGACCGTTGAAGAAATAGCTTGGTTGAAAGCCCATCCAGACATCCGTTTTACTGGTGATCCTAATTGGTTACCTTTTGAAGCTTTTGATGAGAGTGGCAGTTACCTGGGTATCGTTTCCGAAATATTAACTAAGCTGGAGCGAAAGACCCGCGTTAAATTTCGAAGGCTTGCCAGTAGTAGCTGGCGTAATTCTTTGAAAATGGTGAAGGAGGGAGACGTTGATGTGGTATCAGGTGATTTGGCCGATGAAGAAATTCGTCGTACCCATGTTTTTACGCAAGCGTATTTAGAACGTCCCTTAGCGATTGTGATGAGAAGTGAACAGCAAGATATCATCCCTGATCTTTATGATATTGCGGATAAGAATATTGCGGTAATCGACGGCTATGGTTACACCTGGGAGTTAGCGGAAAAGTACCCTAACATCAGCTTCATTAAAGTCACTGATGTGCAAGCAGCGTTATCTGCGCTTTCCACAGGAGGTATTGATGCTTTTGTTGCAAGCTTCACCTTAAGCAGTTATCACATCAATCAGATGGGTTTGTCTAACTTGCGACTGGTGGGGCGTTTACCTGTGGTGATGAAATTAGGATTAGCTGTGCGTAAAGATTGGCCGATTTTACTCGGTATTTTAAACAAAGGCATTGACAAGATGACTCAAGCCGAGAAACATCAGATTGTTGAGCGTTGGATGAATGAAAAATATATTGAACGTGTCGATCACCAACTGGTTTGGCGAGTTGGTACGGGTTCCATGATTTTGATTATTTTGATCTTTTTATGGAATTATTTTATTCGTAGACAAAAGGAGCGTTTGCAAATCAGTCAGGAGCGTTTTCAGCTAGCGATGGAGGCCGCTTCTGAAGGTATTTGGGATTGGAATGTGACCACCGGTGAGGTGTACTACAGCCCAGGTTATGTGAAAATGCTTGGTTATCTCCCCATGGAATTTGCAGGACGGGTAGATGCTTGGGAAGCACTGTTGCATCCTGATGACAAAGCGAGCGCACTACGTACGGTCTCCGCCGCTATTCGCGAGAATTCATCGCGTTATCAGCATGAATTTCGGCTGCGTGCTAAAGATGGTCAATACCGGAATATTTTGTCAAAAGGGGGGGTTGTTAAAGTCGATAAGTACGGTAAGGCGCTAAGGTCTGTTGGCACTCAAGCTGATATTACCGATCGCAAAAAAACAGAAATTATGTTACAAAAATTATCACGTGCCGTAGAACAAAATCCTTGCATGGTGATGATTACTGATGCTGTCGGTATCATTGAATATGTGAATCCGAAATTTACCGAAGTGACCGGTTATACATTTGATGAAGCCGTGGGTAAAACACCGGCTTTATTCAAATCAGGTTTAACACCGCCTTCGATGTATCAAAATTTATGGAAAACTATTGTGGCAGGGAATACTTGGCATGGGCAGCTCCAGAATAAAAAAAAGGATGGCACGATCTACTGGGAGCGAGAATCGATTTCTCCATTAATCGGTGAAGACGGCACGGTTCGGCATTTTGTTGCACTCAAAGAGGACATTTCGAAACAAAAAGAAACAGAAGATAATTTAATGGTATTTCGCCGTTTTGCAGAAACTTCAGGGCAAGGGTTTGGTATGGCAACCCTCGATGGATATATTACTTATGCTAACCAGACCCTTTGCCAGCTGTTAGAAGAAGATAGTCCCGCCGATGTTTGTCATAATCACGTTGAAAAATACTATCCTCCCGAATTTCAATGGCGTCTGCAAAACGAAATTATCCCGGCCATTAAAGAAAAAGGGCAGTGGATTGGTGAGTTCATGCTGTGTTCGGCCAAAGGAAAATTAACACCGGTGCTAGAAAATTTCTTTTTGATCAGAGATGAAACCGGTAAACCGATGTATTTCGCTGATGTGGTAACAAATATATCAGAACAAAAGCAGGTAGAATCGGCGTTACAATGTGCCAAAGAACAAGCGGAGCAAGCCAATCGTTTTAAGAGTGAATTTCTCGCCAATATGAGCCATGAAATTCGTACTCCGCTCAATGCGGTGGTAGGAATGGCTCATCTTGCCATGAGGACCGAACTCACGGTTAAGCAACGAGAGTATTTGAGTAAAATTCAGTCTTCCTCGTATACTCTATTAGGCGTGATCAACGATATACTTGATTTTTCTAAAGTTGAAGCCGGTAAACTAGAAATTGAAAATACTGATTTTTTATTGGAAAGTGTCTTTGAAAATTTAGCCAACCTGGAATCCATGCGAGCCGCTGAAAAAGGCATTGAAATTATCTTTTCCATCGACAAAGAAATACCTAAAACGCTGATAGGTGACCCACTGCGCTTAGCGCAAGTACTGATTAACCTAACCAGCAATGCAGTAAAATTTACTGAGCATGGGCAAGTATTGGTCGCGGTAGCGTTGACGGAGCAATCTCTCGAGCGTGTCATTTTACGATTCTCGGTACAAGATAGTGGCATTGGCATTGATAAGGAAAACATCGCTTGTTTGTTTGAACCTTTTACTCAAGCGGATGGCTCGACGACCCGAGAATATGGGGGGACAGGTTTAGGGTTAGCGATTTGCAAGCAATTAGTCAGTATGATGGGCGGAGAGATTGGTGCGCATAGTAAACTCGGTAATGGTAGCACCTTCTTTTTTACGGCTGAATTTGGTTGTCCCGAAGCAATCACGGAAAAACACTTTTTACCAAGTCCAGATCTACGTGGCATGAATGTCTTGGTGGTGGATGATAATGCTATTGCTCGTCAAATTTTAAAAGAAACATTGGAATCGTTTTCTTTTAAGGTGTCAACGGTGATATCTGGCGCCACTGCATTAGCTGAGTTGGAGCGAGCGGCCAGTGATGATCAAGCTAAGCCCTATGATTTGGTACTAATGGACTGGAGTATGCCAGGCATGAATGGCGTTGAAGCTAGCCGCTTAATTCATCATACGGGTTGGTTACCGCATATACCTACCATCATTATGGTAACGGCTTATGGTCGTGAAGAAATTATGCACGCTGCATCGCAAGTGGGCATCGACGGTTTTTTAGTGAAACCGGTAAACCCCTCGATATTGTTCGATACGATTATCGAAACCTTGGATCAAAACACCACCACCACGCCAATCGTAGCTAAACATGAAGAGTTGCTACCACCTCACTTACGTGGTGCGAAAGTTTTATTGGTTGAGGATAACCGTATTAATCAGCAAGTCGCACAAGAGATGTTGGAAAATGCGGGTTTAGCCGTCAGTCTTGCTGACAATGGTGCAAAGGCGGTGCAAGCGGTACAGACAGGCCAATTCAATTTAGTTTTTATGGATATCCAGATGCCTGATATGGATGGTTATCAAGCGACTCGCCTTATTCGTAAAGATCCCAATTTTAACCATTTGCCCATTGTCGCCATGACCGCTCATGTCATGATCGGCGACAGGGAGAAGTGCCTGAATGTGGGCATGAACGATCATATAGCCAAGCCGATTGATCCAGAGGCCTTATACACTATCCTTGTTAAATGGATTGCGTCTGGTACTGAGATTGTGAATACAGAGGACAAGTTTAAAGCGCCCGAGACAAATTTTTTACCCGATAGCTTGCCAGGCATTGACATTCAGCAAGGTTTGCTGCGAGTCGGAGGAAATATCAGGTTATTTTGCAAATTATTATTTGAGTTTGTCGAAGATCATTGTGATGACGATACCGTATTAGCGCAAGCGATCAATCAGAAAAATCAAGATGAAATTCATCGCTTATTGCATACGCTGCGTGGAGTGACAGGGAGTATTGGCGCAGAAAAACTTCAATATAAAACAGAATTGTTAGAGCAACTGCTGATGAAACAGTTACCGCATACCGAAGCATTAACAGAATTTTCTGCTGAATTCCGAGTAGTAATGAATGGCTTATTGATGGAGAAAAATAGTTTAGCGAGTGCAAAATTAGCTATGGCTACGAATAATTTAGTGGTCGATCAAATGCAAGACTGGGCATGGTTGCAAGCGTTAGATACGATGTTAAAAGAAGGCAACCCGGCGGCCGTGGATTATATTGAAACGCTAAAAAAATATGAATATATTCGTGAGTTAAAAAGCCAATTTAATTTGCTTGAAATTCAGCTTGCAGAGTATGAATTTGATGATGCTCGTCAGACACTGAGTGAAATAAAAAAATATTCTGATAACCGCTATCCACTTTAGCTAGGAATTTGAACATGGATGAAATAAGTAAAATATTAATTGTTGACGATGAACGTTTTCACCTGAATGTGATGGTTGACCTGCTAAACGAAGACTACAAAATCGTGGTGGCAAAAAGTGGTCAGAAAGCTTTGGAAATTGCTTTTTCAGAACAACCACCCGATTTGATTTTGTTGGATGTGATTATGCCAGACATGGATGGATATGAAGTTTGTCAAAGATTAAAGTCAAGTGAGCTCGTTTGCCATATTCCAGTGATTTTTCTCACCATTAAAAGTGATGTTGAAGATGAAACTCGGGGGTTTAGCCTGGGAGCTGTGGATTATATCACCAAACCTTTTAGTCCACCGATTGTTCGGGCACGAGTTCAAACCCATTTAATGTTGAGGCGAGCCTTGTTAGAACTTGAGCAACAGAATGAAAAGTTGGAGAAAAAAATTCAGGAACGTACCAAGGATATTGCTTGCACCCAAGATGTAGCGATTTACTGCATGGCTTCATTAGCGGAAACACGGGATAATGAAACGGGAAACCACATTCGACGCACACAATACTATGTCAAGATTCTGGCAGAAAATTTGAGAAATCATCCTCGTTTCAAACATGCATTGGATGAAAATTCGATTACACTCATGTACAAATCGGCACCGTTACACGACATTGGAAAAGTCGGTGTGCCTGACAGAGTATTGCTTAAACCGGGTAAACTGGACGACAACGAATGGGAAGAGATGAAACAACATGCGACCTATGGTCAGGACGCTATTGTCAAAGCTGAACAGGCATTGGGTAGTACTTCATTTCTGCAGTTTGCCCGAGACATTATTTATACACATCATGAAAAATGGGATGGTACGGGATATCCTCAGGGGCTTAGAGGCGACGAAATACCTGTGGCCGGTCGATTGATGGCGTTATCTGATGTTTATGATGCGTTAATCAGTCGGCGTGTTTACAAGGATGCATTCTCCCATGAAAAAGCCGTCGAAATCATTCGTCAAGGGAGAAGTACACATTTTGATTCTGATGTCGTCGATGCTTTTCTCGCGTTGGAAGATGAATTCAAAGCGATTGCCAAACAATTTTCGGATGTCAACTCAGTAGCGGAACCGAGTGTCCGTTAGCAACGAGAAGATAAATGGGGGGTATCCATCCTTGTTTTCACTCTTTTTTGAAACGTTACTATGGCGTGACCGGATTAAATAGATACCTTTTTTAGAGGTTTTTGCCTTG
>CAYUAI010000097.1:0-14914 GCA_964442745.1 uncultured Chromatiales bacterium
TCGAAATTTACTGAAGATGTAATGTAGTGTATAAAATTAAGGACGAATTAGGGTGTTTAATTTGCTCACCAGCGTAGCCCACGCTCCACTGCGACCATTAAAAAGCAAGTCGTTGTAACATCTGATGAGGTAGATCAATACTAAGCGGCAGAGGCCGACCGGCAAAATACCAACGTGCAAATGCTAAGGCTGCCGTTTGATCAAATGAAGAGTTCTTTTGCCAATGGAGTCCACCCCCCATTTGCCAACGCCCCGTTAATTTTTTCACGCCCATTAATGAAAAAGCAAAACCCAACTCAGCTTTGTCCTTTTCACGATAATATCGATCATCCGGCGACAAAGGAAAAAAAGGACTTTTCGCTTCTTTAAACCAGCTACGACTTAACTGAAAATTTGCCTTAATTAACCAGGATTTATTTGCTGCACTGACATAATCTAGTTGCCCTCCAACCTCAAACCAGTTTTGCGGACTAAAATATCCGCCATGACCCAAAGTAAATTGACTCAGATTTTCCCTATAATGCATATACGAAACATAAGGACCATAATTCAAGCTAAACCGATCCGACGCTTCACCACGCCGACTTAAAAAGCCCAACACAGATATCGACGTATTTGAAGCGACCTGTTCACCCTTGAGTTTCGCAACAGTTACCTGAGAATATAAATGCGTAACAGCACCTAACTGCCGCACATCACTCAATTGCAAACCTGTTTTAAGCACTCGCCCCCAACGCTCGAAGGTATAAGGGTCTTCCATACCAACATACGACAGCAACGAATTTTTCACGGATTGTTGACTTAAACTTAATCGCCAATACCCTGTTGTTGTTTGCTGTAACATGCCTAACTGCCAAGTCGGCTTGCTGCTCACGATACCATCTAACGGTGTGGCACCAAGACTGAAAAAAAAGCTCGTCCAGCCCTCTCGATAATAGTGAAGCTGTGGCTCTAGTCCGGCATTAAGCCAACGATCCTGTTCAAATAAATAATTCTGTTTATCTTTTGGCATGCGCCCAATCGGCGCATAGCGCGCTAAACGCCCACTCGACAAACGAATACTGTCAATCTGCAGTCGCCACTGATGAATACCTTGCTGCACAACAGCCGCATCACTCATAGGAAGTCGCCATAATTGCAATTGATTGAGACCTTCGGTGCCACGTCGATGCAAATAACCAATCCCACCGGTCACATGCGGACGATCAATATTTTGTAAGCTCGCAAACATACCGGGAGAACGCTGTTGAGCCGATAAATATAATTTCCGGCTAAAATCCTTCCGACTCAAATGTTTATTCCATAATCCAGTCACAGGGCCTGCCACTTGCGTGGCAACACTTTCAATGGTACGCTTCTCGCCCAATGCCAAATGGCTATAAAAAAACCCTTTTGCCGTTTCTTCATCTGGTTTATTACGATAGAGTTGCTCAAAAATTTTTCCCGCTTCAGCATACATCGCTAAGTTGAAATAAGACCAGGCTTTCATTTTCTGATAATCTTGATCTAACGGAAAAAATTTCGAAGCTTCTTTTAATTTTAACAGGCAAAACTCATATTTTTCTTGCTGATAAAAGCGATTGGCGCTCGTCACCAAAATATCCCACAAATGTTGTTTTAAACGAGAATCAAGACCATCAAGCTTTCTCATAAAAATTTCTGCTTGCTGATCCTTGCCTTGTTTCAAATAAGTTAATACAACCGCATTAGCATTATCATCATCCGTGCGCCAACGCCAAGCCTGCTCAAACCAATGCTCTGCCGCCACATAGTCTTGCTGCTTAAATAGCGTCCACCCCAATGCACTGGCAATCGCGATATCCTGGCGCGCCAATATCGTCGACGAAATCGTTTGCGCTATCCTTGTCGCCGCCGGATAGTCCCCATGATCAAAAGCGATAAAAAAAGCACGTGTATTACAATAATAACGCAAATCAAACATTTGATTTTTGATGGCAGCATTTACAATATATTTTTCTGCACGACCAAATAACACTTTTAACTGCTCTAGCGGCATATTATGATCATCCGCTTTTTGCAATGTCACCAGACGATACTCATCGCTATCACATTGTTCGATAATTCGCAGATAAATTGCATGCGCCTGAGCAAAATCATTTAAATAAATATGCGCATCAGCTAATGCCCAAAGATAATCAATCCGCTGGCAATTAAATTTTCCTGGGTATTGTTGCTCAATGCCTATCATGGCTTGCCAATTTTTTTCATCAAAAAAATGTTGCACGCTCTGCTGAATTTCCCACTCAGTAAGAAAATTTTTCATTACATTCGGAGCTTGGTATGTTGGCACCGCTTTCTTAACGGCAGCAAGCGCCTCTTGCAACGCAGGAAAATTCTGCTCGCCTAGCAATACCCACAATTTCTTCTCATACTCATATTGTTGCTGAGCATGTTGATCGACTTTTCGGATAATTCGACCAGATCGTGTGGGTTGAATATTATTTTCAGGTGTTATTTCTAGCGGTATATCCCACTGCACTACATTGTCATGGGCCACGGCTTCATATCTTAATATATCGGGTTGTGATATTATCACTGGATTGAGTAACTCGGAGCGTTGCGGCTCAGCCTCACCATCCACTTGGTTGGCATTTTTATTAGAAAAAAATTTATTCTCTGGATTTCTAGATAAATCTGTATCGATGGGTAACAAAATTATTTCTTTACTCGGGATTGCTTTGTCAAAAGTCTCACTTGACTTGTCTTTGGCAAAAAAGAAAATCAGTAAACCAGAAAAAACAAGCCACAGAATGGCTAATACAAAATATATTCTCATGGGAGTTTCGCATCCACAGCAGCTAAACGTGCCAACAACGACAAACTATTGGAATAATAGTCTTCATCTGTGACATCCAATTTTAATTCGCCTTGATTATCGATGATATGCTCTTCATTAATCGCATGTCGCATTAATTCAAATACTTTATATGCACCAGGCGATATGGCATATTGTGCAATATCATCGTCATTAAGATTGGTCCATGCAGGTAAATATTTTTTTGTTTTTTGCACATTCCAAAAAGACAAAAATGGCTTAAATAACGCCAAATCATCTAATCCACCCCAGCTTAAATACAAAGGGATTCGTACCGCATCAAAAGAAAACCGAGGTGGATATTTATCAGACAGAAACATATTTTTCTCTAAGCGAAGCCAATCTGGTGGCAATCTCCATCGACCAAAACGTGCCTTTTCTAACAAACTCAGCCCGCTATTAATTAACTCACGCCATAGAATATCAGGCTGCTGTTTGTCAAACTCGATAAACGCAGGATAAATCCAATAAGACAGATTAATATCAACACCTTTTTCATCCTGAAAGCCATTAATACCAGGCAATAATACTGGCCCCACTGACGATGGATAAATAAGATTATTTTTAATCGAGGATACAATTTCATTGGCAGATTTACGCAGATTTTTTAAACGCCATTTATCTGCCGCCCGAAACAAAGCCCACGCAATCAAAATATCACCATCACTCGCATTATTCATATCTTTGACTGGCGGGTGGTCAGCAGGATTCCAGCGCCACGCAAACAAACGATCTTTCCTAATTTGCAAATGTGCTTGAGTCCACTGCCATAGCTGTAAAAAAGTCGCTTTATCGTTGTGCCCCACCGCAAGCAACATAGCAAAACCTTGCCCTTCTGAATGGCTGACACCACACTGCCCAGTATCAATCACACGACCACTTAAGGTAATGAATTTCACTCGATACTCATTCCAAGCTTGACGATCTAACTTAGGAGAAAGTGAACTACAGCCGCTAAAAAAAATGACCAGCAAGAGAATGACCGACACTGGCTTATAAAATACAAAAAACCAGTGCTTTTTGATCCACAATATAAAATTAATCATGAGATAGCCATATGGGTTTTGCTTAGGAATGAGCAGGCAATAACCGCCCATTCCTAAGCTACCCAATCTATAATTATTTAATATCTTTCACCGTGGGATGATGACGTAGCTTATAATATCTCAATAACAGATAGATAAGACCACTCAGAAAAATTAACAAAAGCATAGTCAACAACGTTCCATAGACTGGATGATGAGAAAAATAATAGGCCAACCCATGGTTAAAATTAATTTCACCAACATGATATGTCTTCGCCGCTGACAACCAATTTAAATTAGTTGAAAATATATTCCATAACACAAGGTCTCCCTGTAAATTATTCCAAAGTTCAGGTTTCATCAAATGACTGACTCCCTGCCACAACAATTCTGGGTTTTCTGCGGTAATAACCGTGATGGTTTTACCGGCGAGCAAGGGTGATTCAAACTGAGTCATCAGCACATTGTCCCCTAAACCACCAGATTGCCATACTTTTGCCGATTTAGTTTCCGCGCGCACTTGTTCAATACCCGCTAATTCACTCCAAAAGTGGCTAATCGGCTGCCACCAATTGTCGTCCGCTTTAGTGGATGCAATAATATTCCGAAGTGGATAAGGAATGAGAGTATATTCACCAAAAGCTAACGGTGATGACACCATGAGAGTTTTATCTAATGTGGCGACAGATCCTATCAATATAATATTTCTAGTGGAATCGGAAAGATCAAAAGTCATTTTTAACTGGTGTAGTGGCGTACCAATAATTTGCCCCAATTTCCCAGCAAATGTCCATGCGGCCGCCAGCGTATCATCCTCTCGTTCTGAAACCTTTAACAAGAGATCACTTCCATCAGGGAAAACGGTATAGGGAAATCCAGTTTTTGCAAGCAACTCAATATTGGGCATACTCACATAATGTTTTGCATCCGGCAATGTAATTTGTGAATCATCAAAAATAGTTAAGGCTAAATTAGAAGTATGTGATGCCTCACATCGATCGCTCGTAAATGGCATCAACAAAGGCTCAAATTTCAATGTGTTTTTTCCAGGAAGAAACGAACGTACAGGAATATATAGCTTATAATCTCTAAAAACACCACCATTGACATCATTGAGCAATACGGCTCTTTCAAATAAACCATTTAATGAAATATTGAGCACAGAATCTTCTCGTAACGCTGCTCCATACGAAAAATGTAAACTTAATTCAACATCTTTTTTATCTGAAGAAAAAAGATCGGGTGGCATCCAAAAGTCGAGACTGATATTTTTTCTGTTGCTTTCCTTATTACCCCACAATGTTGTCGTATTGTAACCAAGTTGCTGAAATTCATATTGGCCATTTTCTCGCAACGTAGCCCGTGCAGTATATTTTTCTAACATCGGCAATTGAGTCTTGTTGACAAGGATGGAGGACGCTTTAGGTAGAGGAAAATTCATATGTGAAAACGCGGCGACCGACTTGCTCACTTCCTGCTCATTAGTACCTGATATCACCAAAATAAAACTCTCAGAATTTTTACTATTAGGATAAATCCCCAAATATCCATTGGTAATTTTATTCAATATATCATATGATAAATACGGCAATAATTCCGTCCGTGTCCCGATCAATATCGTATCGCGACCAGCAAACGCCTGCTCGTTAATATTTTTGAATATCGATTTAGACTTTATATTGGCAGTCTCATCAGATCGAAAATTAGCAAGCCGAAGATGATGTACCTGCAAAGGCAAATAATCCAACCGCAATGCCACGCCTTGAGAGGTCAATGCCCCCCAATTCAAATGATAATCGTCCAGCTCATTGGCAGCTGTTACCACATTAAACGCATATTTTTTCCAAAGACGCCGATCAATTAAATCGCTTAAATCGGATAATTTGGGAGATATTTTTTTGTGGCTTGAGGTGATTTCAAATTGAGTGGCCTTGGTATTTATCTGTGTCCATAATTCAGGTGCACTCGGATCTTCACACTCAAGCGTGTAATGCTGTTGTGCGCTAAATGTTACTTTATTATAACCATCGATCAAAATTTTCGTCGGCACATTGATGTCCACAATACCTTTTGCTTGCTCTGGCTTTAACGGTAACTGTGCAATAACAACATCATTGATCAACACACCCAACTGAGACCGACTCTCCAGCAATGAAATTGAATTAGTATACTCTAAATGCAATTTTACCTTATTGACATGAATCCTCGGCGATAACGGAAAAAATAAATTATACTCGCTATTATCAGTTCTCAATGTGATTTGTTCAGAACTCGGCATTAAGTCCGATAATGTTAGAATACTACTTTGATTGATATTAGTTGCAGCTAAAAGCAGGCTCGGGAATATAATGCATCCACCAAATACAACTAACTGTATAAATCGCAACAAACGTTCAGTTAATGATATATTCAACGTATAACCTCAATATTTAATGACTTAACGAATTGTTTCAGCAACCCTTAAAATACTTACCTATCTGGCACAGGTCATCTATCCTTAATATAAATCCATGACATCTGTATATAACGTATCACCAGCAGCGCCAAAGTTTTCATTGCATAGTTAAAAATCCAGGAAAAATGTTTCACCGTATGTTGAAATCCAGTTTTCAATAAAAACCACACCGATCGCCACACACTAGTATGCTCATTTCTGCGTATCAGATACTGCCTCCATCGATCACTATCGCCATATATCAAGCTCACCAATTCTGACTTCTCTTTCAAGCTCTCTACAATAAATTCAACACCAAAACATGATCCCTCACTATTTACATATTGTTGATCATTGAATAATTCAGTGACTTTCACATTAAATTGGCTATATTTTTCAAGAGGGCGATTGTATGTACTTAGTAGAAATTTATTACCAACCGGCATCTGAAATTGATTTTCACTGACAATAATACGCGCACCTCCTATGGATAAATCAATAATTTTCGCCCCAATTTTTCCATCGAACAGACGCACCGGCAAACTAACTTGAACTCGTGGTGAACGGCGCACTTGACGTTTTTCCAACAAGGCACCGATAGCGCCTAACATAACAATCAAATTAATGGTCTCCCAAAATAAATTGACAATTATCACATCATGATCTGCCGTCCCTGTCACCAATCGATAAATACCAAATATCATTGTAGTTACAATAATGAAAAGTAAAATATAAAATGGAAAAAATATTCCAGAAATAAAATTATGATCCAGCTTATTTTGCTTTGGTGTTACCACAAACTGAGGAGATGAAGGATGGCGAAATACCTTGATTACACCGATGACATTGAAAAATGATTGCATCAATTCATATAGCTCTGAAATAAAAGTCCAACGAACTTTCCCAAACAATGTATTCGCGACTAAAATCGATGCCACTAAATGAGGAATCGTATAAGCAACAATCTCCATACCATTGGCATCATATATTTTCAGACCAAACACAAGATAAGCTGTTGGCGCCAACATAAAGATAATTCGCGCAAAACCAAAAAACCAAAAATATGAACTATTCAAATAAGAAATTTTTTGCCAAAGGCGTAATCCTTTTTGTCTAAGTGGATTTTTTAGAAGAAAAATTTGTGTCATACCTTGCGCCCAACGCACTCGCTGCCGAATAAAATCAGTCAGCGTCGGTGGCTGCAACCCTGAGACCAATGGTCTACGTAAATAAGCACTGCGATAACCATGTGCATGTAATACCATGGCAGTTTCCGCATCTTCCGTCACGCTAACCGTAGAGAGTCCGCCAATTTGTTCTAGTGGCGCACGCCTTAATATGGCCGCAGACCCACAGAAAAATGATGACTGCCAGAAATCTAGGCCGCGTTGTATCACCGAATAGAACATTTCGTTTTCGCTAGGCATACGCTGAAATGACTCTAAATTTTTTTCCAGTGGATCCGGGTTAATAAAGAAGTGAGGCGTCTGAACCAATGCCAATTTCGAATCATGCAAAAAACTGCCAACGGTTTTTTCCAGAATATCGACAGTCGGCACATGATCTGCATCTAACATTAAAATCAATTCGCCATGCGTTTGTGTTAACGCATAGTTTAAATTTCCTGCTTTCGCATTTTCATTGCGCGGTCGAGTAACATAATGAATACCCAAAATCCGACACATATCCTGCAAGCGCTCATGCCGCTCTCTCGCTGCTTCGCAAACTTCAGCAATCGGATGCTGCCGTTTTTCATCCGTTCCCCCATCATCCAATATATAGATATTGAGTTTATCTTTCGGATAACGTATTTGTGTCGCAGATAGCATCGTTACTTCCAATAACGAGATATCTTCATCATAGGTGGGTATAAAAATATCCACGGTAGGATATTGCGATAATTTATTAGGAAGTGGTGTTGGTTCTCTCTTCAACGGCTTAATATTAACAAACAGACCTAATAAATAGATACTGATTCCATAAACTTCTGCCGCATATAATGCAATAGAAAAAAAACTACTCCAAAAATCATAATAAGATAACGTGCTAAAAGTTCGCCAAAAAAAATATCTCAAAGTAAGATACATGCCTAATAAAATAATAAGCACGCGTACCCAATCAGCTAACTCACCGCGTATTTTTTGTTTAACGTATAGAGGACGGAGAATAATGATCGTTATTATTATGCAAACTGCCATGATTGCTTGCGCCTGCAAATCAATATCCATTGCGGCGGCATGAAAGACAGAAAAAGCAAAGAAGCAGAATAGCCAAAAAACAACATTTACCTTCGTAAACAAGAAATCTGCCATGTATGGCTCCTTGTTGTGTCGTTGCAAATCGTTTGTTTTTGTAATTAGTATAGGTTTTTATTGATTGAAGCTTGTCATCATTTTCATTAACCCAGGGCATGTAACCACCGCTAAGGTTAGTGAGACAACAAATACCTTAATTATTATTTATTCAATAATAACTTGTTTTTTTAATGTGTCATTTATTCTCCCTTATCAATCAGCAATGAAAAAAAAGTTAAGTCATAACAGAATAAGAGATATCCAAAAAATATATCACGATACCATGCATACTTAATTGTGGTTTTAATCACATCCAGAGAAATAAATATAGAATTAGAATACGCGAATACTCATCACAATGACCAAAGCACAGCACAAACCACTGAGCATTTTTCTGCAATTCATTTTCGTCCTGAAGTAGTAAGTGGTAATAAATTTAAAAATAAACGGGTTGAGCACATCCGTATGTGTACTCAATACGCCGTACAAGAAATAATCTCGATTATTTTATTGTATTATTTTTACTTGCCATTCATCGACCCCACACAAGCCATTGAAACCAAGTGCTGTCTAACAGATAACACTTAAGCTCAAACCCATCCGTTTTACTCGCATCAATTCGACAACGAATATTTGGGCTAAAATTCACCTACCTGCGATTAGCTACTCGCACTCTCTTTCTCGACTAGAAATTAACGAGGGTCACCTTTCATGATATTTAAATTTTCTCCGGTCACTGCATCTTTCACACTGCCGCTTTTCATCCGCTGCAAAGTCACTTCACCTGCCTGGCCGAACTTTAACATCGCCGCTCGTGTTCTTTCACCTCGGCTTGTCGTGGTCGTGGCAAAAACAGATAAATACCCCACCTCATTATCGAGCATGCGAATGGTGACGGGAATCGCTTGTTTATCCCCTTTGGCCATGGCCTCAAAGCGTATTTCTTGTTCACCAGATACGAGCTCTAAACCACGATAAGGCACAACCTTAACCTTCAACCCCGTCAAACGTGCCGTGGCCGTCACATCCAATATTGTGGTTATTTCATCCCCGGCATCAACTGTCTCTGGTTGGTTGTAATCAATCTCAATCGGCGCTGTTGGCTTCGCTTGAGCAACGGGCACAACAGTAGCGCACGCACATAAAGCACAAAGACTAAAAAATACCATACATATTCTTAACATAAATAGACTCCAGAATTAACAATCATTCGAACTGGACAATTCCAATGAATAAGTTATCGGTAAAAAGCCGCGACTGTTACGACTGACCACTGCTAACGCGTGATTCCCCGCGATATAACGGCGCGGTGCCAACGATTCAGATTCTGATAAATCGCCGGGGAAATGAATAAATACTTCAGCCGAAGAATCATCTACATCACTAATCGTTACTTGATAACATCCCGCTTTGTCAATTTCAAAACGCAAAAATTGACGATTTAAAAGTCGATTAGAATCCAGTGGGAGGTTACCTGAATCATTAAAAATATCCAAGGTTTCTCCGGAAAACTTAGTCGAATCCGGGAAAATAACCTGATATAAAGCGACGGTATTTGAGCTACCAAACGCATCCGCTACCCGAATATTTTCAGCTTCGACTAACCGACCCACCTGAGTCGCTTGCGAGTCATTGATCCCCGTCTTCCTCAGAGCATCAATAAATGAAAAAATAGTGGTAAATGCTGGCGTTGTTTTTTGTCGTCCCACTAGCGCCCCATAAATATCTTTAAAATCCACCTGAACGCCGTCGTTGTCTTCATCGTCAGCATCCACATCATACAAATCAAATAAAATTTCATGTACCGATGATTCCGAATAAAAACCATCGACTGAGTATTGATCCTCACCTCCTAAGTCACTGAGGCCACTCGCCGAGTCTTTCTCTAAATCTAGCTTCAGTGCTAAACTCGCCTGCCTCGGCCCTACCGTATCGTAATACAACGATTCATCCAACATCATGCCCGCCCAAGCATTGCCAAACCCTTCTGAAAAAGCCACGGTGGCGTCTAAAATATCTTCCGCACCATGCTCTCCACCAATACTATCTGAACGGCTTAATTTATCTTCAAAATAATGCGCCCACTCATGGGCAATCACATGTGCATCATATTCATCCGAGTCATTATCTGCCGCCCCCAAAATATACAACCCATTCTCCGAATAAAAGGATGTACCAATATCTCCCTCGGTTAATGTGCCTGCATTGGTATTATTATTGATGCTCCAATTCACTAAAAGAAAAGGGAAATCCACGGTACTATCGACATTTTTAATTTTTTGCTGTGAGGTATAGATGGTATCTAAAATAGCAAACGGGGCGCCGTTACGGTTACGATTAAACTCATCTCTATTTTCATCGAAACGAGTCGTTGCATTAAAATTGATATTAAGTCTCGGAGCCTTAACAACTATAACGGGAAACTCCACGAGGTAAATCGAATCTCCTTTAGTGTTGTCAACCACCCGAGTATTCGGCTTTCCGGGATTCCCCAGCTCGGCCCTGACTCTAACGAATACGGTTGTGTTTTCTTCAGCTTGCAACGAATAACGACCTTGTTCATCGGTATTACCTTGAGAAACAATTTTTTTCTGCGACGCATCCACCACCTGAACAACGGCACCACGGATTGGCCGCTCTTCACTTGCCTCATAATTCAATCCCTCACCGGTCACCGGAATAAAGGTATAGGTAACGATACCCGCCACATGGACTTTTGCTGCATCACTACCACACCCATGCAACAATAAATAAATGGTTAAAATCAAAAAATATAGTGGGTACTTTTTCATAGATTATTCCGGTTTCACCATTCTTTTTGAATATTTGTTAAAACGCTCAGCAAGCATTGGCAACTCGTCAATATCGCCGTATGACTGTAGTTGCTTTTCCATTGCATCCTGGTACTCCAATGCCTCTTCTTTTGATAAATAAGGGGCAATTTTCAATAAACTACCTGGGTGGTAACCTGTGCGATATAGAGCTTCCACGGCCGATGTCCAAACTAATTGATTCTGACTCATCGCTATCGGCCCAGTCATCAGTACTTTATTCATCTTATCAGCGGTAGCCGCTAATACAGACTGTTGCGTTTTATTTATGTTTTTTACATCAATATTAGCCAGCCGATCACGCTCATGTGGCGTAATAACTGAACGCATTAAAACACCTTCATTGATTAGCGCAATTTGATAAGCCAATATAGCCGCCAGTTGCGCTTCATTAGCGAGTTCACGAAACAAACCGCTCGTCATAAAAATAAGACCTCCAGGCAAACCGACAGCATAAGGCTTGGGATTATTTAATACGGAAAAGCGATAATTAGGATGGGATTGTCTGGAATGCGTTGCCACAGCATGACCGACAAGGTTGACATAGCTTTGTATTGATCGATTTTTTACAGGGACACCCCATTGCAGCATGACATTGATGGCAATAGACTTGCCTAACTCACGCTCAACCTGATAAGAAATATCTTCACTGTTATTTTGACTCTCTCTGCTATTTTGACTCACTGAGGCACAAGCGTAACAGGAGAAACAAAACAGACCTAATAAAAAAATCGCACCCATTCGATGACGGTTAGAAGTCGCTAATTGATTAGCTAGCCACACCTTACCTTTAGTTAACAACTTACTCCGCATATTCAGCTAACTTCCCTTTTTTTAAGAAATGGGCTAATTTTTTTTGACTGATGCGTATTGCCAATATCCGATCCAATGCTTTCTGTAGCGATTGTTTCGATAACACATCCGAGTCTGCTTCATCCGACTTAGCGCGCTGTTTAGAACGAATACTCCTTGATGTATCAACAGCAGCCATCTGCAAGGGAAAATTATCCATCGGCATAAATAGAGACTCATCCAATGTCACCGGCTTAGTTTTAGTCACTTTTCCCCGATAAATCCAGCCGATCGTGTTATCTGCGGTTTTCACTTGATACCAACGTTTTTGATACGCTAAATGCTCTAGTTTATCGCCAGCATT
This sequence comes from uncultured Chromatiales bacterium, assembly GCA_964442745.1. GTDB lineage: Bacteria > Pseudomonadota > Gammaproteobacteria > S012-40 > S012-40 > CAYUAI01. The sequence continues at coordinate 12,577 of CAYUAI010000097.1, forward strand.
TAATACCGTTAAGGTTTGTGATGAGGTAGATCGTTCTGCTTTGAGCTTTACAGTTTTTGAACTGACCCATAAGAAATCTTGCGCTATCAGTGCCTGTGAAATGAAAAACAAAAGCAAACCAAACATAAAATGCATTGTTAAAACCTTCTATTGCTCATCTAACTCCGCAGGCATCATCAAGCCAGGACAACTCACGATGGTCTTGGTCTAGCCCAAGCGAATCATGTGTCCAAATGTTGACTCTAAGACAGTCAAAAAACCGTTGCAAGACTTCTCTCGGAGCACGATTTAATTCAGCGTTCGCCTGCCCTACAACACCTCATAGGCAGCCTCTGCATTTAAAAATGTTCCTTTTACATAATAAGCATTCCAGAACATGGTGTTCTCCCAGCCAGGCAATCCTTTGGGAGCAAGCCTGTCTTCATTTTTTGCAATCACAGTCCCAGCAATAACCGAGCCGGTACCGGAGATATCGCTGGTATGGGACAAAACAGCACCAATCACCGCGATACCGCTGTTATCATTCCATGCCAGAACCTCTGATGCACCGGGTGTTTTGCTTTAAAATTCGCCACAAAATCATTCAGTCGCAAGAAGAACCGAATACCTAATTAAAAGACTAAAATACATATTTCCTCCCTCAGCGATACATCACTTCAGCGACTTTTTGGAAACAAATTAAATCGGCGGCAACAAGCTGATTCCGGATCTTTCCCGATCAACTTCGACAGACAACGAAGCTATTCGCCCAGCGCAATGCCGAACCAATGACGCTAATATATTTTTCAATGCGCCACCCTGGAGAATCCTAATAATCCCGTCTACGCTTATTGTGTAGTGATAACTAGTTAACTAAGAGATCATCCTAAAGATTGATGAAAAACTGTCGATGCATAGAGCACCTTGCCACCACCGGACACGTATGGGCTTTTCATATATAAAACCTCTTATCATTCACATTGAAAACTAACAATGAAGCAAACACAATACCATAAGCAATACTCGATAAAAACTATTCACCGCCACCGATTCATTAATAAATGTAATAATATTGAAACTTAATTTAGTTGATTTTAGTCTATACGGGTAAAATATAAGGATGCAGCGCTGAACTTGAACACAACCCCTATACCCATTGTGTTATGGATTTAGATGTTGATAGCGCGCCCATCTTTGTTCTCAGTGAGGCGTAACACCAAAAGTAGGCGCTTTATAAGGCAACGCCACATAGCCATATTCTATACAAAACTGAGGCCCAAGAGGGGTATGCTGAAAAGGCGCTAAATCCATGCCACTATAGCTATAGCACACCAACAATAAAAACGTCTCAAGCCGTCGCGGAAAATGCGCCTGTATTCTCTTCATTTTCATCGCGGTCCGGCAGCACATTTTATTTGCCAGCGAACGCAGCAATAACAATTAATTAGTTTTTAGTTTAATCACATCACCAGGAGACCTTAAATGGAACATCGCTGTAGCCAACGACACCAACTCAATTTTTCCGTACAAATATCAACCACACGCTTAGACAAGCTTGAAGGCCTAGCCACTAACATCTCCTCCGAAGGCATTTTCGTTAATGTGCCTGAGCATCTTTTCCCAGTAAACTCATTAACTAAAATCAGCTTTCAAACCGATGAAAAAGCGTTTCATTTAACCGCTTGCGTAATTCACACCAATGATCGTGGTGTAGGCTTATTATTTGAGCACGCCATCAATCTAAACCACGCCCTACTCAGTCAATTGCAAGCACAACACCTAGCCGACGAACAAGTCCTTATTAATAAGTGCGCGTGATTCACCACCATGTTATCACCGTTTTCCCCCTCATTTTTCTCATCAACAGACGGCATAGAGCTAACCCAGCGATAGTAATTCGGGTTAACTCTTAAGCCTTCTATTGGAATATAACTCAAGTGCCTTTTCAGGAGGGCGCCCAATGGTGGCCATAATATCGTCGATCACAACAATGGGACGCTCAATTAATCGAGGATAACTGATCATCGCCTGAATCAGTACTTCATCTGCGAGTGATGCATCATCCAGTTTATTTTCCTTATATTCTGTTTCTTGCTGCCGCATCAATTCTCTCGGTTTCATCGCAAGTAAATTGAGAATCAAGCTCAGACGTGCGCTATTTAGCGGTATTTTCAAGTACTCAATGATTTCAGGGTCCGCCCCATTTTCTTGTAAAAGCTGCAACGTCTGTCTTGACTTACTGCATTTTGGGTTGTGATAAATCACCACACTCACCGTTATTTCCTCCTTTAATTATCGCACCACGCAGCTACACGTTACCTCCTTTTTCTACGCAATGGAAATAGCAAAATGATAGCTA
>CAYUAI010000098.1:0-14457 GCA_964442745.1 uncultured Chromatiales bacterium
TAAATAACCATCTCTATGCTGGGGGGAATCTGAAGGGAGTAGGATTTGAACTTATGGTCTTTCGCGGCGGTGTCGGAGAAAACTGAGCCATTGGCAAACAAAAATGTTCAGTGATTGGCCAAAACTTATTATCCCTCCACGATCAAAATCGTATTCAATTTTTTTGAAAAAATGGACCTTATTCATCGCTTCGGCCAATTTGATCATGAGGCAATCAAGTTTTCCAAGTGATTCTATCGTTCAGCCGACAAATACTATATTCAGTATGTTTCTTGATCAAAATATGGTGGCCGATACGATGAATAAGGCCGAAAAATGTCTATCTGAAGCAATAGGAGCTGCGAGATGGACAATGAAAATATATCGAATCCATCGCCAATTCCTGCTAAAGAATGGACTATGCAATAACTTCTCCTACCGTGCATTATTGTGTCGCCTATTCTAGATCAAATATATGATTTTTGGCGAAGGCAGTGGTTAGCGGTGAATGGTCACATTCGTCTTTCAATCAAAAAAGAAAGAGTGGAAAACGCCGCGCCGCCAAGGGTGGGATGGGCAGCGCGACATTTTACCACGTGAAAAATTATATCGCATGCGTTAAGTCTGCACGATGATGAATATTATGGTCGTGATGCGTTAAATGTTTATCGGAAAAATGATGGACAAGGGCTACGACGGGATCCCAACCATTGATGGCTGTCATTGTGACTAATATGCTACCAGCATGCAGTATCGCTAACCAGCCAATGAGACTCGGTGGGTTTGCCATGGTAAATACGATAACGATAAGACTTAGCGAAAAGCGAAGAAAACGGTTGGTTACCGAAATGTTTTCATAGTTGCCAATGTCAGAACGATGAGTGTGCATAATGAAATACTCCTACCTTAACTGCATCAGTTTATGTGCCACATTAGCCTTTCAAATTCGACACAATCACTTATGTGTAATTTATAACACTGCCAAATCTAGTTTGGCGCCTTAACCGTCCTGCTCGCCCATGTTTTGATTTTTGTTAGGGTGATTATCCTAAGTTGTTGTGAATTGTGTATGACAGAGAAATGAATTTGTGATGAACTTTATATGCGATACAGGGACGTCTGTGTATGGTGGAATAATGCTCGTTTTGCTGGGCTTCAGGGTTGAATATTTGTTTGTATCTGTTGGTCATTTAATGTTTTGTGTGTTTTCTGTTCGTTAATTGGCTTGCAGGTCAGAAAACTTGGCTAGTATATGAGTATAATATAGCGGTAGTGTTAAAGCGGTTGATGCTAAATAGCCTATGGTAGGAATAGGTGTGCGCGTTTATCTATTACTCATTTCTGACAGACTTAACTTGTGACTCATATGGCTTTGCAATTTTTCAGTCGTAAAAAAACATTCATGGTTCGCCTCTGGGGATTTTTGTTGTTGCTAGGTGCAGTGACAATCAAAGCAGAGATCATTGAACCTAAACAGCTCACTTTTGAAACAGAAGCGGTGCAGTATGCTGTGCTAAGTCATGATACCAAACAATTGTATTATGTGACCGAAAAAAAAGGTGAGTATGTATTGTGGCGACGAGAGAAAACAGAAAAATATAGTTTTGCCTTGCCGCAACGGATTCTTTCCAGTTCAAGTGAAATTAGAGATATTAGTCTGTCTAGGGACACGAAGGCGATACTCTACGTGGGTACCGAACATGATGTGAAAGGTGATATCTATTTGTTCGATCTTGCCACTAAGAAAAATCATCGACTCACCGGGCGGCAAGCCGAAGAAGGTGCTCCGATTTTTTCAGCGGATGGGCAACATATATTCTTCCATCAGCGAAGTCCTGGACAGAATAACTATCACCTATTTCAATTAGCGGTTGCCAATCCAAGTGCGAGTTTGACAGAAATTAAATTAGCCGGGGATGCTATGTATCCGACGCTCACTCCAGACGGAACACGTTTAGCGTTCATTAGCCGGCGGCGGCATCCGCAAGGTGATTTATTTGTATATGACTTTAACCAACAAACTATTGAGGCATTGACAGATTCACCGGCCATTATTTTATCACCGGTCTGGGCGGATGATGGCGATAGCCTTTATGCGAGCCAAATTGAACTGGATACTAATCAGGACCAAGTGATTGATAATCAGGATCAGAGTGCTTTGTACCAATGGCGTTATACGACACGGGACGAGCAAGCTTTTGCCTTACCTGTGACCTTCACCAGTTATTCCGCGTGGCAACCCCAGATCGTCAGCATGGGTATCTATTTTTTAAGTAATATTCGTTCCAATGTGCAGTTTTTTTCTTTGCCGTTGTCGGGGGCCTTACCCGCACAACTTGATATCTCGCAATATCAAAAGCAGTTATTGGCATTGCAAAATGATCCAGTGAGCGATGATTATGCCCAGATTTTTTTGCATGAACGATTTGCTTATATTCATCCTGATGATCAAGATAGTGCGACCGCGCTGTATGAGACGGCGAATCTTTATCAAAAAAACCGTCATTTCAACCAAGCTAAAACCGTGTATCAGCAGATATTGCTCCGTTATCCGAGTGCCTCACTGATTAGTGGTCTATCGCACATTCAACTTTTAATGCTTAGTCTTGCCCAGCAAAATCAAGTGGCGATAGCGGATGCATTGAAGGTGATTCAACAACTAAAAAATTTACCCATCAGTGACAATCTTGATTCAAAAAAACGTGCCGTGCTGGATTTGAAGCGGCAATTATCGATTGCCAAACTTGATATTAAATATGGCCGTGATGTCGATTCGCTGAGCAATGCGCTAGATCGATTAGTATCCACCGTGAGTGGATATGATGAAATAGCCGTGCCCAATTCAAAAACCGAACATGTTATTTATGAATCATTAGCTGAAGCCTATTCTCTACAAACAGAAATTTTTCGCAAGCTCGGTGATATCAATAAAATACACCCCGGTTATTTATCAATCATCGATAAGTTTCCACTCTCTGATCATTGGTATCGTCATGCCATCAATCGCCTGATCAATCGAGTCATTGCCAATATACCGTTGGAAGATGGCAATCAACGGCGTCGTGAATTGCATCAATTGGCGGATAAAAACTTGAGCCTACGACCTGATTTATCCATGGCGGCATTAAATCGCCTGGCGGATGATTGGTATCAGGAAGATGAATGGGCCAAAGCCAAAGAAATTTATTTGCGGGTATTGCAAACTCAAGTGGGGAGTGAATATTTTAAAGTCGCCGCACGATTATCGTTGGCCGAGATATATTATCGTGAAGCGCTTTATAGAGAGGCCATTGATTTATACCAGTCGGTTCTGCAACGTTATCCTTCTGAAGATCGCGTATATCGTTTGGCACGCCGGGCGTACCTGAAAAAATCCTTGGCAGCGGCAGAAAGTTTGTATCGCAATGGTGAAATTTATGCGGCGGTATCAGCTTTTCACGAATTACGAACCTTTGAGCCAGACAATATCGAAGCGCATCGAGGTTATATCAAATCGGCTATTTTGTTAGGTGATTTGCCCCGTGTTTTATCGCAATACCAAGCCTTAAGAAAAAAACAGCCCAATAATCCGCTATTAAATTATACGGTGGGGCTGATTTATACTCATCAACCAGGGGATGATCCGTTATTACAAGCACAAGATGAAATTACCACTGCTATTGCGCAAGACGGTGGTATTGAATATTTTTATCAGACCTTGGGTTATGTGTTTGAAAATTTAGCCACTCGCTTTGGTCAATCTGAAAAATTAGTGGCCGCCCTGGAAGCGTATCGTACGGCACTCTCGCTGAACGATCCGTTGACCAATCTCGAAAACCGAGCGAATTTATTGTTGAATGTAGGAAATATCCATTATCTTTTAAAACAATACGGTTCGGCTTATGGTTTTTATCAACAACGTTTAGCGACCGAGCAGAAATTTTCGGGAATTGATAACGAGTTGATATTTTTTCAGCGATATGCCGTGAGTGCTTTTCATTTAAAAGAAACGCAGCAATCGATTGATGCGTTAAAAAAAGCACAAGTTCTGCTGGATCAACGCACTGCCCCGATGGCAGCTTCAGCGGCCTATGACCGATTGAGTGAAATGATTTTTTCTGAGGTATTAAGCCGTGATGTGATCGAGAGGAAACCTGAGGCAAAACGTTTGGCAGCAGCGCAATCCGAGCTGAACAAAACTGTCTTTAGTTTGACCCACCAGAATGTTTCTGGGGTGGCAACTCCGGCCTGGAAAACTTATCAGCAAACGATGCAACAGGTGCTTGATCAGCAACAGGAAAATATCCATCAGATTGTTAGATTTTTGGGGAATACTGGGAAAAAAACCGATCAAATAGCACAAATAGAAAAACGATTACAATTAAAGTTAACGAAGGTGATTGATGCACTCGCTGCACCACCGCGGTTTTCTCAATTAAAAGCCGAATTGTTCGATCGAATGGGCCTGGCCTACCAGGATCAGACGCAATGGTCGGATGCCATTGATTATTTTCAGCAAGCACTGAGCATCAATCAGTTTCTTGAGCTGCGACAGAATCAGCTGACCAATCAGCGTGCGATTGCCTATAGTTATTACCAATGGGCAGGTCAACTATCTGGGCAATCCAGAAAGAAAAAATTATATCAAGCTGAGTTATTATTTAGTGAGCTACTCAGTTTAATTGAAAAATATGGTATTAAAAAACCCGTCGCTGAAGCAAGCTCTGGTGACGCCTTGTTTACCGTGAACTTGCAAGTTGCCTTCAATTCGGTAACGGGTACGCAAGCGGCTCAAGGGTTTGATGAACAGCAAACCATAAACTTTATTAAAGCTTTTTTAATCCGTATCTACATTGAACTCGGTGATTATAACAAAGCAGAAAGTTATTTAGCTGAACAATTGAATCGTTTTCCTGAAAATAAAGCCATCAGCGAAGAAGATAGCCAAGGAGTTGCTCTGTTATTACACCGGGCTGCATCGTTAGCTTATGCCAAACGCAATTGGCCACAAGCCTATGGATTGCTAAAACGTGGTGCTAGTATCAGTCACCAAGTGAAAGATATGGAGAGTTTAATCTATCATGTATTAAATATGGGTTATGTTTTGTCACAGATGGCAAGGCAAGATTTTAATGACAGTGATGCCTATCAGCAACATTATTGGGACTGGATAAAGTTAGATCGTTTAAGCTTGGCCGCGTTGACCGCGACAAATGACGAAATTTCATTAAATCATTTGTTGACGTATCATAATAATATGAGTGTGCTATTGCAGACCTTATGGTTTAAGTCGCCGGCAGATGTGCCTTATGCTTTCGTGCAAATATCAATCAAACGCCATTTGCATAAGGCTAAAAATTTAATGGATGAAACCAATGAAACACTCAATGACCGTCACCAGGCCAAGTTGTTTGCCAATGTCATGTTGAACATGGCTGCCATGCAAGAGAATGAAGGCATCGCCGATGATAGCGAACTTTTACTGGACAAAGCGTTGGACTTAACGCAACGCTTTGTCTTGCCTGAGTTGGAGTGGCGAATACTTGCACGTTTGCATCGATTGGAAGCGGCGTGGCAGCAACTCAAAAAGGTACCCATGTTGCGCATGGGTGTTATGCCTGATGAGTTATTTAATACGTTCTACCCTCTCATTTTACAAAAAAATATCAGCGAAGGGGCAGAACAGGCATTCAATTTCACTGAGCAGTTGGCAGAATACGAGCGGGTCAACCGGTTTGTACCGATGTTGGTGCAACAGATGAGTCAGCAAGAACAAAGCCGCATTCGAAGTGCTTATCAACGAATGTTGCGCTTAAAAAAATTCAATACCCTGGATTCGTCAAGCAACATTTCAGAAAAACAGCGATGGGCCGCGAAAAGAGCGCAAGTGGAGCAGCAATTATTGGCACAGCAAATCGGAGACGATTGGCAAAAATTACCAGTGATTCGCCGCTTATCACCTCAGCGTGAGGTGCGAGAGGATTTACTGGTGTGGTTGGGTTTGGCAATACATTTGGAAGAGGAGGCCAGCGCGATTGCTTTTGCCGGCGGTCAGCCGATGGATCAAGTCAGTGATAAAAAATATCAGGTTATCCAGCAGCAGCTCGATGAGTTCATCGCTCAATTAGACGATCGGTATGGGTTACAAAATACGCCGCCTATTTTTCGCTTATTGTTGCCTCGTGCGGTGACATTGAGTGAGGTGATGGAAGTTTTGCCTGATGATGTTACCCTGCTTCGTTTGGTGCCGGTCAAGTTAGCGGATGGCGAAGGGCAACAAATACTGCGATTTTCTACCACGCCTGATGAGATTAAGTCCACCATTGTGTCGTTGGCACAAGCGATGGAGGTTGACGATGTGGAGTCGCTTGTTATTGCCTCAGAGCAATTTATTGGTATGCATTCCCTGGCAAGCAAGGCGGATATTGATATAACAGCGGCATTAAGTGCCAGTCATTGGTATCAGGCTTACCAAAATCAGAAACCCTTCCGGCGTCGTATTAAGGCGTTCTCTAATGAATGGTCTGCTGGGGATTTAACGTTGCCAACGGCTTTTATTTTTGAGCCAATCACCGATGCACCGGCCGATCCATTAACGAATCAACTCCGTGATACACATACCTTGTTGCTCAAAGGGCAGATACAAACGGATTACTCTATTGCGATGCGCACCACAGAGCAAACCTATGGCTATCTGAATTACCAGAGTATCGATCAGCGTCGTTATCCGCTATTTGACTGGCTAAGTAGTGGCATAAAGGGGTTATCGTTGGTGATGATGCCCGCCACCCAATCATCCATGTATGATGGTTTGCATTTCTTATCGATACTTGGTGTCCCCAGCATATTGTTAACTAAATCACAACAGAGCAGTGAGTTATCGAATTTTTTATCCAGTTATGCCGATTCTGATTTACAAAATTCGGCGCTGGAAAGCGATACCACGACTTGGTTAGTCGGAAGTACTGGCATGACGGCAGAACAGGCGATGCATTTTGCTAGCCAATCATTTTCCCGATTGGTGAAACAAGCCCAGGTGAATTATCAGCAGCAACGGTATCAATCGGCATTCATCGATTTTGAATTAGCCACCAATTTGGCTGACGAAACACCCCAGTTAAAAAAGTATCTTGTCCAACTGTTGTCCATGTTGCGAGACAGTGCGTTTAAATCCGGAAAATATAAAAAATCAGAGCAAGCGGCGTTAAGATTGGTTCATTGGGTGGAGAAAACTCAGCCCGATTCATCCGCGCATGCGATGGCCTTACTTCAATTAGGTGTGGTGCGTGCCAAACTGGAAAAATATAAATCGGCTTTAGAGGATATTGAGCGAGCGCTAGCGATGTTTGAGTTGTTGGAGTTGCCGCAAGCGTCGCTAATGGCGCTTGAAGATGCCGGTATGATATTGGAACAAGCCACTGAATATACCCAAGCCATTGATCGTTTTCAATTGGCGGCGGAACTGAGTCAGACATTGAACAAGCAACAGGTCTTGGCGCGTCAATATGAAAATATGGGTCGCTTGTACGATTTAAGACTAAATAATTATGGGCTGGCAAAAAAATTCTATCAAAAATCGTTTGAGATTTACCAAACATTAGCGGATCAAAGCGGCCAAGTACAAGCCTTGATTAATCGGGGGCGTGCCCAACGGTTATTGGGGTTTTTTAACAAGGCCGAGGCGGATTACTTGGCTGCCTTGTTGATTTTGGATACTCATGATGATTCGATGTTACGGGCTAAGGTGCTGATAGAGCGAGCCAATAATGCATGGTATCAAGCGCGATATCAACAGGCTTTTGATTTATTGCAAACCGCTAAAAAAATGGTACAACGTAGCGGCTGGTCACTGGGTGAAGTGATTATTGCCAATACCTCGGGACTCATATGGTGGACCTTAGGAGAAAACGAAAAATCCTTGCGTATTTTGCAACGGGCACTGGAGCAAGCGGGTCAACTGGAAAATCGAGCCGATGAAGTCGCCACATCGCATAACAATATGGGGGTGGTGTTACGATCAATGCAGCGGTTTGATCAGGCAATGAGTCATTTTAGCAAGGCTTTGGCGATTGACCAACAACTAAAATCCCGCTGGGGGTTGGCGTATGATTGGCGCAATCAGGCGCAAGCCTTATTATTGCAAGGAAATGGGCCGCGGGCAATTCCTTTATTTAATCAGGCGATCGAGATGGCCAGTCGTATTGGTAATCGGATTAATGAAGCGAAATCCTTATTAGGGCTAGCGGATGCCTATGCCGATACGGGTAATACGGTATCGGCCATGGCGAGTTATCAACAAGCTAAGCAATTAGCCGATGATGTGCTGTTACCTGAAGTGCAATGGCGCAGCTTGTATGGGATGGGGCGTATATTCTATCAAAATAGACAGCAGATGGAGGCTAAAAAATATTTTCAAGACGCGTTGCAAATTGTTGAAAACATGCGCGTGGAATTGAAGATTGAGCAATTAAAAAACAGCTTTATTAATGATAAGTTATCATTATTTGAAGATCTTATTCGATTGCTGCTAGACCAGTCCGAAGTTGAACAAGCCTTTAATGTGGCAGAAAGATCACGAGCCCGCAGTTTTATTGATTTATTAGGCAATCATCAATTGACATTAGCGAGTCAAATCGAGCAGCAGCTTTATGATAATCGTTTGCAATTAACCAATACACTGCAAGAATATAAATCGCTGGTGAATGATAGTGAGCTTGCTTTGGAGAAGAAAAAATACACGGAATTAATGGAAGCGGTGCAAGATGAGCTGGATGATCTGAATATTGAAATACAAAATAAGCATCCGCAACTCGCCAGCCTGGTGGTGGTCAATCCTGCCAATGTAAAAGAGATTCAACAGTTCCTGGATAAGACGGTTGGGTTATTAGCCTATTATGTCTTACCCGGCGAGACCATTGCCTGGTGGCTGACAAAAGACCAAATACAAGTACAGCGCCTGCCGCTAAATCGCAGCGTATTACAGCAAGAAACACTGGAGTATCGTCGCCGTATCCAGAATTTGGAGCCTTTGTTAGATCAATCTAAACGCTTATATCAGCAATTGATTGCCCCTTTTTTCGCAGACATTGACAAAAAACAAGTCATTGGCATTGTGCCTCATGGTAATTTACATTATTTATCATTTGCCACCTTGCACAGTGGTAAAGATTATCTCATCGATAAAAAGCCGTTGTTTTATTTGCCTAGCGCCAGCATTTTGCGGTATACCTTGTCTCGCCGTGGCCGAATTAGCAATCGAAAAGTGTTAGCACTGGGCAATCCTGATGTGAAAAATCCTGAATTTTCACTGCCTTTTGCGGAACAAGAAGTCAATAGCATTCACTGGAATTATCCTGATACCACCGTGCTAACCGGTAAGCAAGCGACAGAGCGCTGGTTGACTCAGCACATCAGCGAGTTTGGTATTATTCATATTGCTTCGCATGGTGAGTTTGATCCCATCAACCCATTATTTTCAGCACTTAAACTCTCTCCCTCAGAAAAATATGACGGTAATTTATTGGCTTCGGAAATTTTTGGCTTTCAAGTGAATGCTGATTTAGTTTTATTGAGTGCCTGCCAAACAGGGTTGGGTCGCATTAGTTTGGGTGATGATGTGGTTGGGTTAAATCGCTCTTTTTTTTACGCCGGCACGCATAGTATTATATCAAGTTTATGGAAGGTCAGCGATATTAGCACCGCCTTGTTGACTAAACGATTTTATCGTGAATATAAAAAACACAACAAAGCCGATGCCTTGCGAAAAGCCACCTTGCACGTCAAAAACCGTTATCGCCATCCAGGTTACTGGGGCGCTTTTACCCTGGCGGGCGATTATCAATAATATTTTCCTAATGGGTTGAAAGGGGGGTAAATGATGTCTCGGAAAATCTTGTTATCTTTAATTATGTTAGGTGTATCAATGAGTCTGTTCGCCGCAGAAGATAAATTAGCCAATATTAAACTAAAAATTAGATCTGAGTTTCCTGCGGTCGCACAAATGAGCACCAATAAACTGCAGGAGTTACTCAGCGAAACACCTGATAACAACGTATTACTGCTCGATGTGAGGGAAGCCGAAGAATTTAATGTGAGCCACTTAAAGAATGCTAAATTAGCCGCCACCCTAGAAGACGCCTTGCTGATTCTACGTGATGTCCCCAAAGATAAACGTATCGTCGCCTATTGCTCGGTGGGTTATCGATCATCTGAATTAGCCCAGCAATTAACATCACAAGGTTATCACAATGTCTATAACTTAGAAGGCTCCATCTTCGAATGGGCGAACCGAGGATTGCCGGTATTTAATCAAGGCAAGCCAGTCAATAAAGTACATCCTTACAATTGGTGGTGGGGACGTTTATTGAATAAGTCGTATCATGCTGATTAGTTTTTATAGTCTCAGTGAGGTACTGCCTTAATATAATGTTAGAGTAAAGCGGGAACACCCGAAATATTAATTTTCTCCCAAAATTGATGTCAACGACCGGAGACTCAGGATCATTTTTATTCCCGTCGCCTTCCATCGCATACCCGTCGCACCCAAGCGTTGCTTGATGATTGTTTTGCACGCCGCTTCAATGACACCTGAGCCGATGGGTAAATTCTTGTCGTGTGCTTCAAATCATGGCATGACTGTTCTAACCATTGTTCTCGCTCGGCCTCCAAACTTTTTTGAGGAAAGACCGTAAGTGAGGCGGCAGAGAGATACTCCGCGGCCTGCCAAAAATCGAGTATTTGTTTCGAGGCTTGTTTTTCTAGAAATGATCAATCGGTGTCAAATCGGTAAACACGGTGTCCGGATCATCGGGGTCGCCAGCGGTTCGTATTTCCGTGAGCAGGTTTAAGCTCTGTTCAATTTCCGAGCCAGATGTGATCTTTTTTTTCGACCCGCTCCAGGTTGTCGAACGCGTCCGGCCGTCGGGTCGTCATTCAGCTTATCCAGCTCATCGGTGCCGCGACGGATAATTCTTGTCGAGCATCCGAGTATTTCAGCGACCTAAGAAATTCCTCCATGGTCCAATCGTTGTGCTTCCAACGCAGCGTACCGTCTTTGGTCTTTTTCAGAAAGCGTTCGGAAAAAACTCTGCATACGAGTGACTATTATTTTGTTAAACCACTCCGTAAAGGTTGCCATTTGTAATCTCCATATCGAGAAAGCTTAAATTACCCTATATCCAATCAAAAATCGCCAGTTATTGTTCGAGCGATCCTAAGCTATTTAATTTCAATGTCTAAGTGGTGGATTTTAACGTCAGTAATACCTAAATCTAAAACGCTTTGGGTGTAGAGCTCCGGAATTATCTGCTGACTGTACAGTCAGCTTTTACAAAGTGAACCAGCGGCCAAACATTTGGCCCGGAAGCACGAAAGGCTGTGGGTGTAGTTCTTTTAAAACGACGGATGAACTGCGCATAAACAATGACCTAGAGGCCGATAGAGCAAACAATCCCGTTATCATTCATATAATTAAATCAGCCTGCAAAAATAATATGTGTGAGCCAAAAACCGATCAAAAACCTTTGGACGCTGTAACTTGCTGATTTTATTGTGGACTCCGTCGCTTTAAAAGAACTACACCCAAAGGCTGTAGAAAGGTATACTGTTGAGAATATGGCTAAAACTGGGGACTCTATGTTCGGTAATAACAGGGAAACGGTTCGTTAACGGTTGATAAATATCAGCAACCCATACTATGAAAAGGTTGGTATAGCTCTATGTGCGGTATTACTGGTTATGTAGGATTAGATAACAAAGATTTATTGAAAGTTATGTGTAATAGCTTGATACATCGTGGGCCAGACCATGGTGGATATTACACGGCAAGTGGTGTTGGGTTAGCTATGAGACGTTTGGCTATCATTGATTTAAAAGACGGAAATCAACCGATGTCTAACGAGACAGGCAATATTTGGGTTGTATTTAATGGTGAGATATATAATTACACTGAGTTACGAGATGACCTAATTAAACGGGGGCATGTTTTTGCCAGCAATTCTGATACTGAGACCATAGTTCATCTGTATGAAGATTATGGTTTGGATTTTGTTCAGCATTTGCGTGGGATGTTTGGCATTGCCATATGGGACGTAAAAAAAGAAAGGTTGGTATTGGCTAGAGACCGTATTGGGGAAAAGCCCCTATATTACGCACATCAGGGCGAGCAGCTATTTTTTGGTTCTGAAATTAAAGCGGTTTTGCAAGCTATCCCCAACAGAACTGTCAATTCACAAGCAGTGTGTAACTACTTAGCAGCAAGCTATGTTGGAGGGGAAAGAACTTTCTATAACGAAGTATCTAAATTACCTCCAGGCCATTTGCTGGTTTTGGATAGAAATAATGAGGTAAACATAAAGCAATATTGGCAACATGACCCATTTAAGAAAAGCGATTTGAGTTTTGCGGACGCTTTCACCGAGCTCGATCACCGACTGGATGAAGTGACACATCTATGCTTAAAAAGTGATGTGGAAGTAGGTGCTTTTCTGAGCGGTGGTGTAGATTCATCGGTCATTGTGGCTCTAATGAGAAAACACAAAGCAAGAGTTAAAACTTTCTCCGTCGGTTATAGGGGGCAAACCGAGGGTTTTAATGAACTCTCTTACGCTAAACGTGTGGCGGATCATCTCGGTACCGAACATCATGAATTGATACTGGATGCGCAATCCAGTATGGATTTGCTTCCTAAGATTATATGGCATTATGACGAACCGCATGGTGAGCCCACATCCGTTCTTGTGTATTTATTATGTGAGTTTGTGAGTAAACAAGTGAAGGTTGCACTGAGTGGAACTGGCGGTGATGAAGTTTTTTATGGTTATCCTCGCCATGCTGGAATTAAGTACTTAGAGTATTATCACCGATTGCCAGGTTTTTTGCGTAAGCAAGTGATTGAGCGAGTGCTAGATAAATGGCCCGAGTCAACGAATGGTAGTCGCATAGCCAAGAGAGCCAAGCGCTTTATTACGGGTGGAGATCTTCCTCCAGAAGAAGCATATTTGAGTTGGGTAAGCTTGTTGCATAAAGATGTACGTGATGGACTTATTTCTGATCGGACTCGAATAGGTGCAGAGGATCCAACGGGAGAATCTTATTTGCGTCAGTATCTGGGAACAATGGCAGGCGGATCGTTATATGACCGGGTGACATCGCTGGATGTGGGTGGATATCTAGCAGAATACCAGCTTACTTATATGGACCGTATGAGTATGGCACATAGCCTTGAGGTAAGGGCTCCCCTTTGTGACTATGATTTGATTGAGTTTGCAACATCGCTACCCAAAGATTATCGACTTAAAGGTGCTCGTAGCAAGCACATACTTAAAGACGTAGCAATGCAATGGTTGCCACATGATATTGTTAACCGCAAAAAAATGGGATTTGATTCACCGATTGGACAATGGTTTAAGAATGAGTTAAAAACATTTTTGAATGAATTTCTCTCTTATGAACATGTTGAACGATCCGGGCTGCTGGATGGAGAGAAGGTTCGTCAATTAGTTGGTGAGCACTTATCTGGCAGGCGGGATTATTCGCTGCAATTGTGGAGTATTATTTCACTTGAGGCTTGGTATAGAATGTATATTGAGGATGGTATAATGGATGGCACTAATTATAGCCTTGGAGATTTAAGGGGGGGGCGGTCGAGCAAGATCGATTATTCCTCCAGAGGGTAAGAATCCCGTCCCGGCAAAGCAGGTCAACCACCGGGTAGCAAGCGTCGGGCAGGCGGGAAAATCTCCCAAATGTTAAGCACGACGTGCATAGGGCAGCAGACCGTAAACGAAAGCTGAAGTGATTTAGCTTCGTATGTTAGCTCTATTTTGTCAGTAACTTCTCAATAATCCGTGGCAACCCTTGAATAAAGCAGCAATTCCCGCAACTCAGCGGCAAAGTAAATATTCGCCGATTTTGATTAAAACGGCGAAGCTGGATACAAA
Source organism: uncultured Chromatiales bacterium (assembly GCA_964442745.1). Lineage (GTDB taxonomy): Bacteria > Pseudomonadota > Gammaproteobacteria > S012-40 > S012-40 > CAYUAI01. The sequence goes on from CAYUAI010000098.1 coordinate 13,899, forward strand.
GTCGCTTTTTTTCCTGTTCTTTGATCGAGTGAATTCGAGCCATTTTCCTCAGAAAATCAGCTAACAGATATAGAAATGCCCATCGTGAAACGGTTCTTTATTTCAACTGGAACACCTAGTCTTCGGTGGGTGGTGTTCGTTGCTCCGGGTTTTCAAGATAGATGAACAGCGCTTCCCAATCGACAAAGTGAGATAACGGGTCAAGTATCATATTGAATGATATTAAATATTAGATGTGAGATAAATAATAAAAACTAAAGAGTAAAGAAGTTAATATGATACTTGACCGTATGCCGTTACCGGCAAGTTATCTAGCGGGTTAAAGTCCCGTATAAGGAGTTATTCGTTCGCCTTATTAGTACCAGGAAGCAGCGTTTGAGTAATCAAAGGTTGTCAGTTTCCCATGGGCAAAACTGCAGGCCGTAGCGCAAGCGAACCTGAATGTAGCCTCGTCACTTAATTGAAAATGCCGACCCTCTGGTCAAATGGGGAAGGCCGTTGTTAATGACCCTAATTCGTCCTTAATTTTATACACTACATTACATCTTCAGTAAATTTC
>CAYUAI010000099.1:0-14281 GCA_964442745.1 uncultured Chromatiales bacterium
TCGCCTAGTCAGGACAAAAATATGTCTCGCACTCAATACCTAAATCTCAAACGCTACGGGTATATTTCAAGCTTTTGTGATGGAAGAACGGGCGAAGACAGGCGGAAGATGGGAGGCGAAACCGGGAGGTTATTGCGTGCCCATTCCCTAGTTTAGCGCTTACCTGAAACATTCAACGTCACTATATTGTCAGGGAATTCCCGTTTCTGTACTTCCCGAGAAAAAGATTCTGCTACCGCTAGAATTACCTCGCTGACCTGGGCATACTGTTTCGAAAATGGTGGCCAATAATCACCAAGCCCGATGGCATCGTTGATCACAAGGACTTGCCCATCACAGGCCGACCCCGCACCAATGCCAATCGTGGGAACCTTTAAATAAGCGGTAATTGATTCCGCGAGATGGGATGGAATGTGTTCGAGCACCAACATAAACGCACCTGATTTTTCAATGGCAACCGCTTCTTCAAGAATTCGTTTTGCATCGTCTTCTGCAACACCCACTTTTTTGAAGTTCTCCGCCGTCTGCGGTGTCAACCCGGTATGTCCGACGACAGCCATGCCATTGGTGACTAAATGTGAAATAACATCATATTTTGGCCCCTCTAACTTAATACTGTCAGCGCCGGCATCAATTAAGCGTTGCGCATTCAATAAAGCGACCTCCGGATCTCGATCACTGTTAAACGGGAGATCACCAATGATATGGGTATTGGGTGCTCCGCGACGAACCGCACCCACATGATATTGCATGTGTTCAATGGTGACGTCACGGGTACTCTCAAACCCCATCTCAACCATGCCGACCGTATCGCCCACCAAAATCACTGGAATTCCAGCACGCTCTAAGCAACGTGCGACGGGACAAGTATACGCCGTCAACATAGCGATCGGTGTCACATTCTTCATTTTGCTAAGTAAATTTACATCGTATTTCATCGTTATCTCCCTCAGTAGACTCGCCAGAAACCAGAGCAACTCATGATGGCTAGAATAGCCTCTTTGATAAATCGCTTTAAAGTCATCACATTTTTCATCCTATATTTTTCGCTTAATTGGCATTTGCTTACTCAGCCAAACCGTCGCAACAATGAGCAATGCAAATATCGCGGTTTGCGTTTGTATTAATTCACCAAGCATTAATACAGATGCAAATACTGTCACAAAAGGTTGTAATAATTGAGTTTGACTTACCCTTGCGATACCACCTAGCGCTAAACCTTTATACCAAACAAAAAAAGCCAACAATTGACTGATTAATGCCAGATATAAAAAGCTGGCATACGCAGAAAAAGGTAATGCAAATAAATCTTCAGGGGCGCGAATAATAGCGGGTATCAATATAAATGGAAAAGCGATCACCAACGCCCAACAAATGACTTGCCATCCACCCAGTTCTTTAGAAAGTTTAGCTCCCACCGCATAACCGACAGCGGCTGAAATTACAGACAGAAACAAGGCGACATCAGCGATATGTAATTCACCAGCGCCCTGTAGAAGGGTATATGAGATAACGATGAGACAACCAACACATCCTACCAGCCAAAAAGCAATAGATGGTCTTTCATGACTAATCAGCACCCCCGCAATGGCGGTCGCTAATGGCACTAAACCCACAACAACGCCACCATGTGAAGCAGAAACGTATTGCATTGCCCATGATGAAAAAACTGGAAAACCAACAACAACACCCAACGCAATAATGATTAAGCGATAAATTTGTTTTTTTGTCGGCAGTGATTGACGAAACCAAAAAAGAAAAATAACGGCAAACAAAGCTGCCAAAACAGCGCGTCCAAACCCAATAAATAAAGGATCCAGATAAGGAATAACAAGTTTCGTTGCAGGCAAGGTTAAACCAAAGGCAATCACACCAATAACGCCCAATAGCATTCCTCTCGTTTCATTTTCCATTATTTACTTCTGCTAATATGATGTTAGATTTCGTGGTAACGATAAACACTAAATTCCCAGTACTTGCGACTCCCATGACTTGTCCCCACCCAGCCCATGCGTAATAGCTTCTTCGCAATCAGCCAGTTCAATGAACCGTGACCAACAAACAATACTGATTCATGTTTTTTCGCCAACTCACCCAATCGAAGCGCACAATCACCGGCTCTTTGCCTCGCTTCTTTGAAAGACTCCGCATTCGGTGAATAACCAAGCACCTGCAGCATTCTAAATACCAACGACCATCCGAGCACCGATAATCTTGGATAATTCCAGCCTGCATAAGGCATCTCACACTCTCTAAACAGCCCATCTTGCCATTCGATGTGCTTAATGCCAAGCGCGGCAGCAGAATCGATAGATCGTGGCAGATTACTGCACACGACGGCAGCACATGCCTTAGCTTGAGCAATGGCATCTGACGAAGGAGCATAGGCCCGGTCGAGACCTGCCCTATTATAATCAGCCACCCACTGCCCAAAATCAAATGCGCTTAATCGACCACGGGGTTCGATCTTTGGCTTTCCATGTCTAAGAATAACGATTTGCACTTATTTTCCTTTTTAATTTTGTTATCCGAATGATGGGAAGCCTAGCGATTTTTAAGCGCTAGGCGGCCCAATGTCGGATAACAAGAGCAATATATCATCGCAACAAACTGCAGAAATCACTTGTCATATCTTATTGTCCAATGATTTTTGCCAAAACAAAGCATGCCCCATCAGTGGGTCTAGCTGGTAACCTGAAAACCCAAATTTTTTATACGATGTCTGAGCAATATTATTTCCCTCCAAAACTTCTAATGTTAGCTTGCAACACCCTTTAAGTTTCGCAATTTTCTCTATTTTTTCAAGCATTTTTTGACTAAGTCCCTGACCTCGAAACTTATTAATGACAATGACATCATGAATATTCACTAAGGGCTTGCAAGAAAAGGTAGAGAACACCTCAAAACAATTGACGAGCCCTGCTGGCGCCTCATCAACATAACCGATCACACTAAAAGCATGAGGCAATTTAGATAATTCATTGGCAAGATTATCCAATACCGAGCTAGATAGTGCTTTGCCACCCCCCATGGGATCGATTGCATAAACATTCATCAGCAGGCGCATATCTTTCGCATGATGCGGATTCAAATAATCTACATTGACAATATCAATTTTCATCGGGTATCACTTCTGGTAAGTCTGTCTCACCAAAGTCGATACCTTCTTGAGACCAAAGCGTCGAGACTTGCCCTCAATGATGAATTTGGTGGAGAAAGACATGTAACACTAAATCAGCCAATCTTTTATATTTCGTAAAATTCTCAACATAATAGGCACCCTATATTCCTGGTCTATCTCGGATGGTTGCATCATACGCTTCGAGAATGATATTTATATCTATTAAGCGCGAAACACCGTGCTTATCCCATCATGCCATTGCTGGCACCTAAATCCAAGACTCGAAGCGAAGCTCAGTAAAATTATCTTGAGATTGCTTTACTGCAGCTTCAAGCATTGAGGTGACTTTAGTTGGCGATGTGCATTTCAAACGGTCATAAAAGATTTGCTCATACAAACCGGGTATCTGATAAATTTCACCGTAATCGTAAAATCTGATCTTTCTTTGGTCATCGTAATATTTAAACGTTAGGTTACCCAAATATCGGTAAAAATTGTCGATTTTGTTAAAATATCTTGTAAAATCTTTGTCCTGGCATCATTTGTACTAGCATTTTGAATAAATGTTCACTATTTAACCTTTCTGCCTATATTTCAGGCTGAAATTAGCATCAAAGATATTCAATTCATCAAGTTTATGAGGTATTAATATGGGGTTTTTAAGTGGCAAAAAAGCATTGATTGTGGGATTGGCGAGTACTCGCTCGATTGCCTGGGGGATTGCTCAAGCAATGCACCGCGAAGGCGCTGAGTTAGCATTCACCTATCAAAATGAAAAACTGCAAGGTCGTGTCGAAAAAATGGCCGCAAACTGTGATTCTCAAATCACCATTCCCTGTGATGTCATCAGTGATGAACAAATAAACAATGTGTTTACCCAACTCAGTAAAACTTGGGAACATTTGGATATCATCATTCATTCCGTTGCGTTTGCACCCCGTTCACAACTTGAGGGAGAATATCTCGATAGTGTGGATCGCGAAGGCTTTCGTATCGCTCATGAAATTAGCTCATATAGTTTTGCGGCATTGGCCAAAGCGGGTCGTACCCTCATGCAAGGTCGGCCTGGTGCCCTATTAACCTTAAGTTATTTGGGGGCCGTGCGTGCCATGCCAAACTACAATGTGATGGGCTTAGCCAAAGCCAGCCTGGAAGCCAATGTGCGTTACATGGCACAATCCTTAGGCCCGAATGGCATTCGTGTTAATGGAATTTCGGCAGGCCCAATCAAAACCCTAGCCGCCGCTGGCATCAGTGATTTCCGTCGCATGTTAGATCATGTCGCCAGAAACGCGCCGCTGCGCCGTAACATCACCATCGAAGATGTCGGTAATACCGCCGCTTTTTTGTGTTCTGATCTGGCCGCAGGCATTACCGGTGAAATTACCCATGTTGATTCAGGTTATAACATGATCGGTTTGCCGGAATAATCAGAGTGAAAAACCCGGTGATGACCGCCGGGTTTAATCAGAAATGGGCGCGTAGTGCTATCGTTAAAAGCTGTTTGGTTAAAAATAATGCCACCTTTGAGAAACTGGATGAACTCGCCACTAAAGTAAGTGATAATAAATCAGCTCGGATATTGAAACTTGAACGGGAGGCGTTGTTTAACTTGATCTTTGAACAGGATGAAAAACGAGCATAATTATGCGGCCTCCTTCAGACTCATTTGTCTATTGGAATATACTGTATAGCCAATATTGAGCCGCCTATCATTTAATCTCACTTGATCCCTGGATTCCACAGAAATTTTTCGTCAGTCGGCAACACAACAAGTATGGCCTCCTTCAGAGCCCCCCCCCAGTGACATCAATTCTCATCGCGATTTTCAAACGCGAGGCGGCCCAATGTCGAGTATCGGCTGTTTTTCTCTGAAATCAATTTAAACTTACCGCGGGTGAAATATCAGGCGTTTATGGCGGTATGATGATCGCCATTCCAGAAGCACAATGGCATGCTTTTTAAACGTTAACCACGGCTCAACTCGCTCAGGTATTTATTGGGCCTGCTAAGAACATCAAGCTATCTGCTTTTAAAAAACATCCACGAGGACCAAAGAAACCTCAGGCTAAATGTCAATGGGACCCGAAGCATCCTCATGCTTCGACAGAAAAACTATTAACTGATTAAAAAAACAGTTTTTGGTGCCTTTAAAGGGCTGAGGGGGAAACAGGGTATAAGTGTCTAGGAAGCTATTTTAAAAATGCGCTAGATACGGATATCGATTTATGCGGGGCGTCACACAATTCGCCTTATGAGCGATACCCCTTAGGAAATCAGCTCGATATTCAACCAGGGAATTGGTTGAAGGATACACATTGATTCATATCGCTGTCATTTTTTTTGTTTTCTCCTCTTCCAATAATATGACAATCTGGTATCTTTATTCACTCTTGGCAATGTTTCATTCGTGTCCTTTTTTTTGATCAGGCAGGGAAGAAATGAACGATGTCAAGTTAGTTATTAGGTAGGAATCTTATTAGCGCCTTTCAGGCACAAAAGCGAGTGTGATAGGTACTGGTTCTATCAATGTAATACCCGGTCGTTTTTATATCGATTTAAGTAATGTCGATAACATGGGTGTTGCTTTATAGCGTTTCAACTTTATTTGCAGTAGGGTAAAAAAGTAGTTCGGACGCTTTTGCCTTGGTAAGGAACAGGCGTTAAAACACTTAACGATGATTTGCGACAGGGAAACATTATGGATAGTCATTACTAACGAGAAAAGTTAGTAATCGACCACAAGGTTATTTATTTCATAATACAAACTAAGGAAGGATCTATGAATTATATATTTCGTTTAGTCGTGATATTTTCACTGTATTTTTTTACGACTGTTTGCTTGGCGATTGAACGGCCAGCGATCATGGTGAAACATAGTGATACACTCGGTATCAGCAGTGAACAGCTATTTGATGTTTTGGTGACTCAAGATCAGTCAGGCGATGATGATGATTGGGATAAATATCAAGAGTATTATACTGTATTGGCCGGGTATCGCGGCCAATTTTCTTTCACTTTACCGGCGACGATGGCACGAGAGTCTGTTAGTAAATTAGTGTTGGAAATCAATTTTCGTGGCCCGAAATATCACGAACAACCATGGCGTTGGGCGTTGTGGGACAACAAGCGCAGCAAGTGGATAGCGATTGGAGCGAATCGCCAGGCACCTAATTGGCGTTGGATCATGCTGAAATTTGAGGTGCCTGGTGACGCTAAAAATTTTATTGCACAGAACGGTAGTATAAAGATGCGCTATACCAGTCCGGGCAATGATGCTAGCGCAATGGATTATTTAGCGCTAAAAGTCACAGGCGACGACAATACAGGCGGTGATAACACCGGCAGTAACAATACAGGCGGTGGTAACACAAATGGAGACTGGTGGCGACCTGGCTTAGGCGTCACCTGGCAATATCAATTAACTGGTTTGGTTGATACTTCTGTAGACGCTGATATTTTTGTGATTGATCTGTTTGATACACCTCAGTCAACCATTGATGAGCTTCACGCTTTGGGACGGCGGGTGATTTGTGAATTTAATGCCGGTCTTTGGGAAGAATGGCGAGATGATGCCGATCGTTATCCTGAATCAATATTAGGTGCGCCCCGAGACGGCTGGCCTGGTGAGCGATGGGTTGATTTTCGACAAATGGATATTGTGGGGCCTATTTTGCTCGATCGGCTTAAGGTAGCGGTTGCAAAGAAATGTGATGGGGTTGAACCTGATAACTTGGACTCTATCGTCAATAATACCGGACTTCCTCTGACGGCCAATGATCAGTTGATTTTTAATCGTTGGTTAGCAGAGCAAGCTCATCAGCGTGGTTTGGCAGTCATGCTGAAAAATGATTTAGTACAAATTCCAGATCTTGTTGATTATTTTGATATTGCGCTGAACGAAGAGTGTTTTGAGTTTAATGAATGTGACATGTTGTTACCGTTTATTAATGCTGGCAAGCCTGTGGTAAGTGTGGAGTATAAGGGTGATATGGACACTCTTTGCTCAGGCGCGGCAAGCTTGGGGATGAATCTTATCGTGAAAAAACTGGAACTCGGTGCTTGGCGAGAAGTTTGCCCTTAGCGTCATCGGGCAAAACTGCTTAAACGACGCTCATGGGACGGATTTGTGTGATACCGCAAAAACAGACACCCGTATTTGAGGTACTTTTATCCATACTTCACACAACTCTCCCCATGAGCAACCAGCGTTATGTGAAATGTATGTTTGATTTGCTCGACGACAAATTCATCAAGCCATCCTATCGTCGGTGTCACCGACCTCTCAATCATGCGTGCAGCCATCGCTGACGATTTAATGGAAAGGAGTTTCAAGAAAAGCTTGGTTTAGGGGCTACATGCCCCCACCCATCCCACCCATACCGCCACCACCGCCAGGCGCTGGGGCGGGAGCTGGTGTCGGGGTAGGCGCAGGACCCGGCGTCGGTGTCGTACCGGGAGGGGTGGTGCCAGGAGGCAAAGGTGTACCTCCCGGTGGTGTGGGTTGTGGCGTACCTGCTGCTGCCGTGACAACAATGGCACCGCTTCGGCCAGCGACATTATTGACATCCGTTGCAATAACGTTCATTTGCCCGCCAAAAGGAATGGAGGTAGGAATACTCAATAACCCGTTGGCATTGATCGACGAAATCAAATTATTAGTGACACTCCAGGTATACGGTGCCGTCCCACCAGTGGCAGCGAACTGTAAAGTCTGCCCCACACTCACCGTGCTTGCCGGAGATGTCACCGTGATTGATCCTACCCCTGGTCCTGGCGATGGCCCCGGCGATGGAGTCGAAGCAGCGGCCTGCACCGTGACATTGGCTATATTTGGATCAATAACACCGTTTGAACTAACGATAATGGTGGCGGCACCCACACTCACCGCCGTCACTATCCCTGTACTAGTGCCAATACGTGCCACATTGCTATTGGATGATGCCCAATTATATGTTGGTCCGCCACCTGTCGCGGTTAACGTCCTGGTTTCATTCACCGTTAATGTCACTTGGCTCGGCACAATAGCCAACAAACTCACCGATGGATCGATAACCTTGGCTTTGATAACTAAGTATGCGCCATTGGCATCAACCACGCCAATACGCGCTGTTCCCAGCGCATTAGCACGGAGTACTGCTGTCTCAGTCGTCGCACTGCTCGTGTCAACGCTTGCAACCGAGGTATTACTTGATGTCCACCGGTACGGCGCTTGGCCACCTTGCACAGCATAACTCAGCTGTTCATCGACACCAAGCATCTGAGTCCCGGCGGGCGACAACGACAGCGCAGCGGTCGCTGTGACCCCAATAGCAACGGAAGCATTAACACCATTGGCATCAGTCGCAGTAATTTGTGCCACCCCTTCAGATCGCCCAACCACAATACCCGTATTCGAATTAATTGTTACCACATTAGGATTATCCACTGACCAGGCTAATGGAAGCAAACCACCACGGACCGTCAGCCTTTGACTAACCCCAACTGGCAACTCAAGATTTTTAGGGCTTAACTCCATAGGGCTCACCAGCACAATGGAAGTGCTGATTGGCACCGTGGAAACGGCTTGAAACGCGTTAATTCGTCCACCGGATGCCACTTTACCTATGAGCGAATCCTGCTTGTCCACAGTATTGAGTAAGGCTGATCGCATATCACTAATTGTTAAGTGAGCATTCTGGGAAAGAAGGAGTCCTGCAACACCAGACACAAACGGTGCAGCAATGGATGAGCCACTGAGAACTTGGTAGCGATTATTTTTCGCCGTACTCAAAATCGCAACGCCAGGAGCAGCTAAATCCGTTGAACGAACCCCATAGTTAGAAAACTCAGCCAGTTGATCCCTATTATCTGTTGCCACAACGGCAATCACATTATTGATATCATATGAACTCGGATAATGGGGGAATCCATCATTATCTTTCGCATCATTGCCGGCACCTACCACAAAAAGATGCCCGGCCGCATTGGCCGCCGACAATGCATCATACATGGCTTGGCTAAATTTTCCACCACCCCAACTATTGTTAGAAATCCGTGCACCATTGGCCACCGCATATTCAAGCGCCGCAATCGCTTTTGATACACTCCCCACCCCTTGGTCATTAATAAATTTAAGCGGCATAATTTTGGCCTGCCAATTGACCCCGGTGATGCCTGCCTGATTATTGCCAGTCGCCGCCAAGGTACCTGCGACATGAGTACCATGATCGCGCCGATCCATCGGGTCATTGCTATTATTCACAAAATTCCAGCCATTCACATCATCAATGAAACCATTGCTGTCATCATCAATGCCATTGTTCGGAATCTCATTAACGTTCACCCATATGTTATCTTTCAAGTCAGGATGCAGGTAATCCACACCGCTATCAATGACCGCAATCACAATATCATTGCCGGTTTGTAAATCCCAGGCTTCAGGGGCATCAATATCGGCATCAATACGACCACCGAGTTGCCCAATATTGTTTAATCCATCTAACTCGCTAAATCGTGCATCATTAGGCATCGCCAAAGACCACACCACATAATCCGGTTCTGCATATTCGATATTGGTTTGTTTTTCCAAGTCAGCCAAGGTTTGTTGCAAATCCTGACTTCGACGCAACGAGGAACGCGTCAATCCGGGCACTAACCTAAGTTGTTGTGGCCGAATTAAACCAGCGGCCCGCAAACGTTGCACTGCCCGACCATCGGTCACCGCTGTCGCATCTTTAAATTTAACCAAAACACTATACGATCCCGGCTCGATTTCCGGTGCACCAGGTTGAGTATGAGATTGCGAGGGAATGGATTCAGCACAGGCCCATAACAAGAAAACAGCACCCACCAGGCTATACACTTTTATTTGAAGCAACAAGAAAGATTTAGCGGCCTGGTAGCTCATGGATAACCCCCACAGTTATAAAACATCCATCACGAATGCGTGTTAGGTACGATAGCACGCGTTCTTGTCAGTAAGATAAAAACGACAATGAGTTTGATGACGACGAACCACTGAGAAATTTTCGATGACTATCTTTTATAATTATTACGCGATGGTCTTCGGTATCTGTACGTTTTTGTTATTATTTGAGTAATAATTATTTTTAATTATAGTTAGGCCTTCTCCGCGACCGCCCTCACGGAAGTTATTCCATGCCCATTCCTTACCTTAAAGTATAGGACACCAAGCAACGAATAACATCCCAATGTGGTGAAAATTTCAATCTAACGAGACTAAAATTATAGCCAAACACTTACTTTCATCAAAAAAATCCTGTATTCCATACGAGTAATCGTGAATTATCGGATAATCAATTTTACCTGAAAGGCTTTTAGATTGATGACCGAACAGTTTTTTGCATATCATTCCTCATGAGCATTGTTAACAAAAAACGATTGACTCAATAACCAATTTTTTGTTAGAGTTCGGCACAGTTTTCAACTAATCTACTTTAATCCGAAGGAGGCCGACATGATATCTATTGCAAACAACCTGAGTATGTTGAGCCTCGTCCAGTTTATCGATTTCTAAAATTTTTTTGATCTTTGTCTAGAGATCAAGGACTCAGCCTCTTACTATACTCTTCAAAAATTTAGCTTTTTCGGGCTTGGTTACGAGTTATTGCTGCTCACCAATGCGTTACTGCTGGCCTGTCAAAAATTGAAACGATCTGATTGCGTATGTCATTATTTTATACGATTACGCGTCGACTCACTTTCGGAATAAAAATGAACAAAAATAACAAATGGCTTACCGATGCTCATACTTGCTGTGCTGAATTAGGACCTGAAGATGGCGTAGATCCTCGTTTACTAAACAATAAAAAATGGAAAAGCAAAAAATCCAGCCATTTTGATTGCCGTAAACAGGGACAACTCTGCAAACAAGTCGAGAGAACCATCACTCTTTTTTTTGCCGGTGAATCATTGCAGCCAGAATTAAATGACCTATCAGTGAAAGAGATTGAATTAACCACTAGTGGTAAAATGCTTTCCGTGGTATTGCTCATTCCAACAGCGATGGGTCATGAAGAATTAAACGGTATCGTTGATGCCTTGTCACGCGTGCGCGGCTTGATAAGATCGGTGGTGACACAAAGCATTCATCGTAAACGAGCGCCTTCCATCCAATTTCGAATTGCCAGCGTCGAAACACCGTTCTATTGTGAAAGGGAGATATGACATGCCCATTCAAAAAATCATGAGCAAAGGAAAAGTGCCCGTAAAAATTTATACAAAAGACATCGAGCATGAAGCCTTGCGGCAATTGTACAACATGTCGCAACTGCCGTTCATTCACCATCATATCGCGGCAATGCCGGATGTGCATTTAGGCAAAGGGGCCACGGTAGGATCAGTGATTCCTAGTAAAGGTGCGATTATCCCTGCCGCTGGCGGCGTAGATATCGGATGCGGCATGAATGCCTTACGCCTGTCGATTAACGCAAGCGATTTACCCGATAATTTGCGTAAAATACGTTCCGTGATTGAATCGGTTATACCGGTGGGTTTTGAACGGCATAAGTCAGACCGAGCACGCTCATCCACCGTAAAATCACTCAATCAAGGATTGCATCAAATCTTGCGGCAGCATCCAAAAATAACAAAAATTCAGAAGAAACCTTACCAAACATGGATACGCCAACTGGGCACATTGGGCGGAGGTAATCACTTCATTGAAATATGTTTAGACGAAAATGCTCATGTTTGGATCATGTTGCATTCCGGTAGCCGGGGGATTGGCAACGCCATTGGTCAGTATTTTATTCATCTAGCTAAAAAAGACATGCAACAACATATTGTCAATTTACCCGATAAAGATCTAGCTTATTTTACCGAAGGGGCACAACATTTTGACGATTATGTAGCAGCGGTACACTGGGCACAAGACTATGCCATGAGTAACCGACGCGAGATGATGTATTTAATCACCGAAATCCTTCGTAAACATTTGCCTAAATTTGGCGTGACTAAAGAGGCCATCAATTGTCACCACAATTATGTGGCTATCGAGCGACATTTTGGTGAGCAAGTGTATATCACGCGTAAAGGTGCCATTCGGGCAGGAAAAGATGAGTTAGGTATTATCCCCGGCAGCATGGGCGCAAAATCTTACATTGTACGTGGCAAAGGCAACCCACAATCTTTCTGCTCTTGTGCCCACGGCGCCGGGCGTCGTATGAGCCGCACCGCCGCCAAACGGAAATTTAGCCAAGATGATCTTGAAGCGCAAACTCAAGGCATTGAATGCCGCAAAGACAAAGCCGTGATTGATGAGATACCAAGTGCCTATAAGGATATTGATGATGTCATGGAAAACCAAAACGACTTAATCGAAGTAGTACACACGCTGCGTCAAGTAGTATGTATCAAAGGTTAAAGAGAATTCATCATGCATCAACAAGAAGTCAAAGAAATTATTGCGTGTTTACCACGAGGCAAGACCGAGTTTTTGTATGCGAAAGGGCAGTATGCCGTTGACATAATGACGCAGTATCTAAGACAAGATCAATCGATTGCGCACCTCAAGCAATCTCGTTATGCCGCACTGCTCAATCAACCTGCATTTAAGACGGCACTGGCGGCAGCGGGCAATGGTATATTAACACAACAAATGTTATCGAAAGCCAATTTACCCAAACCACTGCCTTTCATTTTAACGTTAGCGTCGTGGGGTGGCATTGACAATGGATATCAAACATCACGCCGTGGATATAATTTGGTATTACAATTAAATTTTGCCCGTGAACACGATATGATGTATCGGGATCTGGTGAAACCACGAGAAGATGCGCTTTTTAATTATAAAGGACATCCCATCATGCGTAAGGCACAACGCGAATTTTTCTGTGAAACCTTGGCCTGGTCACGTATTGATATCGATTTTGATCAAAATAGTGCTTTGATTGAAGAAATTCAAAGTGACTGGGTACGCCTTGCCCGTGAAGCGCAACTCGCCCGCACTAAAACTCGACACAAACAAGCCGGACGCTACTGGGCTAAACATATGGCGGGCTCTCGGCAAGCCTTAACCCAATATGTTAAAGAAGTGCTATTACCTTACGAAAAAATATGGGCCGAAGCCATGTTAATGGCCACCATCTCATTAATCCAGCGAGAGCTGGGCATTCGAACCATTTATTACCATGGTTTCGAGTCCGGTATCGCCTTAAAAGATACCGGCACGTTTCCACCTCGCTCGCTGTATACTGTTTTACCAAAACGTTTTTGTTTCGAGCAAACGGCGTATGGCCCCGCGTTTTTGATGGACGCTCCCGAAATTCGTAAAAAATACCGATCCGCTACCCACGGACATTGGTACCGTTTGACGCATTAGCCCAACGTTGTTTAGGTAGTAAGGAATGGGCGACGCAACAAGTGACACCTCAATGTTATAGCCAACGCTTAACCCGGTGACAATAATTTTTGTATTCATCGCCAAATTTGTCCATCAAATAGCTTTCTTCCCGTTCAATGACATGCTTATTAAGAATGATGACCAGTAGCGGAACCGTTAATAATATCCATGTATTTGCAATCGCTAAACCGATGCCAGAAATAAACACCACCGCGCCAAGATACATCGGATTCCTAGTCAATCTATACGCCCCCTTCATCACAATTTTTGTCGTTGGAGTGCGCACATCCAGGCTAGTTTTCGCTTTTTTCTGCCCTAAAACGGCCCAAAAAGAAAAGATCAACGAAGCCAAAATACATACGACACCGATAATTTTTATGATAAAAAAGTCCAACACAGATAGAGGAAAAATCATATTAACCAAGAGACCTAATCCAATCGCCGCAAAAAAATAGACGGGTGGTATGACCTTGATACCCGCATCATCTGGTTGCATACTGTTCATTAATACACCTTATTTTCTTAGAAATTTAAACCATATCACAGACTTCAGCTCGGGCATAAAACACTGGGCTGATGAAATACATTGGATTTTCAGACGTCTGTGCTCAGAACTAGTACGATGGTTAACGAGTCGTAAGTTGGACGGGGTAAAAAGGCCTAGATTCATAACGCTATGGATATATGAATTCAACTTTGCTGTTTTTTGCGACGGGTGGGCTGCTAGGAATAGGCATTCCCACGCAGAAGCAAATGAACCATACTATGGCGTGACCGGATTAAATAGATACCTTTTTTAGAGGTTTTTGCCTTGC
>CAYUAI010000100.1:0-14106 GCA_964442745.1 uncultured Chromatiales bacterium
TGGCTTGAAAACCTGATTCGCACCTATCTGGAGCGGGATGTGCCACAAATGGGTTTTCGTGTCCCCGCCACGCGGTTGCGCAGGCTCTGGACGATGCTGGCGCACCTGCAGGGCGAGCCCATCAACTTTTCCAAATTAGGCGCAAACCTGGAAGTCGATGGCAAAACGGTGGCCAACTACATTGACATTCTGGTCGATCTTCTGCTGGTGCGCCGTCTTGCGCCGTGGTATGCCAATGTCAAAAAACGTCTGGTAAAATCGCCACATTTTTACATCCGAGATAGTGGTATTCTTCATCGACTGCTTGGCATCGAAGATTACGATTCCCTTCTTTCCAATCCCGTACTAGGGAAAAGCTGGGAAGGTTTTGTGATCGAAAATATTCTGTCAATTCTTCCCAAGCAAGCAGAGGCCTATTTTTACCGCACGGCGGCCGGTGCAGAAATCGACTTATTACTCAAATTGTCCAGCAAGCAATTGTGGGCAATAGAAATCAAGCACAGCGTTGCACCTAAAATCAAACAAGGCTTTCATCTGGCTTGCAGCGATGTGAAAGCCACCCGTAAATATGTCGTTTATGGTGGAAATGACGAATTTCCTATCGAAAAAGATACTACCGTGCTTTCCTTGAAAAATATGCTGCTAAAGTTATCGGCATAAAGGAAAAGGCGGCAAAATATAACAATAAAGGGTCAAGTCAATTTGCAATTTAACCCCATTATTGGTATTCATCACATAATAAAATTCAGTTTATTAGAACAATATATATCTTGGGGAAAACGGGGTTATGATACATCGGCGAATATCAAGGATAATAATGCCACCATGGATACCCTATCTCTCGAAAAACGCAAGGCGACTGGACACCCGTTTTACGCCATTAACCCTGTTATTAGACCAAGGAGGACAGCAGGCACAAGCGCAACGTTTTCAACCGGCGGGTGGTAAAACCCATGCGTTCACGGATCCGCGTGACATATTAACGAACCAACCCGATACCCTGGCCTTTGTATTACTCGGTTCACCCGGTTCAGGAAAAAGCACTTTATTACAACGTTTGGAATGGGATATCGCTAAAGCGGCCATTGGCTCAGGTGTCGCCGAGACACTGATTCCGTTTTATATCAATTTAAATCGTTATAAAGCGGATGACAATGTTGCATTATCTCCTTGGGCCTGGTTGAGTGCCCAATGGCCATTGGGGGATTTAAAAGCCTTGATGAAAACGGGAAGGGTATTATTATTAGTGGATGCCCTCAATGAAATGCCGCATACCGACGAGGCTCATTACCAACATTTGTTAACCCAGTGGCAAGATTTTTTACGGGAAGTGAATGACTATTCACCGGGCAATCGGGTGATTTTTTCTTGCCGGGCGTTAAATTATAGTATCGGCTTATCGACGCCTAAAGAATTACCCGTGCCACATATTCGTATTGAGTCATTAAATGAAACACAAATTGCTGATTTTTTGCAATGTTATCATTCTAAACACGCAGACACATTATTTCAGCAACTCAAAGAACAAAAACAACTGGAATTTTATAGCAATCCGTATTTTTTGAGTTTGTTAGTGGATCAAGTTACTGAAGGAGGAGGCATCCCTAAAGGCCGTGCAGCGCTGTTCACGGGTTTTGTGCGTCAGGTTTTAATCCGAGAGATGAATAAAGACAGTCCGTTGGCAAAAGACTTTTTGTTATTAACGCCCTTTGATCGCACTGAGTTGCAGAATAATCAAAACGAAACCCATACCTATCAATTACCTGATGAGGGGACGCTTTGTTCTCAATTGCAAACTTTGGCGATTAAAATGCAAGACAAAGTTTCGGGTCAAGAAAACATACAAATGGTCATCAGCCGTCAACAAGCCCTGGATGATTTAGCGGTGAATGATGGTCATCTATTACAAGCCGGTGTGGCTATTGGTATTTTGGATGAGTACGAACTGACTGTTAAGCGTTCTGTCAAATACAGCCATCAGTTATTCCACGAATATTTTTCTGCCCGGCAGTTAGCAAAGCAGCCTCAACCGCAAACCGTGGCTTCAGCTTGGTTACAAGGTGAACCCAAACCAACCTTAGAAGAAACCTTGGCGAGCATAGCCGACTACGAATCTTTACCACCATCGCCTAGCAGCCCTTGGTATGAAACCACTTGAATTGCGGCACCGATGGCAATATCCCTCGAGGATTTTATTCGGCAAATCATGGGGGTTAATTTGCCTTTAGCCGGGCGTTGTGCCGCCCAGCCAGACATGGATTTAGCGCCAAGTTTAGTTGAAGAATTACGCCAACAATTATTATAGCGCCTGCAAAATACTAAGGCGGATTTACGGGCACGCATTGCCGCCGGAAAAGCACTGGGGGAATTAGGTGATCCACGTTTAACTCGCCATCAAGGGCAAGATGGTGACTATTTATTACCACAGATGATTACCATTCCTGGGGGTACTTATACCATTGGCAGCGATGAAGGAGTATATGATGATGAAAGCCCGGCTCATGCCATCACCTTAGATGAATTTGTCATCGCCCAAACGCCGGTGACAAATGCTGAATGGGCATTATTCATGGCCGCCGGGGGTTATGACAATGAAGAGTGGTGGTCAACTGAGGTCGCTAAAGCTTGGCGACGAGGGGAAAATACCGATGAGGGGCCTAAACAACAGTGGCGTGAGAATCGAGAGTATATTCAAACGAACTCTGATGTTCTCAAATCAATGCTTAGTGAGGGCAGAATTACTAGTAAAAGTGTTAAGAACTGGGATCGGTACGCAAAAATGAGTGATGACCAATTTGAATTATTACTGAATGATTGGTATCCCAGTAATCAACAATATCGTCAACCGGATCAATGGCAGGATAGTGTCTTTAATAACCCGATTCAACCCGTGGTAGGTATTAGTTGGTTTGAAGCCTTAGCCTATTGCTCTTGGCTAAGTGCCCAAACGGGTTTAAATTTTCAGTTACCCAGCGAAGCTCAATGGGAAGCCGCAACTCATGGGGTTACCAAACGATCTTATGCTTGGGGCGATTCATTCGAAGCCCAGCGGTGTAACAGTTTTGAGAGCCATATTCGAGCAACCACACCGGTGGGGTTATTTATTGAAGGCAATACCCCGGATTATAACTTAGCTGATATTAGTGGCAATGTTTGGGAGTGGACGCGTAGTCTGTATCGTGATTACCCTTATGTTGTCGATGATGGGCGAGAAGACCCTAACGATGGTGAGAGTCGGCGGGTGGTTCGTGGCGGTTCCTGGTACCTTGATCAACGCTTCGTCCGTTGTGCCTTTCGTGCCAACTACTTTCCCGACTCCCGTTACGACCATCTGGGTTTTCGTTTGAGTTGTGTCTCCCCCATCCGTTGAGTCTCTGGAATACTGGATCATGGAAAGGCTGGCCAATATGCGTTTAATCCTTCACAAATCGTCTGCCCAAGTCAGTCTTTGCCCGCTGCTTGCGTTAATAAAAGAGCTATCTGAAAAATTTCCTGTAGAAGTGGATGTTATTCAACGAGCGCAATATCAAATTCTGTTTGGTTAAGCAATATAAGTGCTTTTTCTATGCTAGGAACGACTATGACTGAGTGCTATGATAAAAACTTGTCAATCACGACTCTTGAAAAAATTTCATGGTTTTCTACAAAAAGTATTTTCATGTTAAGTTAGACAAAGATTATTTCACGCCTTCAATCAGCGCAATATCTTTTTTAAGCAAGTCATTCACCATCGTATTTAATTCAACTCCCTTGGCCTTGGCTTTTTCAGAAAAATAATCCAACACTTCAGCGTCTAAATAAATCGGTAAATTCTTTTTAGCATTTGGATTAAAAAATTTGCCGCGTTCGCCTTTTGAAAAATCATATTCTTCACGCATAATATTTATCCTTGTTCATATTGCCGAATTTCATGTTTAGTGGCCAGTCTCGCTGAAATTAAGCGAATGGTCATACTATCTTCCTTGGCGTTGTGATAAGTGTGTACCACAACCAAATAATGCTGGCCGTTGATCAGGCCAAGTGTTATCCATCGGTCTTCATCGTCGCTAGATTCTTCACCATCGAAAACCGTCAAAGCCATGGGGTCATCAAAAATCTTACAGGCTTCTTCAAAGGTTACGCCATGTTTACGGATATTACGATGGGCTTTTTGAGGGTTCCATTCAAAATTATATTGCATTGATGAACCCTTAGTCGTTTTTAGTTGCCGGTATATTGCTCAAGCGCGATCAGCGTTTAGCTTGATACTTGACAATAGGGGCGCGACGGCTGTCATGCGGTTTTTGTTCGCACGGCAAGAAGCTTTCGGGAGGCCGCGTGTCGAGCCAGTGATCGTAACACGCTTGCTCATTCAATAAGTCGGTCAAGGGAAAACGGATCGCCATGGTTCATTGCCTTATCTTAACTGGGTGAGTTCAAAATATACCATCATTATTCCTATTTCACCTAATATCCAATATGAGCCACGATCTTATGCTTGGGGAGATTCATTCGAAGCCCAGCGGTGTAATAGTTTTGAAAGTCAGATTCGAGCAACCACACCGGGTCAGTCTTTGTCCGCTGTTTGCGTTGATAAATTAACCGATTTTTAGCGATTCAGAGTTGCAATTTAACCCTATCATTGGTATTAATACCCTTGCCATAAAATGGCAAAATTTAGCCGAATCATAACAAAATATCTTGGGGATAACGTAGACGGGGTGGGTTTATTATTAACCTAGCACAGGGATAAATACGTTACTATGGATTACACCATTAGCCGAAAACAACAACGATTAAGCTATATCGAAACCGAACTGACTGCACTTGACAAAAAGAAATATAGATTTAGATTGGAAATCAACGCTAGCAGCGGTCATGAAAAAATCACTTTGGAGCAGCGATTAGAAGACGAAATATTACCCAAATTACGCCAGCTCGACCAAGAATACAGCCATCTATTAGCTGAGTTCAGTGATGAAACTCAATTGGAACCGATTGCTCAACCCATGGTGGGGGAGTTAATTCAGGAGGTTGAGCAATTTCAGCAACATCAAGTGAGCCTGACACCCGAACTGAGCCAGACCCTACAGCAAATTCTGACTGAACTGCAAACGCTCAATACCAGTGCCACGGCAAAACTGAAAGTTGCTTTACCAATTATTCCAGGTTTAGCCTCTTATGATTTAGCCGTGGATACGGAAATGTTTTTTAATCGCATCAGAGACAAAATTCAATCCGTTTTTCGCAAAGACATTAATACAAACCCCCAGTAGCTCCGTCAATACCATCGGCGCCCACGGCGACGGAGCCATCCAGGGCACACCCAGCGCTGTCAAAATTACAGCAGCTATTGACAGCAGGTGATGACTTATCGTGTTTGACCGAAGTTGAGCGCAATGCCATCGTCCGTCATCAACCGAATCATTTATCGGAATATTATTTAACCCGTATTGCCAAATGGTGCCGTGATCAGTGGCAGTTAGACACGCGATTTACGCCATTGACTTTATCATTGGATCAAGATGATACCGCACAAGGCCAACGGTTAACATCTATTGATGGCAAATTTACCGATTTAAGCGAGATATTAGCCGCTCAACCGAACCATCTTGCCTTTGTCTTATTAGGTTCACCGGGGGCGGGTAAAAGTACTTTATTACAACACTTGGAATGGCATACCGCGTTCACGGCAATGCATTCAGGTGTAACCGATGCTTTGATTCCCTTTTTTGTTAGTCTCAATCAATACCAAGCCCAAGCTGATTCAACGGGTGAATTACCTCCCTCACCTTGGGCTTGGTTAACGATCCAGTGGCAACGTCTTAACCCTGGCTTAGCGGATTTTGAGACACAAATGCAAACGGGTCGGGTGCTGTTATTACTGGATGCGCTCAATGAAATGCCTCACAGGGATGAGACTCATTATCAAACCTTACTTCGGGCGTGGTGTGATCTGCTGCGGGAAATCAATACCCATTTTCCTGGCAATCGAGTGATCTTTTCTTGTCGGGAATTAAACTACAGCATGGGTTTATCCAGCTCAGACGAATTATCGGTACCACATATTCGTATCGAATCTTTGGATGATTCACAAATTTTAAGCTTTTTACAAAAGTATCACCATGAACAGGCGGAGGCTTTATTTCGACAACTGGAACAGCAGCAACAACTGGAGTATTACCGGACGCCTTATTTTTTACGTTTATTAATCGGACAAGTCGATGAAGCGGGTGATCTGCCCAAAGGCCGGGCGGCGCTGTTCACGGGTTTTGTACGCCAAGTATTGATCCGAGAATTGGAAAAAACCAATACCTTATTACAAGATGATACTTTGTTAACGGCACGTGAACGGACCAAATTATCCACCAAGCGTTGGGGCAACCCCTATCAACTGCCCGAACAAGGAATCCTGTGCCCTCAATTACAAACCCTGGCGTTTAAAATGCAGCAGCAATTATCGGGAGAAGAAAGTGCTCAAGTGATGATTGATTTTAATCAAGCCTTAACCTTGTTAAATACCAAAAATAAAAGTGTTGTTAATGCCGCCATGGCACTGGGACTGTTAGACGAAAGTGAATTATTAAGCAATAATAAGGTGAAATATAGCCATCAGTTATTCCAGGAATATTTTGCTGCCCGGCAGTTAGCTACGCAGCCTCAACCGCAAACCGTGGCTTCAGCTTGGTTGCAGGGTGAACTCAAACCGACCTTAGAAGAAACCTTGGCGAGTATTGCTGATTATGAACCGTTACCGCCACCACCTAGCAGCCCGTGGTATGAAACCACTTTAATTGCGGCACCGATGGCAATATCCCCCGAGGATTTTATTCGGCAAATCATGGGGGTGAATTTGCCTTTAGCCGGGCGTTGTGCCGCCCAGCCAGACATGGATTTAGCGCCCAGTTTAGTTGAAGAATTACACCAACAATTATTACAGCGCCTGCAAAATACTAAGGCGGATTTACGGGCACGCATTGCCGCCGGAAAAGCATTGGGAGAATTAGGTAATCCACGTTTAATTCGCCATCAAGGACAAAATACCGATGAAGGGCCTAAACAACAGTGGCGTGAAAATCGGCAATATTATCAAACCTATCCTGATGTTATTCGTTCTTTGTTAAATGATGGTAAAATCACCAGCAAACAAGCTGAGGATCGAGAAGCCATTGCGAATATGAGTGATGACAAATTTGAGTCGTTACTCAATAACTGGTTTCCTGGAGGACAATTTCGTCAGCCTGATCAATGGTTAGATAGTTCCTTTAATAATCCCGTGCAACCCGTGGTAGGCATTAGTTGGTTCGAAGCCTGAGCCTATTGCTCTTGGCTAAGCGCCCAAACAGGTTTAAATTTCCAGTTACCCACAGAAGCCCAGAGGGAAGCCGCCGCTCGTGGATTTGCCACACAATCTTATGCTTGGGGCGATTTATTCGAAGCCCAGCGGTGTAACAGTTTTGAGAGCCATATTCGAGCAACGACCCCGGTGGGATTATTTATTGAAGGCAATACCCCGGATCACAATTTAGCTGATATGAGTGGTAATGTTTGGGAATGGACCCGTAGTCTGTATCGAGATTACCCTTATAAAACCAACGATAGGCGAGAAGATTTAAATACCTGTGAGGGTCGGCGGGTGGTTCGTGGCGGTTCCTGGCACCTTGGTCTACACGACGCCCGTTGTGCCTGTCGTAACTACTACTTTCCCGGCGCCCGTTTCAGCGGTCTGGGTTTTCGTTTGAGTTGTGCCTCCCCCATCCGTTGAGGTGCTGATGGCTGTGTTCTGATCACTGGAGCACTGGATGGCTGTACACTGATTATAGCCGCGTCAGTGAATACTTTTTGATCATTTTGCCTTTTTTGCTAAATTCACCGATACTGATTGAGCTGGTTTTTTTCAGCAATAAGAGGGTGGGTTAAGCACAGCAAATCCACCCCTCGGATCTAAGCATTTAACTGCGTTCAGGGATCACTACATTTAACCCCAAGGATTTCCAAGCTTGCATGCCTCCTCGATAATACAGAATTTTTTCCGATGGATAACCCAGTTCGATAAGCCCTTTTATTGCAGCGGGTGATTGTCCACACCACATTCCATTGCACCATAATAGAAGTTTTTTAGCCGAGGAAAAATCCCATTTTTGGTAGACATAATTGCTGGATACCATACGTTTTATATCTTCCATTAATGAGGGTAACAATGATTTAGTATCCCGCTTTTTTACACCAAGGCTATATAGCACTTTTTTCAGTTCGATATGCGAAGATTTTTTCGAAAAAGTGGTGAACGGAATATTAACCGACCCTGGAATCGTGCCCTTGCCATACCAAGAAGGCGTTCTTGCATCAACCAGTACTCCCGTATTAGCACTGAGCTCTGTTTTTATAAACGTTAGCAATTCCAATTCACCAACCGTTTTAATGTCAGGCGCCACCTCCATGGGTTGTACGCAAAACGGTGGGCACATGCGAGACGTTTTAGAAAATCCACCCGTCAGTAGGTGTTCCTGATTTTGAATTCTTTGTACTTTGTATTCTTTGTTGTCATGTTTAAACGCGACAAACTCAATTTCAGGTGAAATTTTTACGTCCAAAGCCCAGCTGCTGGCGGGAATAATAAAAAATATGACACTAATTTTTAACCAACAAAAAACCAATCTGCTATTAAACATGGCAATACAACCTCAGTAAAATTATCAAACACCTTGCAAGAATACATGACTTACTTAAAATACAAATCCGCAATCATTTGGCTTGTTACGGATAACATTTGTTGCTCATTATGAATTTCTAACACTTTTTCTTTTTTATCATCAGATAATTTAGTATAAAATTTATAAAATGCGGGGCGCTGGTTTTTAAGCAATGTTTCTAAGGCTATAAATCTTTGTCGTACAGATTCATTTTGGTTTTGTGCTTGTGAGTTAAAATTGCCGGTATTATTTGCTTCTGTAGATAGTTGTTGCAAATAGTCGCCTTGAGGGCTAGCAAGTAAGTGTGCAGGAAATACCAATAGCATCATAAACAATAATAAAAATTTTAAGTACATGCGCACTGCTCTCACGAAACATCCCAGTTGAGGGGGGTATCGGTTATGGGTATAAAAAATTTAATTAATGCACGTATTATAAAAACCATGAATTCACGATTGAATAAAAAATACTCATCTTTCAATTTATTCCCGGCTTGGCTATCTTTTTATCTGGTTTATTTGAGATAATTGCTGGAAAGGGGGAGAGGAGCGATTCTGTACAATTTTAACGCAATGGCTTCTCTCAGGTTTGTTTCCAGGAGCATTGCCAGATTTTTGATTAACGATTATCCAAATGAATGAAGTCATTACACCGATCCATAAAATAAAGCGTTTATCCGCTCAGCTTGCTAATCAAATTGCGGCGGGTGAGGTGGTTGAGCGACCGGCCTCTGTGATTAAAGAGCTGTTGGAAAACAGCCTGGATGCCCAAGCAGATACCATTGGTATTGAAATTGAACAAGGCGGAATTCGGCGTATTCGGGTACTCGACAATGGCATCGGGATTGGCAGACAAGACCTTGAATTAGCGCTGAGCCGTCATGCCACCAGTAAAATTTCCAGTGTTGAGGACTTAGAAAGTGTGGCCAGCCTAGGATTTCGTGGGGAAGCGTTATCAAGTATCAGTTCGGTTTCGCGGCTGGAGTTGCGATCACGCACCAAAGACGATGAAACCGGTTGGCGCATTATCGGTGATGGTCGGGAAAATCCAGCCGAGGCAGTACCCACGGCCCACCCAATTGGTACCTCCATTGACATTCGGGACTTATTTTTCAATACACCAGCCAGACGAAAATTTCTACGTGCCGAAAAAACAGAATTTGGCCATATTGAAGAGGTCGTCAAACGTTTGAGTTTAAGCCGTTTTGATTTAAGTTTTGTATTAAAACATAATCAAAAAGAAGTATTGAATTTACGCGCGGCTAAAACCACCACGGATAAATCGCAACGCGTTGCCAAAATTTGTGGTCAAGCTTTTATTGATAATGCCATCTTTATTAACATGGAGTCATCCGGTTGGCAGCTATCGGGTTGGTTAGGTTTACCGACCTATACCCGAAGCCAGAGTGACTTGCAGTATTTTTATGTGAATGGTCGGATGGTGCGCGATAAATTGGTCACCCATGCCATTCGCCAAGCCTATCAAGATGTGATTTATCACGGCCGCCACCCGGCCTATGTGTTATTTTTGTCGTTAGATCCGGCGTTGGTGGATGTGAATGCGCATCCGACGAAACACGAAGTGCGATTTCGTGATAGCCGCTTAGTCCATGGATTTATTTACCGCACCCTCGAAGATGCCATTGCCCAAATTCAAGTGGGTCATACACCCGCGGAGGAAACGTTTGTCAATACCATCAACGTCGCAGAATCCACGACGCCCAATCACCGCTCACCTACCTCAAACCATTCGTCTGCCCATTCGTCGGCAAGTAAGCCAAGCAAGGCGGCCCATTCAAGTCCACGGCAGCAACAAAATTTGGGATTGAATGTGGCGGAGCAAATCGCCTCTTATGCCGCGTTGCGGGCGACCACGTCGGCAAAACCGACGAGTGTGGGCCGAAGTAGTCCACCAAATCCGTTGCCTCTGCATCAAGATGAAGAAAAACCACCCCTGGGTTTTGCCATTGCGCAACTTCAAGGGGTATACATTTTAGCGGAAAATGATAAAGGTATGATTGTGGTGGATATGCATGCCGCCCACGAGCGAATTAGCTATGAACGAATGAAGCGGGCACATGACAAAGAAGAGATAAAAACCCAACCCTTGTTATTGCCCATCACGGTACATGTCAGTGAACGAGAAGTACAGGCGGCGGATGAATTTCAGGCGGTGTTTAGCGAATTTGGTTTTGACGTGCAAAGTATGGGACCAGAAACATTGGTGGCACGGCAAGTACCGGCCATATTACGGGAGGCAAACGTGGATGCCTTAATCCGCGATGTATTATCCGATTTAATCAGTTATGGCAATAGTGAGCGTATTCGGGCACATCGTAACGAGCTGTTAGCCACCATGGCCTGTCATGGCTCAGTACGCGCCAACCGTCGATTAACCGTCTTGGAAATGAACGCCTTGCTGAGAGATATGGAACGCACCGAACGCAGTGGACAGTGTAATCATGGCCGTCCTACCTGGGTGCAATTAACCATGAAAGATCTTGATAAAATGTTTATGCGTGGTCAATAATATTCAAGAATCAATTTTAGGTAATTAAATGCTAAAAATTTATAATAGTTTGCATCGAGAAAAACAAATTTTTCAACCCATTGATCCACAGCGCGTACGACTTTATGTGTGCGGCATGACGGTCTATGACTATTGTCATGTAGGGCATGCTCGGGTGCTGGTGGTTTTTGATATTGTCTATCGGTATTTATGTCAATTATATGGTAAAGCTCACGTAGAATACGTGCGTAACATTACCGATATTGATGATAAAATTATCAAGCGTGCGCAAGAAAACAACGAGCCCATGGACGCATTAACCGAACGTTACATTGCTGAGATGCACCGAGATGCGGCCTCTTTGAATATTTTGCCACCCACTCAGGAACCGCGTGCGACCACCCATTTAACGCAAATCATTGCCATGATACAGCGCTTGGTGGACAACGATGTGGCCTATGCGGTAGATAATGGCGATGTTTATTATTCGGTCAGCACCTTCGCTGATTATGGCAAGTTATCTGGCCGGAATTTGGCGGAAGAGCGTAGCGGTGCCCGTGTCGAAGTCGATGAAGCGAAAAAAGACCCCATGGATTTTGTCTTATGGAAGGCCAGCAAACCCGGTGAGCCAGCTTGGGATTCGCCCTGGGGGACGGGGCGCCCTGGCTGGCATATCGAGTGTTCTGCCATGTCAACGTATTGCTTAGGTAATCATTTTGATATTCATGGAGGTGGCATGGATTTGAAATTTCCTCACCATGAAAATGAAATCGCCCAATCCGAAGCCGCGACCCATGAGACTTTTGTGAATCTTTGGATGCATAATGGGCATGTCATGATTGACCAAGAAAAAATGTCCAAATCATTAGGTAATTTTTTTACCGTCAGGGAAGTACTTAAGCAGTTTTCGCCCGAGGTATTAAGGTATTTTATTGTGACGAGTCATTATCGCAGTCCATTAAATTATTCCGATGAGAGCCTGATTCATGCTAAGGCCGCGTTAGCGCGTTTTTATACGGCATTGCGGGATATTCCTGTTACCGAATCGGCGGATCAAGAGGCCGAACAAACCAAGCCGTTGACAAAACGCTTTGATATCGCGATGGCCGATGATTTTAATACGCCGGAAGCGATTGCGGTATTATTTGATGTGGTGAAAGCGCTGAACCGAGCGAAGGCGGATAATACGCTGGATTTAGCCATACCCTTGGCTAAATTATTAAAAAATCTAGGCGGACAATTGGGTCTGTTGCAAGATGAACCGGATCAATTTCTACAAGGGAGCAATCCGCTGGATGAGCCGGGCCTGAATGAACAAACCATTGAAGAGTACATTCAACAGCGTCTGCAAGCCAGAGCCAATAAAGACTGGGCCGAAGCCGATCGTATTCGAGACAGCTTAAAAGCGCAGGGTATTTTATTAGACGATGGCCCACAAGGCACCACTTGGCGAAGAGAATAACAGGCAGGATGGATAAGGAGTGTCCTTATCCATCCATTACACCTTACTTTTATGTAAATGCTCGGCGGCAAATAAGGTATTCTCCATTAATACGGCCACTGTCATTGGACCAACACCACCGGGGACGGGAGTGATCCAACTGGCTCGCTCTTTGGCGGCGGCAAAATCCACATCACCGGCCAATTTACCATTATCAAGTCGATGCATGCCAACATCAATCACGATAGCGCCGGGTTTAATCCATTCACCTTGCACCAAATTTAATTTCCCAGCCGCAGCAATGACAATGTCCGCTGCTCGAACATGATCCGCTAAATTTTCAGTGAAACGATGACACGTGGTTACCGTGCAACCCGCTAATAATAACTCAAGCCCCATGGGGCGGCCGACATGGTTGGAAGCCCCGATGACGACGGCATGTTTGCCTCGGGTAGTGACTTCGGTAAAAGCGAGTAATTTCATGACACCATAGGGGGTACAAGACCGCAATAATGGCATCCGTACCGCCAGTCGCCCGATATTATAAGGGTGAAAACCGTCGACATCTTTATGGGCTCGAATACGCTCAATCACGATTTCCGGATTAATTTGTTTGGGTAAAGGCAATTGAACTAAAATGCCATCCACATCCGAGGCATGATTGAGTTCATCAATTAAATCCAGTAACTCGATTTGGCTGATATTAGTGTCAAGATCATAAGAAACTGAGTAAATACCAATCTCTTCACAGGCCTTTCGTTTGTTCTTCACATAAACCTGAGAGGCGGGATCCTGGCCGACTAATATCACCGCGAGCCCTGGCGCACGGACCCCATTTTTTTTGCGTTCATCAATCCGTGCCTTAATTGAAAGCCGCATGGCGGCAGCGACTGCTTTACCATCTATAATTTGACCCATCACCCAACTCTTTATCAATAAAAGCCTAATAAAAAAGTCATTTTCTCATGCCTTTGGTGGTTATCCAAGTCATGGATGAGTGATTTTTTCGAATCATTAAAATGACCATCAAGTTCTATGCTCATTTCGAGCAAAAAATAGTCATTTTATTGTCTGGATCATATCATTGATGAAAGATCGTGGAAAAATGGTAGACTGAAACGGCTAATTCGGTTAGAAAAACGCAACCACTAATCTTTGCGCCGCAAAATATTGTCCAAATTGGCTCGTTGACTCAAGTCGTCAAAATATTATTATTCAGAGCGAAAGAATAATTGACGTGACCGCTTTCGACGCGTATTATTCGGATCCTCGTCGATACGGCGAACGTGAAATGACGCCGGGGTATAGCGCAGTCTGGTAGCGCGCCTGCTTTGGGAGCAGGATGTCGGGAGTTCGAATCTCTCTACCCCGACCAATTTTCACAGCGGATGTATATTTCAGCGAAGATATCTGCGTCGTTTTCTGCGCCCGTAGCTCATCAGGATAGAGCATCGGCCTTCTAAGCCGAGGGTAGCAGGTTCGAAT
>CAYUAI010000101.1:0-13754 GCA_964442745.1 uncultured Chromatiales bacterium
AGGATGGTTTGATCATTGTGGATATTGTATCGAAGCCGAATGACCACCGCAATAACAGGGAGCCCTTGTATGGTAACCCTTTCTTTCTCAAAATCAACCCAACAGGCACTGGAACGTGATTGAGCCTCGGCGGTTAAATTAAACAATGTCAGCTTGTATCGTAAAGTCCATGCACTACTGTTGATCAGCGAAGGTGAAGCCTTTAGCGATATCGCCGAATATTTAAGGATTTCGGTCGACAGCGTCTATCAATGGTTCAGAAGATTTATGGCCGGAGGCTTGAGTGGGTGGCGCCGTTACCCTTATTCAGGGCGAGGTCGAAAACCCAAATTATCTCAAGCGCAAAAA
Source organism: uncultured Chromatiales bacterium (assembly GCA_964442745.1). Taxonomy (GTDB): domain Bacteria; phylum Pseudomonadota; class Gammaproteobacteria; order S012-40; family S012-40; genus CAYUAI01. The sequence continues at coordinate 349 of CAYUAI010000101.1, forward strand.
GATCGTCTCTATGACAAGGTAGTCGCCGGGCCAGAAGCCAATGGTTTTGACTGTGGTATTTGGAATACAGCCATGATCGCCGAACTTATCCCCGTTAAGTTCGGCGTCATCTACCATACCTCGGTATTTGAGTGCGCTGTGGCGAAAAATGGAACTCAGTTATCAGAAAGCTCGCTTTGTCTCGGATAAGCAAGCTGCCGAGGAATATCAAAAAATGCGGGTGACATGGTTGAAAAAAACCTGGCCAAAATGGCTTAAACAGGCGAAAGCTAAAGGAGCCGTCATTCTCTTTGCGGATGAGGTTTCTTTTGCCATGTGGGGCTCGCTAGCTCGGACATGGGCTCCAATCGGCGAACTAAAATGACATCCGACACGCCGTCAAGCCATTGGAGGGAGTGGTGCGAAGCCCGCACCGAGCTGGCGAGGGTGTGGCGAAGCGGCACGGACGCCGGGCGGCCGGGGCCAATCAGCTGGAGCTATGGTCAAATCTGGTGTTTAAGCACTTAGGCGGCGCCCTGAATTGACTCTTCGATTTCTTTAATACCCTCTTTAAATGGCACACCATCAATCACATCGGCAAGCAATTTAAAACCTCTTAACTTATTCCAGCGCTTCTCAGCACACTTGACCAACTTAAATGCCAGGGTCAGTATCGAAATGCGTGAAACACAATTTTTAGTTTTATTGGTACGATGACGCACCGCAGCAAACGTTGATTCAATGGGGTTTGTTGTTCGAATAGGCGCCCAATGTTCAGCAGGAAAGTCATAAAATATGAGTAGCTTTTCTTTATCTCTCACTAAGCACTCAACCGCTTTAGGATATTTGGCTTCAAAGCGTGATACAAATGCATCAAAGGCTTTTTCCGCCATTTCCCTGGTCTCTGCCATCCAAATGTTGTGTATCGCCTCTTTGGCTTTAGGGGGAACCGATTTGGGCATTTTAGTTAAAATATTGGCTGTTTTATGCACCCAACAACGCTGATGGCGAGTTTGTGGATGCACTTTATCTAATGCATTCCAAAAACCCAGTGCACCATCGCCAACGGCTAATTTAGGCGACACCGCTAATCCACGTGACTTTATGTCATGTAAGACTTCAAGCCAGCTTTGCTCGGATTCGCGATAACCATCTTCAATGGCAATGAGTTCCTTTTGGCCCCTCTCTGTGACACCAATAATCACTAAAATACAAGTTTTGTTGTCATCTTTACGCACATTAAAATAAATGCCATCGGCCCAAAGATAAACATAATGCTTGAGATCTAAACGCCGCACGTTCCAACTTTTGTATTCACTTTCCCATTCGGATTTTAGGCGGCTGATGGTTGCTGATGACAACCCTTTGGCATGTTCACCCAGTAAGACACACCGGGTATCTTGGAAATCGCCCGTGGATACGCCTTTGATGTAGAGCCAAGGCAAGAACTCTTCCACTGACTTGGAGCGTTTTAAATACGGTGGAATCAGTGCTGAGTTAAATTTGATTCCTTGGCCACTGCGATCACGATACTTAGGTATTTTAACATCAACATCGGCTAAACCTGTTTGAATCGTGCGTTCTGGTAAATAACCATTACGGATGATGGCCGCTTTACCATCAACTTGATGGTCTTGGTCAGTCGTTAAAAAGCTATGTAGCTCAGCTTCAACCGCTTTAGCCAGAAATTCTCTCGCACCCTCTCGTAACAATTGGGTTAAAGGATCAACAAGTTCTTCTGGGCGTTTAAAATTAACTACGCTATCATCTGTCACTGGCGTGTCCTTATTTGTTGGTTGCTATTTTTCGCGAAATAGGTCAACCAGGATACGCCGCCTTTTTATACTGTCAAATACCAGATATGATCATACCTCTACTATATCACCACGAAGGATTAAGCAAAGGTCATTCGTTTAATAAAACGGAGATTCAACGCATGTATGATGTTTGGGGAGATATGTTGTATGACAATGAGTATTATTCTAAGAAATTTACCCGCTGGTCTGAATATCCGGTTTATGGTTTAATGGAACCTAGATATCCTTGGGAAAAAACAATTGAGTGACAGATTTTTCTTCACTTCTGATTGACCTGTTCCCTTCAATACTTTGAAAAAACACTATTCCATAATCCGTTGAGTAAAGTAAAGCCATAAAATGGTTATTATATCATATCATATATTAACGCAATCTTGAATACAGTTCCTTCATAGTTCGCTTCCAGTATCTCAGTTTTTCATAAAACCTTGGAAAACTTCGGATTACAAAATACCGAATCTTATGGAGATTTGAGGGGTTGTATGGCTGTCCAGAATTTTTCTCAGCAATCTCATAAAAATTGTAGAAAAACTTTGATTGTACTTTAATCATTTTTTGTGACGCAGAGGTTGCAATAAAACATTCACTTACCATCTTTTCAAATTTTGCAGATGCTTCACTCCAGTCAGGCCAATTTGATGCTGTGTTTTTTGCACCAATTTTCAATTGATTTAGAAATCTCTCATCTGTTTTCATTATATTAATATACTCAACTACTTGCTCTTCATCATCTTTATCAACTACCAATGCATTTACATTGTGATGAATATATTCATCATGCCCAGTCACATCATAAACAATAGCCGTACCGCCGCAATGAAACATTTCTAACGGAGGGCCAAACATCCCTTCCACATAACTTAACTTAACCAGAACGTCACAAGATCTATAGATAAGCGGTGTTTCGATTATTGGAACTCTGGAAAAAACCTTATCTATCCCTTCATAATACGAAATATTGGTAGAAGTGAGCAACCAAATTTCATCTGCTGTAGATTGCTTACAAAGCTCAATTGTTCTTTCTACATTTTTAAATGTTACACCCAATGGGCCTTCTACAAGTATTCTGATTTTTCCCGATTCCCGATTTGCATATGCGGTATCTTGAGATGTATAAAGATCCTTTCTAATTCCATTTCTAGCAAGCTTAACAGGGTTGGCGTAATGCGAGTCTAAATATTCCTTAATCCATCGTGCCTCAGTTATAATACTAAGCGGCATAACATACGTCGCATCCACTAGTTTTCTTAAAGCAACACTTTCGTTTTCATAAAACCTGGACTCAATAGACTGAACAAAATAGATATATTGCTTTGCTTGAACTTTGTATAAATCGTAAGTTGTGCGCCACCATGTCGAAATAACAAAATCGAATTGCTCATTTCTAATTTCGTGATACGTCTTCCACTTTAATTTTTTTGCACTTGAGTGCCACTCTATGTTTTTAGTATGCACACGATTTTCCGTTATCATGCATATATCCACCCCATTTTCCATTGCCCTCACAGCATGCTCAAAAACAACGTATACTCCACCACTGATATCAACAGAACCAAGTAAAATTGCCCATTTCATCTTAATTATTTTTAAACTTACGAGTTGCTTTTAATTTAGCCATAAAATGCAACAAAGTAATATTGCAATTTTTATTTAACATACGTACTCTATCGAAATCACCAGCCAATAAGCCTTGGACCAAATAAGTAAACACTGTCTTTGAATCTAGCTCTTTAACCACTTTTTTCAAACCATTTTTTTCAACTTGTTCTCTATCTGAATCATTTTCCAGAAAATAAACAGCCATCATATACATCTCTTCAGGAGTTGAAACTTCGATATAGTCTTGACCTGGAACCAATAATGAGTTCCTAGATATAGTTTCACTTATAACTAAATTCCCAGTTGCCATTAGCATTTGAACCCTCGGCTCCCATGATATTTCATTCTCTGCATGAACGTTTAGCAAGATTTTACTTTGATTTGCATAATCAACAAGATCCTCACCCCAAACGCCATGACATATATGTAAAAACTTATACTTGTGTTTTAAAGCTCCAAAAAAATTTTCTCTTCTCGGTGTAGAGCGACCGATAAAAAAGAAATCCCATTTTTTCTCTAAAAATTTTTTTCGATATATTCCAGTAGCCACAGGAAATGGAAATCCCCCACTTACTTTAATCCCATCTTTCTCCAAAAATGGTAAGGACGATTGATCGTAATGAAAAATGTAATCAAATGATTTTTCTTTAATTTTTCTGAATATTTTGTATCGCATAACTGAATCTACTGTATAATTCAACTTGCCATCAACCAAGCTTGGAAAAGGCTCGCTTGATAAGCACACTTTTATTCCCCGAATTTTTTTTAGTAAATTGTCTGAGAAAAATTCACCTCTAAAAAAAATATATATATCTGCATCATACTTCACTACATCTATTAGGTCCTTATCTCTCATAGAAAAATTAAACACAAACTCCTTTACTTCACCAAGTGCACCTAAATCATCTTCATACGTAAACCTAAAATACTCTGGCTGAGAAACGAATGCAATCTTCAGCATAAGTTTATTACTTTGCCATCCAATGTGACATGTTTGTAATGGATTTTAGCCTGTAGATTCTTCATTTCTTCTTGATCTTTCTTGTAACTGATTATTTGCAATTGGTTGCAGCAATTAAACAACAGCACTCTAGCCTCATTAAAAGAAAAAAATTTGTTTATTTTTTTCTTTTTCTTTGAGTATTCATCTGTTTCATAGAAGATAAATTCTTTAATATTGAAATATTTATTAAACACTAAACTATTTTTAAACCATTTTTCAGTAAAAAAAATATTATGACCAGGATACATTCCTTCTGCAGAGTTTGCATACGGAATAATAATTTCAAATTTACTTTTTTTCTTAAGTACTCTATATATTTCTTCAAACAGATAATCTAAATTTTCATTGTGCTCTAAATAGTGGCTAGTAATAATCTCTGTAATAGTGTTTGAGTCAAATGGTATACCGCTTGATAAATCATGCTGAATTATATTTAAGTTATCCATATCACAAGATTCTGGAGTCAATGTTTGCGCTTTGATTCCCTCAAAATTATCAATTCCGACAAAACCCTCTTTTGGACAAATTCCACAACCTAAATCTAAGCATATCGTTTTTTTCTGTTGAAAATAATAATTTAAATACCATTTTTTATTTTGTTGATCCACATGTGAATCAGCATTATTCAACAGCGAACTAGACTCGCTTACTAATGTTTTTGTTACCCCAGACTCAGAGTTATTCAGATTCACAATTTTTTCAGTAGTCTTAGAGAAATTATTTGCACTGGTGTAATCACCTAAGGTATGAAATAATTTTTGATAAAAATTATTTTCTCTAGCCGCAGCTAAAAAATGTAAAAACTCTTGTTTTACAAAATTACCAACTGCAAGGACTCCTAGTCCATATCCATGAGTGAATTCTATCGAAGGATATTGGTTTGAAATTTCATCCCAAAACTGCCATACTCCAAAATCACTTTTCCGGACTTGCGTATCATGAAATACCATCACTCCATTGCCACTCATCTTTGGAAGCCATTGTGTAAAATCAGACTTAACAGCCTCATAAGTATGTAATCCATCGATATGTAATATATCAATACTACCAGCTGTAAAATTATCAACTGCCTCATCAAACTTCATGCGTAACAAATCAGTAAATTCACAAAACCCATTTTCCGATAATACTTTCATCAATTCAGTATAAACCGAATCATCATATAAGCCCGAATGTTTATCCCCTAACCATGTATCGACACCATATATTTTTGTCTTCATATTCATTGTTTGAACAGTTTGACAAAAAGCTAATAGAGAACCGCCAGTGTGAACACCTAATTCAACTAACAAATTTGGTTTTAGTATTTCAACCAGAAAAAATGCAAATGGTCTATGTTGTTTCCACGCTGATTCACTAACACCCATTGGGATGTCAAACAAGCTTTCATATTTAGCTATATCAAATAGATTATTCTCAGAGTTTTTTTCTGTCACCTCTGTCTGTAGATTATCATTCATTACATTACTCACCTAAGCTACAATCAATATTTTCCACTTACGAATTTTAATTCTACAAAAAAATATGCACGATTTTAATAAGACTCCAAATACGCTTTAACCACTTCCTTCCTATCCCCAAACATCTTTACCTTATGATCCTCTACCCATAGCACCTTGTTACAAATTCTTTCGACATCTCCCATTGAGTGAGAGACAAACACCATGGTCACATTTTTTTGTTTAAACTCTTGCATTTTTGCAATGCACTTTTGTTGGAAATCTACATCACCGACAGCAAGTACTTCGTCGATTAATAATATCTCTGGATCGAGGTGGGCTATCACTGAGAACCCTAGTCGAGCAAGCATGCCAGTGGAGTAGATTTTTATCGGTTGATCGATGAATTCGCCTAGGCCGGAGAATTCGATCATCTGTTCCATTTTATCCAATACTCGGCTTCTCGTTAATCCCAACAGAACACCATTCAGTACAATATTCTCTCTACCGGTTAATTCAGGATGAAATCCTCCGCCCAATTCTAACATGGGGGATATTCTACCATTGACAGTTAGGCGACCAGAAGTGGGTTGCATAATGCCGGCTAACAGGCCGAGTATGGTGCTTTTTCCAGCGCCGTTGCGGCCAATGATGCCTAAGGCTTCGCCTTTATGCAGTTCGACGCTGATATCTTCAAGTGCGGTAAACTGTGAAGAGCGGATGGCTTTGATGGTATCTCTTGGGTTGAAGAGGAAACTTTTGAAGCCGCTGATGTGGTGGTATAGGTGAAAGCGTTTGGTGACGTTTTCTAGTTTAATAATCGGTTCTGGCATTAGGTTAGCGATGGTTTGTGGTTAGTTGGAGCATAGGAAGTATAAACCACCTTTTTACAAGAATCCAAAAGTATATTAATGGCTAAAATACCGGCAAATAACAACAGGTAATGGCAATGAACCGCCTAAATATCACCCTAACCTAAGGTAGGCCAAGTGCATTTTTATTAATAATTAATGGATTGGACGGAAAAGTGAGCATTTATTCACCGATCCTAACGTATGATGTCTGCCGGGCTAAATGCAGGCAGCGCCAGGATTTTGTGCATCTCGGTATGAGCGGCATGTTTCGTGAGGCGTTGCGAAATTATCCGCAGGCGCCGAAAGATTTGTTGGCGTGTTTGAGGCGGGAGTGGGTTAAAAGGTCGTGCTGATCTGCCCTTTTGAGCGCTTTATCAGCTGATGTTTGAGTGTTGAGTTGTCAAAAGAGTAGCCGAAGGTTTCGATATCAATTTCGTAATTTTTTTTTATAATATCGATCATGGGTTTATTATATTTTTCCATATATCCACATTTTTTTCGGACATTTTTATTTAGATGAGGAAGTGAAATTTTTTGGAAAAACATATTGATAATGAGAAATCGGTGTATGTCCACCGGCAAGATTACCGTAAATATTTTTGCAAACTGATAGGTCCGCTGTTTTTGGAATGTGGATGAATATTGTTTTGGTATCATCAAATGGTATTGAAAGAATACTCTTCGCGAGATTTATTTCTCATTTTTTTCATGTGGGCGAACTCTGGTTTTTTTGTAATAGAAAATAGCGCACGTCGCACATCATGTGGCAAAAGCTGAATAATTGACAATTGGTCTCCAGTTTACATAAATTTTGAGGTGTATTTTCCCGGCCAGCTACCGCTCATTGTATTCTTAGGGGCATTACCGGCAAGCTCTGTCTGTGTGCATAAAAAGAAAAAATGCTCTGTAAAATAGGTCGAGCTTCGATTGATGCTCAATGGCTACCTGGGACTGGCGCTTGAAAAATTACACTTTGCTCTAAACGTTTGCTTTTAGTAAAAGTAGCCAATTTATTTTTATACATTACTGTTCAGGATTGTTCAGGAAAAATTGTGGCATTTATACTGGGCGTTAGCCTAACGCTTTTGTTATAAAAAATGTTTGACTGGTGTAACGCGATCAGAAAAATTAAGATCCGAATTTCGTCGTTCACGTGGGTATTAGTAAGTATAAACCACCTTTTCCAATACTATTTTCCCTTATGGATGCAACTAAGCTGGACAAAAAATTTACGTCATAGGAAAGCCAAAAAACGATGGTATAATTTAAAGATATTTTTGATTGATGAGTTGAATAATTTCGCGTGAACAAGTGTTTAATAAAGTGATGGCTATGCCTTTGGAGTTTTTTGATCGTACCCCGGTTGGTAGCCTTATCTCTCGAATCACCAACGATACGGAAAACATCAAGGATCTATTTGTCAATGTACTGAGTGTTTATATTCAAAATATTGCGCGAATTATTGGTGTTTTTATTGTCATGGCCGTACTCGATTGGCGATTAATGTTAATTTGTTTTGGTTTCGTTCCTATCGTTGTATTATTTATGGTGTTATACCGACGTTTGAGTACGCCGCGCTTTGAAAAAGTACGTAGTTTATTAAGTGATATTAATAGCCAGTTACATGAATCCTTGCAAGGGATTCGAGTGATACAGTATTTTAATCAACAAATGCGATTCGACCATCGATTTCGTGGGACTGCCCAAGTACATTTTCAGGCAAAAATGCATAATCTCAAGCTCGATGCTATGTTGCTGCGGCCACTGGTGGATTTGTTGCCCTTGTTAATATTAGCGGGATTGCTGGGTTTTTTTGGTTATAGCGCAATGAGCCATCCCATCGAAATCGGTGTGATATACGTGTTTGTTAATTATCTTGGCCGGATCGTAGAGCCGGTGATTGAAATGACTCAGCGTTTGAATTTATTACAATAAGCCTTGGTTTCCGGTGAACGGGTTTTTGAGTTGATTGATAAAACGGTTGCATTGCTTCCTGAAAAACCGGATTTGCGTATTGAATAGGCGAGTATTGAGTTTAACCAGGCAAGTTTTAGTTATGATGGTAAGCAAAATGTGTTGGAGGATATTTCTTTCATGGTGCCAGCTGGGCAGTTTTGTACCATTATTGGACATACCGGCAGTGGTAAAAGTACCATCGCTAATTTATTAATGCGTTTTTATACACCACAACAAGGCGAGATCCTACTGGGTCAACAATCATTGCCTCATATTCTAGGCAAGGTATTACGCGAGTATGTCGGGTGTGTGCAACAAAATCCAGTGGGTTCGATGGCAGATAACATTCGTATGGGGCGGGAGATCAGTCAAACGCAACTGCAACAGGCGGCTGAAAAATCAGGTTTTAATGACTATGTGCAAACGTTGCCTGAGGGATATGATACTGAAATCGTGGAGCGAGGTGCCAACCTATCGACTGGGCAACGGCAGCTATTGTCACTAGCGTGTAGTTTGGTGTGCTGATTTTAGACGAAGCCACGGCTAACATTGATAGTCATACCAAAGCACTGATCCAAAACACTCTGGAAACCTTGCGCGGACGGGTTACATTGCTGGTGATTGCCCATCGTTTATCGACCATACAGGGTGCAGATAACATCATTGTATTACATAAAGGCCGTATTGTGCAGCAAGGTAGACATTATGAATTATTGGATAAAGAGGGGTTGTATCAACATCTTTATCGATTGAAAAAACTGGATAAAGGTTAGCAATTTGGAAGGGAGGTATCATGAGTATATAGCTAAATCTCAAATGCTTTGGGTATAGCTTCGCTGGTCAAATCGGTTATAATTCACCATTAATTATGTCAGGGGAGGCGTTATGCAGGATAAAAAACAACCGCAAGTTGCGATTGTGATGGGCAGTAATAGTGATTGGCCGGTGATGCGCAAAGCGGCCGAAATTCTGGCTGAATTTGAGATCGTTTATGATGCTCAGGTAGTTTCTGCCCATCGTACCCCGGAATTGATGTTTGAGTTTGCTGACCAGGCGGCTGAGCGCGGGATTAAAGTTATTATTGCGGGAGCAGGTGGTGCGGCGCACTTGCCTGGCATGGTGGCGGCGAAAACAACGTTGCCGGTGTTGGGTGTGCCGGTAGCTTCACGGTATTTACAGGGGCAGGATTCATTATTATCCATTGTGCAAATGCCTAAGGGTATTCCAGTGGCAACATTTGCTATTGGTGAGGCGGGGGCGGCAAATGCTGGATTATTTGCGATTGCCATATTAGCGAGCTACGATCTAGTGATTGCTCGGCAGCTTGCTCAATTTCGAGAGCAGCAACAACAACAGGTTTTTGCCATGACATTGGACGATAAGCCATGATACCCGCACCGGCCACATTGGCGATGCTTGGCGGGGGACAGTTAGGGCGTTTTTTTGTGAGTGCGGCACACGAGTTAGGCTATCGTGTGATGGTGCTCGATCCTGAAGTGGATTGTCCGGCAGGTCTCATTGCCGATGAGCAAGTCGTAGCGGCTTATGATGAGGCGGAGGCGCTAGCTTATTTAGCAAAAAACTGTGCTGTTGCTACTACGGAGTTTGAAAATGTTCCGGCAATAGCACTTGAAGTGCTTGCGCAACACATGCTGGTTCACCCTTCCGCTGGGGCGGTAGCGATTGCTCAAGATCGTATTATTGAAAAATGTTTTCTGCGTGACCACGGATTTCCTACGACTCCTTTTTTTGTGATGCATGAGGCGTCTGATTTGGCGAAAATTAGCGAAGATTTGTTTCCGGCGATCGTTAAAGTTGCGCGTTTTGGTTACGATGGGAAAGGTCAGCAGCGGGTGACGTCACTTGACCAGGCGAAACAGGCTTTTCAGCAGTTTAATGCGCCTTGTGTGATTGAGAAAATGCTTAATTTGGATCTTGAGGTGTCTTTGGTCATGGCCAGAAATGCTGAGGGTGAAACGGCGTGTTTTCCCGTGGTTGAGAATCAGCATCGGCATGGTATCCTCGATATCTCTATGGTACCTGCCCGTGCCTCGAAAAACCTGTTGGATAGGGCTAAATATATGGCCAATCAGCTTGCCGAAAAGCTCGAGTATGTGGGTGTGTTAACGGTTGAGTTTTTTATTAGTGAGGGTGAGTTGTTAATTAATGAGATTGCTCCGCGTCCTCATAATAGCGGGCATTATACGATTGATGGATGTATCACGAGTCAATATGAACAACAAGTGCGAGCTATGTGTGGTTTGCCCTTCGGTGCGACAACATTGCATAGCGCCACCGTGATGGTAAACTTGCTCGGCGATTTATGGTTTGCTAAGGACAATGGTCACTGTGTTGAGCCCCAGTGGGGGTTATTAAATAAAATACCGAACTTGAAACTGCATTTGTATGCTAAACAGGTGGCGCGCTCAGGCCGCAAGATGGGTCACTTTACGATTGTTGATGCTAATGCAGATAAGGCGATAAAAATGGCGCAAATAGCCCGCCGGGCAATTGGGGCAAAAGACTAGCGCGTATTGGGAGGGAGTTAATACGAGCTTTTGGTCAGTAAAAAAATTTAGTTGTTGGCTGTTCGCTTAAGATCTTTGGGTTTTATCTTCTCTTGTCTTCGCTTTCAATGATATTTGGCTTAGTTTTCCTTAACATTTTAAAAAAAATGGGTTAAAAACGCCAAACTATTTTATTTCTTGCATTTAAGGGCGAATACTCGCTTTTTCTAACACTCACCATGAGTGACATTAGAAAAACTCCGTTTCGCCCTTATCTACAACAGCTAAAGATTTTTTCCGCACTCTTTTTTGAAACGTTAGGGTCTATTTGGTTTAACTAAACGGTGTTGCATTGTGCGCTAGAGTTATATCTTAGCAGGATCTGGTACGAACTGTGGATGTCTGCTTGCCCTGTTAAATTTTGTTCTTGCTGTGTGGCTCCTCTATTGTAGCAGTAAGAAAATTAACACCTGGATGAGTAAAATAATTGAACTTGCGATAAAAATAATGAGTTTCACGGGCATTTTTCAACGTTGTATAGTTAATTGGTCTATTTATTTCTGTCTGTGAAGCGCAAGCGAAGCCGGTTTTTTTATTTGGTACGACTGACATGACTATGTGTCGTATGTTGGAAATTTTTGTTAGCACGATGTGGGTAGTTTTGTCGCTTATCTTGTCTTGGAGATTGGCTAAGCAACATAGGATGACCAAAAAAAAATTGGGATTTAAAGTGGATCCGTAAACAACCATAATATCTATTCCAGGGTAATCAACTTGAGCAGGTTTTATTAACATAATCCTTTGTCATTCCTGTGAGTTAAATTGCCAAACATCAGTATCAGTGAATGATGGAGCTATTCTTTGGTTAACGTGATGGGTCTAGCTATTTATCAGTGAAATACCATCGCTTGCCTCTACACTTTATTTTGATGATTAAGTAGACAGTTTCATGAGTACTGAAATTTAAAAGAGCAAATAATAAACGAGGAAATTGAGAGAGACCTAGAGAGTAATATATGCATTGTGAAAATCCTTCCTTTATATTTTAGTCTAACGTTCGTCTATCGCCTGTGGAACCGTTATTGCCTTGTATTTATGTTTTTTCTGTGGGTTGATATTGATCTGCTTAAGTTCAACTGATCCAGAAAAATAATTTTAAAAATAAGGTTTTGTCAATTCCTTAAGGCCTGGTCGCGAAACATTAGAATATATTCTTGTTGATGGGTTGCTTGTTTTAATATTCACTTAAGAATACAAATCAAAATCGTGCAATTAATAAACCATAGCTAATATATATATTTAAAACAAATAGTTACAAAAAATAAAATTGTAAGGGAATGCTTGGTTGTAAGTTTTACCGACATTTCTATCGCTGAATTTGTTCTCCTTTATGCCTGTGCTGCCGATTTTTTCGTCTGAAAGTGTTTGCTAACGGTGATATATTTTACATCAGGGTGTGTGACTTTGTTTGATTAGTGACCTTAGGTTGATATTTTTTCGTTTGGCGATGCCACCCGTATGAGACTGGTTCAGAAAACCGCCTGTGAAATTAAATCGCTTAGCGTTTTCCCGAATTTAATATCCAACCCGGCAGATGGGGTTCCAATAGCAAGCCTGTGATTCACGCACGGTGAAAGGCATTGCATTATTGACAGATTAATCTATTATCTAAAACTTACAATAATAGGTCATAAAATGTATTGTCTAGCCTCTGTGATCCGAACAGAAGTGGGAATTTTGATGTGATAATAGGACACCTATTCGGCATTAAGCGAGCCTAACAATATCAAATAACTGATGGTTTTTTCGACTTGGTGAGTGCGGGTTTTCGGCGGTACTGTCAATAAAAACGTACTACCATTTATGGTGACGGGACTATATGTCTTCAATACCTAAATCTCAAACGCTTCGGGTATATCAATTGAAAAATTGTGCGGGCTGTGGATGTGTTAGTTAACCGATATTTCGCCTCGGGTTTTCTGGATGGGTATTGTGCTGATGGTATGGTCAGGTTAGGTAGTATGCGGTGATGCGAGATGTTAGTTTAACGTCGTGATTTTCAATGGATTGAATTTTGATTATGCTATGTAAGTTAATTATTATTGAGGTGGTGGTGCTTGCTTGTGGCAAAGGGGATCAAAGTGATAAAGGTGATCCAATTCCCTTGAGATGCTGGCTTGCTTGAGCAAACCTTTAGAGCAGCAATTCTAAATTCATAGCCTTTCAATTTAATTTTCATCCCTTCTGGTTAA
>CAYUAI010000102.1:0-13601 GCA_964442745.1 uncultured Chromatiales bacterium
GATAATATGTCATGCCTGTAATTATACGCCAATTCACAGGTTTGACCCACTACCCTATTTTTGCAATGCCTCAGTTTTAGCTGACATCGCTAAAAAATCATGATATTCATTGTCGCTATAAATATTCGAATAAGACCCTGAAATCCGCCTTGAGAATATTTTTCACCCATTCTCAATGTAATCCAGTGCTCGATCTAAGCGGGCTAAGGTTCGCCACTTTCCGATGAGATGCACCGTCATATCAATCGAGGGTGATACCGCCCCACCCGTTACCGCCACTCTTAATGGTTGAGCCACTTTCCCCATCTTTAGCGATAAAGTTTCCGCTGTTTCTAAAATCGCCTGGTGGATTAATTCTGAAGACCAGTCATCATCAGTCGCCAATTTATCTCTTAATTGCGCTAGTGGTGCTTTTGCTGTTTGTGTTAAATTTTTCTTTGCCGCTTTTTCATCAAAGGCTTCAAAGTCATGATAAAAATATCGGCAAGCGGACGCCAGTTCCAGCAAAGTCTTGGCTCGATCTTGATGAATTTTGATGACCTCGATAATATCTGGCCCAGTGGATGGATCAATATCAAGTTTTCCCAAATGATAGCTTAAATGATGAGCAAGATGGGCGGGATCACTTTTTGCGATGTATTGTTGATTTAACCAAAGCAATTTATCTGGATTAAAAGTTGATGCCGACTTATTCACATGATTAATATCAAATAGCGTAATCATTTCATCTAAGGAGAAGATCTCTTGATCACCATGAGCCCAGCCTAAACGCACTAAATAATTTAATACCGCCTCCGGCAAATAGCCATCTTCCCGATACTGAATAACACTCACCGCCCCGTGGCGTTTTGATAAACGCTTACCATCCGCCCCCAAAATCATGGGAACATGGGCATAACTTGGCGCATCAACGCCCAATGCCTTGAGGATATTAATTTGTCGAGGGGTGTTATTGAGATGATCATCCCCACGAATCACACAATTGACCTCCATATCCATATCATCAACCACCACCGTTAAATTATAGGTGGGCGTGCCATCGGAACGTGCAATAATAAGATCATCTAACTCGCTATTCTGAAAAACCACTCGCCCTCGAATAAAGTCATCGACAATCACGACACCCTCCGCTGGATTTTTAAAGCGTACCACCGGATTGACACCGACCACCGCTTGAGTGCGAGCACGGCAACGCCCATCATAACGAGGCTTTTCTTTGTTGGCCATTTGCGCTTCGCGCATCGCATCCAGCGCCTCTTTTGAACAATAGCAATGATAAGCCTGACCTTCATTCAATAACTGATCCGTGATCTCTTTGTATCGATCAAACCGATGTGTCTGATAAAAAGGACCTTCATCATAATCCAACCCTAACCATGTCATGCCCTCCAAGATCGCATTCACCGAAGCCTCCGTTGACCGCTCTTGATCGGTATCTTCAATACGCAAAACAAAAGGGGCGCCATGTTTTCGAGCATACAACCACGAAAACAGCGCCGTGCGCACACCACCAATATGAAGATATCCCGTCGGACTTGGAGCAAAGCGTGTTTTTGGAATCATGGACCATCCTGTTAACAAGATTAAAAATTTTTGGGCAGCACATTAACGCGTACATTAACTCATCAATTGAATGAGACGTCCGGCATAATAATTCGCCAAAGAGGGACAAATATGCTAGAAGTAAAGAAGTATATCCTACATTTCACAGTGGAGCCTGTAGGAATTGGCAACAGACTTAAATTTTGCCTGGCTTTTTCTGAGTAAAGGCTATGTCTACCTGAAAAAAACGGAGACGCCGATTAGCCTCGGGGCTTTGCAGCCGATTCATTTTTTAACCAAACAGCTTCTAAGGAATGGCAATTAAAATCGTTTGTCCATCCCATGGTACATTAACTTGCTCAGACGATGCAGGCAACGAACGCTGACGCAAATAATACGCAACTCCGTCCAATTGAGCACTCTCCGTCAGCGGCTGTAATGCCGCCTCAAAACCGAAGGGTTCACTCACCGTCGTCACTAAATTAAACCATGATTTCGCCTGCTGCCTACTCACATTGGCCAACCAAAGTATCGTTTGCCCCTTTTCGCTGGCCTGTGGCCGATGCCACAATCGTAAAACCACCCGCTCACGATCATTGATCACCTTCACCCACATTGCATTTTGATACCCACCATTGTGCATAAAAGCCAACGAAAATACCGGCAATTCATCAAGACCTGGTTTTGCTTTCAGAAAATATAACGCCGATTTTAATGTCAACGGCGGAATACGCTGCCAACGGGTCTGTTCGAGAAAATGAAATAACGATGATGGCGTACTGTAGAACTGTGCATTAAACGGTAAATCGTCGAAAATAAAGCTCCCTGAATAATACGCCGCCAATTTTTGCCAATCATCCTCCAACCAATCCATCTTGGCAATGAGCGGTTGCTCCATGGTCGATAACGCACGGGCATTGTCTTCATTGATTAATAGGCCAAAAACCAATGTCCCGCCTAATATCACAAAAACCAAAAATGACAAATACAGACTGGATGAGATTAATCTAACTTGGCTAATCACTCGCCATATCGTGACCAAACTCGCATAGCGCGCATTGGTTTCAATCGACTTCAAGCCTTTTAAATAAAACGGCCACCAAAAACCATACAATTTTCTCAATAGCCAAAAAATAATATAGGCAATGGCCACCAATACAACAATGAGAATGGCTAACCGACCCGCCACTTCAGAAGCCAGCTCAAAAGACGCGCCAAACACCATGCCAGGCATTAAATAGGCCGGTGCCCATATCGCGGCAGATAGCACATTCACCAGAAAAAACCGCCGGGGGTCCATGCCCATCATGCCAGCGACCGCCGGAATAATCGGTCGCACAGGCCCCACAAATCGTCCAAATAAAACACTTTTTCCACCGTGTTTTTTAAAGAACTTTGTGCCTTGTTGTAAAATGTGAGGGTAACGCGAAAAAGGCCACAGTCGTTGGAGATAATGTTTGTAATGAAACCCGACCCAAAAACTCACCGCATCGCCAACAACCGCCCCGACAAATGCCCATAAAATCGTTTCCCAAACATTTAAGACCCCAGCACCAACTAAGGCGCCAATACCAAACATCAGTACCGTACCCGGCACCACCAAGCCGACGATCAGTAACGACTCCGCCAGTGCGATCAAAAACACGATCAACCCTGACAAGGCCGGGTGGTCTGATAACCAGGAAAAAAACGGCTGAAAAAAACTTATGTCCACAATGTGTAGTAACAATGTGCGGCGGTGACTTGTCGTCGAGCAATCAGCGCCATCATGCTAGACTCCACGATTGATCGAAACACGGATAGCTCATCGGTAATTACTGCAACCAGCCATTCACTTGTTCCAAATCATCAATAGTCAATAAACCGATCTCTGCTTTTAGCCTTAAGGTATTTAAGACATAATCATGGCGAGCTCGCGCTAAATCTCGCCGCGCACGAAACAAATCTCTTTGCGCATTCAACACATCAACCGCCGTTCTGGCACCCACATCAAAACCGGCCTTAATGGCTTGCAAAGCTTTGCCACTTGATCCCAACGCTTGATTTAATGCCTTCACATAGCTCATGGCGGCTAAAACGCCTAAATAAGCCGCTCGGGTATTTTTCAAAACCGCTCGTTCCAAGATTTCGACTTGGCGTTTTATTGATTCATGTTGTTGTCGGGTTTGCTTGATTTTTGACGAAACCACCCCCCCGCCATAAATTGGCATCGCAAAATCCAATGAAACAAACACATCACGCGTCGATGAGGGATATACGCCACCCGAATCATATAACCCATAACCTAAATTGAGATCCAACGTGGGAAACCGCGCTCGTTTAATTTCTGAAATTTTTATTTCGGTAATATCCATATCCATTTTGACGATAGCTATATTCAAATTCTGACTCAGGGCCGCATCCGTCCATTCATTAATATTGGCTGGCGTCGGTGGAATTAACGCCATACTGTTACCGAGTGGCAACAAGTTCATATGGAGAATACCTGTTATTTCTCTTAGCCCTTCACGTGAATTAGCCAATGCCAATTCTGACATCACTTCTTGCGCCATCCCTAAATCGTGGCGGGCTTGTGCTTCATGTACCTCGGTGATGGCAATTAAACCAATGTTATAACGCTGCTTGGTCTGCTCCAACTGGGCAGCGATGGCATTCTTTTCCGCCCGAGCAAATTCTAATTCATCAATACTGGATAATACGTTAAAATATTGGGAAACAACACGAAATAACAACGCCTGTTGCGCCAGACGGTACATTAATTCACCTTTAATGACTTCTTCTTTCGCGGCTTTATGTTTCGAAAAATTCGGCAGATTAAAAATTGACTCGGTGAGCGTTACCGCAATATTTCTGTTTCGGAACACCGTGGTGGCGGATAAACCTGCATCAGCTTGCTCTGGAGTCCCAACAAAATTATTGTTGGTCTGTGATATATTCGCCCAGTGCCCTGCCACCGATAGCGATGGCAAAAATGCCGCTAGACTTTGGACTTGGATTTCGCGTGTCGCCTCTCGAAGCGCCTGCGCCGATTTAATCGCCGGATCATTTTCCAGCGCCAACTCAAACACGTCGATTATATTTTCACAAAACCCCGGCCCAGGAATTACCAAAAACCATACCATACCAATGCAGCATAGTGATCGAAGTGTCATTGTGAAGCGCCAAATACTCATGATTGAAATTGGTTTGATTTTGCTTTGTCTCAACAACAAACATATGCCAAATCGTATTTGATTGCATAACACCGATGACCTAAGGCATAGGCGGCGCAATAACCTCCCCGTTTCGCCTCCCATCCTCCGCTCGTATTCGCCCGTTCTTCCTTCACAAAAGCTCGAAATAGAACAACTATTCCTGCACTTTTGCTCCATCAAAACGAACCAATACAAACTCAATCTGGGCACCAAACAGGAACGTTATTACGTCGCTCATGCCTAGCAGGTTAAATTGTAATCGATAGTCAAATCCCGTTGCGATTGTAACATACCCTGATGCGAAATATAGGTTCATAAATTCAGCATCAGGTAATTTTATCGGGTTTCAGAAAAATAACTTAACAGCCAGAACTGCGCTTAAACTGAATGCGAAAAAACATCCCACCGAAGCAGACAAATTGATTTAATATCGCGTCATATCGAGATCAACCTGCAACGCCCAAGCATCAACCCCACCCTCAAGATTTATCACCTTTGAAAAACCATTTTGGTGCAAATACGCCGCAATTTGATAGCTCCTTATCCCATGATGGCAAACCACGACCCACTCCTGCTCGGCATTGAGTTCATCCAGTCGGGTATGTATTTGTCCCATAGGAATATGCAGTGAACCTAAAATATGGCAGATATCATATTCCCATGACTCTCTAACATCAAGAAAAGCCAAAGAACTTGCCTCTCCAGCTAAGCATTCTTGCAATTCAAGCGGTGATAACTGTCGCACAAACTTACCTCATAACCCGGCGATAGGGTGCCCCATTCATATATTTACAAGACTGAATGGCTAAAAAACAAACGATGGAGGCAACGTCGCATTAATCAAGGGAGCAATGTCAGTTTCCAATAGGCTTTTTTGTGTCCATTCAGTTTTGCTTAGCCGTGTCACTACCGTAGCCTCCTTAAGCGCCTCCTCTTCTCCCACCACAGCAAACAAGCGACCACCCACATTGAGTGCCTCTTTAAATTCATCCGTCAATACTGGCACCGAACCGGTGATAGCAATGGCATCAAAAGGACCATGCTCATGCCAGCCATGACTACCATCTCCCTCTTCCAAGGTAAAATTAGTAATCCCTTGGTTTTTCAAACGCGTCGCGGCGGTAGGCAAAAAATCGGGGAAAATATCAATGCTATATACGTGCTTGGCCATCTTCGCTAAAAAAGCCGTTAAACAACCGCTACCTGTCCCAATTTCAAGCACATTTTCTGCCTTGTTTAACGCTAAAGCTTGCATTAGGTGGGCTTCTAATTTGGGGTGCATCATCATTTGTTCATGAGCAAGCGGAATCGCTAAATCTGAGTAAGCGAGGTTTTTATATTTTTCAGGCACAAAGTGATCGCGTGGTGTCGTCAATAGCACATCTAAAACACGATTATCCAATACATCCCACGTGCGGATTTGCTGTTCCACCATATTAAATCGTGCTTGTTCAAAATTCATTTCCATCATCGGCTCTTTACCTAAAAAATTTTTATTGCAACCTAATGCAGCACATGTAAAGACTTCGGCGCCTAAACCCCACTTCCCTTTGTCAATAACGCCCCCTAAATTATAAGCAAAGTAAACTTATCACAGCACCGCCATATTACAAAACAAAACCCACAAAAGAGAATTGATTATATTTTATCCGAATCGACGATAACGACCGAACAAGGTGTGTTAAACGACCGCATTGTATGTTACTTTTAGGCCGTGCTACGGGGTGTCTCCCTACACGATGACAGGGAGGCTGAGAAATACCCATTGAACCTGATCCGGATCATACCGGCGTAGGGAAGCCGCCGAAAACCTCTATGCTTATATTTAGGGTATACGGCCTGACCTAACGTCTCCAGATTCCTGTGTAAACTTACATTAGCTAGGCACATTAATAGGACTAAGAGATGAGTGTAATACCAGAGAAAATTTTAAGTCAAACCGCCAAAATAAACGACGCCTCCATTCAACCGTTTCCCAGCTCACAAAAAATTTATGTCACCGGTAGCCGCCCTGACATACAAGTGCCGATGCGCGAAATCACCTTATCAAACACGCCATCTGAATTTAATAGCGAACCCAACCCACCGCTGACAGTTTACGACACCTCCGGCCCCTATACAGATCCAAACATTGCCATTGATGTGCGTAAGGGGTTACCCGAAATCAGAAAACATTGGATTGAAGAACGTGCAGACAGCGAACCACTCAGTCGGTTAAGTTCAGACTTCGGCGAAAAGCAGGCCAGCAACCCCGCCCTCGATCATTTACGGTTTGAGCATATACGCTTACCGCGACGTGCCAAATCCGGCCTGAATGTTAGCCAAATGCATTATGCTAAGCAGGGTATTATTACCCCGGAAATGGAATATGTTGCCATCCGCGAAAATATGCGTTTGGAATCACAACGCGAACTATTGGCGCAACAACATCCCGGCGAGTCCTGGGGAGCGGCCATACCAAAAACCATCACGGCTGAGTTTGTCCGTTCAGAAATTGCCCGTGGACGCGCCATCATTCCGGCCAATATTAATCATACCGAATTGGAACCGATGATTATTGGTCGTAATTTTCTGGTTAAAATCAATGGCAATTTAGGTAATTCAGCGATCACCTCCTCCATTGAAGAAGAAGTCGACAAAATGACCTGGGGGATTCGTTGGGGCTCTGACACCATCATGGATTTATCCACCGGCAAAAACATTCATGAAACCCGCGAATGGATCATTCGTAACTCACCAGTCCCCATTGGTACCGTCCCCATTTATCAAGCCCTAGAAAAAGTGGATGGCCGAGCGGAAGAACTCAACTGGGCTATTTTTCGCGACACCCTCATTGAACAAGCCGAACAAGGCGTTGATTATTTCACCATTCACGCTGGCGTTTTATTACGCTATGTCCCGTTAACCGCCAAGCGACTGACAGGTATTGTTTCCCGTGGCGGTTCCATTATGGCCAAATGGTGTCTAGCTCATCACCACGAAAATTTCCTCTACACCCATTTTGAAGAAATCTGTGAAATCATGAAAGCCTATGATGTCGCGTTTTCATTGGGCGACGGACTCCGCCCCGGCTCCATTGCCGATGCCAATGATGCCGCCCAATTTGGTGAACTCGAAACCCTCGGCGAATTAACTCAAATCGCCTGGCAACACGATGTACAAACCATGATCGAAGGTCCAGGTCATGTGCCCATGCATATGATCAAAGAAAACATGGATAAACAATTATCCAGCTGTGGCGAAGCCCCGTTTTATACCCTGGGTCCATTAACCACCGACATTGCCCCCGGTTATGATCACATTACTTCGGGCATCGGCGCCGCCATGATTGGTTGGTTTGGCACCTCAATGTTATGTTATGTAACCCCCAAGGAGCATTTAGGCTTACCCAATCGAGATGATGTGAAAGAAGGTATCATCACCTATAAAATCGCCGCCCATGCTGCCGATTTAGCCAAAGGTCATCCCGGCGCACAAATCCGCGACAATGCCATGTCCAAAGCGCGTTTTGAATTTCGCTGGCAAGACCAATTTAATATCGGCCTCGATCCTGACCGGGCACGGGCCTATCATGATGAAACACTACCCAAAGATTCTGCCAAAGTTGCTCATTTTTGTTCCATGTGCGGACCTCACTTTTGCTCCATGAAAATCACCCAGGATGTGAGGGCCTATGCAGAACAACAAGGCATCAAAGATCACAAAATCGCCATCCAGAACGGAATGAATGAAAAAGCAACAGAATTTATCAAAAAAGGCAGTAAAATTTATCAAAAGGCCTAGCATTTTTTTGTCGAGATATATTACAATGGTCGTGCTAGGAAAGAACCTAAGTTTTTACTATTGCTATGACCCCTCCGTTTTGGAGGGGTTTTTTAATGCCTACCCCATCTCTCATACATCCTGCCATCGCTTCTACCTTACATATAAAATAGTATAATAATCGCCATCAGACAAAAATAACTCGTTAGATATGACTCTCATCAATCGTATGCTAGATAACATCCGTCCTATTATTTTATTCATCGCCCTACTCAGCGTTAGCTTAGAGACAACCGCCATTGATCGAAATGTACCTGATGACTACGACACCATCCAAGACGCCATCAATCAAAGTGATGCCGGTGACACGGTTGTCATTGCCCCTGACACCTACCAAGAAAATATAACACTCAACGTCGATATCACTTTACGCGGCAAAGAGACGGCTCGTACCATTATTGAAGCTGATGATAACAGCCGCCCCACAATAACGATTAATAACACCAATGCCACGATTCAAAACCTGACGTTTATTGGGCGCCCGATTGCCATCGAAGTCAACGACGCCGGAGCCATCACCATTAGTAATAATGTTTTCGATGTCGGCAATGATGGCACTGGCATTTCATTAGTTGGCAACCAAAGCAACGTTGACATCATTAATAATACATTTTATGACAACAAAATCGCCATCAGTGGCAACCTAGATTTTAGCCAGGTGGAAAATAATATCTTCTCGAAAAACGAAGAGGTGGTTAGCTCAACCAACAACGACGACAATATCAACAACAACTGTTATTTTGAAAATGACGACAATGGCCCTACCGGCAAGGCATCCGTGCTCAATGAAGATCCTTTGTTTGTTAACACCAGCGGTGAGGCTGG
Organism: uncultured Chromatiales bacterium; assembly: GCA_964442745.1. Lineage (GTDB taxonomy): Bacteria > Pseudomonadota > Gammaproteobacteria > S012-40 > S012-40 > CAYUAI01. Next base: position 9,384 of record CAYUAI010000102.1, read on the forward strand.
CAAACGCGACTTTCATCTGCGCGACGGCAGTCCGTGCATCGATGCCGGTCAAGGGTTCGACAAAATTGAAACCGATAATATAGCCGACGCGGGCGCTTATGGCGGTGAACAACAAGATGACATTCCCTTCCCCGTCAAAGACGTCAGCGTATCCATCACCCCACAAGAGGACAAGGGCTATACCGCCACCATTACCTGGTCGGCTAATAACGCCTATCGCGTCTCAAATAACGACGGTGACGCCGGAGGGTATTTTTTATACTATGCGATTGACAACAACACCGATCTGAATGGCATGCAGGCGAAATCACCCAACGACACCCTATTAGCCTCCCCCATCGACGTAAATGACGTGCAAACATTCACCTTAGCCGGATTAATACCCGATACCAACGATCTGCCAGCCCCACAAATTTCAACTATCACAACACGCGATCAAGCCATTGAAATTAGCTGGTCAACGGTCGACAAAGCCAACAGCTACCAGCTTCATTATGGCATCGAGAGCACCGATGAAAAACAACTCAGCATTGATAACCAAACTCGCGCTACCCTCACCGATTTACAAAATGATCAGTCTTATAAATTTGCGGTCACCGCCTCAAGACAATCTCAGCTTTTTGTCGCTTTAACAGCCTATAATAAATCCCCCCAAGACTCACCCGGCCAAGAAAGCGCCCGCTCGTCAGTGCAAAGTGTCAAACTTGGCGACCCACAAAGCAGCCCAAAATCAGCCGAAGAATCGTTTATTGTGGAACCTATTATTGCCTACCCGATACTACCTGATGAAGGATGTTTTATCGCCACCGCCGCGTTTGGTTATTACTCAGCCCCTCAAGTCCAAATTCTGCGAGACTGGCGGGACCGCCGTCTGTTAACCACCGACATGGGAACCTCTATCGTGCAGTGGTATTATCAGCACAGCCCTCCGATGGCAGATTATATTCACCACCATACCACCGCTAAAATCGTGACTCGACTGGCCTTGTATCCACTCATTCAATTTGCCACCCTCGTCACGGCAGACCATTTTCACCAACAATTGGCGGCGTTATTTCAGCTTATGATGTTACTTATCGGTGGTTTGATTGGCTGGCAATGGCTATCTCGCCTAGTGCACCTGACAAAACAGGCAATCCACAAAATTCAATCAAAATCCACCTCTCATGCGTATTAAAGCCAGGCTTTTGTTGCTAGTCATGATGACAACCCATCTTTACCGAAAAAATGAAATAATCAAACCAGACCGTCAAGCCAGCCGTCCGACCTTGATTTATTTCATACTCAGTATATTACTGGCAATCAGTCTTTGCCATCAAACACTCGCTAGCGACTCACCGACCTCTCCCCATTGGTCGCTAGAATTGAAACTCGGCACCTTCGAACCCGCCCCTGACGACTGGGAACGTTTTTATGGTGACAAACGGATCACCATCGGTGGCGGTGCCCTGGCTTATAAAGTTTTCCGAACATTAGAAATCGGCCTGGAAGCCCAATATGTTTGGGATCGCGGCACCGGCCAACTCATCCAAAACCAACAACAAGGGGGGCGTGTCACCTACCAGGCTTACCCACTCGGACTTTACGCTGTCTTCCGTCTAATTTTTCACGAAAACCAATGGCTGGTTCCCTATGTTGGCGGCGGGGCTAGCCGTATTTATTATGAACAATCCATCAGCGGCCAAAATTCGATCAAAGGGGCCGTGGACGGCTATTATCTCAAAGGTGGATTACAACTCTTATTAGATCGATTTGAAATCAGCCGAGCATCAATAGTCGCCCACGAATTTGGCGTGGATAACAGCTATTTCTTTTTAGAAATCCAATCCATCACGGCTGAAGAAAATTCAACCACAGATCTGGGCGGACAACTTATTTTAGGTGGTTTTTTGTTCGAATTCTAGCGACGCCGCTCAATATCTCAGCCTATACCACCACTGACCCACCCATTCATGAAGCGCGTGATAACTCGCTAAAAATGCTCGCGCATTGGGCAAAAAATTTATCAACGCCCAACCGTCACCAGCATAACGAGTTCCCTCAAAAGACGTCGGTGCCGGAGTCACCTGCAAATTTTGTTGTTCAAATAAACGAACCGCCCGTGCCATATGCCAGGCATGGGTCACCAGTAAAATATGATTAATGTTTTCCTGGTGTAAAATTTTTGCCGCCAGCTGGGCGTTTTCGGCGGTATTTCGACTGTTATTTTCTTGCCATTTGACAGCCACTGACCATTCATTTTCCATGACGGAAGCCATCAACTCAGCCTCGACAATGCCTCGCTGCAAAGGATCACCACCGGTCAACAAAACCGGCAGCCCGGTTTTTCGATGTAAATACGCTCCATAACGCATACGCACCAGACTATAATCAGCCACCGACCGCACCCCACCATACTCGGGTGCATTTCTGCCACCACCCGCTAACACGACAATCGCTTGCGCCTGGCTATTGGCAATGTCTCTGTCAGATAAGGCAGGATAATTTTCCAGCAAATCCATCAAGAGACCTGACACCGCCCAGGTGGACAACAAATACCAAACACCCCCGACAAAGCTCACCAATATCATCAATGAATTAACATTTTTACGCCACCAGATTAATCCCAGAAACAACAAAAATAACAAGCCACCAGGCGGCAAAATCAATGCCTTAATCACGTATATCAATTGAATATCCAAAATTAAAATTACCCTTGTTATAACCAACATTGAGCAGCCTATCATTTGATCCTTGATTCCACAGAATTTTTTCTGTCAGTCGGCAATACGGCAAGTATTGCCGACTTCAGAAAACCCCCGGTGAAATCAATTCTCATCGCGATTTTCAAGCGCTAGGCTGCCCAATGTCGGCGGTAAAACTCGATGATCACATTTTTTCTTCTTGACAATAGTTCGCTAATTATACTCAGTCAAATGGCAACTAAGCGACTGCTTTATGTATTAGCGATAATGTCGATTCTAAACACCCCGCCTCTCTCTCCACCATGCGCTTACTCGAAAGACTCAGTGAAAAACCAATTGGCCTCCATCTGCTGGACAAGTCACTAGAGCTGTTAGACAGAATGATCGCTGGCTAGCAATTCCTAGATAGTGCTTAACAAACTGCCTATCTTCACTCGGCTTCCCATGGCATACGCGGGTTGTTTGTTTTCCACTTGGGCCAGTAGCTACGGATTAAATCACAGGCAATGGTAAGGAATGGCCATGGAATGACTTCCCTGCTTTTCGCTTAGATTTGGTTTGTATTTGTTCGTTCTGATTGAGAAAGAACACCGCTCTAGCCGGGCTAAAGTGAGTGTTTTTTGATTGCCTGCAGGGAAATAGGCAAGGGGCGTGAGCAGAAGCGGAAGCTTTGAAAAACGGGCACCAAAAGTAGGCGCTTTAGCCGAAGACAGGCCAAAGATAAGAGGCCAAAATGGGAAGTTAAGGAAGAGGATGTCTAACTTGGTTGCAATGTACTCTCTGTCCAGAGAAATCGGTGTTAACCAGCGCTTAACACAATACCCAGCCTTAAATGAAAATTCAACGTGAATTTTGTTTAACGATTATTTTCGAACTGCCCAGTGCGGACCCGCATGCTGGGTGGTGTGGGAGCTGAGGGAGAAACACTCTCGGCTACCCGATTATGTTTAAATATCATCTATTATTTCTATCAGATCTGTATCACCAAAATCGATATGACACTGAGATAGCAAGGTTGTTACCTGACCTCTATGATGCGTTTGATGAAGGAATAAATGGCAGATTAAACTAGAAAGTGGTTTTTTAAATAGCTCGCCTTTCATGTTTCTATAAGAAATTTGATCATTTATGTTTTTCTCTGGTATAAAATTAATCCATTGAATAATAATGTTGTCTATATTCTCCCTTTCTTTTTTTAACCTACTTAAGTCCTTGAATAAAATTGAGTCTAGTGATTTTAGCTTTTCTAAACCGGCAATATAGGATAAGGAATTCCTGCCAGACAAATGCGTACAAAACCTCTGTAGCCAGACTATATCTCCCACTATTATATGGTTGAGAGTGCCCAATATTGACTTAAAAAAAGCTCCCATATCGTCTTGGACTTGTTCATCCGTCAATTTGCTAACGGCATCATATTGCCGCTGATTCATTAACTGGTTATATCTGCCTAACAAACTAAATTGAGTTAACATGATTACTCTGATGCTTCCCTTTTTAAACATCTCACGGTAGGAGTCTCTGTTACCAAAAA
>CAYUAI010000103.1:0-13203 GCA_964442745.1 uncultured Chromatiales bacterium
CAAAGTGGCTTACCCTCGTTAATAATAATTATCAATCGTATTTAGAACTGCTGGTGAGTCAATGGAAGTCTTGACAGAGTTTCCCATCAAGGGTTTTTCTTGATCAAGCGAGGCAGATGGGTTTGGCGGCGATGCCGTTGTATAGCGAGACTTTGATGACGGAAATTGCAAACCATCAAATGCCTTATGGATAGCGGCCGGTATTTGTTGCCTTTGCGTAATATTGTCGATGGCTTGGCACAACGTATTCAATAAATGATCCGTCAGGCTTTCTTCATTACGGCATGCCGCTACCAACTCCAACGTGACTAACTGGTTTAACAATATTTGCCGGAGATCTCGGTGAGGCCAATCCAGCTGATCAAGTTCAGGTAACTCACCACGCAACAAACAGGCTCGCCATTGCAAGATGCCAGTGACACGTGTTTTTAAGCGACCATGGTGCAAAGTGATTACCGCCCGATAAAGTCCTTCTGGCAGTGCATCAAGGTATTTAAAGTGTTCACTTAATCGCAATACCGCCATGTCAAGCCGCCACCGGAAGCTGCTGAAACCCTACCTGTATTTTTTTGACTTGCTCACTAAGTTTCGTCACACGATCTAAGTTTTTAGTGAGTATCTGGCGTGCCGTTTCAGAAAAACCTTGACTAATCCATAAATGCTGGTCAACACACTCGGCTAAACTGGCTAGCATGGTAATCACTTGATCGCGGTAATCATCAATATCTGTCAATAAGCCGTTTAATTCTTCACCGCGATGCTTAATGTGCTCAGCGCTGTATTGAACCGACTGCAGACACGCTTGGTATTGCTGGTTGATACGCAATCGATTGGCGGCATCAGCGATATAATCGTTTAGGCTAACCCATTGACCATCAATATGGCGCTGACGGTGATAGTCATCAAAAAAATGTTGAGCAAGTTCACTCTGGGTATAACCTTTGCCCTCATTTTTTCGATTTTTTCCATCCGCTGGGGCGATATATAAAAATTCACCATTTTGTTCTGCAAGATAACTGCGGCCCGATGTTGTGGTCACATGACCTTGCGGGTCGTAATATAAATTCTCACCCTGCTCATTACTCAATGGAATGGTTTTGTCTTGCTCCTCTTGTAAAGTTTGCTGCCATACCTCCACCACTTTATTGAGTTGTTGTAAATTAACTTGTTGCTGGGTGCCCAGTTGCTGCTGATACCAGTCAAAAATCATCGAGTGCTGTGCTGGTGCCTCCCATAAGCAGTGTTGGAGCAACCAGCAATCCCACACCGATACTATTTTTTTCCCATTAGTATAAACCGCCACTTTTAGCAGCTTGATGATTTTTCGCCAACGACGATCAGAGACATAAATATTTTTGTGTTGCAGAAAGACACGCAAATCTTTTAATAAACGAATCACCTCAGGGGATAAGTCAATTTGTGCGGCCTGTTGTTGCATAACGGCTAAATCAGCCGCCTGTAGTTGATTTTCGGTATTTATCTGAAAAGCCGCCTCATTGATTTCCAAGAGTTCAGCAAACCCTTGTTCCGATACGGCGGTCACCTGACAGCGCAATAAAAACCGGTCATACAAGGCATTGAGCTCTTCGCCACTCGGTAGCTCATTGCTTGCTGCCACTACGGTAATTAAGGGTGTCTTGATCCTTTGATCACCATTGTCAAATTCACGCTCGTTAAGCAAGGTCAGTAAGCTGTTCAAAATAGCACTATTGGCTTTGAATATTTCGTCAATAAAAGCAATCGTGGCGGTCGGCAAATAACGCGCGGTCAAGCGTTCATACCGATCTTGCTCCAACGCCTTAATGGACAATGGCCCAAACAATTCTTCCGGCACTGAAAAGCGGGTTAACAGTCGCTCAAAATATTGCCCATCACTAAACGCATGGCGTACTCGCCGAGCCAGTTCACTTTTTGCCGTTCCCGGTGGTCCCAATAACAATAAATGTTCGCCTGCCAAAGCAGCCAGCAAGACTAAACGCAGCGGAACCTCTCGTTCGATAAGTCCTTGTGATAAATTTTGAAGTAATGTCTGCAGCTTTTTCTTCATGATCTAGACCATAAATTCAATTTCATAGCCAGTGTATTTTCGCATATTTATCACACCGCAATCCAAGATAAGATACTGCCCCTTAATGCCCTGCAATACCCCTGTTACTTCAGGTGTTTTATCTAAATTTAATGAAGTAATTTTGCTCGGATACTGTAATACCGGAAAAGTGAGTTCAGTCACCATTTGATTTTCAACCGTTTGAATAGCCTCATCGCCAAAACGATCAACAAGTTCATTAATCGCTGGCTGGCAAATGGCCAATAGTCGATCTCGCTGGGCCACTAAATCTAAGCGGGAGGCCTCGGCTTTTAACAGGGTGCGCCAATGGGTTTTATCAGCGACATGGTTTTTAAATGCGACTTCGAGCAACCCCACTTGATAGCGCGTTTGTACCTGAAAAATAGCCAAGGCTTGCTGTGCCCCTTGATCGATCCAGCGAGTGGGAATTTGAGTGGCTCGGGTAATGCCGACTTTGAGTGCCGATGAATTAGCTAAATACAAAAAGTGGGGTTGCATGCAATGAGCTAAACCCCACTCAGGTTCTCGGCAGGTACCTTGATCAAAATGACATTGTTCAGGTTTGACAATGCACATATCACAAGCCGCTAATTTCTGCATACAAATAAAACAATGCCCCTGGCGATAGGATTTTTTAGTTTTTTTACCGCAATGGATACAGTGGATTTGTTCCGTATAGCGAAAACCAATGGTTTTGCCTAGCAGTGGATTAATGTGAATGCGCTCATCGCCAACGGGTAGCCAGTATTGCACTGGTGAATCCAGTTTGGCTTGCATTTTTCTGATGTTTCCTATAGGCATTGCGACAAAATGCTCCTTGGGTTAAACGGGGGTAGTGAGTTCGCAACGAGTATAATACAATACAAAACACGAACAAAATTTAAGTGGAGTTGTCAAGATTTGAGAAACCGTGGGTTCTGTGTCGAGAGGTGAATTGGTGGGTTTATTAAGAAATCGCTGGACAATCGGTACCAGCATTCTAGTGATTGCCGTGAGTTTCATTGTATGGCAACTTGGTCAGTTTGCTCGCGATACCAGTCTCACTCACTGGTATGACGGACCAGCCGGTTATTTACAGGCTGTCAAGCAGCAGCAGCAAACTAATCAACCCATGGTGGTTTTTTTTTATACCGATTGGTGCCAGAGTTGTGAACAGCTTCGTGCAGAAATCTTGTCTTCCGAACCTTTCAAAGCCTTTAGCCTTAAGCTGCTTCCGGTAAAAATAAACCCAGAATATGGGCCGACAGAACAAGCACTTGCTGACAGTTTCGGGGTGGTTGGTTACCCCAGTTTTTATGTGATCCGCCATAAAATGGCGGACCCGGTGCGAATTAAAAAAACAAACCGGATTAGTCCAGAATTGTTTATTCAGCAATGCCAACAAGCCATCGAGTCATGAAACAAAGATAATGCTAATGAAGATCAAAAAAAATACTATTGGTAACTCAACGAGGACAAGCTAAAATTATAAATGTAGACAAATTTAATTAGACTGCCAATTCGGAGTAAAATAATGGAACGCAAAGCCGCATTAATAATAAAAGAAATATCATTGGGGTTAGGGATTATTTTCAGCACCATATCAATTTGGATGCTATTGACCATTGTTCCAATGCTTATTTCTTAACATAATATTCGTTTAGTACAGGCATCCAAAAGCATAGTAATCCACGATGAGTTTGGATGCCATTGTTGATGTCTTATAACGCATTTTTTACGTTTTCTAATTTCGCACGCACCTCGGTGGCAATGGATTCTACGTCTGGATTATCCACTAAACCTAAGACGGCCATTGGGTCCATAAATAAGACACGAATGGACTGATCCTCTTCTTCGCGCACCACCACATTACAAGGCAACAACAAACCAATGTCAGGCTCGGCATTAATGGCAATATTGGCCAAGGATGGGTTACACGCACCAAGAATTCGATACGGTTTTCTATCGACATTAATTTTTTCTTTTAACGTGGCTTTAACATCAATATCCGTTAACACACCAAACCCCTCGGCTTTCAAACCCGCAATGACTTTCTCTACCACGGTATTAAAATGACCCTCCACGGTGGTGGCAAATCCATATCGACTCATCACATTTCTCCTCTGTTGAAAACAACACTTCACACCCGGCCATGTGATCTTCGTTTGACCCCGAATTCCCTCGTGATTATCGAAGTCCTGGTGTGAAATGCCGAGTTAAAAATCATACATTATATACATAATGTTGGCTGTCACAATGCTTTGATTGAATTGCCCAGCCATGGATAACTGTTCAAAAAAACGGCGCGCACTTTGCGTTTACTGGGTCACTATTCAACTTAAAGTCTGATATTTATACACCACCGCTCGCTTAATTGGCATGCCTAAGCCTTTCATTCTACATCGGTATTATTTATACTGGCGGGCCAAGTATTAGGGTCAATATTATCGTATTAACACAGGATCGTTCCATGCTGCCACACCAACCATCCAAACAGTATCAATTAATTGCTGAAACTGCTTATTATTTGGCCGAAAAAGAAAGTTTCCAAGGTGACCCCATACAATACTGGCTAATCGCAGAAATGGAAATTGAAAAATCATCGACGACCAATCGTTCGCGGTATGGTCTATTACAATTGCCGGTTAATGCGCCTTAATTTACCAGGCTGATGGGTAGCCCGAAGCGAAGTGAAACCCATCAATCACAAGCTCCCTTCCTTGCTAGCGCTTGCCGCCATTGCGATGACACCCTATCATAGCCGACGGTGCCTGTCTGTTAGAAGCTATATAGCTTCTTAGCCTTTCATCACCGAACAATTATTTTGGATCTTGTCTCTGATAAGGAGTTATTACATGAGTTCTACTGTTTTGCCGTTAATGACCCGCCTCTGCATTGCGTGGAAAACCATTAAAAACATCCTCAGTGATAGTGATTATGCAGCTAACCTACGTGATGCCTCGGCAAAAATATCGCCTCGCCTTGGCATCACAGACGAAACAGAACAAAATCCGCCATTGATCGAGAATAGCCCAGATTCAGCCTTGCAATTGCTCCGGTTACTTCAACGGGATGGACGTTTTATTGATTTTATTGAAGAAGATGTGGCTCATTTCAGTGACCAAGAAATTGGGGCAGCCACCCGACTCGTTCACCAAGGGTGTCGAAAAGTGCTGCAGGCGCATTTTAACTTGGAGCCGATTCGCAGTGAATCCGAAGGTGAAAAAATCACCTTAGAGGCTAACTTTGATGCATCTTCCATCAATTTAACCGGCAACGTGGTCGGTCAACCACCCTTTCAAGGCACACTGACTCATCGAGGGTGGCGAGCCACCGAAATTACCTTACCAAAATTAGTGCAAACCCACGACATTACGGTATTGACCGCGGCGGAGGTTGAGTTATGAGTGAAACCAAATATGCCATTGGCATTGACCTTGGTACCACCCACTGTGCGTTTTCATATATCGATTTAGCCGCCAGTGATGGTGAACAGGCGGCCCAGCACATGCTGATGATTCCCCAATTAACAGCGCCTGGCACGGTGGAAGAACTGGCGTTGTTACCGTCCTTTTTTTACTTACCTCACCAGGAAGAAATGGCAGCTAATGACTTGGTTTTACCCTGGGTCACTCACCCCGGATTCATCATTGGTGAATTAGCCCGCCAACGAGGGGCGTTAACACCGATACGTTTGGTGGCCAGTGCTAAAAGTTGGTTATGTCATCCCGGTGTGGATCGTCGGGGTCCTATTTTACCGCTCGATGCGCCCCCGGAAGTGGATAAGATATCTCCCTTCCAGGTATCCATTCACTACCTCGAACATTTACGTGATGCCTGGAACTATCGTTTTCCAGAGGCCCTCTTCCAAGCACAGGATATTACTGTCACGATCCCCGCCTCGTTTGACCCAGCGGCTCGGGATTTAACCGCGGAAGCCGCTCAAGCTGCGGGTTATCACCAGCTTACCTTGTTAGAAGAACCGCAAGCCGCCTTATACAGCTGGTTGCAACGTTCTGAGGGGGAATGGCGCAAACAAGTGCAAGTGGGTGATATCATTGTGGTTGTCGATATTGGTGGTGGTACAACTGATTTTTCCTTAATGGCCGTCGTTGAGCGGGAAGGCAATTTAGAACTCTACCGTGTTGCCGTGGGCGATCATATTTTACTCGGTGGCGACAACATGGATCTTGCCTTAGCCCATATGGTGAATAATAAGTTGGCAAACGAAGGCAAACTGTTAGATATATGGCAACTCAGGGCGTTAACCCATGGCTGTCGGCACGCCAAAGAACAATTATTGCAAAACCACCAACAAACCAGCGCAGCGATTGTGATTCCCAGTCGTGGATCACGCTTAATCGGTGGCTCCATTCGCACTGAACTAACGCGTGCAGAAGTCATTCAGACCCTGCTGGAAGGTTTTTTCCCTGAGGTGGAAAGTCACGCAAAACCCGGCGCACAAACCCGCGCAGGACTGACCCAACTGGGCTTACCCTACGCACAAGATGCGGCGATTACTCGCCATTTAGCGGCTTTTCTAACACGCCAACGCAATGCCACCGTTGATTTACAAGATGGCCAAATTTCAGCACCAGAAGATCGCCGCTTTTTACATCCGACCGCGGTGCTATTTAATGGCGGGGTATTAAAGCCGGCCATCATCAGCGAACGCATTTTAACGATTATCAACGACTGGTTAGCCAAAGACGACGCACCCGCTGCTCGCTTATTGACCGGAGTGGATATGGATTTAGCCGTGGCCTGTGGCGGTGCTTATTTCAGCTATGCCAAACAACGCGGTGGCGTACGTATTCGCGGCGGTACAGCCCAGGCCTATTATGTTGGCGTCGCCTCATCCATGCCGGCGGTACCGGGAGTCACACCACCTGTTCAAGCCTTATGTGTCGCCCCTTTTGGGATGGAAGAAGGAACCATTGCCGAACAAGCCCCCCAAGAATTTGGATTAATTGTCGGTGAGCCGGTTCGTTTTCGTTTTTTTGGTTCATCGGTGCGGCGTCATGATCAAGTCGGTGAATTACTTGAGCAATGGTCTGAGGAAGAACTGCAAGAATTGGGTGAAATTGAAGTGACCTTGCCCGCGGAAGGCCATGCCATCGGTGCCATTGTGCCGATTCGATTACGTGCCAATGTCACAGAAACCGCCACCTTAGCCTTAGCTGCCGCCTTACCCGACGATGACGCCACTGGCTGGGAAATCGAATTCGACGTACATGGCCTCCAGAATTAAACGGGAACATCTACCTTTCTGGGGGACATGTCCATGCTAATGCGATGTAAGTTAAGCGAGCCGTGTCCTGTATTTTCATTTGAGTGGCGCCTGCCTCGTCTCACCCCATCAGACATCATCAATCGTTATCTAATAAAAGTGCCTCTGGCGGCAGTTCACAGTTCAATTTTTTGCCTAATAACACTTCGATGGCAGGCAACTGAAACGATTCGTTTTCGCACGCCAGACTGATTGCAATGCCATTTTCACCTGCACGACCGGTACGACCAATACGATGCACATAATCATCGGGATCTTCAGGCAGATGGTAATTAATCACATGACTAATACCATCAATATGAATACCTCGTCCCATCACGTCAGTCGCCACAATCACTTTCAGTTTACTATTTTTAAAATGGTCTAATGTCCGAGTCCGTTTGTTTTGGGCAATTTCTCCGGATAAAATACCCACACTGAAACCTTTCTTCTGAATTTTTTCATACAATTTTTGGCTTTGATCACGCCGGTTGGTGAAAATAATCACCCGGCTCACTTCAGGCTGACGTAAAATATTTAACAGCACCCGAAGTTTTTCTTCATTGGAGACAAGGTAGACCTTTTGATCGACTTGACTGGCGGCAATGCGCTTTGGTTCAATATCAACTCGCACCGGATCACACGTCCATTGGCTGGCCAGCTCAATGATGTCTTCGGTAAATGTTGCACTGAAAAGTTGTGTTTGTCGATGTTTGATATCAGGCGTCGCCCGCACAATCCGTTTTACCTGAGGGATAAATCCCATATCTAGCATACGATCAGCCTCATCGAGAACCAGGCTTTCCACCATATCCAAATAAATATGTCGACGCGTCATAAAATCAAGTAACCGACCGGGGGTTGCCACGACAATATCCACCGCTTTTTTATTTAAATATTGCCGCTGTTTTTGGTAGTCCATGCCACCATATAAGGTGCTCACGTGCAGTTCAGTGTATTTGCACAAGGCTTTGGCATCGCTCGCGATTTGCATGACAAGTTCTCTCGTCGGCGCAACAATTAAAGCACGCGGTTCCGACAAATAAATCTCATCTTGAATTGGATTGCGCAATAAATCATCGATCACAGCAATCAGAAAGGCCGCCGTTTTACCGGTTCCCGTTTGTGCCTTGCCAATGGCATCAAGCCCTTGTAACGTATAAGGCAAAGTGTTAGCTTGAATGGGCGAGCAATAACGAAAATTAAGATCATATATGCTGTGCATCAGCTCATCGGATAAACCCAGATCATGAAAGCGGGTTTGCCCCTCCTCTTCCGGTATCTCGAATGTAGCTAGATCCCAAACGGGTTTGGTCGGTTTTTTGCGTTGGCGTCTTTGTGAACGATGAGCCGATTGAGGGTTTGCTTTTTTTGGGGGGTTAGCCGTAGTTGTCTGGTTACTCTGCGTTGCATCCGCACTCGTACCAGTTGATTGAGCAATTTTTGTTGTTTGCTCTTGTTTATTAGGCAAGCGATTCATCAATATTTCTTTTCTCTCTAAATTGAATGTCGGCTGACTGCGCTTTGCATTGAAAAAGGCGTCATGTAGCAAAGAGGCGCTCTCAACCCATCAATTATGGGATAGCTAAAAGACACCCACGTAACAGGTTTTAGCTACTCAACATGCTTTATATACAATTATTTGCGGAATATAGGACCGAACCTAACGTGCGCCAAATATCAGACCTAGCATCACCACATCTTCAGTCTCTGGAAAAACATTGATGTAACGCTTGCCGCTGGCAATCAGACCAAATTTTTTAGTGATATCAATTAAGATACCGACTTCAGGATAATACCCTCGAACTAATTTTTCACGGCTCCCATTGTAACCAATCAGCCCTCCGCCGCCTACATAAATGGTAAATATAGAACGCTTGAGGGCAACGCTGACACCGAGATCAAGGGCGGCACTCTTTTCTTTATTGGGTGCCTCAAGGTAAACAAGATTAATGTGTGTTCCTTTATCATTGCCTACCCCAAAGGCACCGATCGAGACCAATAGCGGCCCATCTTTCGAGCGCTTGTTTGTTTCGAGTGCTAAATAGGCATTCTCCGTTTCATTACCAAACACCAACGTATAAGGGATCAGCAGAAAAAGCACGCATATTATTTTACCTGATATTAACTTCATAAACAGATTAATTTTCACTCGCTTTGATGATTTTTCGTTAAAAACTTCTAAATCTATCGTATTTGATCACATCTTCATTAGAAAGTATCTCGAAAATAGAGGCTTTATCGGCTAATTGCATTTCGTCAATATTTAGTCTTTCAACCGTTAATCGAGAAAACGCCAACCGGCCTCTCCTTGAAACAGCGCATGAGGAATTTGAACAACCGGCTGAACACTTTTACTATGACACAAAACCACAAGAAGATTCGTCCCGTGATTCACTTTAAAATAAATGCCATTTGCTAGCATGAGGTAAAAACTACATTGGTTCTCGTAGCAAAAAACACACCGTTGAAAAGGCTTTTCTGATGGAAGCACAATTGTTTTAAAATAAAAACCTTTTTTTCTTCATTAATAATGTGCGGATAATTTGCAACGGAAGAAAAGGTCGCCTGAAGATGGGAGGTGAAAATGATCGTTTATGGCAGTGTTAAGTATACCCATCGCGTGATAGATTTAGCTTGATAAAACCTTGCCCATCAGTTGCTTTTGAAAAAGAAACCGTTAACATTAGAATCCGCATTGGACAATCTATCATCATGATAGGCCGCCCAATGTCGGATAAACGATACAAAAAAATAGAGAATAATGATGAACGAAGAGATGGGAAAATTTATTCTCACTGATGTCGGCGCCCCTTTTGTTATTGGCGCCGCAGTGGGTTATTTCGCCAAAAAAATGCTTAAAATTGCACTATTTTTAGGCGGTGGGGCGATTGTTTTGTTATTTGTCACTGAATATTATGGGTTTACCCAAATCAACGATGAAGCTTTAATGAATACCACAGATACGATCACCAATGCAGCCAAACAATTTGGCAATTTTTTAGTCGATAGACTCTCTTACATTACCAGCAAAGGCGTCAGTGCCGTTGTCGGTTTTGCCGCCGGACTGAAGATTGGCTAATAATTGATCCATTCGCTTATTAAAAAAGCCTCGGGTGCGAGTACCCGAGGCTTTTTGGGATGGCTGAATATCTTCTCACATCAACACGCTTGTTTGGATAGTGAAACTAGCTCGCGCCTAAGCTGAAGTCACCCCCCTTGAGCAATACATTCCAGTAAACTTTTGGAAGCACATAACGTTTAAGATAATACATGCTACGTCGTTCTTTTCCTTGATCAAAAGGAAATGTCTCTTTGGGCTGCAAATTGTAATCAAATTCGGCAAGGATCAATTTTCCGTACCCGGTAATCAGCGGGCAGGAGGCATATCCATCATAAGCGGCTTTTCCTTCCTGGCCACTCATCGCTGTCATCAGATTACTGACTAATACCGGCGTTTGAGAACGAATGGCCGCGGCCGTTTTTCCATTGGGTGTATTCGTGCAATCCCCCAAACCGAAAACATTGCTAACCGTTTTATGGCGCAGAGTATACATATCCACATCCAGCCAACCATTTGCATCGCTAAGCGAACTGGCGCTAATAAACGCTGGTGCACTCATTGGAGGCGTCACATGCAACAAATCAAATTTAACTTCGACATCGTTATCCTTGATCTTGTCTTTGAAAACAGCCGTTTTTGCATTCCCGTCAATGGCGGTCAAGGTGTGCTGAAAGTTCATCTTGAGTTCTTTTCGAGCAATCACTTGATTTAATGCATCAGCAAATTTTTTAACCGGAAAAATGCCTGGCGCCGCCGAATAAAAACGAATATCGCTTTGGCTTCGAATTTTATTTTTGCGAAAAACATCATCGGTTAAATACATGATCTTTTGGGCCGCACCTGGGCACTTGAACGGCGGTTCAGGTTGTGTAAACACGGCATTACCACCACCAAAAGAACGAATATTTTCCCACGCGTTGGCAGACTGTTCAAAATCATAAATGGAAATAACGCCATTTTTCCCCAAGTTATCTTTTAATCCAGAAATCTTATCCCAATCGATTTGGATACCGGCGGCAATCACCAAAAAATCATAGTGATATTCTTTACCCGCCGTGGTCATTAGTTTGTTTTCTTCTGGTTCAAAACTCGCCACTGAATCTTGCAACCAAGTTGTTTTTTTGGGGATCACCGACTGCATCGGTCGAGCCGTTGCACTATTTTTAAGTATACCCGCCCCAACCATCGTCCAGCCAGGTTGATAATAATGAGTGTCTGCCGGTTCGATGATGGCAATCTCCGCATTATTAGCAAGATTGACTAAATGTGAAGCAATAGCAATCCCCCCGGTGCCACCACCGACAACAATGATTTGATATTTGTTTTTTTCCGCCATTAATTCCTCCCTTCGAAGTAGGTATAAGTCGTTTCAATGTTATTTTTTCACAAAAATGGTAAATAAAGCACCATTCATTAACATCGTTTCGACCCACAGTGAACTAGGACAACAACACCTGCGATAGCTTATCACACACCATACAAATTAAGAAAAAAGAGAGGGAAATTAATTCACCACCGCATTCACATCCACAATCACTAAACCGTTTTTCGTGTCACTTAGCAATATTTTATCGAACCCTAAAAATGGATATACCCCCCAGTTACCTCGAAAGGGTTCTGTTAATAAACAATCGTCGCGAAAGGTGTCATAAATGCCGATGGACTTGGGGTTAGCTGGATCTTTTAAATCGATGACCTGTAGACCTTTGTCATACCAAGCCACAAATAAAATATCTTGATAGATGGCTAAATTATGCGGTGAAGTACCTTCAATGCCTAATGACGCAGCCGAAATGGTAGCAACACGTTCCACCGCTTTTGGATCGGCAATATTAAAAATACGTACATCCCCATTTTCTACTTCACGCGTACTTACTAAATAATTACCGTCCTCGGTCACCCAATTACTATGGGTTTTCTCCCCGGAAGTAAACGAACCTAATAACGTCGCCTGACCATCAGCGATTGCCTGCACATCAAAAATATCCGTGGTACCGCCTTGCCCGGCACTATAAAGCTTGCCATTTAACACCGTCACATCATGCACGTGGCTGACATCCGTTGATTCAATATCCGCCACCCAGACCGGTATGTTCGGTGTTCGTACATCAAATACTTTAATGATCGTCGAGTTATCTGCGCTAACTAAATACAAAAAACCTTCACTTTCAAAAGTATTTTGCACACTGTCATATCCCTTTTCTTCGGAATTTATGCGCGAGATCAACCGCGGATCGCTGGGATCGGACACATCGACAATATGCACCCCTTCCCCTCCCTCGCCAGCAAAATAACCCATGCCATTTTTGACTTTGACATCTTTAAAGGGCACCTCTGACGCGGCTTGATAATGCGCCGCAATCACCGGCTTATTCGGCGTGCTAATATCGATGATAAACACACCAGAGCCAATGAACGTCCCCACATACACGTAATTGCCGTCGGCCCATAAGTCGGCAAATTGCATATCATCGGACTGCAACTCCACTTGAGAAATAAAGCTAACTTCTTGTTGGTCTTGTTGCTCATTGCAATCCGTACTGATACGACTACAACTTGACACAAAAAAAATCCATAAAAGTAAAAAAATTATTTTGTTCGACAAAATAGCTACCCGCTTAGCATTGAACCAAAGAACCGGAAACGCCGATCAAACTGAACAAATAATATGCATTCACACCGCTAAATTCAGCATTCCGACAAAACCACCTGTCTAAAATGTATTTAGCAATTTTCTTGCCTTGTTAATCGTTAATGAGTCAATCGATCATCAGTCATACTCTGAAAAGGGATAAACACATGACAATACGTCACCTCATGCTA
>CAYUAI010000104.1:0-12918 GCA_964442745.1 uncultured Chromatiales bacterium
AAATTTACTGAAGATGTAATGTAGTGTATAAAATTAAGGACGAATTAGGGTATAAGGTTTGCAAATATAATCATCGGCGCCGATTTCGAGTCCTAATAAACGATCAATTTCATCCGTCCGTGCTGTGACCATAATAATGGGTAAAACTCCGAATTTCTTGGCAAATTTTCACACCATCTTTACCAGGCAGCATTAAATCTAATAAAATTAGCGTAGGGGGATTTTGCTTAACCCAATCTACCACCTCATCACCATGATGTATCGCCTGGGTGGCATAATGTTGATGTTCAAGATATTCACACAGCGAATTTGCCAATTTCAGCTCATCTTCAACCACAAGTATGATTTCCGTCATGATTCTGTCCCTATCGTGTCATTTGTTATTTGCAAACAAGAAACTATTCATGTTTTTTCTGAGGAAAAATTAAACGAATCAGGATACCACCTAAATTCGAATGATGGGCACTCATTTCCCCTTGATGTTCTATCATAATGCCTCGACAAATCGCCATACCGAGGCCGGCACCACCGGTGGAACGATTGCGTGAACTTTCACCACGAAAGAATCGATGAAATATTTTATTCAGGGCTTGATCGGATAAGCCCGGCGCAGAATCGGCAAATTCAATCACGTAATGGTGTTCTGTGCTATCGGTGCTAATTAATAATTGGCCGTCTTTATTTGTATAATTACCGCTGTTTTTTATTACGTTAGAAAACACGTGTCTGATGCGCTGTGCATCGCCGTAAATTGGCATCGGCTGTTTTTTGTACAGGGTGTTTAATGTGATATCCTTTTTGCTCAACATGGGTTGTAATTGTGTCACAGTTTTTTGTAATAAACCCATTAAATCCAGATTTTCTTTTAGGTAATTCAGGGCATTGATATCGGTTAATGATAATTCGAACATATCATTGATTAAACGATTAAAATGAGTGACCTCTCCAGCTATTTTCTGAGGTGGGTTGACGGATACCTTCGGTTAACAATTCGACTTCATTTTGCAGTATGGCTAATGGCGTTCTTAGCTCATGATTGATAATGGCGATAAATTCGCGGGTTTCTTCTTTAGCGGTTTCGGCAACTTCTTTAGCCTGTTTGAGTTCTTCATTAGCTTGACGCTGAGCTTCTTCACTGCGATCTGATAAGCGGATCAATCGCTGTGACATTTTGGTTAACGTTTTATACGCGCTTAATAGTTCTCGATACTGCGCTTGAAAATCGACACCCTCATTGTCTGCTAATAAGGATTCACCGGTTTTAATTATTTGAGTTTCATTTTGAAAAGTATCAAATTTCATATTTTAATCTTTAATTTCTTATCGCCTTTTATAACCTTCTCCCATTCTAAACAAATTTGTATCGATTTCATCCAAAACATGGCGGATTTATTGAAATAAGTTCCATCGTTTATTTTATGAGCTTTTGTAATTTTCATCAGCCAACCCACGCCCAATAAATTGTGCCAAATCACATTTGCACAATGTTCCCTATTAGCTGCAAATTGTTTGCACATTTGCCTATTAATATTTTTCTCATAGTTAAGTTGCGCGTTAACGGTGTGACTTAGGGTATGGACAGGCGCACTATTTGAACAACTTCTCAATGGTCGGACTTTTAAAAGAGCAAACGAAACATATACTTGGAAAGCCATGGGCAACACACCTGAGATATTATCTAAATTAATGGCGCTTATGGCGGCCTCTCGGGCAACATTGATGTCCAGCACAAAAAACTCAGTGATCATCAACGATTGTTAATAATCACTAACTCGGAAGATAAACTTGTGGTTTTTGTTCCCGTAAAACGTAATCAGTTCAGTTGGAAAACATCTTTGTTTGGTAGCACCAGTCGTTTGGTTGCCAGTGTTTGTTTAAAGTATTTTTGTGTATTTCTGGTTGAACACCAATATCGACTACCTTATACCCTACCAGTGAGCCGAAAACTGGCAAACGCGATATTTAAAATAGCGGATCTTCCGATTGTGCCATTTTCTGATGCAGAAAAAATCAAGCCAAGTAACATCGTTAAGCCAACAGCCTGTCAAGTGCAAGAATCCGTCGCGGCGAGGTATATTCCCGATACGGAGGCGGCACGTAAAAATGCCTATTTACCTAAAATTTCTTTATCCCATACTACTTCAGAGATGGAGCAAAAATTATGATCGGTCATCCAATTATTGCCAATACCACTGACTATCAAAACAAAATACTTGCCGAGTTTGTGCGACATCCATTATGGATGATGTGGTGCAGTCAATTATTTGATACCCCTCGTTCGGGTTATGCACATTTTGGTTATACGGGAAAAGATGTCGTCAATTTATATGATCACAGCAAGCGAGTCGCTAAAGCCGCCTGCTTGTTGGGGAAAAGACAAAAACTGGATGTTGATTTGATCCATGTGATGGCAGGAATACACGATTTTTCAGAAGTTTTTACCGGTGATTATGTTTCCGGGTCTGTTGATTCGAGAGAGAAATATGCTCAGGAAAGGCATGATTGGGAGAACAATATTGTTCAGGCACTTGGCGAGGACGGCTGGAATTTTTATCAGATTTGGTTGGTGTATGAAAAACAAAATATTGCCGAAGCTCAATTGATTTGGCAGGTCGACAAGTTAGAGCCGTTGATTGAAGCCATTGAATTTTTCAACAGCCATCCTGAGTATGCGGCACAGTGTCACACTATGATCAAGCAAACCATGACAAATGTAACCACTAAAATTCCCCATCAGGCACTGACTAATGTGTTACGCAAGCTGCAAGAGGATGTGTTCGTACAAAATGATTTTACCTTCGAAACTTACTGCCAATGGTTGGCATAATAAACTATTTTTAGTTATCTAATTAAGGGGGATCATCATGCTTAACATTCATGATAAATATTTTCAAAATTTCCTACAACATACCGACGAAAAAACACTAATGCTACAGGAAATGGAATTTTTTCTTAAAAAGCAGTCGTTAGAAGGAACTAAAATGTTAGATGTGGGTTGTAGGGTGGGGAGTATTTGGCCGGCGATGACAAAGTATTTTTCGAGCATCAAAGCGATTGACAGTATTGATTGGTCATTGGCGAGTGAGGGATTTTCCAATCGGGCAAAGGATAGCAATGTTGACTTCGAGTGCATTGATTTTTTAGACTTTGAAACCCATGAGAAATACGATTTTATTGTGATGGCTTATGTCCTAAGTGGCTTTGGGTATAAAAATATGGTAAAAATTTTTGATAAAATTAAACAAGTAAGTCAAGCCGGCACCACGATAATTATTGTTGATCCTTATGCTAATGATCATTATAAAAACACTTTTAAGATTAACAAAAATCAAAATGACTGGTTTAAATATTTGTTTTCTGTTGGTCAGACGATACGGGAAAAATCATATCGATCACATGTCAGGGGTAAAGATTCGTTAGAACTTTATAAGGCCTTGCAATTCTTTTTGCAAAGTGTAACACCAGAGGTACCCGATTATAAGACAATTCGCCCGATGCTAGAGTCTGAGGACTTTAAAACAGAAACGGGTTACGCCTTGCCGATTACCAACATGTTTGTCACGGTTAAGATGTGAGTAATGAATCGCTCAGGTAATCATCGACGGATATACCCATAAGGTTATGCCTATATCAGGCCATACTCCTGATGGTGGTCCAGCCCCGGATACCCAGGCGCCGCTACTGCCGCGGCGGGTAACGGGTGCAGGTAGGCCATTACATTAGCACAAACCGAAGTATGTACTTCCATTTGGCTGCAGAGATATCGTGTCGCGGCCTCAATTTTGGCATCACGCACCACACAGGTAAGCACGCCGCCTAGCGTATCCGCCATATTCGATAAATCGACATTAAATTTTTCGCGTGAAACCGCTTGGTCCAACACAGCGTTATGACACTGTGTACACGCTTGCGTAATAATCTGCTCTCCATTTAAACCCACCAAAAGTAACTGACCACTGGTATCATCACGTCAGGGTAAAAATAGGGTCGTCATAAAACCTAAATCTCAAACGCTTCGGATATCACTTAAGTCTGGACGCGAAAATCTCATTGTATGGTCGTGCCGAGTATGATGCACTGAACGAGATGCTTTTCAGTTAATTCATTCCATCGCTTAAGATGATTGTTTGCGATTGACGGGTGGTTATGAGATGGTTAGATGATGATGACTAAAAGCACAAAAAAAGTGGTATTCTAATTTTAATAGGCTAAACTGTTAATGTCATAAATGTATTTTTATGATTACATTGAGGGACAATAATAATTATTGCTTAGCTTAATATAAAAATAATAATAGATCATTTTCAGACATTGATAGTGCCGGTCTCACAAGCGATTTGTGGAGGGTGATATAGAACATCCGAAGACAGAAAACTGGATGTATCTGAATGGATAGCTTTTCAAATAATAATAATCGAGATATTTCCTGCAGGATTTCACATGAAATGAAATAAAAAAAATAGAAATCGTTTTGTATTCGGTTATTTAACATTAAATTAGGATACCGTGGGGGTATGTTAAATGAGTCAGCGCAAAGGTGTGTGTTCGTCAGCATGCATATATTTTTTCTTGTTGGGAGGTTTTTTCATTGGAGGATTAGTTGCTTGCCAAAATAAGGTAAGTAATGCCGCTTTGAATGACTCAAGTTCAAAGCTTGCCTCAGCCGCGACGATTATTGCTTCAGCCGCTGCGATTCGTTTCGACTCAGATCAACCAGTCGCCATCGCGGGTGATGATCAATTATTAATGATAACCACTGCCATTAATCTTGATGGAAGCCAGTCAATCTCACCAGATAGTCGTCCGTTGAATTTTCAATGGAAAATACTGCAAAAGCCCATTGGTAGTCAAGCCGTGCTGGAAAATGAGGCGTTAGCACAGACTTCTTTCCAAGCGGATATGATGGGGTCTTATATCATACAACTTATCGTGAGTTCCAACACAGCAACAAGTCATCCAGATCTCGTTATCATTGCACCGCATGCCAATGGTGCCATCGCGTGTGCCGATTGCCATAATAATCAAATTGTTGTTGGTAAACCTGAATCTCATCTAGCCACCCAAGATGACTGTGGCATTTGTCATGGAGGGGATGTTTGGTTGCCGCTGATGGGTTTGAGACATCAGGCGATTCCCCAGCAGTGTCAGCAATGTCATGATAACAATGTCGCTGTTGGAAAATCAGCAACACATTTATTGACAGATCTCGATTGTAATTTTTGTCATTCATCGGAACATTGGTCTTTTGCGAGATGGGAAGGTATTGCTCCATTCTTTGAGCACGAAGGAATAACCGCCGGCTGTCGTGAGTGTCACGGCCAGCAATTACCTGGCAAACCATCGCAGCATATACCATCATCGGAGCTGTGTGATAATTGTCATATGGTTTATTCATGGCGTACCTTGGTTAAGGTTGAGCATGTTGAAGTTATGAGTGAGTGTGGAAATTGTCATAATGGTATCACCGTAAGGGGAAAACCCATTACCCACATTGAGACAGAGGTTGGATGCACTCACTGTCATATCAGTACGATGTGGACACCGGCAGTTAACCCAGCGACATTGACTGATGGTTGTTCTGACTGTCACGATAACACAATTTTAGCCGCACAACCTTCGACTCATCTCAAAACACTCACTCAAGAGTGTGACGAGTGTCATACGTTAACCGATTGGCGCGAGTTGAAAAAAATAGAGCATAACCGGATCACTGGTGAATGCGTACGTTGTCACAATGGCGTTGATGGGATTGGTGTGAGTGAAAACCATATCAACGCATCAATACGTTGTGAAGCCTGTCATTCCATTTTTATTTTTGGACCAAGTTTGCGTGTTGATCATAACGAAACGGTCGGTGATTGCCTCGATTGTCACGATGGTATCATTGCGACAGGACAGCCAGTGAATCATATAGAAACACCACAGACTTGTTCCGCTTGTCACCAGACAAGTGGATGGATTCCATCATAAACAGGGTTGATTATGCTTAAGGAATGGAAAATTATCGCGTCGTCCATTCCTTGGCGTTTTCGTTCGTTTGATATGTTTGTTCATGATAAACCACACTTGGATATAATATATGGGCAAGTGCATTTTTTATCAATTCCGGTTGATTATCCGTGGCCTGCATTTTTTTTCCATCATAAATAAACTGTAAGGGTGGTTTATTGGGTTGATGAATGACCAGCTTGTTTTCCATAAGATAGGCATTATTGTCTCCATATTGCATCAATGCCCGCCCTGGTGTTTCGGCAGGGATAGCGAGGACATCTCTACCAATCATTGGGTGCTCAAGTTCAATCCCTAAAAATCTCAGGGCGGTGGGGAGTATGTCGATTTGACTGGCAATTTTCTTGTATTGCATTACGGGGATATTCGGCCCAAGGAGTATCGCTGGTATTTTGAATTGATGAATTGGCACCAGTTGTTTGCCATTGACTTGCATATAATGGTCCGCGACCAGCACAAATATGGTATTGCTAAAGTAATGTTCTTGTTTGGCTAAGTCAAAAAAACGGCCAATGGCATAATCGGCGTATTTTGCACTATTATTTTTGGTCTGAATGGGGTGTTCGTAAAGCTTGATTTTTCCAGATGGAATATCATAGGGTTTATGGTTCGAAATGGTTAAAATAAGCGATAAAAAAGGCGCTTTCTGTTGACTCAAATAGCGGTTGGCAAATATCAGTAAATCTTCATCAGCAATGCCCCAGGTGGTTTGTTCAACCTCACTGGGGAAATCATCAAGGTCAATCATGTCATCGAAACCATTGCCCAATAAAAATCCAGCCATGTTATCAAAATGACCTTCTCCAGCATAGATAAAGCTGGAATGATAGCCATGTGTTTTTAATAGGCCGGCCACCGTGAAAAAATTTTTCTGTGACAAAGGAAGCTTTAGAATACTGCCAGATTGGGTGGTAGGCGGAAAGCCACTCACCATGGCTTCAATACCGCGAGATGTTCGGGTGCCAATCGCGTGCATTTGCGTAAAATACAATCCTTGTTGGCTGAGCCTTTCTAAGTTCGGCGTTAACGGTTTACCCCCTAATGAAGCCACAAATTCTGCGCCCAAGCTTTCCATGAGTATAATGACGAGATTATAGGGCACAGTTTGTTTGGCTTGCGGGTGTTGTTTGTGGCTGGTGGGAGTGGGTTGGCGGGTAAACAGCTCATCGTTGACAAACATTTGTTGTTTAATTCGGGCAAACATTTCAGCGCGTGGTAACTGTCCGTAAAGCTCTTCCGATTGCATTTTATTTTCGGTGTGACGGTACACCGCGAATAACAAGGAATAACTGGCGTTTAGGGCTATTTGATTAGCAATATGGTTATTGGAAAAAGCCGCAAGACTTGGATTAGGGGTTGCCATACCAATCCCAGATCTCGCACCGATGGTCAATCCTATGATAACAATAGGTAACCAGACGAGTCGTAATTTCCAGTGCCAGGCGGCATATTCACGCAGTAATATCAGAGTAAAATACCAAAAGAAAATTATTAAGCCGATCGTGAATAAGAAGCTAATGATAAGTAACCATTGCTGTTCAGCCCATATGGTTGATAACACTTCGCTGGGATGAGTGAAATATTGGAAAAAAACTTGATCAGGGCGGTTGCCATATTCTTGCATAAAAGGAAAAGAAGAAATTTCTAACACGATGACCAAGACGGCTATCAGGGTCAGGAAGCCTGCTAATACATACCGCATTTTATTAACCCAGTGTTTGGGAAAAATAAATAAAAAAATCACCGGAATGAATAATACAGCACTTAGAAAAATGATATCAATACGCAGGCCAACGGGAAAAACCTGTGCTGTACCAGAAAAATGGTGAAGATCGTTATGGAAGAAAAATAATAGCAGGGCTCGATCTAGCGTAAATAATAAAATAAAAAACAAAAAAAAAGCAACACTGGGAGCAAAAGGCCCGGTGATTTGCCGCCAGCGATTGAACATAGGGTGGTTACCTGAGCGATAGGGTGATACAGAGGCCAACATGAAATTAGTGTGAAGTATACATCATCGGTGTCATCGTTGGTTTATCCAATGAAACTCAATAATATGTAGGTGGAAAGTGATCGCTGATCTCGACCACACTTAAAAATGTAGGCTCTAATGCCGTGTGGTTGATCATGGGTTAGATAAGTCCGCGAGACTTGAGATCGGCAACTAAATCATTTTCATCCGTGCTCTGTTCATTCGCCGCTTTTTTATCTGTACTGATCGAGCTAAGTGATTGCTGTATTAACTGGTTAAACATGTCGATGGGGACAATAACTGCCGTTTTATCACCGTTTTCATCGGTGATAAATTGTAAGTCATTAATGTCGAGTGAGCGTGTCATATTCTTACTCCTGGCAAGTGATTTAAAAAATTTTGCGGTTATCGCTTGATCGTTTTTTTTTTGCGTAGTATCACTGACCATTATTTTGCGTAAACCTATAACGTTATCCAATGGGTGACTCTGTCCTCCGTGTTTTTTAATTGACTCAGTTATCCGCCACAGTTAAGCTCATCTTGTCAAGCGTTGAAAAACTTGACCATCAAGTTAAAACCGTAGGTATATAATCTAGGACTAAAGCCAGTCAGTATTCGTTTATAATTTTTCTAAAGGACGAATGACTGTCTATGATTTGTTGTCACACAACCGACATTGGGCAGCTTATCATTCTCCAGAAAAACCACTGAAAAATCAATTTCCTTTGCGATTTTCAAACGCGAGTCTACCCAATGTCGTTTATTCATCATAAAATTTTTATACTATTTTTAATTTAAAGGTTACTCCTGACAGATTTTGGAATGATTATGGACAGCAATTATGTTGGATATTGGTGTGTCAGCGAGTTAATTTTAGGTTTTTGATCAATTTCGGGTTTTTATTCAAATAGGCGTAATTTGTTAGCGGCAGTCAGGCGGACAGCAAGCAAATGGATATTCGTTTTGATTACTTACCGTCGGGCTTACCTATCCAGGCTGTCATTAATGGACATGCATCTCGGACTGATTATCAAGGATCTGTCTTAAATGAATCGACAAATTATGCGCTGCCTGGTCAGCTTGGTTATTTTGTGGATACGTATTTTATGATTTTTATGGGATAGGGCTTGAAGCGCCAATCGATTGACAGTTTAGCGCGTGCGGATGATAGCAAAATAACCAAAAATTACCATTTGGACTTCAAGTAGTTACAACGTTTGGAAAATGGCAAAGCGATTAAATGGTCGGCAGGTATGCAAAATAAATATCGAGACAACGAACTATTTGTTATATGCTGGTAAAGATCTCTCGTACGACTATGGACATGGGTGTTATTATTTCAGCCGTGATTTTTCATTGGGAACAGAAGTATCGTTGCTCAAAGGCCGTCATCTCAAAGCCACCAAACTTATTCAACTGGTTTCACAATATTTTGTCACCGCTGATTATTCGATTCGTGGGATATGGCAAACGTCATTGGCAGCGAACAAGCAACAATGGCAAGCAACCGTGTGGCGCTTGTCATTGGTTGTTCGTTTTTAATTTATGAAGTAAGCTTAGGAAAATTTTTGTCAATCACTTCATTCCATTGGCTTAATTTATCGTTGGCGGTATCCATGAGTGCGGTGGTGTCACCTTCAATGGTAATGCTATTTATGATGTCGCCTTGAGCGATAGCGTTGACTACATCTTGATCGCTACTGCTGATTACTTCACCAAAAACAGTATGCTTGTTGTCCAGCCAAGGGGTTGCTCCATGAGTGATAAAAAACTGGCTACCGTTAGTGCCGGGGCCAGCATTTGCCATGGATAGAATGCCTGGCTTATCATGCTTTAGTTCGGCAACAAATTCGTCGTTGAATTGATAGCCTGGTCCGCCAGTGCCCGTGCCTGATGGGCAACCACCTTGAACCATAAAATCAGGGATAACTCTGTGAAAGTTTTGTTCATTGTAATATTTGCGCTGCACCAAATTAACGAAACTGGCTACTGTATAGGGGGCTTGTTTGGCGAACAATTTTATCGTAATGGTGCCTTTTGAGGTGTCAATTTTTGCAATTAATGTTGACGTATCGCTCATAATATGATCCTTCTATCGTATGTAAAAACCGTTATCGGACGCACTTATAACTCTTTTTGATTTTGAAATCAAAAGATTATATTTTTAGATTTTGGCCTTGTTAACGGATGGAGTGGCACAACTGGAAATCACAGTTTTAAAATCCGACAACGTGACGAACTAAAATAAGGGGCAAATCACCCGAATGATATTCAAAAAAATAAACGAGGTAAATCATGTCTGAAATCGATGACGAAAAACATCCATCAGAAGAATTAATCGCAAGGCTGAACCAAAACCCACGAGACATTGAAGCCGCCGTTACCTTGGGAAACATGTATTATGATCATGATGAAGCGGCTCAATCAATACTGTATTACACTGTTGCGTTGGATATTGATCCGAATCAGCCAGGTGTGCGCACAGATATGGGAACCATGTATTGGAAAAATGGCAATGTATCGTTTGCCGAGCGTGCCTTTAGACGAGTCGTGCAGGAGTCCCCAGGTTTTGGCAATGCGTATTTGAATTTAGGCTATTTGCTGTTGCATGCTAAGAATGAAGTCAAAGAAGCGCGTCGGTTTTGGCAGCAGTTAGTTGACCAATATCCAGGTGAAGCAGCGGCAGAACAGGCTGAGAAGCTACTTAAAGAAACGTTTAATTAAGGATGCCAATAGGCTACCAAAGCTATCGTGTCATCAAAAAATACCCTATTCAAAGAAGGAAAATGGAAACGCACTGTTTCCATCTGAATCGCTGTATGTCAATACAAAGAGCGGACCCTTTATTTTTTTTCGGACAGGTTCGTTGATTTGTTTTGCTTTCGTAGTTCTTCCACGGAGATGCCGCCGACCCCCCAATTCTCTATATCCACTTCGTCGATAACGACAAATGTTGTTGCCGGATTTTTGTCTAAAACGCGAGCAAGCAAGTGCGTAACCTCTTTGATAAGTTCTGCTTTTTGCGCTGACGTTGCGCCTTCACGGGTGATTTTTATATTGACATATGGCATTGATTAGCTCCTCATTTGTGATTGATAGGTTTCACTATGGGTCATTATAACTATTTAGCTTAACTTAACGAAAATTATTGTGTTGTTCATATTTTAGTTAATCGCCTTATTGATAAAATATCAGTATTAGCAGCTGTTTTAAAATACTTCAGCGGCTACAATACGATGTTAAAAATAGATTTAACCATGCATGCTCGCTTTACTGCTTATCTTTTGGAGTCTAGATTATGACGTTTCTTATTTTCGGTTTGATATTGTTTCTTAGTGCCCATTCGGTGCGAATTTTTGCGGATGACTGGCGCACCCGGCAGATTGCACGGGTGGGAGAAAATGCATGGATGGGGTGGATTGCGTTAGTTTCCCTGGTTGGTTTTGTGCTAATTATTTGGGGGTACGATTTGGCGCGTGAGGTACCTATACCGCTGTGGGAGCCACCGATTTGGACGCGCCATCTGGCGGCCTTGTTAACGTTTCTGGCGTTTATTCTGATCATTGCGGCCTACGTACCCGGGACACACATCAAGTCGAAGCTCGGTCATCCTATGATATTGGGTGTAAAAACATGGGCACTTGCTCACCTTATCGCTAACGGCATGCTGGCAGATGTTGTCCTGTTTGGTTCATTTTTAGTTTGGGCGATCGTTGATTTTATTAAATCAAGAAAGCGTGATCGCGTTGCAGATACACAGTATCCTGTTGGGGTGATATCTCGTGACATCATTGCGGTGGTCATTGGTCTCGTGGCTTGGGCGGTTTTTGCCATGTTTTTGCATACAAAGCTTATTGGTGTTGCGCCCTTTGGTTAATTGAAATTTTGGCACCAATGTTGGGTCGTTTGGTAGGCGAAAATCGTTATCGCAATGAACTTTTCGGTATTTTTTTATTCTGTCATTTTTGTCGTGATTTATTTTGCGTTGAAGACATAATAAAGAATAGGAATTATCAGCAAGGTTAATAGGGTAGAAACTAAAATGCCGAAGATTAATGAGACCGCAAGGCCACTAAAAATGGGATCATCCAATATAAAAAACGCACCGAGAATGGCGGCCAAGGCGGTTAATATAATCGGCTTGGCGCGCACGGCACTGGAATGAATGACGGCTTGGTGAAGTGCGCAGCCTTTGCTGTATTCGTCATTAATGAAGTCCACCAATAAAATAGAGTTTCTGACGATAATACCGGCTAATGCAATCATGCCAATCATGGAGGTGGCAGTAAACTGAATCGATAGTAAGGCGTGGCCGGGCATGACACCGATGATGGTGAGAGGGATCGGCGACATGATAATAAGAGGTAGCGTATAGGATTTAAACTGGGCCACGACGAGCAGGTAGATCAGGATTAAACCCACCGCGTAGGCTAGCCCCATATCACGAAAAGTTTCATAGGTAATTTGCCATTCGCCATCCCACTTAATGCTGTAGTCGATGGGGACTTGTGGTTGTTTTATGAAAAACTGTTCAATTTTATCGCCGTAGACATTATCCAGTTTTTGCTGTTGAAGTTTTTCATAAAGAGCATACATTCCGTAAAGTGGGCTATCGAGGTCGCCAGCCATGTCGGCAGTGACGAACACCACAGGTAGCATATCTTTGTGATAGATACTGGTTTCTCGGGGGACCTGAGTGATGGTCAATATTTGTGACAGAGCCACCATTTTATCGCGACCACGGATGTTCAATGCCAAAATGGCATCCAGATTCGATTTATCTGCATTGGCGAATTTCAGGCGGATGGGTACCGAGTATTTCAATCCTTCATCATGGACGAAGCTGACATCTTCGCCATCAAGGGCGGTCGCAATAGCACGTACCGCTTGGGTTTGGTTGACGCCTAATAATGCGGCTTTAGGCCGGTCGAGTTGCA
>CAYUAI010000105.1:0-12884 GCA_964442745.1 uncultured Chromatiales bacterium
TAGATGACATAGTTCATTAGGTGCTAAACAACGACTATTATTCACGATATCTCGGTAATTTTTTACCCAAAAAAATCACGCTAGGACTGGCCCGGCGAATCCGAGTTTTTTCCTCATTGTAATTAAGCCCCATTCGGATTAATCGTTTTTCAGCAAAGCGGTGGGCATTTTTTGCTTTGACTTCATTCGTCGTCATTAATAGGAAATTATCCGCATAACGTACAAAGGTGATGTTAGCTCGCGCTAAAGCGCAGTCGAAATCATGCAAGTACAAATTACATAAAAACGGCGATAGCACCGCCCCTTGTGCCAATCCACGCCGAATTCCAAATAAACTCGCCGAATGATAGCCAATTTCCAACCATTGATCGATGAGGTATTGCAACCAACGATCACGAAAAATTTGTTTTACCCGTTTACGCAATGGTACATGGGGAATTTGGTCAAAAAAATTTTCAATATCTGCATTCACTAACCACACCAAACCGGTTCGCACCCGCTCTTTAACACGCACCACCGCATGCAATACCCCACGACCCGGACGATAGCCGAAGCTATCCATATGAAACATCCCCTCACCGATCGGTTCAATGGCTTGCAACACCAATCGCTGAGCCAGTTTATCGCGCAGGTATTGAGCCGATAATACCCGTTTTTTACCATCGCCTTTGGTAATGACAAATTGACGCATCGCCTGTGGCCGATAATACCCATTACGTAAATCTTCCAATAATTGACAATGATGAAAAGATAAATTTTTTATTAAGTCATCACGATTCACGGACGGCGCCCAAATGGCTTTGTCATTGCGTAACTGTTGCCAGGCACGGCGTAAATTATCAGGACTGAGAGCAGTAAGTTTTATGCTGGACATCATGTGCGACGCCCTAAACATTGAGTTTGTCAATAAAGTGCTGTGTCATCGCCCGGCAGATTTGTTTTAACGAGCGAGTCGATGCGCTTTTAATATCGGAGCCATTCGCTGCAACCGTGGGCAATATCAACAAAGGCGGTGCCAATAACCAGCCTTCCGTGTACTCGCTCCAATTGGCATAAAAAATGGTGCGACCCACTTTATCAAGACGACAACCGTCCTCTTCGTGATAAGTGAAATTCTCTGGCGTAAGCTGATCTTTTAATAAATTAATCACCAGCCAATCGACACCAGCACGCAACGGCTCTAATAAATCCAACGCTAGGCTCGGACGAGCGGGCGCCGTATCATGTAAAAACCCCAAATAAGGATCAAGTCCAGCGGCTTTGATTTCAGCGCTAACTATCGCCAAGGCCAAAGTATAACCTAAAGAGAGCAAAGCATTGGTAGGATCTCGCGGTGGACGCCGATTACGCTGTTTAAATTCCCATGAGTCGGCAATATGATTTTTTAATTCATCATAATATACGGCGGCACCATGCCCTTCATAACCCAATAATTCATCAATTTTACTGGCTTGACTAATATCGAATTGTAATTGATCCAACTTACTTATGGCCACGTTGGCAAAGGTCGGTAAACGAGCGAGCAATGCACTTTGTGCGGCCAGCTTTTGCATCACCACCCAACGAGCAATACTCAATCGACGGGAAGCCGCTTGATAAGCGTTATATTGTTGTTGCCGTATATGGGTATAACTGGCCAAACCACTCCCCAGCCAACACACATCACCCCGACCTCGGGCCGGTAAAATCGCCACCGGAATATTAGCATCAGCCAAGGCACGCCAAACATTACAACGAATACTCGGATTGCCATACACCATCACATTGGCAAGCATACTCACCGGCACCCGCTGAAACGAGCCATCTAAAAAATCCAGACGCAGGGTTTTATTCTCCAGGCGCAAACTGAGATTGCGCCGATCCACCACTAAGGTGATTCCATCGGCATTCATGTGGCACCGCCTTTGCCGGACAATAAACGGCGCAGCCAGGTGCCGGGTTTAACAATGTTTGGTGATGTATTTGCCAATCCATTTGTCCGCATCACATCAATCATGGCCCCACCAAACCACATTTGTGATGGATGCGGGACAGGATAACTGCGCAAATCATCACGCGATCCATCCATCATGTTTTCAATGGTATTTAAAATTTCGTTTAATTCACTTTGATTAGCATTCAACACATAAACGGATTTTTGCAAAGCTAAAGCCTGTTTAGCCACTCGGCGCTGTATTTTTTGCAAACGTCGTTGATCCGAGATATCGTAACAAATTAAATGCCAGCGTTTACCATGAAACATAGCATACTCCCTTTATTTAACGTGTAACAAGCGTTGAAATAAACTATCAGTTTGCCCCATACCACGGCCATTAATGGTGCCATTCGGGGATAACCAAACTAACATTAATCGATCTGTGATCGGATCGATAAACTCACCCAATTGCAAATATAATTCTTGCGCTTCCTGCTGACTAAGCAAACATTCATGAACGGACTTTTGACCATCAATACGCCACTGCAATAAACGGCGATAAACACGTCGTCGCTTCAATGAGCTAGTAATGTCATAAGCAATAATGCTGGGTTTTCGATGCATGTTATTCTCCTTTTGAGTACGGATGTCGATGAATCACAATAATCGCATGCATCGAGAAAACGAGTGATGTTCACAAGCTTGTTAAGTTGATTGATTTGCACGATTCCTGACGGAAACGCCGACAGGCTTGTGATTATGGATGAAATTCTTTATAGTCGTTTTTGAGTATCGAAAGAACGACATTCAAAACCCAGTATATTGATAGAAAAGTGAACTAAAACTGGATGCTAATCAAACAAAATTCGTTGGAAAATCCAGCAAAAAAAAACTAACTTTTTTCGGCGGAAAAATAACCGATAAAAATCTCTTACAACTCTTTGAAATTCTTGTTCTTTAGAAAAGTCAAGAGGGTTCGAACGAGGCCCTGACTAAGAAGGGATTGAGACTCACTGACTCGGGGCAGTGAGTATGAGTGATGTGTTACGTGTACCATCTTTATCGTTTGATTAACTCATAAGCCCCTTGATCTATTTACCTATTTTCATTATCAACCCGATTGGCGTACAATAGTCTTCATACCTGTGAACTGACGATAGATAATCCATGACCGATTATGATAGCCCCTGGAAAACCACCATTGAGTTTTTCTTCGAAGACTTTTTAGCCTTCTTTTATCCGCAAGCCCATGTTGGCATTGATTGGTCAAAAGGGTATGAGTTTCTTGATAAAGAACTGGAAAAAGTGGTACGCGATGCTGAATTAGGTCGCCGTTATGTCGATAAATTGGTCCGGGTTTGGTCGCAAGAGGGTGAACCGGAATTTGTGTTGATTCATGTCGAAGTGCAAGGTCAACAGGATAGCGATTTTGCTCAACGGATGTATGTTTACAATTATCGTGTCTTTGACCGTTATCAGCGTAAAGTGGCCAGTTTTGCCGTATTAGCCGATAACAATACTCACTGGCGGCCGAGCGATTTTTGTTATGAATTATGGGGAAGTCGTAGTGGCTTATGGTTCCCGACCGTGAAATTATTGGACTACCAACGTCAATGGGAAGCCTTAACGACGTCACTCAATCCATTTGCGACGGTTGTCATGGCTCATTTACAAGCGCGGCGTACCGCCAACGATTTACCGGGCCGTCTAAGCGGCAAAGTCCAATTGATCAAACAGCTCTACCAAAAAGGCTATCAACGCGAGGCCATCTTGGCTTTATTTCATTTTATCGATTGGGTGATTGAACTGCCAGAAGAGTTAGATCAAGCTTTTTGGCAAGCACTAACCACCTTTGAGCAGGAGAATAAAATGCCATATATTAGCAGTGTTGAACGTATTGGAATAAAAAAAGGGATTGAACAAGGGATTGAACAAGGGATCGCCCAGGGCGAAGCCAAAATCTTACTTCAGCAATTAGCCAAACGTTTTGGTCCTTTACCAGCTTGGGCCAACGAGAAAATATCACAAGCTAACATCAATCAACTGGAACATTGGAGTTTACAAATACTGGATGCCCCCAGTCTTGATGCCGTGTTTACTGATCGCAATGAGTAAAATGGCTTGATTAAAAGTAATTCAAGGGTGGATTAAACGTAGTGAATCCACCCAGTTAATCTAAAACCAACGTGATAAATCAAACATATCAAATACGGCAATTATCATCACCCATCACCATACCAACCAAAGCACTGAGCACACCTCGCAAGGGTCTGTCATCACTAAAAGCAAAATAGACTTCGAGCACAATCACCACCAGTATCATGGCCAGTAGGCTATAGCGAATGAAGTCTTGCCAATCTTGCTCAAAGTACTCACGTGAATAATATCAACATACCAAGCAGTAATAGCCGATTTATCCATTGGATCGAACGCTTTCCGTCGTGATGCTATCACGGCTAGGAAGAGGACTCTGGATTATTACTATCTAAAAATCCAGGGGGCGTCGTCGCATATATATTATTCTTTGTCATGGGATACCCATCTCTAACAACTTGGGCACAACGAACACAAGCGGCTTTACCGTGCTGGTTCCACCAAACGCAAGTTTTTCGAATCGCGCAAGCGGCTAAATTTTCCGACTTGGGATTGGACAATTCGATGGTTCTTTCCGCTAGTGTACATTTTTTAGTATCCGCATTAAAGTGCCAGCATTTTTTTTCGATGCACTGAGATGAAAAGCGAAACACTTCTGTCGGTGCCGCTGGTGCTGTGCTAGCGAGCAGTTCATCCGTGACATCAATCGGCTGTTTGAGATATTTAACGTCTGGTTCCTTGGCACTACCCACGACAACCGCAAATACGTTTGCATCAATACCTCCGGGGTAAGAACTTGGGCATCTCAGCTTTTTCTTCGTCATGTGATTCTCCAAATATAATTCAAATTGATTCATTCGATGAACGCGATAACACTTGGTTGTCAAGTATTATCGCGAATTTTTCAGGAGTGTATTTCAAAAAACTAAAAGACACCCGTTCTAAAGTTTTAGACTTCCTATCGTAAAAGTTGTCTGCCTAAATCTAAAGGATTGCTGAAATCCCTCCAAGTTGTTGGCGAAAATCATCAGGAGCAGGTTGTCCATACGAAAATGGCGGGAGCTGGAATTGACGATAGGGAATATACAGATGGACAATTCCACCTGATACTTGGTTAATTTCATCCATGCTCAACGATATATTTTTTTCCTCCATCGCACGTTTCACCCCTTTTTTTGTGAGTATAGACAACTCACCTGATTCTACTAACTTTGATTTATTTACTGAATTATTCATTTTAAACTCCATGTCATATTGATTAAGAACATCACGCTGATTCACAATTTTTCTATCACTATGAATAAACGGCCTTTTGATGTAGGCCGCTTTGAATTTACAACTTACGCATAAAAACCGAAAGGAACTAGTTGGAATTTTTAATGTGATAAATATCACAGAAAGCAGATAGCGATAAGCGTTAACCTATATGCGTCAATTACGATTTTAGGGTTCAGGGATGTGCATGACCCGAGTATCTGGCAACGGAATAAATCGTCTTTAATGTGAAGCATTAAAGGTGTTTTAAAACAGTGTACAAAAGTACGAAAAATGATGAGGAATATAAAATGAAAGAATTGAATGTAAATGAAATAGGTGAAGTTGCAGGCGGTGGTACATGCGTTGGTGAAACTATTGTACTGAAGGACGGAACTTTATATTGCAAAGGTACATATACAACCCTGACAGGTGCAACTACTGGTAATGCCCTTCTTGTGTATCGCGTTAAACTGCCAACGATAAATAGGTTGGGCTAGGGACTTAAGTTTAGCACTATAATTTAGATTAACTTTTAAAACCACCGGGGTCGAGTCGCATCGGCTCCGGCTTAGTTTGGAGGTTGAATATGAATCTATTCAGACCCGAAGTCATTGACAAGAAACGTGATGAAAATGTTTTCGGTGATGTGGTACTTATTCGCCCGGTATCATTTTCAGTTTACACTATCTTACTGGTTATCTTTGTCGCTTCATTGCTTATGTTTATGTACTTTGGCCACTATGCCAGTAAAGAAACGGTTAAAGGGGTACTTAACCCTCAGTCTGGTTTAGTCAAGGTTTATGCGCCACAGCGCGGCATCGTGCAGTTGCGTGAATTTGAAGAGGGTGATGCAATATCTGTTGGTGATGTGATTTATGTTGTCTCAACTGAGCGGCATCTCAATGGTCATGAAAAAGTGCAAACGCTGGTGGCACTGGAAACCGAAAAATCGATCGCGATTATCGAAGCACAAATCAACGAAGAAAAAAAACTCGCCGAACTCAATAAAAAGGATATTAGCAAACAGTTAAAATATACCAAGCAAGAAATTGCCTCACTCAAAAAAGAAATTAAGCTACACAAGGATCGAGTGGCGCTTTATGCCGAAGATGTTGTGAGAATCAAAAAAATCGCTAATGATCAGTTTGTGCCTAAAACAGAGTATACCAAAAGTTATCAAACACACCTGGACAGCCAAGTCAGGCTGGTGCAACTAGAGCGAAATCTAACTGCCATGATGAATCGAAAATGGCAGTTAAAAGCAAAGATCAATAATATCCCTATCACATTGACTCAAAGTGTATTGTCTTATCAAAAATCGCTGTCTGATTATCGACAACGTTTGGCCGAAACACGCGGTAATCAAAGCTATACCATCGTCGCACCGGCATCTGGCCGAGTCACGGCTTTGCTCTATAGCATCGGTGATACGATTAATCCAAAGTCACCCTTATTAACCATCTTACCAAATAAGACGGAACTCCGGGCTGATTTATATGTGCCTACACGAGCCGCTGGCTTTCTGTATAAAAACCAGGAAGTGAAAATTCGTTTCGATGCGTTTCCTTATCAAAAATTTGGACTCTACGGTGGCATTGTTGAGCAAATTTCTGGCAATATTATGATCCCTGGGGAGGTAGTACTGCCTGTCGATGTGAAAGAGCCCGTCTATAAAGTCACCGTTAAACTCAATAAGCAGACGGTCACCGCATTTGGACGTGAGCATTATTTGCAAGTTGGTATGTTGTTGCAAGGGGATATCATTCGAGGTCGTAGTCGCATCATTGATTGGATATTAGAACCTTTGTATAGCTTAAGAGGGCATGGTTAATGA
Organism: uncultured Chromatiales bacterium; assembly: GCA_964442745.1. Taxonomy (GTDB): domain Bacteria; phylum Pseudomonadota; class Gammaproteobacteria; order S012-40; family S012-40; genus CAYUAI01. The sequence continues at coordinate 7,101 of CAYUAI010000105.1, forward strand.
GCAGTCCCGTTGATTTATTGCATTTCTCTTTCTCATCGAAACGCTTGCCCGTTATTTTACAGTCAGAGGTTGCCGAATGTGGGGCGGCTTGTTTGGCGATGGTGGCATCCTATCATGGCCATAAAATGAGTATCGAAGCGATTAGGCAATATTTACCTGGTTCATTAAAAGGTGTCTCGCTGAAGTATCTCATGCAAGCGGCAGAGAAAATTCAGTTAAGCCCGCGTGCATTACGTCTTGAGTTGGATCAGCTTTGTCAGTTAACGTGTCCAGCCATATTACATTGGAACCTTGATCATTTTGTGGTGCTTGAATCTGTGCAAGGAAAGAAGGCGACGATTCACGATCCAGCACATGGGAAAAGAACACTGACACTTGACAAGATATCTGAACATTTTACCGGTGTTGCCTTGGAATTAACACCCGGCAGTGAATTTGAGAAAAAGTCCGATATTCGCCGAGTAAAAATTAGTCGCTTATTAAAATCTGCGAGTGGTTTAAAGCGTGCATTGTTTCAAATACTGATGATGTCTCTGGTGCTACAGGTGTTTGTGTTAGTCACGCCGTTTTTTATGCAAATCACGGTGGATCATGTCATTGCGTCATCAGATGAAAGCTTATTGCTCGCGCTAGGTTTAGGCTTTGGTATGTTGGCACTGATACAAATGGCTGCAACGGCGTTGCGGTCCTGGGTCACACTCTATTTGAATTCTACCTTAGATGTGCAACTGCTTGGTAATACATTAAAGCATTTACTGCGACTACCGCTGGACTTTTTTCAGAAAAGGCACCTTGGTGACATTATTTCTCGCTTTGGTTCATTACGCAGTGTGATCACACTTTTTACCGAAGGATTAATCGCCAGCATTGTTGATGGTATCATGGCTGTTGCGACGTTGGTTATGATGTATATCTATAGTCCAACCCTCACCTTGGTGGTGATGGCAGCGGTCTTTATCTACATCGTATTGCGAGTGATTACCTTTCGTATCAATGAACAATATAAACAAGAGTCCATTATTCTTTCCGCTAAAGAAAATACTAACTTTATGGAAACCGTTCGTGCGGTACAGATGATCAAGCTCTTTTCAAAGGAAGGTTCGCGTGAATCGATGTGGTTAAATCATTATGCCGCCTCACTCAATGCCAATATCAAACTCAATAAATTCAGCATTATTTTCGCTGCAGTTAATCAAACGGTGTTTCCCATTGCGACGGTACTCATTATTTGGTTAGGGGCTCAGGAAATAATGGCTAGCCTGTTTTCCATTGGTATGTTGTACGCGTTTTTTTCCTACCAGAATCAATTTAAAGAAAAGATTTCCACCTTAATTGAAACTATCATTGAATTTAAGTTGGCTGGTGTTGATCTCGAACGCGTCTCCGACATTTTACATGCAGAGCCAGAGCCTGGCGTTAATGGGTTTTTTGATACGCGAGATAGTATTCAGGGTGAAATTTCGGTTAAAAATCTTAGCTATCGCTATTCGGAAAATGAGCCTTATATTTTCGAGCACTTAAACTTTAAAATTATCACTGGAGAAACGGTTGTCATTGTCGGTGCTTCAGGCTGTGGTAAATCAACGCTATTAAAAGTGATCTTGGGGTTAATCACACCCGACAAGGGCGATGTCTATTACGATGGTAAAAAATTATCACAGCTGGACAAATCCATGCTGCGATCCCAGACCGCGGCGGTGATGCAGGAAGATTGCTTGGTCGCCGGGTCGATTGCGGAGAACATTGCGTTTTCTGATCCTCACATAGATCTCGATCGAGTGATTAAAGTCGCTAAAATGACGGTCATTCATGATGAAATTAGCCAAATGCCTATGGCTTATAATAGTCTGGTTGGTGATATGGGAACCACATTATCCGGTGGTCAAAAGCAACGGTTATTTTTGGCCAGAGCGTTGTATGTGAATCCAAAAATACTTTTTCTGGATGAAGCGAGTAGCCATTTAGATGTCGATACTGAAAAACTCATCAATGCCACCATAAAGCAATTGCCAATCACTCGGATAATCATCGCGCATCGGAAAGAGACCATTGATTTGGCTGATCGTGTCATCGATTTATCGGCACCCGACGATCAATCAAACGTAGTCGCAATGACATGAACACCTGTTTAATCCGTATACTAATGTTGCTGTGTTTTTCCATAAACGTCAGCTTCTCCGCGGAAGGCCTGTTTGATATTTATGCATTAGCATTGAAAGCTGACCCTACGCTAAGACAGTCTCAACTTGATTACGACATTGTAGTGGAGCAAAAGCACCAGGATTTCTCTCGATGGTTACCGAGCATAAGTTTGAGTGGTGATATGACTGATAACTCACAAAAACGAACATATGATGTGTCTCAATTCGACGGAGAAGAAAGCTATAGCAGTTATGGCTATTCGCTATCAATCAGCCAGCCCTTATTTCGCTACGAAAATAATGTCATTTATCAGCAAGCAACAGATAAAGTCAATCAAGCGAATATATCTTTACGTGCGACCCAGCAAGCGTTGATAATCCGAATGTCAGAACGTTATTTTGAGATACTTGCAGCAACGGATAATCTAGGCTTTATTAACGCCGAGAAAATTTCAGTGAAAAGACAGTTAACGCAAGCAGAAGGGCGCTTAAAGGCGGGTCTGTCCGCTATTACCGATGTTTACGAAGCCAAAGCACAACTTGATTCAACCATTGCCGATGTCATTGAGGCGAAAAATCAATATGAAAATTCCCTGGAGTCCTTGCGAGAAATAACCAATCGCTACCACGAAAAACTCAGACCTTTACGAGTCGCGCTTGAATTGGTTGAACCGCCAATAGTGGGTGTCGAAAAATGGATTATATTAGCGCTCAATAATAATCCTGATATTCTTCGTCTGCAGCATATTAATCAACAATTACAACATGACGTAAAGCGTCAACGGGCAGCTCATTACCCGACCCTTGATCTGGTGGCGAGATATGCAAAAACAACGTCTGGTGGTGGTAGTTTTGGTAACAGTAATACTGAAAATCGCACCATCGGGTTGCAATTTAGTTTACCGATTTATCAAGGTGGGGCTGTCACTTCACGCACTAAATCCGCTGTACTTAAGCACGAGAGAAATTTAGAAAAACTGGATGCAACGATGCGATCAGTGAGACGTCAGGTGCATAAATCCTATCGTGGTATCATGGCGAATATTGCTCGCGTAAAATCGTTAGCGCAATCGGTCATCTCTAATGAAAAAGCATTAAACGCTGTGGAAACGGAAAATAAATTGGGGATGCGAACAATCACTGATGTGTTTCAAGTCAATAGAAAATTATATCGCGCTCGGCGTGACTATCAACGGGCACGATATGACTACGTCTTAAACCGGCTTCGATTAAAACAGTCAGTGGGTAACTTGTCCGCACTAGATTTAAAGCAAATAGATCGGTGGTTAGGCACGGTCACACAATCAAGGAATAGGCGCCAAACAGGAAAGTGATTACATACCCATTCCTTAAGAGGACAAACTCAAGCTTGTCAGGTAATGCCTAAGTACACTGCTGAGATAGATTATCCATCGTAAGAAAAGCATTTGTGATTATGTTTCAAATTCTTTATAGTCATTTTTGCAGTCTCAAAAGATGATATCCGAGACTGACTCGCTTGATTAAAAAACGAACTGAAATTTATATCATTCAGAAAAGTCAAGAGGGGTTAGAACGATGCCCTGACTAAGAAGGGATTGAGACCATCAATGAGCCTCTCGTTCCCACGCTCCCGCGTGGGAATGCAGACCTAGCACAAAACTCACCCAGTTCAGCTTAACAGGCGAAGTTTCAGGCCATTTGATATCTTTCGTCTTTAACTTGATCTTATGGCCAGTTATACTCTCGTAGGCATTCCCACGCAGGAGCGTGGGAACGAGTGTAGCTCGCCTGATCTATTGTACACCTTTTAGAATCGCATCTAATTTATCAAGTTTCTTTTGTTTTTGCTTCTCACGTTGTTTTTTGTTTCTGCCTGTTTCAGACCAACCGATTTCTTCGTAAATATTGGTTAATAACTCTACTGCACTTTTCCTATCTTTTTCACTCGGCCAAGCCACCGATTCATCAATCAAGCTATTACACATGGCTTTAAATGATTGCAACATCGCTTGTCGTATTAGTGAATTCGCCTTGATATAAATTTCTAATTCTTGCTGCAATTGATGCAGTTGCTTGTTATTGTCTGATAATGATTCGAACTGCGCCAGCGCTTGTTCAGCATTTTTGACTTTTTGTTGTGCTTCACATTGGTGATCGTAGTTTTGTTTTAGCTTGTTATAATAATTTATATCAGGCGTCATCTGACCATAGCCCACCGCCGTCTTAGCGCCAGCCCCCAACCATTCCAAGGCATTGGTTAATGCCTCTTTCACTAATTCCAGATCAATATTTTTATCGATATCTTGATGGCGTCGACGCAATGCAATACTAAATAGAAAACGAGCTTGTCTGGTGACTAAAAAAGGGATAGGCACCGGATCATGCCAGTCGGCGGGAATAACTTCAGGCGGCTTGTCAATGCTATTAATATCTTGTCCTTTGACATACCAATTTCCCATGTGTGATGTCATGATATCGACCCCAAGGGAAACAGCTTGTACCGGTATCGCATCAAAAAAAATTAACTCGCCGGTTTGTACTTGATAATCGGCCTGATTCGGGTCCTTGCAGGTACTACCAAACCATTGTAGCAGGCGTTGTTGTTGCTCAGCATCACTATCACTAGGCTCCCATGCTTCTAACCAACTACGTACCATCCCTTTCACTGTGGCACCACTCAAATAAGGTACACCGAGCGTAGGATGCCAACTAAAACCATTTTCAATAGGATGTGAATTTCCCATCCCCGTGACAAAATGCCATTGGGTTTCAAAAACACATTCGACACCACCTAAAGAGCGGTTTAATCCCATTTGTCGCCTAACCGCTTGCTCCAGCGCGTTTTCATCACCGACCTGGCGGTACTTGGCAAATTGAGTGAGCCAGGTATTTTTCGCCTCTTTTGCTACTTTCCATTTTTCCTGGTCCTCATGCTGATAAATATCAAAAAACCGATCAAACCAAAGTCCTGCATGCCCCTTTGGATTAAATTTTGATCCTGGTGTATTTTCCAGTGACATTGAATAGAGAGGTCTTAGCAAAACCAATTTCTCTGTATCTAATGGTCTTGGCATATTCAATCCTTTTCCTGCATGTAAGCTTTGGCGAACTTTTTCACCCAGTCCATTAATGCTTGCGACTCTGCTTGGGCTAAACGATAGCTGTGCATATCGGAATCAGTGATTCCATGAAGTAAATCATTGTAGTTTCCATAAGGCTGATTATCTTGGCAAAGCCAATTAGACAATAAGTCATACAGGTATTTATATGTTCCACCTTTCGAGTAATAAAAAGCCACCGCCTGACCCAGACCATTCATGTGAATCATCGCCGGTAAACTCGCTGCATAACTTTTATATTCACTTTTTAAAATTTCTTTTTTCGCATCAGCTTTGACACAATGAAGTGCATATTTGGCTCGCTCTTGCTGTATGGTCTGCATCACTTAATTCCTCTGCTTTTGAATACTGACTGCGCACCACCCCATGCCAACGGTTTCATTACCTCCGAGTTGCAACCAAGGGTGCTCAGCAAATAAATCAGTTACCGCACCTAAAATAGACTTTGCATCCATTTCTGCACTGGACTGGCGTGCTTTCACCGCCGATAATGCGACGTATAATACCCTAATTCGTCCTTAATTTTATACACTACATTACAT
>CAYUAI010000106.1:0-12815 GCA_964442745.1 uncultured Chromatiales bacterium
TCAAATGGCGTTGTCAGGGGAGTTGGACTCAATGAATTTGGGGTGAGTAGTTACGTCGTCGTAGCACAACCGGTAACAAGAATGGCTATACCGATACACACTAATCCCTGGATCTTCTTCATGAACCAACCTCCTATTTTATTGATTTTGATCGTAATCGCATTACTTGTTCCATGCGGAACATATTTTCGAAGCACGCCAGCCAGCCGCTTCGTCTACTATTGTTGCATGGCACTTAACTGCAGCCTTCGCGAAGAGTTGTTCCTTCCATCCAGCTTCCAACTGGCTTGCTTACAGATAATAAAAAAGGGCAGTAAAGCCACACCTTCCTTGTCAAACATTCAATCGCTGCTTAAAAATCAAGCCGCACACCAACGCCGAGCACTTCAGAGTCAACCTCCGTATTGAACATCAAGTATTCTGCATAAATATCAACCGTATCGAGAATATCAAACGCAGCACCTACACCGCCAAAAAAATCCGTACCATCAATATCATCTTTGATGCTATTGAACTTGACATCGCCACTGACAAACGCGGCACCCGCTTTAGCATAGACCTCAAAAATTGGCCCGAGGGGTAAATAGGCAACGCCGGCCAAGGTAAATGCGGAGGCGTCTACACTGTTGACGTTCTTGCTGTAGTCACCCAGATCATAATAACCAAGTTCAGCTGACAGCATAAAAACATTGCTATCAATAAATTGGTAGCCGACAAAAGCGGCCGGCACCGTATCGCTATCACTAAAGGCATCAGAGTCCATGTCTGATTTGTACACACCGGCACCAATATAAAAACCGTCTGCACTTACTGCGGATGCAGACAACGCCAGCGACGCTGCCAAACCAGCACCCAACACAGATTTCAGTAAGCTCTTCATAGTATTCCTCCAAGGTATAGATTCTATAAGGAGGCTTTTGCAAAACTATTGCGCGGTAACGAATAATCCATGGTTTACGATAAAAATTTGTCGTAACGCATTGCTTATTCGTTTTCGTTTCGGTTTTCCAAGAGCCGTTGAAGGGCAGTATATTATAAAAAAGTTTCTTTTCGGAGTGGTTATACACCTGCAGGTTAAAAATTTTTCGGGGTACTTACTGAGCAGGTTAATCCAATCTAATGCTTGCTTTTTCTTGCTTTGATAGGAGATAAATATATAATTAAATTATTTTTTCTCAACCAGAACGTTCCACAGAAAACTATTTATATAGCTATAGTGGATTGAGATAAAATCAATTACTCGGTGTTATTTTGAATATATTAAGCCATCTCAAATGTACGACTCTGTTTTTATTGAGTACGATTATTCTGCTTGCTTGCCAGACATCGCCACCACGCTCCATGACTGGACAAGAACTCATTGATAGACATCAAGATTACTTACGTTCGTATCAATCCGAGATAGATGCCAGTTCAGGAAAAACACTCATGCGTTTGAGGCATGAATATCAACACGCTCTTTTATCGAGTAGCAACGAACTGCAAAGCTATGACATGCTCATTCTATCGGGTGGTGGGCCATTAGGTGCATTTGGCACAGGTTTTTTGAAGGGCTGGGGGCAAGTGAAGGAGGACAAGTATACACGACCTCAATTTGATTATGTGAGTGGAATTAGTACGGGTGCGTTAATTGCGCCTTTTGCTTTTGTTGGCACACCTGAAGCTTATGCTGAAATCATAAAACTCTACCAGGGTCTTGGGCCAGACTCAGCAAAAAAGAAAGGGCTGCTCTCTTTCTTACTGAGTAATGACTCACGTTATGATGTATCAATATTACATGAACAAATTAGTTCAGCCATAACCCCTGACTTAATTGCAAAAATAGCAAACGGATCGAGAGAGGGTCGGCAATTATTAATCGGTGCAACCAATATGGATTATGCGCTATTGCGTATTTGGGATCTGGCTCAAATCGCAACTAACCTGTCGATGGAAAAATCGATTGAGCGCACAGTTGCCATATTGTCTGCCTCTACGGCTTTGCCGGTATTGTTTCCTCCAGTAATCATTGATGATCACCTGTATACTGATGGTGGTGTCATTATGAAAATCGTGAGTGGAATAAATGAACGGAGTTGGGCTTATAAGACAACTAGAAGCCAGGACTTAAACTTCGTTGAGAGTGGTACATCCATAAAAATTCGAGTCTGGATTATTGTTAATGATAAGATGTTATTAGACCCTGAGGTTGTCCCGCTACAATGGCCGTCTATTCTGGAGCGTACGTTACAAACATCTATTAAATCTTCAGCGCTTCAAAACATTCAAGATGCTGAGACCTTTGTTCGGTTGATTAATAATCGACCTGAGTTTGATGCTCAACTGAGGTATGTTGCTATTCCACAGAACTTTTCAATTAAGGATACCGAGGAAATATTCAATCCCGAAACAATACAGAATTTAATTGACCTGGGGTTAAAAATGGGCGCTAACCCGAAAATTTGGAAAACACGTGCTCTACGTCCTGGTGCACCTTTTGAGTTAAAAGCTGGATCACACTGATTGTTTTCTAAGAATCAAAGAGGATATTAAAAGAGGTACAGTGTTTGATGTTCTCTATCTCTATTCGGGCATTAAAATGTTTTTCAAGTATGATCTTGCTCATATACAACCCCAAGCCTAAAGATGAGGATTTACTTTTGGTGGTGAAATAGGGTTCAAATATCTGCTCAACGATTTTATCCTCTATCCCGCCCGCATTGTCTTGTACGCTTATTTTTCCTTTGTCTATTATGACGTTGATGGCGGGCTGTTTTATCTCCCTTTCAATGAGCACATCCTGAGCATTTTGTACCAAATTTAGAACAACCTGAGCCAGCTCATTTGGATAGGAGTGAATTGAAAAATCATTATGATTTGTTATGGTGAATGAAATTGCGTGTGCTTCCAGTGTCTGACCGGTGATGCGATAAACATCATTGACAACAGAAGAGGCTAAAAAATGCTCTTTCTCTTTTGTCTGTTTATTAAAGTCAGTAAAATCTTTAATCGTATTTGACATATACTCAAGTTGTAACTGAGATTGATTAAGCGCATCGATTAAATAGGTTTCTTTTTTATATTTATCATTGATATGCATTTGCATATTGATAATAAATATAGAAATTCTATTGAGTGGCTGTCGCCATTGGTGAGAAATGTTCTCCAGCATATGCCCCATTGAAGCGAGCTTTGCCTGATGTATGAGTATTTTACTCTGCTGCTCTTTCTCCTTTATAAGGAAATTTGTTTTTTCAGAAATAGCGTAAGACAAAATAATAGACTCTATAATGTGGCTAATCAGAGTGAACGGAATATCTGGATAGAGATCCACCCCGGCAAATTTCCTTAAGTCATCAATGCCGACCAATGAAAGAGAACTCCCCCATCCTATTACATAATATTTAGCAGGCTCGAAACCCTGTCGATAGACCAAATAACCTATCATGATTAAAGGAGATAGCACCAAAGAGTAGGGCAGATCAAATATACTGTAATGTTCAGTGACGATACTGTAAACAAAACAGAGTAATACAAAAATCATGACATAATTGATGAGTCTGTTTATTGAGGGAAAATTTTTCTTTAGATTTAAAAACTCTTTTGAAAACAGAAAAATAAGCATGAATATAATATTAATATTCAATATATAAAAAAAATTATCGGTTACAATTATTTGGGTTGTTTGCAGCATAATAATAATGATGGAAACTTTAAGAACCGCGTAATAGAGGTAGCTTTTCTCTTTTGTTACGTTGTACCAATGAAAGTTGTACAACACGACCATTGACATCACGCCAAAATAAAAGCCTAAAAACAGCTCCATTATTGATCATCCACAAGATTTAATTTATAGCCAAACCCTGAGATGTTGACAACCGATTGCCTCCCTGTTTTTTCTCTTAACGAGCTAACTAACAGTTTAATGGCATTTTTTGACGCGCCGTAGTCATATACGTGGGCATCAATAGATTCATATGAGGCAGGTGATGGGTGTTTTTTTATGAGCAGTTCGATTAAAGCTCTTTCATGTTTTGATAAGTTGATAATGCTGTTTTTGGCCGTCAACTCTTTTGAATAGGTGTCGTAGCACAGCTCATTAGCAATCACTTTTTTGGTTTCAAGTTTTCCCTCCAGAAAGTTTGAGGCAAACGTTAAAACGGCTGTCATTTTTTCAAGGCTTATTGGTTTGATGAGGTATTGAACCAGCTGTAAGTTGACCGCCTCCAGTAAATATTGCGGTTTTTTATAGGCGGTAATAATAATAATTTGGGTAGATAATGATATTTTCCTGATTTCATTTATCATCATCAAGCCATTTAATTTAGGCATTTCAATATCGGTGATAACAATATCCGGTTCAAATTTTTTATAGCATTCAAGCCCCTCTTCTCCATCTGCAGCGGTATATAGCACTTTGCATTGTGGTTGCAAATACTTTGATAATTGTTCTCTGGTAATCGCATCATCTTCAATATATAGAATCACTGAATTTTTTATTTTTTGCTGGACTGGCATCTCAACTTTCCCTGTGAGTCTTCGGAGAGTGACTCCAAAGTGCTGTGGCGGCATCGTCACTCCTGAGTCAGGATATAGTGGTCGTCACCGATAGCTGTTTGCCAATAGGCAAGGATTTTACGAGTTCCTGATATTTTTTGGGGTTCTATTTGAGTCAATATGAATCTCACTCTCACGCCCATAGCGCACCTATCGGCACAGCAAAGAGCTTATCCCAAAATGCTGTGGTGTGATCGCCATCATAGAGTAATATTCCCTGCTTAAAACGACTACCAGCAAAGTCTTTAAGTAAGTTTAAACTGATTTCAGGAAAAATCATTAAAAAATACCGCGACCTCTTCTTTTCTCCAGGCAGTGTGGATTAAGCAAAGCGAATCCACATCAGCGATGAACGATGTCATCATGTGCCAGTGTGGCATTGAATGAGGACAAGACCAAGGGTATATTCATTGGTTTTCGACGCTTGTTCCTCGTGGATTCGCTCCGTTTAATCCACGCTACCCATCTATTTTTCTCTGAAATCAATTTAAACTTACGTCTTTAGATGTTAACGTAGCCGAAGCTTTCACCTTTATAGTAAAACAGTCGCCTATAGAGTTTTCGATGATAATGTTCACCTCTACTTTCTTTTTGTCCCTAATAATGGTAAAAATTGAGTTGGTTGTTAATCTAACTTGCCTGCGTAATTCGTTATAAACGAAGGACCCTAATAAAAGTCCAAAAATCTCTGGGCGTTGAATTAAACGATACAAAAACAACAGGCGTGTCAGTTAAGGTAATTTTGATATTTTCGGTAGAAAATCGAGAGTACGGATAATTGGACGACTCCTAAATATGTGATTTTTGTGCAACCCTCTATTTACGACCAAAGTGCTGTCTAATTGCCAGCGAAGAATCGGTCAATTAAAAATCATCCCGACGCCAATTGTAACTGAAAAGCGGGTCAATTGAAATTCAAGATATATCTAATTGAAAGTGAAAATTATTTATATACCAGATTTAATATCGAAAACTAGGTGTTTAGACGCGTGTGTAAAGTTCTCTATTTGGACAATGACGAGCGGACATTAGTTGTGCCGTGTTGTCTATTGTGGTGTTATTTTGTGCGAGAATGAGTCTTTGTTGAGTGTGGCGCTTGCTCAGAGGATAGTTGAGCTTCATGGGTAATCAGAGGTTGTATCGAATTCCGAGGCTCGATCATAGGCCCAGGAAGAGATCATTTTGGGTAGATTTGGTACCGTGTCATCGAAGCCGACTTCTAGCAGGATGCCTTCTTTAAGGAATGGGCACGTGATAACTTCCTTGTTTGGCGCTCAGATTTGGAGTTCTCCAGTTTCAACTGAAACAGTACACTAATAGGTGAGAATTAATGGAAATATTTCGTTGTGCATTATTGTTGATGGTATTGTTCCCATTTATAGCCAAGGCGGATGTGTTGGTGGCGGTGGATATTAAACGCTTGTCATTTGAGTCGACGGTCAAGATAGTTCAATCGGCAATAACGGCTTGTCGGAAACAAGCGATTCAGATTGCCGTTGTGGTGATTGATCGAGGTGGTAACGTTCAGTTGGCCGCACGCGATACTTTAGCTGTTGATCTCACCTTGCGAGTTGCCGAACAAAAAGCCTATACCGCCTTATCATTTAATACCGCGACGTCTATACTGGCGACTCGTACCCGCTCAAGATTAAATAGCTTAGATGGCTTGGTGATGTTGGGTGGTGGTTTACCGATTGAAGTGGGTGGTATTATTTATGGTGCGATTGGGGTGAGTGGGGCACCATCTGCCGACACCGATGAGAAATGTGCGATAGCTGGATTGAATGCTATCATCGACGATCTTGAAATGTCCCAGTAACACAGCTAAGATTCATTTTTATTCAAACTCATTGCAAATGGTCATCGTGAGGAAGTCGTATTTTTTTGCGCAAAAAAATACGTAGGCTTAGCACGCTCATAAAATGGGGTTTTTGCGCCCTACCCATTTTCACCTGTGCATAAAGCGCAGGATTCGATGCTTAATTTAAAGAGTGAAGCATGAGGCCTCGGTTAAGCCATGTCGCACCAAATCACGGTTACGTTGTCGCTGCATGGCAGGCTACTTTGACGTGTTGGTCGAGATTTTTTAGCGTAGGGGCTTGATGTTCACATTGGGGTTGGGCGATGGGGCAGCGTGCATAAAAAGCGCAGCCATGTTGTGTTATATTTTCCTGTATTGGTGTGATTTTTTCGCTATTGATAAGTCTTAGTCGTTGACGTCCTGCCACTGGCTCTGGAATCGGCACCGAGGCGAGCAGTAATTGGGTGTAAGGGTGGCGAGGTCGATCATATAATTGTTTGCATGGCGCGTGTTCAACCACTTTGCCTTGGTACATGACCATAACATGGTGGCTAATATGCTTGACAATACTTAAATCATGGGCGATAAACAGCAATGAAATATGATGTTTTTTTTGAATGTCCATTAATAAATTAATAATTTGCGCCTGAATGGAGACATCTAAAGCACTCACCGGCTCATCGCATATAATAAGCTGAGGATGACAGATTAAGGCCCGAGCGATACCAACCCGTTGGCACTGGCCACCTGATAATTCGTGAGGATAACGGTTGATTTGATCGGTGGATAAACCCACGGAGATCAGGATTTCCCGCACTTGTTGTAAGATGGCTTGCTTGGTTAAGTGAGGCGAAAAATTATGTAATGGCTCAGCAACGATTTGCCCAATGCTCAGGCGTGGGTTCAGCGATGCGAGTGGGTCTTGAAAAATCATTTGCAAATGTTGGCGCTCGCGGCGCATTTGTTTTTTGCTTAGTGTAGTGAGTTCTTTGTTATTAAAAATGACGCGACCACCGGTTGGTGTGAGCAGACCTAAAATAGCACGGGCTAAAGTGGACTTACCACAGCCAGATTCACCGACAATGCTGAGTGTTTCGCCGTTGGCAATGGTTAAATCAACCCCATCAACCGCCCGAATGGTTGCTGGGTTAGTAAACAGACCATGCTGATGATTTTTAAAATGCACCTGCAGATTATCAACGTGAAGTATATTCTGAGTCATTATTGAGTTAAATGGCAAGCTGTTTGATGCTCGGTGGTGATCGAACGCAAGGTGGGTTTTTCCTCCTGGCAGCGCAGCAAAGCCTGTTCACAACGCCCATGAAAGGGGCAGCCAGCAATGTTTTGATTGGCGGGAGTCGGGTGGCCAGGAATGGCATATAAAGTCTGCTGTGATTGGTCAAGTCGCGGTACGGATTTTAATAGTCCCTGGGTATACGGGTGCTTGGTCTGATGAAAGACACGGGTGACATCACCGTATTCCATCATTTCCCCGCGATACATGACTAATACATGATCGCAAACACCCGCAACTACACCAAGATCATGAGTAATCAGTATAATGGTAGTGCCAAGTTTTTGTTTAAGTTCGAGCAACAATTTCATTATTTGTGCTTGTACCGTGACATCCAGCGCGGTGGTGGGTTCATCCGCAATCAGGATGTCGGGTTCACATAACAAAGCCATGGCAATCATCACCCGTTGTCGCATACCTCCGGAAAACTGGTGAGGGTAAAAATGGATGCGGGTGGCCGCGTCTGGTATATGAACTGTCTCAAGCATATCAATGGCGAGTGCCAATGCCGCTTTGTATTTCATGCCACGGTGTACTTGCAGTACTTCGGTCATCTGAATGGAAATACGTAAATAAGGATTAATCGAGGTCATGGGATCTTGAAAAATTATGGCGATTTGATTGCCACGGATCTGGTTAAGTCGCCTGCTGGATAACTCTAAGAGTTGTTGATCCTTGAATACGACTTGGCCTTGGGTTTGGGCATTTTTCGCCAATAAGCCCAAGATGCTCAAAACGGCTTGCGATTTACCGGAACCGGATTCACCGACAATACCTAAAATGTCACCCGATTTAACTGAAAAATTTAAATGGTTAACTGCTTTGATACGGCCATCCGGCGTATCAAATGTCACTTGTAAATCTTTTACCTGTAATATTTCCATGTTTTACAAATCAGTTACCGATCCTTCGGATCAATGGCATCGCGCAATCCATCCCCAATAAAGTTAAAACAAAATAATGTCAATGCCAAAAAGCTTGCCGGAAATATCAGCATCCATACGGCCGTTTCCATTTCTTGAGCCCCTTCGTTGACCAGTGCGCCCCAACTGGTATTCGGCTCTTGTATACCCAGTCCTAAAAAGCTTAAAAATGATTCGACTAAAATTACCTGCGGAATGGTCAGTGTGACATACACGGCGACAATACCTAATAAATTGGGAAGAATGTGACGCCGAATAATCTTAAAGGGACCACTGCCGCAAGCTTCGGCGGCTTCGATGAACTCTTTATTCTTTAAACTGATGGTTTGGCCGCGGACGATGCGTGCCATATCTAACCAGTTGATCGCGCCAATGGCGATAAAAATCAACAAAATATTTCGGCCAAAAAATACCATTAGCAAAATCACAAAAAACATGAATGGCATGGCATATAAAATATCCACGACACGCATCATTAATGCATCGACCCGTCCTCCCAAGTAACCGGCAATGGCCCCGTAACTAATGCCAATCACTAAGCTCACTAAGGTGGCCACGACACCGATTAGCAGTGAAATGCGTCCACCATGCATGGTGCGGACAAATAAATCACGACCCAATGCATCGGTCCCAAAATAGTGTTGGCTGTCCCAATCAGGCGCCATCGACATCATTTCCCAATCGGTATCATCGTAGGCATAAGGGCTGAATAATGGGGCGATAATGACTAACAAGCTAATGGTTAACAGCAAGATGGCACTGAACAATGCCGCTTTGTTATGGATGAGTCGTTGTCGCGCCTCTTGCCATAAACTACGGCCCTTGATTGGAGATGTGGTGTCGGTGCTTTTTAATCGCAACATACGGACCTTAATAACGAATCTTTGGATCTAACCAAGCATATAACAGATCGACAATAAAATTAAACAGGATAATTAATAAACCATAAAAAATAACCACGCCCATCACCAAGGTGTAATCCCGGTTGAGCGCACCTAACACAAAAAATCGCCCCAAACCCGGTATACTAAAAATTTTTTCGATGACCACCGAACCGGTGATAACACCGGCGGTTGCCGGTCCCAGATAGGAGACGATAGGTAACAATGTGGGTTTCAAGGCGTGTCTCATGAGAATGAGTCGCATCGGCAGACCTTTGGCAAAGGCCGTACGAATATAGTGACTATGCATCACTTCAATCAGGCTAGCGCGGGTTAAACGGGCGATATAAGCAATTTGAGGTAACGCCAGGCACAGCACGGGCAAAATGATAGTACTCGGTTGATGGCTGTCCCAGCCACCGGCAGGTAGCCAATCCAAGTGGACGGCAAATAATAGTAACAGTAACGGTGCAATCACAAAATTGGGGATAGATACACCCGTCATGGAAAATGACATGACCAGATGATCCACGGCGGAATTTTGTTTCAGAGCGGCGAGAGCCCCTAGGCTAAGACCCGCCAGTAGTGCCAATACCATGGCGCTGAGGCCCAATTGCAATGATACTGGAAAACCTGTTTGAATCAACTCATTAACGCTGTAATCCTGATAATGAAACGAGGGTCCAAAATCCCCCTGTAATAATTGCCAAAGAAAACGAAAATATTGTTGCAGTAAGGATTCGTCGAGGTGGTATTTTTTATCGAGATTGGCCTGAATTTCTTCAGGTAAAGTTTTGTCCGTGTCAAACGGACCACCGGGCGCTAAACGAATCAGAAAAAAAGCCAACGTAATGATAACCAACAACGTTGGTATCATACCTAATAAACGTTTGATGATATAACGCAGCATGGGTGCTACTTAGCTAGATACATATTTTTTGTATAATGATGATCCATGATGTTCGCTTGATAACCACGGACATAAGGTTTCACTAAGCGTTTGGTGACATAGAAATAAATGGGCATGATGGGATAATCAGCTAACATGATTTGTTCGGCTTGGGCTAACAACTGGCGGCGTTTTTCTTGGTCTTGTTCAATCGCTGATTGCTTTAACAAGGCATCATAGTGAGCGTTATTATAACCCGTGTCATTGATACCGTGTTGTGAATACAGTAATTCAGCAAAACTAAACGCATCATTATAATCAGCAATCCAACCGGAACGAAATGCCTCGGTATTTTTTTGCTTGCGGTTAGCTAAAAAGACTTTCCATTCTTCATTGAGTAATTTGACTTTCACCCCCAAGGTTTTTTTCCACATGGAACTGATGGCTAAGGCGATTTTTTTATGGTTCTCGCTGGTATTGTAACGCACTTCAATCACCAATGGATTGGCTTTACTGTAACCCGCTTGTTGATACAGTTTTTGTGCTTTAGCTAGCCGGTCCGCTTTATTCATATCGCGCCAAGCAAAGCTTTGCGCTTGATAATTTGAGATGCCTGGTGGTACCCAACCATAAGCCGGTATTTCGCCGCTGCCGGTAATTTTTTCGGCAATAATTTTTCGATCAATGGCCATGGTTAAGGCTTGGCGAAGCTTTATATTATCTTTAAACGGGGTTTTTGTTAAATTAAACCCATAATAATAAGTGCCAAGATAAGGAGCCACATGAAGATCGTTGGCAAGATTCTTTTTTATCCATTTGTATTGATTGAGTGGTATTTCATGCGTGAAATCAATTTCCCCGGCGCGGTACCGTTTTAGTTCGGTGGATTGATCTTCGATGGGATAATAATAAACCGTATCAATGCGGGTATGGCTATTATCCCAATATTGTGGATTGCGCTTGAGAATAATGTGGGATTGCACCACCCATTCCGTTAATCGGTAAGCGCCGTTGCTCATCAAACGGTTCGCTCTGGCGAATTTATTGCCATATTTTTTAACGGTCGCCGCGTGTAATGGATAGGTAGTCGAATGGGTTAATAAGCCAAGAAAGTAGGGGGTAGGTCCTTGTAATTTGACTTCTAATGTGTGGTCGTCCAGTGCCTTAACCGCTAATGCCGTTGGCTCTTTTTTGCCTTGAATAATGGCGTTGGCATGTAAAATCGGTGCCAAAATTTGCGCATAGACCGAGCCGGTTTGTGGCGTGACGATGCGTTGCCAACTATACACAAAATCGTGGGCGGTGACTGGTTCTCCGTTTGACCATTTGGCTTGCTCTCGCAGGTAAAAGATATAACGAGTTCCGCGTTCGTCAATTTCCCAATGCTTAGCCACGCCGGGTATTAATTCACCGTTGGGAGCTTCAGATATCAGCCCTTCAAACAGATCACGCAAAATATTGGACGCTGGCACCCCGAGCGATTGATGAGGGTTCAAGCTTTGAGGTTCCGGGCCATTGCCTTTGCGTAAAATCTGCTCGGTGGCAGAGGCGTTAAATACCGCACATACCCATAACAGGGTCACCCGTGGTAGAATCAATATTGTGAATTTTTGTGGCACTAACGATATTTTCATTGACGATTTTTTTAAGTCATAAATTAGATATCTCGAAAGTATAAGGCGATAAATGGCAGATGGAAAGCGGAGTTACCTGATTGTCTTTGTTTGAGGGATAAGTTTAGTCGTTTAATGCGAATTAAGCGCTGACACGTAAGTGATTCCAGAAAAACATGGCCGCCGCGAGTCGTCCGATATCAGTCCTTGATAAGAGCGAATCTTGCTCGCACACTCGATGCCGGTTTTTTCTTCAATCCCACGAAACAACGCTTCAATGGGCTGGAGAATTTGTGACGCGGTCGCAGATAACCACGGATCAGCGGCGTCTAAACACCCATGATAAATGAGGCGTTCTATGTAAAAAACGAATAGCATGGGTGCAATTTTTTATCGAAAGCAGTTTGAGAGGCTCATTGTATTGGTGGATAGTTCATCACTTCACTCGTGGCGGGCGCTCCTTCCGGCCGAAAGGCCGGGGTCTAAAGCCAGCCAGGAAAATTGATTAATTTTGATGAGGCGCGGGCTATTATTGTTTTTTTGCTCATGGTATGCTGCCTCAAATTCAGACATTAAATTTTATTGTCTGAATAAGCCATCTTTATGAAATACTCAAATATTTTAGATTGATAATGGCTTCGGCCTGACGAAAAAAATCCATACCTAGCACTCCATTGATCATGAAGCCATAATTCATCGCGCCCAATTCAATTTCAAAATTATCCACCGACAGATGTTCAACCGATAAAGCGCTCACTTGTTTGGTGAATACAAACTCAGTCCCTCCTATGCCTCTTAATTGTCGTATTCGGTCATTAGGTTCATAGGTACCCTAATTCGTCCTTAATTTTATACACTACATTACATCTTCAGTAAAT